>JACPUX010000052.1 GCA_016192065.1 Betaproteobacteria bacterium
CCCGCTCACCAGCTGGTCAATGACCTCTTTGGGGATACGTGGCAGCTCCACCGCCGCCTTCTTCTTGCTCGTCTTGCTTGGCATACATGCTCCTTTCAGGCTTCATGATATGCCTCGCACACAAAATTCCGGACAGGCTCGTTGCCCCGCCTCGGGTCCGATCGTTACCCCCTTTTCAATTCCCGCACAACCGACGCCTCCATCTAGCTCTCATCAAGTTCGTGGCATGACGCGAAGACGATCGGACCCAGGTCGCAAGTGACCTGGCAATCGTGCCACACCACGGATCAGGAAGCCAAACTTCGCTCTTCCAGCAGTCCGTGCCGGGCGGCAAGACGCAGCAGTTGAAAATCGGTGTCGGTATCGAGCTTCTGCCTGATCATCGACAGGTAGTTGAAGATCGTCTTGCGTGATAGATGCATAGAGGTGGCAATGCCGATCGGCGTTTCGCCATGGACCAGAAGGCGCAACACTTCGAATTCCCGTGGCGTCAGGTCAGACAGCGGACAATCGCCGGTATGCTGTTCCCGGGCCAGTATTTCCGCCACTTCATGGGAATAGGCGCGGCGGCCGGTGGCGACGCGGCGAATGCCGGCGATGACGGCCACCGGGTCGCTGAATTTGGTCATGTAGCCCAGGGCCCCGGCGCGCAAGGCTTGGGTGACGTGCCCAGGGCTGTCGTACATGGAGAGCACCAGTATTTTGAGCTCCGGCCGACGCGCCAGCATGCCGCCTATGGCCTCGATGCCGCTGCTGCCCTTGAGGCTGAGATCCACGAGTGCGACGTTTGGCTCGGTGCATTGCACCAGGGCGTTTGCCTCCTCGGCACTTGCGGCTTCGCCCACCACTTGGAGGTCGGGTTCGGCGTCGAGGAGCCGACGGTAACCCGTACGTACGACGACATGATCGTCAA
This sequence comes from Betaproteobacteria bacterium, assembly GCA_016192065.1. Lineage (GTDB taxonomy): Bacteria > Pseudomonadota > Gammaproteobacteria > Burkholderiales > Casimicrobiaceae > JACPUX01. The sequence goes on from JACPUX010000052.1 coordinate 914, forward strand.
GGAGCAGGACACGGATCATAGAGATCGGCAGGGTTCGCGCAGAGTGGCAGTTGCGCAGTGAGTAGCAAGCCGCGTGCCGGTTGCGACGCGAGATCCAATCGCCCACCCAGCATCTCCAGCCGCTCCTCGATGCCCAGAAGCCCGCCGCGTCGAGCCAGACCGTCCACCGACAATCCTTTGCCGTCATCCGCGATGGCCACTTGCAGAGATGCTTGGGCAAGGCACAATCTGATGCGGCAGGTCTTGGCGCCGCTGTGCCGGACCACGTTGGTCAGGGCTTCTTGCACGACACGGTAGACAACCAGCGCGCTGTGTTCCTTGACAGGCGGCAAACGGTCGGGCAAATCCAAGTCGAAGGCGATTCCGGTGCCGCGCTGTTGCCAACTCGCCACGAGATCTTGCAGTGCGCCCGCCAAGCCATCGGCGTCGAGCCCGTGCGGGCGAAGGGTTTTGAGCATGCTGCGCAGTTGTTCCCCCCCGACGCGCAACTCACGGCGCAGATCGCCGGCGCAGCTGATGATTTGCTCCCGATCCAAGGTGGCCGCATTGCGTTCGAGGAAGGCTGCGGCAACGCCCAGGGCGGTGAGGGTTTGGCCCATCTCGTCGTGCAGTTCACGGGCGAGCGACCGCCTTTCGTTCTCCTGAATCTGGATGAGATCGCGGGCAAGCGCTTTTTGGGCGGCGCGCGAGGTAACCAGGGCGTGGGCCAGTTGGTCGATCGCCTGTGCGATCTGCCGAAACTCGCGCAGCAGCAGCCGGGGCAGGGCGGCGTTTGTTTCACCCTCCGCCAAGCGCCGCAGACCCGATTCGAGCGCGCGCGCCGGCGACAGGGCGCGGTGCGCCGACCACCAGGCCACCAACAACGTTGCTCCAGAATAGAGCAGGAGGGTGATGCATAAACGAACAGTGTCACGCAAGCGCTCGCCGATTTCCGACCCCGGTAGGGGTGATACCTCCAGAGTGATGTCACCGATCCGCAGGGGGTGGGGCTTCTCGGATTGAGCGAAGTCTAGACCGAGCAGGTGGTTTACGATCGAGCCGCCATTCGGAGCTTCGCGCTTGGGAGACGCATCGGCGACAGTGATGCGCACATGCCGCAGCGGCGCGGTCGCGATCAAGGCCTCGAGCTGAGCCAGTTCTCTGGGCGTGACCGCATCGCGGCTGAGCCGATGGGCCTCCAGCAGGATGCCGACCAGACGCTCGGAAGATTCGATTTCGGCGGCGATGTCGCCGCGCAGAGAATGGAAGCTGACCAGCAGCGTCATCAGAAATAGCGCGCCGAGCAGCGCGCCCAAGTATGCGACCAGCCTTCTTCTGAGGTCCACGATAGGCGATCCGATGGAAGGGATTTCTTTGGGTTGGCAAGTGAGGGCGGGTGCTACCTCCTCGGTCAAGGTCTTCGCGTTGCAAAAACTGGACCGTCCGCGCTAACTCGATGCGGGCTAGCGCTCGCCGCTTGGCGCGAAGACGTAGCGGATGCCCAGCCAGGCGGCGCGGGGCGCACCAGGTGCGACGAATGGTTCGCGCCGCCAATTCTCGGGGTCGCTGTCGAAACCGCCGCCGGCGCCTTGAAACGGATTTTCGGCCAGAGCCGCGGCGCTTGCGTAGCGCCGATCGAAGACATTGGTGATTTTGGCGAACAAGCTCCAAGTGGGGCTCAGTTTGGCCTCGAGGTTCAGATTGAGAACCGCATAGCCGGGCAGACGGCCATTCCCGGCGAAGTGCCGTTCGTTGCCGAAAGCGTCCGTGCTGCCGCCGCTGCGGTGCCGGTTGTTTTCGTTGCCGCGAGCATATTGCCGCGAGTAGGCCTGAAGGTCACCGCTCAAGCGCCAAGTGTCGCTCAACTGCCAAGTGAGACCCAGCTTCATACTGTGCTCCGGCAGGCCCGGCAGACGGTCGCCACGCTGAACCAAAATCTCGTCGTCCTGCCCTTCGGCCGTACACTCGCTACGGCTACCTCGGGTGCTGTTGTTTTCCGCCAGCAGGCAGGCTTCGCTACCGAATTCCGCTCGCAGCCAGCTGTAGTTCAAATGCCATTCGACACTGTGGCTGCGGCCGGCAAGACCGAGCTCCAGTCCCTTGCGCTCGGTCTTGCCGAAGTTGGTGAAATAGCCCAGGCTGCCTCCGGTGCCGACAAACAAGATGTCGTCACGGTTGACCGTGCGGAAGATTCCGGCATTCCACCGCAACTTGTCTTCGCTCTTGCCGCGCAAACCGGCCTCGAAGGTGCGCGCAACAACCTGTTTGAGATAGGGGTCCGCGGCCATGGCGTTTGGAAGCGAGCAGGGGTTGTTCCGATCCGCGCAGCCCAGCTCGATCGGCGAAGGAATTCGGTTGCCCTGGCTGAAACCTGCGTAGGCGTTGACCGCCGGCGTGGCTTGCCAGGTCAATCCCAAAGCCGGATTCAATCGCCGGTAACGATGGTCGCCGTCGAGATTGCCCGCACCCCGGTTGTGCTCGTCGACCGTGTGCACGTGGCTGCGGTTGTAGCGTGCCGACGCCGTCAAATGTAAGGCGTCGCTGAGCGCCATCGTATCGGTGAGGTAGAGGCTCGCGGTTCGTGTCGTGCCGCGTAGTTCATTGGCGGTTTCGATGTCCTCGAGATTGCCGGTGACCCCACGCGATTCGTCGAGATGGCCCTCTTGCTCGGTCTGCCGAAAATTCATGCGCGCTTGATCGAAGGACGCGCCGAGAACCCAGCGGTGACGATCGCCGCGCAGATTCCACTGCAGGGCGCCGCCGCTGGTGCGCTGCAACGTGTGGGTGCGATTGTTCACACCGGTGTGCGGCGCGTCTTCGGGCGGGCTGCCGGCATCGAGCCAAGATTCGTAATCGTCTTCGTATTCGTCGCTGATATCGCCGTTGAGCGTGCTGCTGCGCGTGCGACGGTGATAGACGTTGCCGGAAAGACTGGTCAGATCGGAGAGCCAAAGTTCTCCCTGGAGAGCGACTTGGGTCAGGTGATTGCGGGTTTCATCCGGGTGCGAAAAAACCCGTTCTCGCCCACCCGCGATCATCGACTCGGGGGCCAGCCCATTGCCGACCAGTGCGCTATCGGCGTGGTTCAGGCTCAAGTCCAACTTGGTCCGCGCGCTCTGGCGCGATAGCTTGACATAGAGTTGACCCACCTCCGAAGGCGAGAACTCGCGCCAACCATCCTCGCGAAAAGCGCTGCCCGCGACATACCATGCCAAGCTTCCGTCGTTGCCGCCGTATTCCACCTCGGCGCGGCCTCGCGCGAAGCTGCCCGAGGAAAATTCCAGCTTGCCCCCGGGATGCGAAAAGCCGCTCTTGGTGTGTATGGCCAAGGCCCCACCCAGCGTGTTGAGCCCAAAGATCGGGTTTGAACCCGGAAACAGCTCGACGCCCGCAATGGCCGAAGTCGGGAGCAAATCCCAATTCACGGTATCGCCGAAGGCTTCGTTGACACGCACGCCGTCAAGATAGACCGAAAGCCCCTGCGCCGTGCCCAGGAGAGGCGAGGCGGTGAAGCCGCGATAGTTCAAGTCCGCCTGATAGGGATTGCCTTGGATTTCATTCAAATAGACGCTGGGCAAATGCCGTCCCAGCGCTTCGGCAAGGCCCACCGCAGCTTGCTCCGCGAGTTGGCGCTCCTTGAGGGTCAGAACGTTGGCTGGAAGCTCTTGGCGCGGCACGCCGACCCCTGCCAAGGGCGTCGTGCCGACGACATCGATCGGGTCCAAGGTCTGTGCAACTGGCCCAGCCAAAGCGCAGGCGAAGGGAAAAACTGCGGCCAAGGCGGCCAGCAGGAGGTTCGCCTGGCGGCGCGGCCAAAAAGGGGGCATGGTGTGCATCGAGACAACTCCATCCTGAATGTTTTCGGTGCCCCGCCGCCGCAGGGGAGCCTACGGAAGGTGGTGGCAAATGCCGCCGATTATTCAGGAACGGCTGTGTCACGGACCAGGGAATTCTTCCCGCCGAGTTTCGTCGGCGGTCCAATACGAAGGCGGGTCGCTCAGCGCGATGACGGCTTCTACCCGATACCCGCCCTTTGGGCAGGCAGTTGCCACCGATGCGCGCGTCAACAGGCGGACCCGGTTTCAGGTCGTCAATTGAGCCCAATGATTCCCAGCCGCCATGCCACCGGGCCAGCGCAGCATTCTGGCGGGCTCGGTCGGGTGCCAGCGGGCCACGCCCAGGCCGCCGCCGACGATGACCCCCGGGGCGCCTTCCAGTGTCCATAGACCACAAGGGTTTTGTACTTCGCCGATGGTCTTCAGTTCGCCGGCTTCATGGGGTTGCCACAGCACGATCCGGTTGGCGTGCTGCGCGGTCAGCACGAAGCCACCGTTAGGTCCGGCGGCAACGTCGCCGGCATAGCCCTTGGCGACCACGTGGGTGGGCAGCTTCAGTTCTTTGCCGTCCCAAACGGCCAGCAGCGGGGCTTGGTGGCGCTGATGGGGTTCATCGTGTTCGGCTTGCAGGCCGATACCCAGCAGTCGCGGCGCATCACCCGCAATCGGACGATTCCAGGCAATGTGATGCGGGCTCAGGCGCTTGTCGCGCAAGGACCATTCGCCCAGCTTTTCGCCGTTTTGTGGATTCACGCGCACCAGCTTGGGATCCATCTCTTCAAGGTTGCGCTTTTGGCCCAAGGGCGTGCGCGGAATGCCGCCATTGGCGATCAGCAACTGACCCTCGGCGTCGACCAGAATCTGGTGCGGATCGATCCCCTGAGTCCGATGTTCCGCCACTTTGCGTAAGTGGCGCGCATCGCGAACACTGAACCAGCCGGCACCGGTCTGGCGGTCCGTTTCGCCGGTGAATAGCCACCGCCCGTCGTTGCTGGCGATGACATGGCCGTCGAGGGTGCGTGCATCGCCCTCGTCGGCCATGTGGAGCCGGTGAACGACCTGCCCTTGGGCATCGACGCGCAGCAGCCAAGTGCCCGGGCGGGTGGCGACCGCAAGAAAACCGCCCCCCGGTTCGGGGACGATGGCGTGCGGCAGGCTGGGTGTATGGATGGCGAACTCCAGATTGACCACGCCGCGGCTCCAGTCGATGCGCAATGCGCCCACTTGGAAGTCGCGCTCGTTCATGCGCCAGCCGCCGCCGACGCGCAGTAGGCTGGTGCCAGCCTCGGCCAAAGCGACCGGGGCGAGTGCCGCCGCGCCGAGGACGGAAGTCATTTGCAGCAAAAAAGATCGACGATTCATAAAAATCTCCGGTGGCACCGCGATTCATACGGGGATGCGCCGCGGCGCGGGGTGAAAAGTGGGGGCGTCAGGCGCCCCGACGAGGTTCAAGCGTTCTCTCGGAAGCGTTCAGAACTTGTAGTTCGCGCTCAATTGCACCGTGCGCGGCGCACCCATGACGTAATGGCCGCGGTAGAGGTAATCGGCAAAGAGCTTGTTGGTCACGTTGGTCACGTTGAGTTTGAGTTTGAGGTCGCGCGCAATTGCGTATTCGGCCATCAAGTCCGCGGTGGCGTAGCCGGGCGCCTTGATCGCCGGGGCTTGCTGCGGCGACTGCGAACCGCGCAAGTTGAGGCCGCCGCCCAATCGCCACTTGTCGTCGATCTGCCAAGTGGCCCAGACCGTGCCGGCGTGTTTGGGCGTGAGACCAGGGCGCGCGCCGACCAGTTCGCCGGAGAGCAGAGTGGTGCCGTCGGAAGCGCCTTTGTCAATTCTTGCCGAGGGGATCCAGGCGTAGGATAAGTAAACTTCGACGCTGCTCCCGAGGCGACCGGCAACGTCCACCTCCAGCCCGGCAGCGTGGCGCGCGCCGGAGAGCAGGTAATTGGTCGGGCTCACCGACTCCTCGTCGCGATTGCGCTCGTTGTATTTGGTGGAATGGAATAGCGCGAAGCGCAGGCTCAGATCGCCGCTTTCGGTGTCGAATTTGGCGCCCAGTTCGATGTTGCGACTGCCTTCGGGCGGCGTGTTCGAACCCAGGGCGTCGTACTGGTAGGTGTCACCGGAGGTGTTGAAGGATGTGCCGTAGGAGAAGTGATAAGACGAAAGCGGCGTGGGCTGGAAGAGCAGACCGAATCGTTTGCTCCACAAAGAGTCGCTGCGCCCGCGTGTGGCGGTGATTTCCCCAGCCGTCGCACCGCTGGTGCCAAAGCTGCGATAGTCGCCTTGGAAATGGTCCCAGCGCAGCCCGGCAAGAACTTTCCATTCCGGACCGACCTGAATCATGTCCTGGAAATACACCCCCGACGAGGTGGAGGCGAAATCGCGATTCTTGAGCCTCAGCCGCAGCGATTCGTCGACGCTGGCGCCATCATCGGGCATGCCAAGTGTGGTTCTGGGTTTGCTGAGCGTCACCCCGGTGGGCAGACCGGGGGTGTAACCCGTGAAATCATCGTCAGCGAGGTCGACGCCCGCGAGCACGGCATGCCCGAGACCGAACCAATTGAACTTGCCGCTGTAATCGCTTTGCAAGAGCCGGGTGTCCAGATCCATGATCTTGTTGTTGCTGCCGCGGGTCAGGATGGTTCCGTCGCCGATGTTTTCGCCGGTCACACTGCTCGGACAATCCGGGTTGGTGACCACGCCGGTGTTGGCGTTGACGCTGCGCGTGCAAAAGCGTATGGCGCTGGCGCGTTGATCGCGCTCGAAGCTGCCGGCGCGCAGCGTGGTCTTGAGTTCGCCGCCGCCAGCGAAGCGATGGATATGCCCCAGCGTTGCGTACTGCGCGGTTCCGGCGTTGTAGTCGCTGGCCATGCCGTAGTAGTTGCGCGGATCGACCGGCACCAGCACGCGGTGGGTGGCGCCAGGCTGGGGAGTCAACCAGGGCATGCCGTAGTGGACGCCGTTGTGATTGTCGAGGTAGTAGTAACTCACCAGGAATTCATTGGCGGTCCCTATGCCCAGGCGCAGCGACGGAGCAATGCCTTTTTTGTCGAGGCCGGCGCCGTACTGGCCGTAGGCATCGGAGGTGTTCCACATCCCCGCGACGCGAAGCGCGGCGTTATCGCCGATCTTGCGGTTGAGGTCGCCTTCGAGGCGCTGGTAATTGCCGCTGCCGACGGTCGCGGTGACTTCATTCTGATTCATCAGAAAAGGTTCTTTGCTCACCTGGTTGACCACGCCACCAGTGGACCCGCGTCCGAAGAGCATAGAGGCCGATCCGCGCAATACTTCGAGGCGGTCGTAATTGAAGGTGTCGCGCTCATAAAACGCCGGATCGCGCAGGCCATCGACGAAAATGTCGCCGCTGGCTTGCAGTGAAAAGCCGCGCAGGCGAATATCCTCCTCGCCGCCTTCGGCCGCCAGAAAACTGATGCCGGCGGTGCTGTGCAAGGCATCCTTGAGGGTGTCGAGATTGCGATCATCGAGCAGTTTCTCGGTGACTACGGTCACCGATTGCGGTATGTCTCGCAACTCCTGTTTGCCTTTGCCAATTTTGGTGGTGGTGGCCTGGTAGGTGTCCTTCGCCGATTTTTCGGCGCTGGCCTCCACGTGAACCGTGGGCAATTGCTGTTCGGCGGCCAGAACCGGTGTGGCCAGGGTGAGGCTCAATAGGACGGCCAGCGGCAAGGGGCGGGGAGTGAAGGGCAAACGCTGCCGGCGTTGCGCATCGAGGAATGGCATGGGCGACTCTCTTCCATCATTTTTTGACGTTTTTGGCTGGCGCGCGGCTGGCTGGGTCGGCGCCCGGTAGAGGCGCCGCAATTGGAATGGGATCGGGCGGCCTTCGGTTCTCTCTTGGTTGACCGAGCTTGCGCATGTTCGCAACGGCGCCGAAGACGAGGGTGTTGAAGGCAGTTTTTTGGCGTGTCGATCATCGGCCCTCACCAAACGAAAAGGACCAGACTCCAAAGCGCGGTCATCAAGAGGATGGGCATAAGGAGGGCTGCCAAAGCCAGCGCTTGTCTCGTCCGACTGGCCGCGGCGGTGCGAAGCAGAGCCAAGCTGAGCCAAAGCGAGGCAAGGCCGCCAAGACTCAGCAAGGCGATACGAAACGCGGGCAGCCACCCCAACCACAGGTGCTCGGCTTTGAGATGAGTCACCGTGAGCATGGATAGACCCAGGATGACGCTGGTGGCGGCCAAGGGCGTGAGCGCAAGTGTGAGCCGCTGCCAGGTCAAACTGGCGGTGTTTACCAGGCGCGCCGCCAGCCATGGCCCCAGGCCCAAAACGGCGCCCAGGGCAAAGCCGCCGCCCAAGAGATAGGCGATGATCAGCCCACCGTCAAGCCAAGTGAAAAGGTCGTTGGCTTGCGGGTAGTGGGTCAAGAGCCACCATGGAGCGTTGCTCTGCAGAAGGGCAAAAACTTCGCGCTCGACCAGCCACTCGGCCAGCGCGAGTTTGAGATCGCGAAACCAGGGGCTCACCGTCCATTGAAAGGCCGCGGTGGCAACACCCAGCACGCCGAACAAGAGCGTGACGGCCTCGGCGGTGCGCGCGGGCGCATTTCGGTCCAGCACTTCGGCAAAGGGTGAGCGCGCCGCCAGTTGCACGGCATCGCGCTGACCCGCGCAGCGGCCGCAAGCGTGGCATTCCGAAGCGCTGTGCATACGGCGCACATCGACTAGAGGCGCGCAGTTGATGGGAATAACCGGTCCGCGATACTGCGACCAGGCTTCGCGATCAACCCGGTAATGCAGCGGCGCGATCTTGGCGAGCACCGCAAAAACCCCCGATGCTGGGCAAAGATAGCGGCACCAGATGCGCTTCTCCCGACCGTACAAAAGACCGATGATCACCGCCGCTACAGTGGAGCCGCCTAGTACCAGAAGCGCGGCTTGCGGATATTCGTACACGCTCACCAATTGCCCGTACACCGTGGTGGCCACGAAAGCGACGAAGGGCCAACCCGGCCATTTCAACCAACGCGGCAAGGCGCGGCCGCGCCCGCGGGCGCTGGCCCATTCGGATAGAAATCCTTCGGGGCACAGAAGCCCGCACCACATCCGGCCCAGGAGTACCGTGGCGATCATGACGCCCGGCCACCACAGCCCCCAAAAAACGAACTGCGCGAACAAGCGCAGGTTGTCCCAAAGATGTGCGCTCTGCGCCGGCAAGGGCAGGAAAGCGGGGACCACGACCAGAAAGGCGTAGATCGCCACGACACTCCACTGCACCCCCCCCAGCAGGCGGCGATGCCGGCGCAAAAAAAGCCCGAAGGCGGCCAGTCGGCCGCTCTCGGGCGAGGGGGGTAGAGGAAGCGCGAGCTCAGTCACTTTGGCGGCGTCGATAAAGTGCCAGCACCAGGAGCCAATAGGCGCTCCAGATGAGCAAGGTGGTCAGCGCCGGGCGGGCACGGTAGCCGGAGAAGTCGGCGAGGAGTTTGCCTAAGGTCGTGCCATCATCCAGCAAGGAACGGGCGTCCCAGATCGGATCCACCAGCGCGGGCAGCCAATCGGCGCCGATCATGCGGTCCACTGCGGCGACCAGCAAAGACGAAGCCAGCACCAGGAGCAGCACCGAGGACAGCCGCAGCAGCACAGGCAACCGCAATCGGGTGAGGCTTTTCGATGCGAGCCAGGCGGTCGCCAGCGCTGCGAGCAAGCCCGCCAATGCGCCCAAGGCCAGTGCTTGGATTGCGCCGCTTTGCGCCAGGCCGTAAAGAAAGATCACCGTCTCCGCGCCTTCGCGGGCCACCGCCAGCGCCGCGACCGCGGCGATGCCCAGCGTGCCGGCACGCTCCTGGGCCCGGCTCAATTCACCCTGCAAACGGCTGCGAAACTCGCGGCCGTGGTGGTGCATCCACAACACCATCTGGGTGATGAGGGCTGCGGCGAGTAGCAGCGCCACGGTCTGGAACGCTTCCAGCGCTTGGCCGGTGAGCTCGTCTTGCACCGAGACCAGCGCCCAGCCGAGCAAGAAGGCTAACGCCACACCTGCGGCCAGGCCCAAGTAGAGCGCGCGACGGCCTTTGCCGCTGCGGTCGTTCACCTTGAGCCAGGCGAACAGGATGCCGGCGATCAGCAGCGCTTCGAGGCTTTCGCGCCAGACCACAAAAAACGCGTTACCCATGGGCGCAGCCTCATTTGGCGACGATCCGACCCTGCGCCGTGGCAGGGTGGAATTCGTCGAAGAAGTTATAGCTACCGGGTTGCAAGGGCGCGAAGACCAGGGTGCGCGTGACCCCCGGCGCGAGCACCGATTCTTTGCGCAACTCGAGGCTTTCGAATTCGGCGGCGCTTTTGCCCTGGTTGCGAATCTCCAGGCGAAACTTCGTTTTGGCCGGCACCTCGATGACTTCCGGTTGCAGGCGGCCGTCGAACATCACCAGCACAAAAGTGGGCGGCTCCGCGGCCCGTGCCGCAAAAGACAGAAGCAGGCCCAGGGCGAGGCGTAGTGCGGTACGTAGGGTCCAGGCCATATCGATCAATAGCTCAGACTGGCGCGCAGACCGAAGACTTTCACGTCCTTGGCCTCTGGGTTGGCGCCACCGCGGCGTATCCATTGCAAGTCGGGGCTGATCTCGAACTGCGGTGTCAGGCGATAGCGGTAATAAAGCTCGGCCACACGTTCCGCTCCGGCGGGTGCGAAAGCAAAGTCCAGCACGCCGTCGCCATCGAGGTCGCCGCCGCTGCCCAGTTCCCGGTAAGCGCTACTCGCCTTGAGCCAGGCCCAGCCCAGCCCCAAGGCATCGGCGCCGCGTCCCCAGGAGGAGCCGTTGAATTCCGCGCCGGCCGCCAAGGCTTGGCGGAAGGGCAAATCGCCTTTGAGCAAATGGCCGTAGCGCGCAAACAGCGTGATGCCTTCATCGACCCGCTGATCGATCGAAACCCCCCAGCCGCTGTGGCGCTCGGTGCCCGTGCCGTCGAGCCGGGCCGCGCGGTCGCGGCTCCAGGCGTACGCACGGTAGTTGCCGCCCAGACCGCCGAAGAGTCGCAAGTGTTTTTCCGCTTGCAGCATCAGCAAAGGCGCCGAAAGGCTGCGCTGGTAATTCGAGCCTTCGTCGCCAGCGCCGAACACGCCCAGCGTCACCCGCCAGGGCTCGGTCTTGTTGGTCTCGTTGAGGTAAGAGGCGATAAATCCGGGCTGAAAACCGTTGGCATCGACACCCACTTCGCCGCCGGCATCCAAGAGCGGGTTGTGGACGAATACCGAGTTGAGAAACTGTGTGGCTTCGTCGGCGGCGGCATCGTTCTGGTCGAAAAAGCCGAAGATATCCATCTTGCCAAAGGTCAGTTCGAGCTTTTCTTTTGAATACTGCTTGAAGCCGCCGAACGGCAGCGGAATGGCGGCTTGATACCAGGCCTGGCCCAGCACCGCCACCGAATCGTCGGGCGAGGCGCCGCTGGCGCGGAAGGCCACGGCATTGGGGGCGCTGGCGAAGTGGGTGAGGTTGCCCAAGCTGGTGTTGAGGCCCAGTCCTTGGCCAATGCGCACGTGGCCGAAGAGTTTGTGCTCGACGCCACCCCATTGTTCGAGCGGCAGCTCCACGGTGACGTCGGCGCGGTAGTTGAGCTGACTCCCGCCTTGGGCGCCTTCCGGCAGGCCGGAAACGCCCTGCGCCACGGTGACGAGACTGGCGCCTACAGCGACGCCATCGAGCTTCTCGGCGAGCTTGGCGGGCTTTTTCATGTCCAGCACGTCTTTTTCCACCGCCTTCAGGCGCGCGGTGATTTCCGGCTCGTATTGCGAAATGCGCTCGCTTTCCAGGCCTTTGCCCATGGCCTCGCGTTCGCCCTTGAGCGTCTTCACTTCCTTTTCGAGTTCGGCATTGCGCGCTTCCAGGCGATCGAGGCGCTGCAAAAGCTGCTGCAAGAGCGCGTCGTCCTTGGCGCTGGCCTGGAAGCTCATGCCCAGGGCCAGCAAGGCCGCGGCGAGGGGGAGACGACGCATCTCAGTACCCGCCCTTCTTGCCGATGCCGACATAGGTGAACTCGTACTCGACCTCGAAGGGCTTGAACCAGGGGCGGACACCGGTGGAACGGTCGGTATGCCGGCCGAAGTGGGCGTGTTTGTTTTCCGAGGGCGGCAGGATGCTGTATTTCACCTTGTATTTGCCTGGCCCGGAAAGCTTGATGTTGTCGCCGTAATGCGGCCCATCGTTGGCCACCATGGGCATGAATTCACCGGCTACTTTGAAGTCGCCGCCGATCTTGCTGACCTCGTACTTGACCACGAGATAAGGAATCCACGCGCCTTCCTCGAACCCATTGGGGTTATTGGAGAGGGCGTGGATGTCGGCTTCGATGTGCACGTCCGACTCGGCCGCTTTTCGCATCATGCCGTCGGGTTCCATTTCTACCGGCTGCAAATACACCGCGGCGATTTCCATGCCGGCGCGGTGTTGCGGCACGCCGATGGGGTATTCGAGGGCCAGGGCCGGGCCGGCGAGCAGGGCGCCTAGGGCCAGGGCGCAAAGGAGTTTTTTTGGTGTGGACATTGGTTTTCTCGGATGTGGATGGGTTTTTCGAGTCAAGACAACATTTCCGGCAAAGGGCGGGCATAGGCGATACGCATCGCGCCTGTGCCCACGGTTTGCCAAAGCAGCCTGGGTGGTGGGCCGGCGAGCCAGAAGTCTGCGGGCAAGGACCGGATTTCTGGCTCGGCAGGCTGCCCTGGATTGGCGGTAGCCGGGGCTGGTCGGGTTGCTTTCGGCGTCGGCATGGCGCGCTCCTTTCCTCGTCTGCGGGAACTTCTTGTGCCAAGACAGCGCGAATCGTAATGCGAACGGTTCGCATTTGCAATAGGCAAATGAGTTATTTTTTTGAGCGAGCAGGGAAGTTTGGCCCTGCGCGGCACGGCTATTCGCTCCGCCCTCAGAGCGAAACCAGCGCCGCAGTTGGAACGGGCATGCCCGCGAAGGGTCTGGAACGAACCGAAGCTTGGGACGTTGGGCTGTGCCGTATCGCGGCTAAAGCTGCACCGACCTGCCGCTCAAGCGTAGGTGTCGATGCGTGCGCCCAGGCTGCTGGTCACCGCGGCCGGGCCGGTCGCCTCCAGCGCTTGCAACATGATCGCGGCGCTGTTCTTCTCGATGTCCAGGGCCTTCTTGAGCACGGCAATGCCGATCGCCTGCTCGTTGCGAATGTTCGCGAGCTGGGTGGCAAGAGCGGCTATGCTGGAGACATCGGTTCCCATCAGCCCTTAACGGCCGATTCGGGCGACGCTTGAGGGCGATCTGCTACTTGAACACCACCGTTTTGTGGCCATGCACCAGGACGCGGTCTTCGATATGGTAGCGCACGCCCCGGGCCAGTACCGAGCGCTCCACTTCCTTGCCGTATCGCACCACATCCTCCACATGGTCGCTGTGATCGATGCGGACGACGTCCTGCTCGATGATCGGGCCGGCGTCGAGTTCGCTGGTGACGTAGTGGCAGGTGGCGCCGATCAGCTTGACACCACGCTCGTAAGCCTGATGGTAGGGCCGGGCGCCGGCGAAGGAGGGCAGAAAACTGTGGTGGATGTTGATGATGCGATTGGGATAGGCCTCGCATAGTTCCGGCGGCAGGATCTGCATGAATCGCGCCAGTACCATCAGGTCGCCGCGGTGGGCCTCGAAAATGCGGCGGACTTCGCGAAAGCCCTCGGCCTTGTCGTCCGCCGTCATCGCCACATGATGAAAGGGAATGCCGTGCCATTCGACAAACCCCTGCAGATCGAGGTGATTGGAAATCACGCAAGGAATGTCGAACTTGAGATCCTTGGCGCGCCAGCGGTACAGAAGGTCGTTGAGGCAATGGTCGTGCTTGCTCACCAGAATGACCATGCGTTTGGGTACCGCCGAATCGGTGATGCCCCAGTCCATGTGGTATTCCGCGGCGAGCGGGGCGAAGCGCACGCGCAATTCGTCGAGGCCAAACGGCAGTGAGGCGGCGTCGATTTCTTGGCGCATGAAGAACACACCGTCGGCTTGGTGGTAATTCGCTTCGGCGATCGATCCGCCATGGCTGGCGATGAATCCCGCTACGGCGGCGATGATGCCCGGGCGGTCCGGGCAGGTGATGTTGAGCGTGAGGAAGCGTTCAGGTCGCATGGCGTATGGGGTTTGGGCAAGCGCAATATTGTAGCGCGTGAACCGCGCTTTTCGCGGCGATGTCGCAAGTGCCGTGGAGTATGGCGCCCGAAGCATATACAAAGGCCTGGGCCGGGTTTAAGCTTGCCCCCTTTTCCGCCCGGTGGAACGTGGGCGCCCGACCGGTGCGCGCCTTTCGCCCGGCCGCCGGAGCCGTCCAAGAGATGTGTATGGAGGAGCGATGCTGATCGGTGTACCCAAGGAGATCAAGAACCATGAATACCGCGTCGGGCTGACGCCGGCTTCGGTGCGCGAGGTCGTCCAGCACGGTCACCAAGTGCTGGTGGAAGCCAAGGCCGGAGCCGGCATCGGCGCCAGCGACGAGGAATACCGCAAGGCCGGCGCAAGGGTGCAGGACAGCGCCGCCGAAGTGTTCGCGCAAGCCGCTATGATCGTCAAGGTGAAAGAGCCCCAAGCCGAGGAAAGACGCCGTCTGCGCCCCGGTCAGGTGCTGTTCACCTACTTGCATTTGGCGCCTGACGCGGCGCAAACGCAGGAACTCGTCGCCAGCGGCGCGACCTGCATCGCCTACGAAACCGTGACCTCCTCGGCGGGCGGCTTGCCGCTTCTGGCGCCGATGTCCGAGGTGGCGGGGCGCATGTCCATCCAGGCCGCGGCGCGCTGCCTGGAGCGCGAAGCCGGGGGCATGGGCGTACTGCTGGGCGGCGTGCCCGGTGTGGACAACGCCAAGGTAGTGATCCTGGGCGGCGGGGTGGTCGGTGCCAATGCCACGCTGATGGCCGTGGGCCTGGGCGCCGAGGTGGTGGTGATCGACCGCTCGGTTGATGTCCTGCGCGCCTTGGTGCGGCAGTTCGGCACCCGCATCCGTACTCTAGCCTCCAATGCCGCCGCCATCGAAGCGGAAGTCACCAGCGCCGCGGCGGTGATCGGCGGCGTACTGATCCCTGGCGCGGCCGCGCCCAAGCTGGTGAGCCGAGCCATGGTGCAGGCGATGCGCCCCGGCGCGGTGGTGGTGGACGTGGCCATCGACCAGGGCGGCTGTTTCGAGACCGCGCACGCCACCACCCATGCCGCGCCGACCTACTTGGTCGATGGCGTGGTGCATTACTGTGTCGCCAACATGCCCGGCGCGGTGCCGCGCACCTCGACCTACGCGCTCAATAACGCCACCCTTCCCTTTGTGCTGGCGCTGGCCGACAAGGGTTGGCGCAAGGCGCTGATCGACGACCGGCACCTGGCCAACGGTCTGAATGTTCATGCCGGCCAGGTGACTTGCGCCGGGGTCGCCGAGGCGCTGGGCTATGCCTTCGTCGATCCGCGCACGGTGCTGGGCGGTTAGGGCGGCGTTGATCAAACCGGCGACACCGGCGAAGGCCGCGGTGACGAGTCTGATCGATACCTCCGTGGCGTTAATTGGCTGGCAGCAGCGGGGGCAGACCGGCGAGATCGGCGACGATGGCATCGGGCACCGCGCCGAGTTGTTCCAGCGGGGCACCGGCGCGGTTGACCCAGACGGTCGCGAACCCGAAGCTCTTGGCGCCGGCCGCGTCCCAACCGTTGGCGGAGACGAACAGGATTTCATCGGCGGGGCAGCGGTAGTGCTCGGTCGCCAGACCATAAACGCGCGGGTCGGGTTTGTAGATACCCACAGCTTCGACACTCAAAATGGCGTCAAGGTATTGAGCGAGCCCGGAATACGCCGCCAGCGGCTCGAGCATGGCGCGCGTGCCGTTGGACAGGATGGCTCTGGGGCGCGCGGCAAGTGCTGCCAGCGCGGCCGGCACTTCGGGGTAGGGTGCGAGCTTCAGATACGCATCGAGGAGGCGCGTGGCCGCTTCCGGCGCGAGTTCCAGGCCGCGGGCCTCGGCCGCCCAATACAGCGCGGCGCGGGTGAGCTGCGCGAAATCCTGGTAGCGGCCCATGAGGCTCCTGAGCCAGGTGTACTGAAGCTGCTTCTCGCGCCAGCTAAGCGACAGCGCCTGGCCTTGGCCGGGAAAAAGCGCGTCGCACCTGGCCACCACCGAGTGCACGTCGAAAAGCGTGCCGTAGGCGTCGAAAACGATCGCGGTGATCGGTTTGGGCAAGGGCATGGGCACAATCTAGGACAGTGCTTGGGCGCTGTCAATCAATCGTCCCCGTGGCGTTGAAGGCTCTGGTTTTTGGCGTTCGCGGATGGACGACAGACCAGCGACCTCTGAGTGAGCAGGAGCAGATCATGGACCAAGGCCAAGCCGATCCGCGTTTCGACCCCGACCGAGTGATTCGTGCGCCGCGCGGCAGCAGCTTGAGCGCCAAATCGTGGCTCACCGAAGCACCGCTGCGCATGCTCATGAACAACCTCGACCCCGAGGTGGCGGAGCGGCCCCAGGAACTCGTGGTCTATGGCGGCATTGGGCGCGCGGCGCGCGATTGGCGCTGTTTCGATCGGATCGTCGCGTGCCTGCGGGACCTCGAAGCCGACGAAACCCTGCTGATTCAAAGCGGCAAACCGGTCGGTGTGTTCAAGACTCATGCCGACGCGCCCCGCGTGCTCATCGCCAACTCGAATCTGGTGCCCCACTGGGCCACCTGGGAGCATTTTCACGAGCTCGATCGCCAGGGCTTGATGATGTTCGGGCAAATGACCGCTGGATCGTGGATCTACATCGGCAGCCAGGGCATCGTGCAAGGTACCTACGAGACCTTTGCCGAAGCTGGACGGCAACACTACGGTGGTTCACTTTCCGGCCGCTGGATCCTTACCGCCGGCCTGGGCGGCATGGGCGGAGCGCAGCCCTTGGCGGCCACCATGGCGGGGGCGCTGATGCTGGCGGTGGAATGTGATCCCACGCGCATCGACTTTCGCCTGCGCACCGGTTACCTCGATCGTTCCGCGCGTACACTGGCCGAAGCTCTGGCCATCATTCACACCGCCATGGCGCACGGGCGAGCCGTCTCGGTCGGCTTGCTGGGCAACGCCGCCGAGGTATTCCCGGAAATTGCCCGGCGCGTCGCCGCGGGCGATTTGCTCGCGCGCCCTGATCTGGTCACCGACCAGACCAGTGCGCATGATCCCCTGAACGGCTACCTGCCCGCCGGCTGGTCCCTGGAACGGGCCGCGCAGCTGCGCCAGAGCGACCCGCCAGCGGTGATCCGCGCCGCCAAGCAATCCATGGCGGTGCAAGTCAGGGCCATGCTCGCCTTGCAGGAAGCGGGCATCCCCACCTTCGACTACGGCAACAACATCCGCCAGATGGCTAAGGATGAAGGAGTGGCAAACGCCTTCGCCTTCCCAGGGTTTGTGCCGGCATACATCCGGCCGCTCTTCTGTCGCGGCATCGGGCCGTTCCGCTGGGCCGCGCTTTCTGGCGACCCCGCGGACATCCATGCCACCGACGCCAAAGTGCGCGAACTCCTGCCCGGCAACGCCTCGCTCCATCGCTGGCTGGACATGGCCGCCGAGCGCATCAAGTTTCAGGGGCTGCCGGCGCGGATCTGCTGGATCGGTCTGGGCGAGCGCGCGAAGGTCGGACTGGCGTTCAATGAAATGGTGGCGCGCGGCGAACTGAAGGCGCCCGTGGTGATCGGTCGAGATCACCTCGATTCCGGTTCGGTGGCCAGTCCCAATCGCGAAACCGAAGGCATGAAAGACGGCTCCGACGCCGTTTCCGACTGGCCGCTGTTGAACGCGCTGCTTAACTGCGCCAGCGGCGCCACCTGGGTCAGTCTGCATCATGGCGGTGGGGTGGGCATGGGCTATTCGCAACACGCCGGCATGGTGGTCGTGTGCGACGGCAGCGAAGCCGCCGCCCGCCGCATCGCCCGCGTGCTCACCAACGACCCGGGCACCGGCGTCATGCGTCATGCCGATGCCGGCTATGATCTGGCCATCGCTTGCGCACGCGAGCAGGGCTTGAAGCTGCCCATGATCGATGCGTCGTGAGGCGTGGGGCGCAGAGCATCGAGCGCGACCTAGGTGAGTCAAGGCCCGCAGCCCTGTCACCAGGTAGGGTGGATCAAGGCCCGCGGGGCCGAATCCACCAAGGATTACGGAACGGGAAAAGCCCATAGATGAAAGACCGACACGCCATGCAAATCACTCCCGGGAAGACCGGCCTGGCGGCCTGGCGCGAAATCGCGCGGGGGCCGGTTGCGCTCACGCTCGATCCCGCTTGCGCCGAGGCGATTGCCGCCTCGGCGCGGCTGGTGGGCGAAATCGTGGCGCGCAACCAGCCCGCTTATGGCATCAATACCGGCTTCGGCAGGCTCGCCAACACCCACATTCCACTCGACCAGCTCGAACGTCTGCAAACCAATCTGGTGCTGTCGCACAGTGTCGGTACCGGAGCGCTGCTCGATGACGACACGGTGCGGCTGATCCTGGCGCTGAAAATCGCCAGCATTGCCCGTGGCTATTCCGGGGTGCGCCCGCAAGTGGTCGAGGAATTGCTGACGCTGTTCAATGCCGAGACCTATCCCTGTATTCCAGGTAAAGGCTCGGTCGGCGCCTCCGGGGATCTGGCGCCGCTGGCGCATCTTTCCGCCGCGCTGATGGGCCTGGGCGAACTGCGGGTGCGGGGCGAACGTCTGCCGGCGCGGGAAGGCCTGGCGCGCCTGGGGCTGGCGCCGCTGCGCCTGGCGGCCAAGGAGGGCCTGGCGCTGCTCAACGGCACCCAGGTCTCGACCGCCCTGGCCTTGCAGGGGCTCTTTGCCGCGGAAAACGTGTTCGCGGCGGCGGTGGTGTCGGGGGCGTTGGCGGTCGATGCCGCACGGGGCAGCGATGCACCTTTTGATCCGCGCATTCAAGAGGTGCGCGGCCATGCCGGCCAGATCGCGGTGGCGGCACGCTATCGCGAATTGCTCGCGGGAAGCGCCATCCGCCGCTCGCATCTGGTCCACGACGAGCGGGTGCAGGATCCGTACAGCCTGCGTTGTCAGCCCCAGGTGATGGGCGCCTGCCTCGAACAGATTCGCCATGCGGCCGGCATCCTCGCCATCGAGGCCAATGCCGTCTCCGACAATCCGCTGATTTTCGGTGCCCATGGTGACGTGCTTTCGGGCGGCAACTTCCACGCCGAGCCGGTGGCCTTCGCTGCCGACAATCTGGCGCTGGCCATCGCCGAAATCGGCGCGCTGGCCGAGCGGCGGATCGCCCTCTTGATCGACGCCAACCTCTCCGGCCTGCCGCCATTCCTGACCCCCGAGCCGGGGGTGAATTCGGGCTTCATGATCGCGCATGTCACGGCCGCCGCGCTGGCCTCCGAGAACAAAAGCCTGGCGCACCCCGCCAGTGTCGACAGCCTGCCCACCTCGGCCAATCAAGAGGACCATGTCAGCATGGCCACGTTCGCCGCTCGGCGCCTGACCGAAATGGCCGAGAACAGCGCCACCATCGTCGGCATCGAGCTGCTGGCGGCGGCGCAGGGTATCGATTTCCATGCTCCGCTCAGCACCTCGCCCAAACTGCAAGAGGTGCATCGGCGCATTCGCCGGCGCGTGCCCTTCATGGCCGAGGATCGTTTCTTCGCACCGGAAATCGAGGCGGTCAAGCGCATGGTGCTCGAGGGCGCTTTTAACTCCACCACCACCGATCTGCTTCCTTCGCTGGCATGAAGCAGTCCGTCTGGCTCAATGCCCATCTCTATACCTGCGCCACGGAGGAGACCGGCGGCGCCCTGCGCGATGGCGCCCTGGCAGTGCGCGACGGGCGCATTGCCTGGGTCGGTCCGCGCGCGGCGCTGCCCGAGGCCTGGCGGAAGGTCGAGACCATTGACGCCAACGGCGCCTGGATCACGCCGGGCTTGATCGATTGCCACACCCACTTGGTGTACGCCGGAAACCGTGCCGATGAGTTTGCCGCGCGCCTTGAAGGAGCGAGCTACGCCGCGATCGCCGCCCAAGGTGGGGGCATCATGGCCACTGTCAGGGCCACTCGCGCCACCGCTGAAGCGGCGCTGCTGGCGCAAAGTGGCAAACGCCTCGCGGCCTTCGCCGCCGAAGGCGTGACCACGGTCGAAATCAAATCCGGATATGGGCTCGACACGCCCGGCGAAATCAAGATGCTCGGCCTCGCACGGCTGCTGGGGGAGCGCTTCGCCTTGCGCGTTCGCGCCACCTTTCTGGGCGCCCACGCGGTGCCGCCCGAATACGCGGGACGACCGGATGACTACCTCACCCTGGTGGTGGAGGAGATGCTGCCGCGAATCGCCGCCCTGGGCCTGGCTGACGCCGTTGACGCCTACCATGAACGGCTCGCTTTTGACGCCGCGCAAGTGACCCGGGTCTTCGCGGCAGCCCAACGCCTCGGCCTGCCGGTGAAACTTCACGCCGACCAGTTGGCGGACAACCACGGCGCGGCCCTGGCGGCGCGTTTTCGAGCTCTTTCCGCCGATCATCTGGAATACACCAGCGAGGCCGGAATCGCAGCACTTGCCACCGCCGGCACGGTGGCGGTATTGCTCCCCGGCGCCTTCTACTCCTTGCGAGAACAGCGCGCTCCGCCACTGGCCGCGCTGCGCCGCGCCGGTGTGCCGATGGCGGTGGCGAGCGACTGTAATCCCGGCACCTCGCCCACCCACTCGCTGCTGCTGATGCTCAACATGGCCTGTGTGCTCTTCGGCCTCACCCCGCGTGAAGCGCTCTGGGGGGTCACTCGGAACGCGGCGCGCGCCTTGGGTTTGCACGACCAGATCGGCAGCCTCGAAGTCGGCAAGGTTGCCGACTTCGCGCTGTGGGACATCAGCTCGCCCAATGAACTGGTGTACGCCCTGGGCGCGAATCCATGCCTGGGGGTGGTATTTGGCGGCCAGCCGCGTCCACGCCCGGACGCCGGAGATCAGTCCCATGCCTGAAGCGGTGTTCGAGCTGAGGGTCGCAACCGCCCCGCTCTTGATCAGCGTGCCGCACGCGGGTCGGGAACTGCCCGCGGAGCTTGCGCCCCGTCTTACTGCTGACGGCCTGGCACAACCTGATACCGACTGGCACGTGCCAACGCTGTACGCCTTCGCCGCGTCGCTGGGCGCGGGCTTGCTGGTGGCCCGGTACAGCCGCTATGTCATCGATCTCAATCGCGATCCCGAGGGCGCGGCGCTCTACCCGGGCGCCGACAATACCGAGCTGTGCCCCAGCGGCAGTTTCGCCTTGCAGGCCCTGTATCGCCAAGGCGCCGCACCCGATGCCGCCGAAGTGCGGCGACGGCGCGAAGTGTTCTTTGATCCCTACCATCAGGCCCTCGCCTCGGAACTCGATCGCCTGCGCGCGCGACACGGCCATGCGCTGCTGCTCGACGCGCATTCGATCCGCTCGGTCGTGCCGCGTTTTTTTTCCGGCCGCCTGCCCGATCTCAATCTCGGCAGCGCGGGTGGGAAGAGCGCGGCGCCCGAGTTGGAACGCGAAGCCTACGCCGTACTGAGCCAGGCGGTGGGTTTCACCGCGGTGCTCAATGGCCGGTTTCAGGGCGGCTTCATCACCCGGCACTACGGGCGGCCCGAAGACCATATTCACGCGCTGCAACTGGAAATCGCCCAGGCCGCCTATCTCGACGAGCAGGCGCCAGCGATCTTTGCCGCCGAGCGCGCGGCGGCCTTAGGCACGGTCTTGCGCGCCCTGGTATCACGTCTCATCGCTTGGCGCGAGCACTGAGTACCCATGAGTACCGCTAAGGTGCGATCGGATCGTTGCCAAGGGACGGGACGGGGCGCCCGCGAGATCCCTGTGCCCGGCCCGCGGCGCGGCGAGCGATCATGGCGGGGGCCCTGAGTATGCGCCGCGTGTACGTCGCCACCACGCCACTCGATGCCTACCTCCTGCGCGACCTGTTGTCCCATGCCGGCATCGAAGCGCAGGTCTTCAATGAATTCGCCCGCGGCGCGCTGGGAGACATTCCTCTCGATGCCGCCCAGCCGCAATTGTGGGTGGACGACGAGGACCAGCAGCGCGCCGAATCCCTGGTGCGGGAGTTCTCCGCCCGCCGCGCTGTCGCCGGTACCCTGAGTTGCCCGCATTGCGGCGAAGAGAATCCGGACAGTTTCGAGTTATGCTGGAAATGCGGCGGCGGATTGTGAGCCAGTCCGAGCAGGTTGGATTCGCGCGCTCTGCTCGCTTTTTCCACCCGACAAAGCGACGCTGGTGGCATTCGGTTCTTCTGTATCCGCTGGTGTCCCCAAGCTTTTCTGAACGGCGCATTGAGGCCCAAAGGGCCGAATCCACCCAGCAACAACCCGCCGAGACCACGATGCCCGAGAAGTTCATGCTCAAGTTCCTGATGGCGATCGGGCTGTTTGCCTTCGCGGCGCTCGCCCTGGCCGACGACGCCTCGCTCCCCGGCATGCGCCTGGGTGACGCGGTCACCCCGCGCGCCTACGACCTGCACCTCACCCTCGACCCCAGGCGCACCGAATTCGAAGGCGAAGGCAGCATCGAGCTCACGCTCCATCGCCCGGTGCGGCGGATTTGGATCAACGCCCGCGAACTCAGTGTCAACGGTGTGGTGATGG
This sequence comes from Betaproteobacteria bacterium, assembly GCA_016192065.1. GTDB lineage: Bacteria > Pseudomonadota > Gammaproteobacteria > Burkholderiales > Casimicrobiaceae > JACPUX01. The sequence goes on from JACPUX010000052.1 coordinate 23,299, forward strand.
AAGCAGGGGGCAAGCAGATCGGCGGTGTTGCCCAGGACGGCGACGATCAGGTGTTGGGCCTCGCCTTCGCTGAAACCCTGCCGACCGGCGATGCCCGCCTCAGATTCCGCTGGAAAGGCAAAGTCGAAAGCCTCGACACCCGCGGCGTCTTTCGCCAGCAGGAAGGCGGCCAGTGGTATCTCTACACCCAGTTCCAAGCGCTCTCGGCGCGGCGCGCCTTTCCATGTTTCGACGAACCGCATTGGAAAACACCGTGGCGCCTGCGGCTCACCGTGCCTCAAGAAATGGGCGCTTTCGCCAACAGCCATCAGGTGGCGGAAGAAACGGCCGCGGCCGGCTGGAAATCCATGAGCTTCGCACCGACCCCAGCGCTGCCGAGCTACCTCGTGGCCTTCGCGGTCGGGCCCTTCGAGGTCGTCGATGGCGGTTTCGCTGGCCGGGGCAAGACGCCTCTGCGCTACATCGTCCCGCAGGGCCGCGGCGGCGACGTGGCGTATGCGCGTGCGACGACGCCGAAGATTCTGGAACTCCTGGAGGAGTACTTCGGTACGCCTTATCCGTTTTCCAAGCTCGACAGCCTGGTGATACCGCACACCGTGGGGTTCGCCGCCATGGAAAACGCCGCGCTCATCACCTACACCGGTGCGGCGGTGCTGGCGCGCCCGGAAGGTGAGAGCGAGCGCTTCAAGCAACGCTACGCGGCGCTGGCGGCGCACGAAATTTCCCATCAGTGGTTCGGCAATCTGGTCACCATGGCCTGGTGGGACGACCTCTGGCTCAACGAGTCCTTCGCCACCTGGCTGTCCGATCGCATCGTCGATTCCTTCGCTCCGGAGTGGTACTGGACACTGCGTACCGATGATTTGCGCCGCCAGGCGATCGAAGTCGATCGTCTGCCCTCGACGCGTATCGTGCGCCAGCCGGTGGCGAGCCGCGATGACCTCGCCAATGCCTTCGACCGCATCACCTACAACAAGGGTGGCGCAGTGCTGGGCACTTTCGAGGCGTGGCTGGGGCCGGAGCGTTTCCGGGAGGGCGTGCGGCGCTACCTCGCCCGCCGCCCCTGGGGCACCGCTACGGCCGACGATTTTTTCGCCGCCCTGGCCGCTGACGATGCGCGCGTGGCGCAGGCCTTCTCCGGCTTCATTCGCAATCCGGGATTGCCCTTGGTGGATCTCACACTGAGCTGTGGCGAAGGCCGCGGCGAAGTGAACCTCAGCCAGGCCCGCTTTCTGCCCAAAGGTCTCGAAGCGCCGCGGCTTGCGCCCTGGAGCACACCCTTCTGTTTACGGACGCAGCGCGGCGAGCGCGCCGAAAACGCCTGCACCCTGATCGAAGGGGCCGCGGCGACGGTGCCGCTGGCCTCGGGTGCGTGTCCGGATTGGGTGCTCGGCAATCCGGCGGGTCGCAGCTACGTGGTCACCCGCCACCGCCCGGAAGGCTTGCAGCGCCTATTGCAAAACGGCGCGGGCCTTGGCGCCGCGGAGGCCATCAGCCTCTTGCTCGACACCGAGTTGCTGGTGCGTGCCGGCGAGCTGTCGTATGCCGAGGCGATGGAGGTCTGGGCCTGGGGCGCCGCTCGCCGCGAACTGCCGGTGCAGGCGGTGGCGGCCGAAGTGCTGCGGCGCGTTCCGGACGCGCACCTCTCCGATGCCCGCGCCTTCCGGCGTTGGGTCGACAAGCACTTCGGCGCCACCGCCCGAGCCATCGGCTGGATTCCCAAACTTGACGAGCCTGGCGAAGCCGAGCAATTGCGCATGAATCTCGTGCCTTTGGTGGCCGAGCGTGGCGGCGATCGCCAGTTGCAGCACGCGGCGCGGCGCCTGGCGCGCGCCTGGCTAAACCGCCGGCACACGCTCGCCGCTGCCTCGGTGGAGCCGGTGCTGCGAACCGCGGCGCGCCAGGGCAATCGTGCTTTGTTCGAGGAGTATCTGGGAGCCGCGCGGCGCGCGCGCGACCGCAACGATCGCAGGCAAATCGTCAGTGCCATGGGCTTGTTTCGCGGGCCCGCGGCTGCTGCCTTCCGCAGCAGCCTGCGCGGCGGCAAGCTCGACCCACGCGAAGGCCTGGAAGCGCTGGAGAACGCCCTGGGCGAAGACCGCAACCGCGCCGCGACCCTGGCCTGGATCGAACGCGAATTTCATTGGCTCAACCAGACCTTGCCGCACGAATCGCTGGTTCGTGTGCCGCGTTGGGCCAACGGTGCATGCACCTCCGCCGAGCGCCAAATCCTGGCCCGCTTCTGGACCGACCAGAGCAAGGATTTCCGTGGCGGCCCGCGCACCCTGGCGCTGGCGCTGGAGAGCATCGATGCGTGTTTGGCCGCGCGCGGGGGAGCGGGAGGCACGAAATAGCGGCGCTTGGTGCTAGATTGGCCGCATGTTTTATCTCGAACTGTTTCGGGCCTCGGATGGCGGCCGCGTGCGCGATCTGCTGGTTGGCGGCTTGGCCATCAACATCCATGGTGTGGTGCGGCCAACCATGGAGGTCGATCTGATGTTGGCGATGGATGCAGACATTGTGCGGCGCTTTGTCCGCCGCGACATCGCCGCTTTGCGGCATCTGCGCGAGCTAGGTCAGGCATGAGCGGGTTTTCATCGCCCAAGGTGTTGAAGGTCGATCAGGAGGACCGGCGCGAACGCGTCGACTTCAGCTACCACTTGAGTGATGAGCAGCTCATTCATTGGGCGCAGATGCCTATTCTGGAAAAGCTTCGCCAGCTTGATGAGATTCGTTGTTTCACCTTGGTGGCGCGCGCCGCGCCAAGGGCGCACGAGCACTCAGAGCGGTAGAAGAGTGGCCCCGGCGGTGCGCTTGGTCCAAATGCTCAATCGTGGCCCGACGCAGGACTGACGCCGGAGGTCCGTTCAGCGGCGACGATCGAGAAGACAAATCCATCCAGGTCGGCCTCCAAGGTACCTCAGGGGACATCGATGGGCAGGCCGAAGCGGCCCACGAGCAGCCCTTCAAGCGTGTGTTCCGCTCTCAGTGGGCGACGCCCAGCAACTCTTGCAACACCACCAAAAGCGCCCGGGTCCGCGCCGGCAACAGACGCCGACCGGGGGTGACGCACCAGATCGTGACCGCGGGGAGATTCCAGGCGGGCAGGACGCGTCGCAGTTTCTTCTCGCTGATCGCGGCGGCGGCGTCGCGTTCGGTGAGCGGTGCGATGCCCAGGCCCTGGATGGCGAGCCCGCGCAGCAGGGCGATGGAGTTGGCCGCCACCGGGCCGGTCGGCAACCCTTGCCAGACCCGCTTGCCCTTGTGTAGAGACCAGGTTTCGGGTTTGCCCTGGCTGCCCATGAGTTGCAGGGCGCGGTGCTGCAAGAGCGCTTCCGGTGTGGAGGGGGCGCCATGGCGCTGGAGGTAGGCGGGACTGGCGAAGAGACCCACCGGCAAATCGACCAGGCGCCGCGCCACCAGAGTGGCGTCATCGGGCAGGGCGGTGGCGGCGCGCAGGGCGAGGTCGAAACGCTCGGCCAGAAGATCGACCCGCCGCGGCGAAAGATCGAGTTCGAGTCGCACTTGGGGATAGCGCTCGATGAAGGTGGCGAGCACGCGCTCGGGGTCGATTTCCAGCAAGTTGGGTGGGAGCGACACGCGCAGTGTGCCTTGAGGCCGTGCCTGGCGATGCTGTGCCAGGGCGAGCGTGGCATCGGTTTCCTCGGTGAGGCGCCGGGCATGTTCCAGCACTGCTTCGCCGAAGTCGGTGATGGCGAGCCGGCGGGTGCTGCGTTGCATGAGCTTTTCGCCGAGCAGGGTCTCCAGCGCGGCGATGCGGCGCGAGAGCGTCGATTTGGGCAGCCGCAGGCGCTCCGCGGCGCGCGAAAAGCTGCCTGTTTCGATGACGCGGGCGAAAAGCAGGAGGTCGTTGGCGTCGAGTTCCTTGCCCTGATTGATTGTTCCAGCCATGGAACGATGATAACTGAAAGAAGGGCTTCCGCGCGAGCCCGGCGATCCGTACATTAGCGTTCAGGGAAACGCTGATCAAGGCCGTCACACCGGCAAAGACCGGTGTCCAGTTGGTTCAACTTGCTGGACTCCGCTTTTCGACGGAATGACCAAGACTGACTTGAGCACGGTTGCCTGAGCTTCACCAGCCCCCAATTTCGGAGACCACCATGAGAATCCTGCAAGTAAACGCCAGCGCCCGCCGCGAGGCCTCCCATTCCACCCGCCTGGCCGATACGCTGGTGCAGCGCCTGTTGGCCAAACACCCGGAGGCCAGCTTGGACCGGCGCGATCTCGCCCGCGAGCCGGTGCCCATGCTCGACGAATGGGCGCTGCAAGCGCACTTCACGCCGGCCGCCGAACGCACGCCGGAGCAGGCGGCGCGGGTGGGCATCGACGACCGCGTGATCGAGGAAGTGAAAGCGGCCGACATCCTGGTGCTGGGCGTGCCGATGTACAACTTTACCGTGCCGGTGCAACTGAAGGCGTGGATCGACGCGCTCGCCCGCGCCGGCGTGACCTTTCGCTACACCGCGCAAGGTCCGGAGGGTCTCCTGCACGGCAAGAAGGTCTATGTCGCCTTGGCTCGTGGGGGCAGGCATCGTGGAACCGAAGCCGACACACAAGTGCCTTATCTCAAGACGGTCCTGGGTTTCCTCGGCATGAAGGACGTGAGTTTCGTCTATGCCGAAGGCCTGGCCCTCGGCGCCGAAGCAGAAGCGCGTGGCATCGAAGCCGCCCAGGCTGAAATCGCTGAAGTGGTTTGACCACCAGGCGGCGGGACGCATCCGCTCGGCGCGCGGACCGGCACCCGCCGGAATGACCTATGCTGTTTCCGGCCGCGCAGGCCAAGGAGCGCAGAACATGAGTACCTTCGTCGAACAGGCCAGGGAGTCCGTCACCCGTGGCGTAGAGCGCCGGCTTTCCGGCCGGGAAACCCAGGATGGCGCGGGCGTGCGCCTGACGCGCTTGATCACGCCAGCGCTACAGCAGCGCCTCGACCCGTTTCTGATGCTCGACAATTTTCGCAATGATCGCGCCGAGGACTATCTGGGAGGCTTTCCCGATCATCCGCATCGCGGTTTCGAGACCGTCACCTACATGATCGCAGGACGCATGCGCCACCGCGACAGTGGCGGCAATTCTGGCCTGCTGGTGCCGGGCGGCATGCAATGGATGGTCGCCGCCGGCGGCCTGATTCACTCGGAAATGCCTGAGCAGGAAGCGGGTCTGATGGAAGGCTTCCAGTTCTGGATCAATCTGCCCGCCGCCAGAAAAATGGAGCAGCCTCGCTATCGCGATTTTGCCCCCGAGGCGATTCCGGAGTTGACTCTGCCGGGCGGCACCCGTGTGCGAGTCATCGCCGGCAGTTTTGGCGAGGTGCGCGGTGCGGTCACGCGGCCAGGGACTGAACCGATGCTGCTCGACCTTCATTTGCCGGCTGGCGCATGCCTGGAGGTGCCGCTGGCTGCCGCGGTCAATGCCTTTGTCGTGCCCTACCGGGGCGCCCTGCAGGTGCAGGAGACGCTCGTTGGCGAGCACGAGCTGGCGGTGTTCGATCAGCGTGGCGACCGCGTGGTGCTCGAGGCTCGCCAAGCGAGCCGCGCCATACTTGCGGCGGCCAGGCCCTTGCGCGAACCGATCGCGCAATACGGACCGTTTGTGATGAACAGCGCGGAGGAAATCCACGCAGCCATTCGGGATTACCGCGAAGGCCGATTCGATGCCGCCCAGGTAGGGCGCCTGTGACCTGGCCAAGCCCGCGGAGCTGAATTCGCGCGGGCAGCAGGCGCCTAGTGTCTCAACCCATAAATTGCGCTATGTTCGATGCGTCCCGCATCGCCAATGGCTAGGTCGCTCATCCTCGCCATAGCGACGGCTATGGCTGCGGTTCGCTTCGCGGCCTCGGCGCGCGGATACGCATCTCGGCATGTACGCCAACTTATGGGTTGAGACACTAGGCTGCCCTGGTCCTGCTTGTGAGCATTTCGATCGCGTGCTACCAGCTTCCCGAGGCGCCGCCGCCGCCGGAACTGCCGCCGCCACCCGAGAAACCGCCGGAACTGCTGCTGCTGCTGCTGAAGCCGCCACGGGAAGAGCCGCCGCTCGAACTCACGACAAATCCGCCGATGTTGGCGGTGCCCTTGGTCTTGAGGTCCTGCGCCGCTTTGAGGTACCAGGGCCGGTTGCGCACATAGAGCTTGGCGGCGGGGAACCCGATCAGGTAGGTGGTCAAGAGCCCCAAGGTCGCCTTGCCGCCGACGATGATTAGCGGAAACATCGCCCAGAAGGGGATCAAGAAGAAGTACAGAAACCACCCCACGCCAGGCGTGAACACGCCGACCACGGTGAACAGGCCGATAATGCTGAAGACAAAAGTACCTATGAGCAGGCGTTCGGTGAGCGACATGTCGGCCCCGTTGGCGAAAGCGTCGCTCAATTTGGCGCTGGTTTTTTCGCCCTCGTCGGCGGGCATTGCCACCGGATTGCCACTGAGTTGCCCGATGATGGCGTTGACCCCCTGCTCGATACCGCCGTCGAAATCGTTCTGCTTGAAACGCGGGGTGATCACATTGCGGATGATGCGGCTGGAGGTTACGTCGGTGAGCGTGCCTTCGAGTCCATAGCCGACCTCGATGCGCAGCCGCCGGTCATTGGGTGCCACCAGCAGCAACACGCCATTGTCCTTACCCTTCTGGCCGAGCTTCCACGATTCGAAGACGCGGGTGGCGAAGTCTTCGACGGTGCCGCTGTCGAGGCTGAGTATGGTCAGTACCGCGACTTGGTTGCCGGTGTCTTCCTCATGCGCCTTGAGCGCATTGGTGATGCGCTCCTTGGCGGCGGCGGAAAGAACTTCGGCATTGTCGGTAACCCGCCCGCTGAGATACGGCACCTCTATGGCCAGCGCCGCGCAGGAGAAGAGGAGCGAGACGATGAGCGCGCTGAAGGTTTTCATACGCCTTTCTCCACCACATGTTCTTCGGCGATTTCGTCCACGCGGTTTGAGCCCACGCAGCCGGCTTGCAGCAACAGCGTTTCGAGCGCGTCGAGGCCGGCCGAGATGGCCGCTTCGAACTCACCCGCGGCCAGGCGCGGGCGCATGGCCTCGATCACGTCCTGCAAACGCGCCTCGCTGAGTTGGGAACGCAGGCCGATATCCGGCAGCACCACCACGCTGCGCTCGAACTGCGCCACCAGCAGCAGCACCGCTTGGCGCTTGGCGGTGCGAAACCACTCGCGTTCGAGGAACATCGCCGCCGCGTATTGACGCACCTCGGCCTCGCTTTCCACGTTTGACAAGAACCAGCGTCCAAAGCCGGGCAGGAGCACGGTCAGTGCCGCCGCGCCGGCGCCGGCCACGAGCACCATGAACACCCCCAGGGTGACGTGCTGGGTGCCGATCCAATCGGGGCGCAGCCATTCCGCCAGCACCACCGCCGCAGCGGCAAGGGCGGAACTGAGCGCAAACGCCTTCCAAGGGATCTCGGGGTAGTTGTCGCACTTGCCGACCGTGGCCACGACGATTTCCACGCCGGTGCGTTCCTCCAGCGTTTCCGCGCGCCCCTGGAAAGGCCAAAGGGGAGCTGCTTGGGTTTCGTTCTCGGGCATTGTCTTATCCTTGGCGGTCAAGGGCACCGTCGCGGAGGTTAGCACATGCTGATGCGAAAGGCGTGATCGACCGCGACGGGCTGGCCGGAGCGCGTGGCTGGGCAGCCGGCCGGGGCGGGCGCCGGGCAAAAGAATTTTGCATTCGGCGGTTGCCAAGCGCTTTGATCTGTATAATGCGCGCCTGCGGCACATTGACCAGTCCTCTTCGCCGCAGTCGCTTTCGACTCCGCTAAACCCCCCGTTTGCCTGCGACTGGGGCGCCCCAAAGGGCGCCACAGGCCGATACTTTTTCAAAAAGAACTTCATGTCATTCAAAGAACTCGGCCTGGCCGAGGCGCTGGTTCGCGCCGTTACCGAACTGGGCTATACCACGCCCACCCCGATTCAAACCCAAGCAATTCCGGTGGTGCTCGCTGGTGGCGATGTGCTGGGCGGCGCTCAGACCGGAACCGGCAAGACCGCCGGTTTCGTACTGCCGCTCCTGCAACGTCTGATCGAGGCCGGACCCGCACCCAGACCCGCCAAACCGGGCAAGTCGGCGCGTGCCTGGCCGCCCCGTGCGCTCATCCTGACGCCGACGCGCGAATTGTGCGCGCAAGTTGAAGCCAGCGTGCGGGCCTATGGCAAACACCTGTCCCTCAATTCCTTCGCGGTCTTCGGGGGGGTCGGCATCGGTCCGCAAATGGCCGCCCTGCGGCGCGGGGTCGATGTTCTGGTGGCCACCCCCGGCCGTCTGCTCGACTTGCACCAGCAAGGCGCGCTCGACCTCACGCAAATCAAGATTCTGGTACTCGACGAAGCCGATCGCATGCTCGACATGGGCTTCATTCGCGACATTCGCCGCATCTTGCAACTGCTGCCCAAGGAGCGGCAGAGCCTGTTGTTCTCGGCGACCTTCTCCGACGAGATCAAGGCCCTGGCCGACGACTTCCTCGTTTCCCCCAAGCTGATCGAAGTCGGCCGGCGCAATGCCGCGGCCGAATTCGTGAGCCAGGTGGTGCATCCGGTGGAACGCGCCCGCAAGCGCGAGTTGCTCGCTCATCTTATTACCCGCAACAACTGGTTCCAGGTGCTGGTGTTCACGCGCACCAAACACGGGGCCAACAAGCTCGCCGAACAACTGGTGCGCGACCGCATTCCCGCCCTGGCGATCCACGGCAACAAGAGCCAGGGTGCGCGCACCCGCGCTCTGGCGGAGTTCAAGTCGGGCGAGTTGCAGGTGCTGGTGGCAACTGACATCGCCGCGCGCGGCATCGACATCGATCAGTTGCCGCATGTCGTCAATTACGACTTACCCAACGTGCCTGAAGATTATGTGCATCGCATCGGCCGCACCGGCCGTGCCGGCCAGAGCGGCGCCGCGGTGTCGCTGGTCTCGGGCGATGAGCTCGCCTATCTCGCGGATATCGAGCGCCTGATCAAGCGGCAGTTGCCTCACGAGCCGATAGTCGGTTTCGAAACCCGGCTGGTCGCCACGCCTGGCACCGCTGGCGAGCGCCGCGGGCAGGGCTACAAGAATCAGGCACCGCGGGCCCCCCGAGCCCAGGCAAGCACCCCCAAAGGGCGTGGCCAGGCACCCGCGCCGCGCCAGGCCAAGAGCGGCAAGCCCCATGGCAGCACCGCTGCGCAGCCGGAGCAACGGCGCCGCAATTACGGCGAGGCGCCGGCGCCCCGGCAGCCGCGTGGGTTCAGCGGCGGATTGCAGGGCAAGTCCTCGCGTCCCGCGCCGGCATTGCTGGGGGGGCGACGCGGCTGAGCGGCGTGGCGCACCGCGCGCGGCAGACCGACGCAAGAGCTCCGAGGGATACCTAGACTCAGGCGATCACGCTGGCGAAAGCCGGTGTCCAGGAAGTTGAACTTGCTGGACTCCGGCTTTCGGCGGAAGGTCGAACCCTCGGCTCGGCGTCTCCTTTGGCGCTTACTTGGCGGTACACTGATGCGGTCCGCATACCGGGGGCCGCGTGGTCTACAGCCTTCTCGCCGATCTGGTGCTGCTGTTGCACCTGGCTTTCATTGTCTTGGTTCTGCTCGGCGGCCTGGCGGTTTGGCGCTGGCCGCGCCTGGGTTGGCTGCACGTGCCCGCGGCGGCTTGGGGAGTCTGGGTTGAACTGACGCACGGCCTCTGTCCGCTGACGCCGCTCGAAAATGCCCTTCGCCGCCAGGCTGGAGAAGCCGGTGTCGAGGGCGACTTCATCACCCACTACCTGAGCGCATTGATCTATCCGCAGGGCCTCAGCCAAGAGCTGCAGACCTGGTTCGGTCTTGCCGCGCTCGCGCTCAACCTGAGTGTGTACGGGGCGCTGCTGTGGCAGGGCAGGCGGAAGCGCAAGCCAAGCGGGCACCCTGATCGACCGGAATATCGGCGGTGAGCGCTCCTAGGGGTCCTGATCCAGGAGTTTCCTGGCCCGTTCCTGTGCCTTGGCGTCGGGCGTCGGCGCAAGCGGCTGCTTGTGGCCGCGTTTCCGCAACAGGACAACCAGGACGCCAAGCCCGAGCGCGAGGAGCGCGAAGGGGCCGAGCCAGAGCGGCAGGGTCGAGCCTTTGAGCGGCGGCTTGTAGAGCACGAAGTCGCCATAGCGTTCGACCAGAAACCCCCGCACTTGGTCATCATTTTTGCCCAGGCGGAATTGCTCGCGAATCACCTGGCGCAGGTCTTCGGCCAGGGGAGCGTTGGAATCGGCCAGCGATTGGTTCTGGCAGACCAGGCAGCGCAAGTCTTGCCCGAGTGCCTTCAGACGTTCTTCCATGACCGGGTCGGCGGCCAGAGGGGTGGCCACTTCCGCGATCGCCGCGCCCAGCGGCAGGCCGACCAAGAGCAACAAAAAATAGGGCATCTTCATGGCGATAGCTTTTTCACTTGGGGCAGGAAGACGGTGCTCCAGACCTCCTTGGTGAGCGGGCCGATGTGTTTGTAGCGAATGCGCCCTTCACGGTCGATCAAGAAGGTTTCCGGCACGCCGTACACCCCGAGATCGACACCGACCCGGCCATCGAGGTCGAGCACCGACAGAAGATAGGGGTCGCCGTGCCGGGTGAGCCACTTGCTGGCGCGCTCGCGGGCCAGCGCTTTTTCGGTGGCGGCGTCGATCTTGCTCGGGTCGAGTTCACCGTCGCCGCGCACTTCCTTATAATTGAGGCCGACCACGGGCAGGACGCGCTCCTTGCCGATGGCCACCAGCACCGGGTGTTCCTGGCGGCAGGACACGCACCACGAGGCCCAGACGTTCAAGAGCCAGACCTGACCCTTCAGTTCCTCTGGGCGAAAGGTCTGCTCGCTGCCGAGCACCGGTAGCGCGAATCCAGGTGTGGGTTTATCGATCAGGGGGGAAGGTATTTCGCGCGGATTGAGCGAAAGGCCGCGCCACAGGAAGACCACCAGCATGGCGAAGATGGCCAGTGGTATGAGATAGCGCAGCGCCTTCATACGCGGGCCTCCGGAGCAATGGTCGTGGTCGCCGCGGCGTTCGCGGCCTTGGCGCGCAGACGGTAGCGCCGATCAAATATCGCCAAAAGGCCGCCCAGGGCCATGATCACGCAGCCACCCCAGATCCAGTTGACGAATGGCTTCACGTAAATGCGTACCCCCCAGGCATGCTCGCCGATCGGATCGCCCAATGAGACGTAGAGGTCGCGACTGAGGCTGCGCTGGATCGCCGCTTCGGTCATGGGCATGCCGGAGCTGTCGTAGTTGCGCTTTTCGGGCCGCAACACTGCCTGCAATCGCTCGCCTTCCCAGACTTCCATCCGCCCGATCACGGACTTGAAGTTTGGCCCGCGTCCCTCGCGCAGGTCGACCAGACGGAACTGATAGGCGCCGATGCTGGTGGTGTCGCCCGGAGCCATGCGCAGGTCTTTCTCGACTTCGTAGGCCTTGACCAGGGCCACGCCGATGATGAACACCGCCACGCCCATATGCCCCAGTTGCATGCCCCACCAGGAAAGCGGCTGCTGCTTCAAGCGCCCCAGGAAACCGCTGGGAGCACCGCGCGCCAGCCGGTCGAACAGGCCAGAGAGGCTCGTGGCGATGACCCAAAACGCCAGCAACAAGCCCGATGCGACTAGCGGCGACCAGCGTCCCATGAGCCATGGAACGACCATCGCCCCAAACACCGCCACGCCCAGCGACAGGCGCGTCTGGCGCCACAGCTCCAGGGCGCTGCTCTGCTTCCAGCGCGCCATCGGACCCAGGCCCATGAGGAAGATCACGGGGGCCATCAGCGGGTAGAACACCGCCTCAAAATAGGGTGGGCCGACCGAGAGTTTGCCCAGCCCAAGCGCGTCGATGAAAAGCGGATAGAGCGTGCCCAGCAGTACCGCCGCCAGCGCCACCACCAGCAGCACATTGTTGCCCAGCAGCAGCGCTTCGCGGGAAACCGGCGCGAAGCTGCCGCCCAGGCCTACCGCGCCGGCGCGGGAGGCATAGAGGGCGAGCGAGCCGCCGATGACGACCGCCAGAAAGGCCAGGATGAACACCCCTCGCGCCGGGTCGGTGGCGAAGGCATGCACGGAGGTCAAAACACCCGAGCGCACCAGGAACGTTCCCAGCAGGCTCAAACTGAAAGCGATGATCGCCAGCAGCACGGTCCAACTGCGGAACGCGCCGCGCTTTTCGGTGACCGCCAGCGAATGAATCAGCGCGGTGCCGGCGAGCCAAGGCATGAAAGAAGCGTTTTCCACCGGATCCCAAAACCACCAGCCGCCCCAACCCAATTCGTAATAGGCCCAAACGCTGCCCAGCGCGATGCCGGCGGTGAGGAAGCACCAGGCCAGCGTGGTCCACGGTCGCGACCAGCGCGCCCAAGTGGCGTCGAGCCGGCCGCCGAGCAAGGCCGCCAGCGCGAAGGCAAACGCCACCGAAAAACCCACATAACCCATATAGAGCATGGGCGGGTGAAACACCATGCCGGGGTCCTGCAACAGCGGATTGAGATCGCGGCCCTCGGGTGCCGCCGGCAGCAGGCGCTCGAAGGGATTAGAGGTCACCAGCATGAACAGCAGGAAGCCGATCGCGACCATGCCCATGACGCTGAGTACGCGTGCCACCATGGCCAAGGGCAGGTGACGGCTGAAGCGCGCCACCGCCGCCATCCAGCCGCTCAACATCAGCGTCCAGAGTAGGAGCGAGCCTTCATGCGAGCCCCAGGTCGCGGCCAAGCGATACTCCAGCGGCAGTTTGGAATTGGAATGGCTGGCTACGTTCAGTACGGAAAAATCGTTGCTCGCGAAGGCGTAGGCTTGCGCCAGAAAAGCGCTGGCGATTAGCACCAAGCTCCCGTAGGCCGCGGGTCGCGCCAGACTCATCAGCGTGGCGTCGCCGCGCGCCGCGCCATACATCGGAAACACTGCCTGCACGAGTGCCAGGAGCAAGGCGAGGATCAAGGCGAAATGGCCGAGTTCGGGGATCATGGGTGAAGGCTCAGGGCTTTGTCAGGTGTGTGGGTAGGTATTTCGCGCCAGCACGCTCGGACGCGTCTGTTGTGTACGACCTGCCAGCGCCTAGCGCGGACGAGAACCGAGGGCGGTGCGTGGCGATTGGCGTAGGGTGGATTGAGGCCCGCGGGGCCGAATCCATTAAGTGATGGTGCGGGGTAGCTGGCGCATGATGAGGCCCCGCGAGGTGTTTGCGCGGGGCGCAATTGAGCCTGCGCCGAAACTACCTGCCTGTGGTTCACTTCGCCACCACGGTCTTTTGGGCTTTCTGCGCCTGTTCGACCGCGTGTGCCGCCTCGGGGGGCATGTAGTTTTGGCTCCGGCCGGGCTCTGGGGCGCCTGTAACTTGCGCGGGGCGCAAGTTAGCCTGCGCCGAAACTACCTGCCTGTTGTTCACTTCGCCACCACGGTCTTTTGGGCTTTCTGCGCCTGTTCGACCGCATGTGCCGCCTCGGGGGGCATGTAGTTTTCATCATGTTTGGCGAGGACTTCGGAGGCGTGGAAGCTGCCGTCCGGTTGCAGGCGGCCCTGGGCGACGACGCCTTTGCCTTCGCGGAACAGATCGGGGAGGATGCCTTGGTAGACCACCGGTATGGTGGAAACGGTGTCGGTGACGCGAAAGCGGATTTCCAGGCTGTCCTGGCTGCGCTGAACGCTCCCCGCTTCGACCAAGCCGCCAACCCGAAAGGCGCGCCCCTGCGGCGCTTCCCTGTTCACCACCTGGCTGGGTGAAAAATAGAACACCAGACTGCTGTTGAAGGCGTTGAGAATCAGGCCGACCGCCACGCCGAGAATGGCGAGCCCGGCCATAATCCAGCCCATGCGCTTATGACGTGCTTTCATTGCTCTTGGTGATTTCCTCGGCGAGTTCCGCCTCTTGTTGCAATATTTCCACGGCCTGCCTGCGGCGATGCCGCAGCAGCACGATTTCCACCACCATGACCAGCGCGGTGACGAGGTAGGAGCCCCAGACGTAGAGGCCATGCCCACCGAGGGCAAAGAAGTCGGTGTTCATCGCTCGGCCTCCAGCGCTTCGACCAACCACTCGGTCTGGCGTTCGCGCTCGATGATAATGGCACGCACCCGCAGTAGGCTCATGGCGATGGCATAGGCCCAGGCCGCCAAGGCCATGATCAACATGCCCCAGAGCATGGTCTCGGCCATCTTGGGCGCGGCGGTGAGGCTGACACTCGCGCCCTGGTGCAGGGTGTTCCACCACTTTACCGAGAAGTAGATGATCGGGATGTTGACCACGCCCACCAGCGCCAGCACCGCACCGGCGCGGTCGGCGCGGCGCGGGTCCTCGATGGCGGACTGCAAGGCGATGAAGCCCAGGTAGAGAAAGAGCAGAATCAACTCCGAGGTCATGCGCGCGTCCCAGGCCCACCAAGTGCCCCAGGTGGGTTTGCCCCATAGCGCGCCGGTCCACAGGGCGACAAAGGTGAACATGGCTCCGGTGGGTGCCAGGGCGGACGCCATCATCGCCGATAAGCGCGTCTTAAAGGCTAGTCCCAAGGCGCAGTAGCCGGCCATCACGAGGTAGATGAACATCGACATCCAGGCCGCCGGCACATGGATGAAAATGACCCGATAGACTTCGCCCTGCTGCGCATCGGTGGGTGCCACCACGAATCCGATGTAGAGCCCGATCAGCCCAAGCAGCGCGGCGATGGCGGCGAACCAGGGCCAGAGCTTGCCGGCGAGCGGGTAAAAGGTGGCCGGAGCGGCGTAGTGATAGAAATTCATGGGGCGGTCTATTCGTAGGCGATGCGCAGTGCCGTGCAGGTGGCCCAAGGGGTGGCCAGGCCAGCGAGCAGTGTGCCCGCGGCAAGGAGCGAAAGATGCCCGCCGGCGCCCAGTCCCGAGGCGTGGGCTTCCACCGCGCCGGCGCCGAAGATCAGCACCGGTACATACAGCGGCAGCACCAGCAGGGCAAGCAACACTGGGGCCGCGCGCAAACCCAGGGTGAGCGCCGCGCCGATGGCGCCCAGCATGCTGAGGATGGGGGTACCCAGAAGCAGTGAAACCATCAGCACGCCGAGTTCACCGCCGCCCAGGCCGAATTGCACCGCGACTAGTGGCGAGACCAGCACCAAAGGCAGGCCGGTGGAAATCCAGTGCGCCAACACCTTGCCGCCGACGATGCCGGGCAGCGGCAGGGGCGAGAGCAGCATCTGCTCGAGCGTGCCGTCGGCGTAGTCGTTGTTGAACAGGCGCCCCAGCGCCAGCAGGGTCGCCAGCAGCGCGCTCACCCAGGCGATACCGGGCGCGATAGTGCGCAAGAGCTTGGGGTCGGGGTTGACGCTCAGCGGAAACAGACTCACCACGATCAGAAAAAAGAGTAGCGCCACGCCCAATTCGCCGCGGGAACGCAGGGCGAGGCGCAAATCGCGGCGCAAGGCCCAGGAAATGGCCTCGCCGGGACCGAAGAACTCGCGCTCCGTCATTGAAACAATAGCTCCCGCGCCCGCGCCGCGGGGATGCCAAGATCCTGATGCGTGGAGACCAGGGCCGCGCCCCCGCGCAGGAGGTGTTCGGCGACGGTTTGCGCCAAAAGCGCCAAACCTTGGCGATCGAGCGCGGCGCCGGGCTCGTCGAGCAGCCACAAGGGTTGATGGGCCAACAAGAGCCGCGCCAGGCCCAGGCGCCGCCGCTGGCCTTGGGAAAGCCGCCGCGCCGGCACTTGCCGTCGGGCATAGAGCCCGACCTGGCGCAAGGCCTCTTCCACGACTGCGTTGTCGGCGGGCAAGCCCGCCAGCGCCAGACCGAATTCGAGGTTCTCGATTGCGGTCAATTCATCCTTGACCGCCGTGGCATGGCCGAAATAAATCACCCCTTGGCGCAGCGCCGTGTCGAAAGCAGCCACCGCCTCGCCGCGCCACAGGATGCTGCCCGCCGAAGGTTCACCCAAGCCGCACAACATGCGCAGTAAAGTGGTCTTGCCGCTGCCGTTGGGCCCGCGCACGGTCAGGAGCTCGCCTTCGGTCACGGCGAAGGACAGCCCGCTGAACAGCTCGACATTGCCGCGCCGCGCGCCAAGCTCGCGCGTTTCAAGCAGAACCGCCGCAGTGGACATGTTGATCTGGGTCTCAAGAGGCCTGTAGGAGTGTTCCGAGCATTCCAGCCGGGTGCCGCCCGATCCAGTTGCGGCCTCCGTGCGCAAGCTTGCCGCAGAGGTGTCCGCAAAGTGCCAGGGTGGGCGCCGCGCCCGGTTGGTTTCGCGGTGCCGCTTCCAGCTTGAATCAGCGCGGATTATACCGGAGGGCGGCCCCGGCGCATGGAGCTAGATCAAGTCCGCGGACCAGCTGCTTGCGCTGGCGGTTCCGGCACCAGCTTGAAGTAGAAGGCGGCGCCGCGGCCGGGTGTGCCCTCGGCGCGAATCTCGCCGCCGTGGTGGGCGATGATACGCTGCGCGGTGGCCAGGCCGATGCCGCTGCCTTCAAATTCGTCTTGCAAGTGCAAACGGTGAAACGGCCGGAACAGCTTCTCGGCATAGCGCATGTCGAAGCCCACGCCGTTGTCGCGCACGAAGAACTCCGCGGTCGGGCCCGCAATCTGGCGGCCGAATTCCACGCGCGGCTGGGCATTCTTGCGGGTGAATTTCCAGGCGTTGCGCAACAGATTCTCCAGGACCACGCGGATCAGCGCTGGATCCGCCCAGGCGGTCATGGCCGGAACGACCTGAAACTCCACCTCATGCGCTTCGTGGCGGCACAGTTCCTCGGCGATTGCCTGCGCCATGGCGGACAGATCGACCTCGGAAAGGCGAATCGGCGTGCGCGTGATGCGCGCCAAGGCCAGCATGTCGTCGATCAAGTGGGCCATGCGATGGGTCGCGCCGAGGATGCGTTCGAGGTGCGCCATGCCTTCGACGTCGAGCTGCTGGGCGTGGCGGTCGCGTAGCACCTGGGCAAAACCACCGATGCTGCGTAGGGGGCTCAATAGGTCGTGGGAAACCGAATAGGAAAATGCCTCGAGCTCGCGATTGGAAGCTTCGAGACTCAGGGTGCGCTCGCGCACTTTCTGTTCGAGCGTCTGGTTGAGGTGGCGGATCGCGTCCTCGCTGTTGCGCTGCCGGGTGATATCCGCCCCGGTACCACGGTAGCCCGCGAACGACCCATCGGCGGCGAACATCGGTTTGCCGCATACTGAATACCAACGCAATTCTCCGCTTGGCGTGGCGATCTGGTAGGTGAAATCGCGATAGGGTTCGCGCCGATCTAGCGCGGCGCGGTGCTCCGCCCAGGTGGCTTCAGTGACCCCCAGAATGGGCAATTCCCAGCGACACTTTCCCAGGGCGTTGGTGGGGTCGTAGAACCCCGCGCGCGACATGCCGCCGGAAAAATAGGTGAAGCGGTACTCGGCGTCCTGTTCCCAGAACCAATCGTTGGCGAACTCGGCGATGTCACGAAAGCGCTCCTCGCTCTTGCGCAACTCCTCGGCGGCGCGCTCGCTTTCCGTGATTTCGGTGTAGGTGGTGACAAAGCCGCCGCCGGGCAGTGGCTCGCCCCGGATCTCGATGACTTTACCGTCAGGACGGTTGCGTTTGAAGCGGTGAGGCTGGAATTGTCGGGCGATAGCCACCCGGCTGCGAATCTGTTCCTCGAGATCGCCCGGGCCGTATTCGCCGCGTTCGGCGTTGTAGCGCACGAATTCCTCGAAAGCGATGTGTTCGCAGGCGAAGCGCTCGGGAAAGCCAAGCAAATCGAGGAATTTCTGGTTCCAGGCGACCAGCCGCAGGTCGGCGTCCACGACGCTGATGCCCTGGGCCATGTGGTCGAGGGTGGTGCGCAAGACTCCGGCGCGCTCCGCCAGTTCCCGGAGACGCTCTTCGCGTTCGAGGCCCAACGCTGGAGAACCGCGCTGGATTGCCAAGGTGCGTGGCTCAGTGTAACGGCGGCGCCAGGGCAGGAGCGGTCGCGGATGATTGGGCATGATGCGTGTTCCTTGCTCCGGACCTCATCGATCTTCGGCCTCGGCCAGCGCTCCGCTCGGGTGGGCCTGGAGCCTCTGCGGCGCCGCCGGGGTCTGTGGGCCGCTGATCAAAGCAGATTTCGTCGTTTCGGCAGACCGCAATTGATTCACGGCCTGAACCGGCGAAACTTGAGCCGCCGCGCCGCTTTATTGCGACTTGACCGGCGCCGGCTGGGCCGCGTCGATTTCCGCGATCAGGGTCTTCACCCGAGCGATCTCATCGGCTTCCGGCGGTAACTCGGCGAGCAAGGCGCTGAGGTGTTCGCGCGCCGCCTTCAGGGCGCCACTCTTCAGTTCATGAGCCGCCGCCAGTGCCAGCGCCGGCACCTGCCGCGGATCGAGGGCCAGCGCTTGTTGGGCCAAGGCATAGGGCTTGCCGGCAAGCTCTCCGTCGGCCGCCATGGCTTCGGCGTTGGCCCAATTGGCCAGGATTTCCGGGTCCTTGGGCGAGAGCGCATCGGCGCGGGCATAGGCCGCGGCGGCTTCGGTGTAGCGTCCCAGGGCGCCCTGCGAGCGCGCCAACAGCAGCCAACCCGAAAGATCGTCCGGAGTGGCAGCCATACGCTCGGCCAGGCGATCGACCAGCCCGACCATTTCCGCCTGGGTGGGCACACGCCCGGCGCGGGCGTCGGATTGCAGCGCCGCCGGAGCAGCGCCCAAGCGCCAGTAGATGGCCCCGGCCAGAAATGGCAGGGCAAGGGCGAGCCCCAACGCCAGCCACGGTCGGCGATCGCCCTTGGCGGGTGCTGGCGCGCTTGCGGCGGGCTCAAGGTCTTCGGCTAGACGCTGGGTGAGCTCGGCGAGCGCCGTCGCGCGTTCAGCGTCACCGATCAGGCCCTTGGCGTGGTCGGCCTCGATCTCGGCTTTCTGGTCGCGGTACACCGCGACATTGGCCGCTTCCGCGGCAGCGCCCGGCGCGCCTGGACCTCGCAACAGCGGCCAGGCCACGAAAGCGGCCGCCAGCAGGCACAGCGCCATGGCGGCAATCAGGAAAGACAGCATGGGTGAGGGCGCAAAGAAAAACGCGATTATCCTTGAATCCGTCGTGGGGCGCACTCCGTTGGGGATCGCGGCGGCGGCGGAAGCGGGATCTTGGGCGCTGGCGGAACCGGCCCGCGCAGCGGCCGAGCGCGCGGACGAGAGGCCGGACGGGCTTGCCGGCGGCACGCCGCCAGTGCGGCGAGATCAATCGCGCCGCGCGGTATCCAACCAGATCGTGACCGGCCCGTCATTGCAGAGCGCAACCCGCATGTGGGCGCCAAAGACGCCGGTAGGTACGGCGCGCCCCAACCCCGATTCCAGGTTGGCGACGAACTGGCGGAAGAGCGGCGCGGCGACTTCCGGCGGGGCGGCATCGGTATAGGACGGCCGATTGCCCTTGCGAGTCGAGGCATAGAGCGTGAATTGGCTGACCGCCAGCACTTCGCCGCCGGTTTCGGCGACCGAGCGGTTCATCAGTCCGTGCGCATCGGCAAAAATGCGCAAGGCGAGGATCTTGCGCGCCAGCCAAACGAGATCTTCCGGACGGTCCTGCGCGGCGACCCCGGCCAGCACCAAGAGGCCAGGGCCGATCCGACCCACCTGCGCGCCGTCGACCTCGACCCGGGCTTCGCTGACGCGCTGCACCAAGGCCCGCATCAGCGCGAGACTTTGCGCTCGACGGCGACTACTTTTCCTTGCTGGAACATCACCGTGGTGATGGTGTCCGGATCGCCTGAGACCGGTAGATAGACCCAGCGCTTCACTTTGCCGCGGCCCGAGGGCGCCGGTCCGGTATTGCGCAGATCGGGCGGGCCGACTTTGTGCAGGACTTCGGCCTCTTCCAGGCCCTCGCGCAGGAAGCGGCGCTCGTCGGGGTTTCCGGTCCGAGCCTTAGTCTTTTTCGACGGTCTTTCCTTGATCGCCTTGACCACCGGGCGGGGTTCGATCGCTACCGGGCGCGGGGGCGGCGCGGAAGGCAAGACATTGACCCGGGGATCATCGTCAATCGTGCGCAGCAGCGTGTCGACCGGGCAAGGCTCATTCTGGTACACGCTGCGGCCACTGGGCTCCTTGCACAAATATACCGTGGCCACCGCCGGACTGGCCAGCGTCAGGGCACACAGGGCAAAGATCTGGGGGCGCGGCAGCATGCGGAGAATTGTGCGGAAAGGGAGTGGAAAGTCGCTATACAATTCGAACAGCCCTATAGCCAAGTTTACTATGAGCCCAGCCGCCCGCGTTACGGAAATTTCGCCCTTTCAGGTGATGGAGGTGCAGACCGCCGCCCGCGCCCTCGAAGCGGCCGGCGTGAGCGTGATTCACTTGGAAATCGGCGAGCCCGATTTCCCCACCCCCGAGCCGGTGCTTCGAGAGGCCCGCCTGGCCTTGGCCTCCGGCGACCTTTACTACACCTCGGCGCTGGGTATCGCGCCGCTGCGCGAGGCCATCGCCGGCTGGTACTCCACCCATTTCGGAATCGTGGTCGAGCCCGAACGCGTGGTCGTCACCGCCGGTTCCTCCGCGGCGCTGCTCTTGGTGATGGCGCTCTTGGTCGATCGTGACGACGAGGTGCTGATGGCCGACCCCGGCTACCCCTGTAATCGGCATTTCGTGCGGGTTCTCGAAGGCCGTGCCCGAGGGGTGGCCGTAGGGCCGGATACGGCCTACCAGCTTACCCCCGAGCTGGTCGCCAAGAATTGGACGCCACACACCCGCGCGGTGCTGATCGCTACACCCTCCAATCCCACCGGCACGCAGGTTTCGCCCCAGGCCTTGCGCGAAATCGCCGAAGTCGTTGCGCAACGTGGCGGCGAGCTGATCGTGGACGAAATCTACCTGGGTCTGAGCTATGGTGAACGCCCGCCGTCAGCCCTGGGCAGCTTGGATCGCGCCTATGTCATCAACAGCTTCTCCAAGTACTTCAACATGACCGGCTGGCGCCTGGGCTGGCTGGTGGCGCCGCGCGCCGAGGTGCGCAATCTCGAAAAGCTGGCGCAAAACCTCTACATTTCGCCCGCCACGGTGTCGCAGCGTGCGGCCTTAGCCTGTTTTCGCCCCGAAACCATTGCGATTGTCGAAGCGCGCCGCCGCGAATTCCAGGCGCGGCGCGATCTATTGCTCCCGGCGCTGCGCGATCTGGGTTTCGGCATTCCGGTCACGCCTACGGGCGGGTTCTTCATCTACGCCGACTGCTCGCGCTTCTCTCGCGACAGCATGAAGTTCTGCCGCGACTTGCTGCAAGAGACCGGTGTGGCCATCACGCCCGGCGCCGATTTCGGCAGCTTCCGCGCGGGCGAGCACTTGCGCATCGCCTACACCATTGCCGAAGACAAGCTGCAAGACGGTCTTGCACGCCTGCGGCGCTATCTGGGCACGCCGGGTTCGCCGCCCAAGTGAGCTGGCGGGCCTGGACTCGGCGGCGAGCGGTGCGGCTGGTGGGGCTCGCGCTGGTGGCGAGCCTCAGCGCTTGCACCGGGGTGTCCTACCTGTGGCAAGGCGCGCGCGGTCAAATGGATCTGCTGGCGCGCGCCCGGCCCATCGCGGCCTTGCTCGATGATGCCGATACGCCAGCGCCGCTGCGCGACAAGCTTGTTCTGGCCCGCGACCTCAGGGCGTTCGCAGCGCGGGAACTGACCCTGCCCGACAATGGTAGCTATTCCCGCTACAGCGAACTCGGCCGGACTTATGTGCTCTGGAACGTGATCGCTACCCCCGCTTTATCGCTCAAGCCAGTAGTCTCTTGTTTCCCGGTGGCCGGCTGTGTGGCCTACCGGGGCTACTTCGCGCGCGAGGATGCCGAGGCTTTTGCGGCGGCGCAGCGGGAGGCGGGTTTCGATGTCTTCATCGCCGGCGTGCCGGCCTATTCCACCCTGGGCTGGTTTGACGACCCGCTGCCCAGCACCGTGCTGCACTACTCCGAACTGGAGCTGGCGCGGCTGCTCTTCCATGAGCTGGCGCATCAGGTGGTGTACGTGGCCGACGACACCACTTTCAACGAATCCTTCGCCGTGGCGGTCGAGGAAGAGGGCTTGGAGCGGTGGGTGGTGCAGCGCCAGGACCGGCAGCTCGAAGAGCGACTGGCGCGGGGCAAAGTATATCGATCCGGGTTTCGGGAACTCGTCACCCGCACTCGGACCCGTTTGGCCGACGTCTATGCCGGCGATCAAGCCCAGGCCGACCAACTCGCGGCGAAGGCGCGGATTCTGAGTCAAATGCAGGTCGAATACCGGGACTTGCGCGAATCCTGGGGCGGCTTCACGGGTTATGATGCCTGGTTCGCGCGGGCGCAGAACAACGCCAGCTTGGCATCGGTGGCGCTTTACGCCGACCAAGTACCACGCTTTCGGGAACTGCTGAGAGCCTGCGGCAAGGACTTGCCGCGTTTTTATGCCGCGGTGCGTGCCTGGGGTGCCGACCGCGACGCTCGCAGCGCGGGGCACGGCTGGCTTTGCCCGACGCGGTGAAACCAGTTATAATCCGCGATTCCCTTGCCTCACCCGAAGCAGACGGGGGAGGCCGAACCTAACGCCCATAAGGAGTCTGCATGCGTCACTACGAGATCGTTTTTATCGTCCACCCCGACCAGAGCGAGCAGGTACCCGCGATGGTCGAGCGCTATCGTGCCATGGTCACGACGCGCAGCGGTCAAATCCACCGCCTCGAAGATTGGGGCCGGCGCCAGCTCGCCTACCCGGTCCAGAAAGTGCATAAGGCGCACTACGTGCTCATGAATATCGAGTGCGACCAGGAAACCCTGGCGGAGATGGAACATGCCTTCAAGTTCAACGACGCCGTGCTGCGTCATCTGGTCATCGCCAAGGATGGCCCGGTGCTCACGCCCTCGCCGATGATGAAGGAAGAGAAGGCCAGGTCGCTGACCGCCGCGCCCGCCGCGGAGGCTGCGCCCGCGCCGGTGGCCCCCACCGCTGCCGCCTGAAGGCGCGGTGGGCCGGAACGCGCTGCGGTTGACCGCGCGGCTCCAGGCGAAAGACGTCCTGCGCTACACCCCGGCCGGAATTCCGGCGCTCAATTGCCAGCTTCAGCATGAGTCGCGGCAAATGGAGGCGGGTGAAGCGAGACAGGTCGAGTGGGCAGCGGACGCCGTGGCTTTTGGCTCGGTCGCCCGCCGTCTCGCCGAAGTCGCCGCCGGTAGCCTGATCGAGTGCGTCGGGTTCGTCGCCCCCCGGAGTCGCCGCAGCCGGCAGGTGGAATTGCATATAACGGAATTTGAAATTCTCGAAGGAAACTGATCATGGCTCGTCCCGTAGGAAGAGGCAAAGGCAAAGACAAGTCCAAGACCCGCAAGGATCGCGGCAACAATTTGTTCAAGCGGCGCAAGTTCTGCCGCTTTACCGCCGAGAAGGTGAAAGAGATCGACTACAAGGATGTCGATGTGCTGAAGGACTTCATCGGCGAGAACGGCAAGATCATGCCGGCCCGCATCACCGGCACCAAGGCGCGCTATCAGCGGCAGCTTTCCACCGCGATCATGCGCGCGCGCTTCCTGGCGCTGCTGCCCTATACCGATCTGCATCGCTAAGAGAGAACGAGACCATGCAAATCATTCTGATGGAACGCGTCGCCAATCTGGGCAACTTGGGCGACGTGGTCAAGGTCAAGGTAGGCTATGCGCGCAATTTCCTCATTCCCCAGGGCAAGGCCAAGCGCGCCACGCCGGACAACCTCAAGCTCATCGAAGCCAAGCGCGCTGAGCTCGAGAAGCTCGAAGGCGCGCGGCTGACCGCCGCCCGGGAAGTGGGCGCCAAGCTCGATGGCCTGCTGGTGCAGATCGCGCGCCGCGCCGGCCCGGAAGGCCACCTGTTCGGTTCAGTCAGCAGTCTCGACATCATCGAAGCCCTCGAAGCCCAGGGATTCAGCATCGAGAAGACCGGCGTGCATTTGCCCGAAGGGCCGCTGAAGAACGTCGGCGAGTATGCGATCAGCGTCAGCGTACACCCCGAGGTGACCGTGGCGATCAAGGCGAAGGTGATCGCGGAATAGGCCCAAGTGGCGTATTCCTGACTCGGAAGGGCCGCTGCACGCGGCCCTTCGCTTTTGCTTGCGGCGAAACCGTGGTGCCGCGCGGCCGCGCGGCCGCGGCAAACTGCTAGAATGTTTCCTCCACGCCGCACTGCGCCAATGCCCAACGATTTTGCCCTCGACACTCTGAAGGTTCCGCCCCATTCCATGGAGGCGGAGCAGTCGGTGCTGGGCGGCTTGCTGATCGACAACCACGCGCTTGATCGCGTTTCCGACCTGATCACCGAGGTCGATTTCTACGCCGATGCACACCGGCTGATCTTCGGGCAGATCCTCGGGCTCGTGAGCGAGGGTCATCCCGCCGATGTCATCACCGTGGCGGAGCGGCTCGAATCGCTCAAGAAGCTTGATTACGTGGGGGGGTTGTCCTACCTCGGCCAGCTCGCGCAGAACGTGCCCACCGCGGCGAATATCCGGCGCTATTCCGAGATCGTCCGCGAGCGCTCGATCCTGCGCGCCCTGGCCGGAGCCGGCACGGCGATCGTCGATTCGGCCTACAACCCCATGGGGCGCGACGCGCGCGAAATTCTCGACCAGGCTGAACAGAAAGTCTTCGAGATCGCCGAAAAAGGTGCGCGCAGCGAAGGCGGTTTCAGCGAGATTCGGGGTCTCTTGACCCAGGTGGTTACGCGCATCGAGGAACTCTACTCCCGCGACAACCCGAGCGACGTCACCGGTGTGGCCACGGGTTTCGCCGATTTGGACCGCATGACCTCTGGCCTTCAGCCGGGCGACCTGGTGGTCATCGCCGGGCGCCCGAGCATGGGCAAAACCGCGTTCAGCCTGAACATCGCCGAGCACATCGCACTCGGCCCCAAGCTGCCGGTGGCGGTGTTCAGCATGGAAATGGGCGCTTCACAACTGGCCATGCGCATGATCGGCTCGGTGGGACGGCTCGACCAGCACAAGATTCGTACCGGTCGGCTGGCGGCCGAGGATTGGGAGCGCTTGTCCGCCGCCTTGGGCAAGTTAAACGAAGCGCCCATCCACATCGATGAGACCCCAGCTCTGACGCCGATTGAAGTCCGCTCGCGGGCTCGCCGCCTGGCGCGGCAATGCGGCGGACAGTTGGGCGCCATCGTGGTGGATTATTTGCAGCTCATGAATGCCTCACGCCAGGCGGGCGAAAACCGCGCCACCGAGATTTCCGAGATTTCACGATCGCTCAAGGCCCTGGCCAAGGAGCTTCATGTGCCGGTGCTGGCGCTCTCGCAGCTCAACCGCAGCCTCGAACAGCGTCCGAACAAGCGTCCGGTGATGTCGGACCTGCGCGAGTCGGGCGCCATCGAACAGGACGCCGACGTCATTCTTTTCATCTACCGCGACGAGGTCTATAACCCGGAATCGCCCGACAAGGGCAGCGCTGAAATCATCATCGGCAAGCAGCGCAATGGTCCCATCGGCACCATCAAGCTCACTTTTCTGGGTGAATACACGCGCTTCGAAAATGCCGCCATGGGCCGTGGCCATTGATCCAGGGCGGCGGCGCACGATGCTGCCAATCGCCGGTTTCGGGATCGATTCAGGGTTTGCCTTGCCGCGGGCTCCCGCCCGCTCGCCGGACACTCAGTCCTCGTACTGCCAGATCTTGAAGTAGGCGACTTCTTCCTTGAGCGCATGCCACCAGAGCTTGCCCTCGGGAGCGTGCCCGCCACAGGGTGTGTAGGTAACGAAGCCAGGGTAAGCGTGCCCCTCGCGGTGCGGGTCGTCGCGTTTGTGGCGGGGCGGCGGCACGAGTTTGCCGCGATCATCGGAGATCAGCGGAAACAGCCAGCAGCCGGCCGGCTTATAAGCCCATTTGTGCTTGCCCTTCGCTACTGCCAGAGTTTGCAGCGAGCAGCGGCCGTCGGCCTCGGTGAACACGCAGCGCGTGTCGGAGAAATGTGCTGGCTTGTTGCGGTAGCGGTGGGCGCGCACCTGGGTCTTGCGTCCGGGCGGATCATCGGGACCGGGCTCGATGATGTAGTCTGGTGGTAGGTGATCAAAGTGCTCAGCGTGCCTTTTCACCAGGCGGTGAATGCGGCGTTCTTCTTCCGGGCGCAGATAGGCGCCGTCACTACAGCAAATGCCTTCGCAGGTGGACAACGCGCAAGGCAAGAGTCGGGTAGGCTTCTTCATCGATTGGCGCTGAAACGTAAGGATTGGGGGTAGGGGACGACATCTTCGCTCTCGCCCTGGCGGATGCGGGCCTGAACGCCCTTCCACCAGTCGGCATCGAGAAGGTCGGCGTGGAATTCCAGGAAGTACTTCCGGGTCCTGGGGTCGGTAAGCAAGAAGGTCTCGAATTCTTCGGGAAAGATGTCGTTCCGGGCGATGGGGTACCAGGGTTTGTCGGCGAATTCGTCCTCTTCCGTGCGTGGCGCGGGAATGCGTCGGAAATTGCAGTCGGTGAGGTACTCGATTTCGTCGTAGTCGTAGAACACCACCCTGCCGTAGCGGGTGACGCCGAAGTTCTTGTACAGCAGATCGCCGGCGAAGATGTTCACCGCAGCCAGTTCGCGCAAGGCGTTGCCGTATTCGCGCACCGCATCGCGCATGCGCCTGTCGTCAACCTGCGAGAAGTAGAGATTGAGCGGGACCATGCGTCGTTCGATATAGAGGTGCTTGATGATAATGACCTTGTCCTCCTCCTCGATCAGAGAAGGCGCCAAAGCGTGCAGTTCCTCCAGCAGTTCCGTGGTGAAGCGCGCCTTGGGAAAGGCCACGTCGGAATACTCCAGGGTGTCGGCCATGCGCCCGACGCGGTCGTGGTGCTTGACCAGGTGGTACTTCTGTTTGACCAGTTCGCGGGTGGTGTCCTTGGTGTGGCCGATGACATCCTTGATTACCTTGAACACATAGGGGTAGGAGGGCAGAGTGAACACCGACATCACCAGGCCCCTGATGCCCGGCGCGACGATGAAATTGTCGGTGGAGTGCTTGAGGTGGTGCAGAAAGTCGCGGTAGAAAAGCGCCTTGCCCGCTTTTTGCAGGCCGATGATGGTGTAGAGCTCGGCGCGCGTTTTGTAGGGCATCATGCTGCGCAGAAATTGCACGAAGGCCGCCGGCGCTTCCATATCCACCAGGAAGTACGCCCGGTTGGCGCTGAACACCGGGGCGAGGTCGCGGTCTTCGAGAAGCAGGGCGTCGAGGTAGAGCTTGCCTTCGCGGTCATGCCGAATAGGCACAACAAAAGGGATCTCCTGCATGCCGTTGATCAGCTTGCCCACCATATACGCGCTGCGATTGCGGTAGAAAAGCGAGGAAAGCACTTGAATCTGCAGGTTGGCTTCCAAGCGCAGGGGTCGGGGAAAACGCTTGCGAAAGGCGCGCAGCAAGGCGCGCAGATCGCCCCGGAAATCCGCATAGGGAGTCTTCAGATCGAGGTCCAGCACGGCGTCGATCAGGGCCCGGCGCACGCCTTGGTAGCCCGGGTAATACGAGCGATAAGCCGGCGAATCGAGATCGATGTGTTCGGTGGAAATGGTCGGCCGAACGAAAATGAAGCGATTGTGAAAATACACCCGATGCAAAATCTTGCAGCTCACGGAGTTGAAAAAAACCTCGGCGCATTCGGGTTGGCGATGATCGATCAATAAGCCGATGTAGTGCAGCTTGACCCGCTCCCACAAAGCGTCATCGGCCGCGGTAGCGCCGAACTCTCGCTCCAGGCGCTCGACGCATTCGGCCACGCGCGTGTCGTAGAAGTCGATGCGATCCCGCGAGGCGTGCTGAATGGCGAGCCAATCGCCGGTTTCGAAATAGCGCCGCGCCACCTGGCTGCAACTGCGAAACAGGCGGTAGTGGCGATTGAAGCCGTCGAGCATGGCCTGAGCGATGGCGAGCGCTTGGCCTTCGCGGTCTGCGACATCGGTGCTACGGCGGTGATCGGCGGTGTGGGGGTGGTGATGGCGCGGTGTGGTGAACATGGCCCAATGATAACCGAAAGCTGGTGCTACTCCGCGGGCTCGCAAGCCTAGACCAAGAGTGCTAGCATGGCCATGCGTTTGTGATTCACCCCGCCCTCGAAGGGCGGGGCTTCATCGCCACGAGCTTGAGCGGGGCCTACGGCCCCTGGTTCACGTTTCGTCTCGCTGACCCCGCCATAAATGGCGGGGCTTGCGCTCGACCCGTGGTCATAGGTTCGAAGGTATGCGGTGAACTCGACGGTCGGTCCTGGTAACCTATATTTCTTGGTGGGAACTTGTCGTTACAAATGCTGATCAACCGGCGGGGGCCTTTCGGCGTTACGGAGGAACGCGGCGCGTAAGCGCGCGATTTTCAGGAGATTGCAATCATGCTGAGAAAAGTTTTGCTCGTCGTCGGTGTATTGGGCCTTACCGCCTGCGCCGGCCCGCATTATCATGGCCCGCCGCCCGGGTATTACGATCGGCCAGCCGCGCACTACCCGCCACCTGCCGGTTTCGGCACGGTGGAATCCGTGCAGATGGTCGCTTCGCACGGACACACTGATGGCTCGGGCGCGATTTTGGGCGCGATCATCGGCGGTGTGATCGGGCACCAATTCGGCGGCGGACGCGGCAACGATGTGGCCACGGTCGCGGGAGCCTTGGGTGGTGCTGCCATCGGCAACGAAGTCGAGCGCTCCAACCGGGGCGGTCGGGAGTATCTGCGGGTGGTGGTGCGCATGGAAAACGGCGCTTACCGCACCGTGCCCCAGCCGCCGAATGCGGACCTTCGCCCGGGCGATCGGGTGCGCATCGAAGGGCCCAACATCTACCGCTACTGAGCCTTGTTCGGAGTCTGCGATCCGGCCGCCGCGCTGCCCGCCTCGGCCGATCAGACCAGAGTTCCAAGGGTTTGGGCGGCGATCGGATTGCGCCGGCGCTCGGCTGTAGAAAACCTTTCAGTCGCGTTCGAGCACTTCGGCGACGACCTTGCGATCATCCGCGCGGCGCGGTCCCCAATAGATCATCCAGAGTTTGAAGAGGCAGATCAAAACGAACACCGCGAGCATAGGCAGCGCAAGTAAGCGCGCCGGCTCGTCCTGCCACTCGGTTGCGGTCAGCGCGCGCTCGGGCGCCTCGGCCAGAAAATGCACTTCGGTCGTATCTCCAACCGTCGTCGGCGCGCCGAAGGCGACGCGCTGATAGGTCTTCTCTCCCGCCTGCCATTCGATGACGGCGCCAGGGCCTTGGGGCGTGGTCGCGGTCGCGATCGTCCTGGCCGTCGCCACTTGCGCTTGCTCGGTCCACATGCGGTTGATGTAGACCCAACCGCCGAAGGCGCTGGCGAGGAAGAGGATCACCAGCACGGAGAAGATATTGCTGCGCAGGATGTCGCCCTTGGTGATGATTCGCCGGTGATAGGCCATGGTCAAAACCCCTTCGCGTGTTTTGTTCTTGCGCGCACAATTATGTTGCTGCGTACCCTGCCGGTCAAACGGCAATTACTCTGGCTGCGGGGTTGGGGGTAACGAATTATCGATGGCGACTCGAGTGAAGGCGAAGCGCTTGCCGTCGAAGAGTCCCTGATCGCTCAGCTTCAGTTCCGGAATGACCAAAAGCGCCATGAAAGACAGCGTCATGAAGGGGGCGCGCAGCGGCGAACCCAAGCGGTCTCGGGCGAGATGCGTCATCAGCGCGTAGCGATCGGCGACGATTTCACCGGGTTGGTCGCTCATCAGGCCGGCAAAAGGCAAGGGCAGCCGCTCCAGGTTCTGGCCGCTCACGACCGCCAGGCCGCCGCGGGACTCGATCACCGCGTTCATGGCCCGAGCAAGGGCGTCGGCATCGCAGCCCACGCCGATGACGTTGTGTGAATCGTGCGCGACGCTCGATGCCAGCGCCCCGTCTTTCAGGCCAAAGCCCCGGATCAAAGCCACCGCGGGCGCACAGGCTTCATAGCGATTGGCCACCGCGAGCAACAACACGTCCTCGCTGGGGCGGGGTGGCACGAAGCCCGCGACGCAAGGAAAATGCAACAAAATCCGCCGGGTGATGAGTTCTCCGTCGGCGGCTTCGATCACCTGGCATTCGGCGACGTCTGCACCCACCGGCGCGTCGATGCGCAGCTCGCTGGGGAGGATCGGGCGCGCGGCAAAGCGGTTGATCGAATGCGCTGGCCGGCGGGGTAACAAGCACCGCCCGCGTTCGGCGACGAGCTGACCGTCCAGCCAGGTGGCCAGCACTTCAAAATGATGTAGATCGGCAAAAAGCACGGCGTTCATGGCGTCTCCTGGGGCCAGCAGTCCCAAGTTCCAGCCATAGTGTTCTTGTGGCGTCTGGCTGGCCGCGCGTAGTACCGAAAAGATGTCGTGTCCTTGCGCGACGGCTCGGGCCACCATCCGGTTGATGTGGCCCAGCGCCAGATCATCAGGGTGGCAATCGTCGGTGCAAAACATCACCTGGCCGGGGTGGCTGGTGAGCAAGGGATGCAGCGCTTCGAAGTCTCTCGCGGCCGAGCCCTCGCGCAGCAAAATCTTCATGCCCGCCGCGAGCTTGTCTTGCGCTTCGGCGAGGCTCACGCACTCGTGGTCGGTGGTGATGCCGGCCGCGGCGTAGCGTCTTGCCGCCTCCCCCGTGAGCCCAGGCGCGTGACCATCGACGGGTCGCCGGAGGCTTCTTGCCGCGGCGATCTTGGCCAGGACCTCTGGTTCCCCGTCCAACACGCCGGGGAAGTTCATCACTTCGGACAGGTAGCCGATACCGGGCGTGGCGAGAAGCGCTTCGATCTCGCTAACGCCGAGCGAGGCACCCGCCGATTCGAAATGTGTGGCGGGCACACAACTGGGTGCGCCAAAAAGGAAGTGAAACGGCGTAGCGGCCGCATCGTCGAGCATGAAATGCACGCCTTCCATGCCCAGCACGTTGGCGATTTCGTGCGGATCGGAGATCGCGGCAATGGTCCCTTGGCGCACGGCCAAGCGCGCAAATTCGCTCGGCGGCAGGAGGCTGCTTTCGATATGCACATGCGCATCGATGAGGCCGGGCGCGAGATAGGGCAATGCCGGATCTGCGGGGCCGCTTTCGTGCCAGGCGGTGATGCGACCGTCTTGCCACTCGATCTGGCCGGCGGAAATACTCGACGTCGCCAGGTCGATGCGGTTGATGGAGATTGAACCAGATGCCGAGTCAGAGCGAAGCGCTAACGTATCGTTCAATTGGTGTGCGATTGAGGGGTGGGCGAGCGACAGCATAGCGCATCCCGGAAGGAAAGCGCAGGTCGCGTAGACTGCGTGCAAGGGTGGGGGCTCAAGCGCCTGGCCAGGAGTCGAGTCCTGCGCGCCCGATTGTCCCATCCGTTACGGGGCGGCGGCCCCCAAGCGCCTTTTCAGTGCCCGCAACAGAGCCCCCAGAAGCGGCAACTTTTCATACAGCTCTTCCGCAGCATCCCAGTAGTCACGGTGGAAATTGATTTTTCCCGATGCGTCGAAGCGCAGGTGGCTTGCACCGGTGATGGTCTGCTGCCGCCCGCGCATTAGGAAATGAAAAGTCCACAGCAGCATCGCGCCACCTTCGGCGGGAAAGCGCTCGGTGATGCGAAAACGCGGCGCTTCGACGCTCTCGAACATGTGGGCAAAAACCTGGGTGATTGCAGCCACGCCGTGCCGTTCGTTGAAGGGGTCTTTGAAATAGGCGTCCTCGGCGTAGAAGTCGGCGAAGCGTTTGAGGTCGTTGCGGCCGAGGTTTTCGAAGAAGGCGATGAGGGCGTCGAGTGGCGGCATGGCTGTGTCTTGGTGAGGGAGCCAGGTAGCGATCCTCAAGCGCCGGTAAAGCGGCGCACCAGCGGAAAATAGAGCCGATAGGGCAGTAGGCGCAGCAGTTTCAACCAGCGCGTGAAGCGCTTGGGGAAGTGGATTTCGAAGCCGCTGCCGGCCAGGCCGCGCAGAATTTCTTCGGCCGCTTGTTCCGGCGAAATGAGGGCCGGCATGGCGAAGTCATTTTTCGCGGTGAGCGGCGTGGCAACGAAACCCGGATTGATCAGTCGTACCCCCAGGCCGCGTGGCGCAAGGTCGAGATAAAGCGCCTCGGCGAAATTGCTGAGTGCCGCTTTGCTGGGTCCGTAAGCCAAGGCCTTGGGCAAACCGCGATACCCAGCGACGCTGGAAACGAAAGCGATCTGCCCGCGGCCCTGGCGCAGCAAGATGGGCGTGAGCGCCGCCGCGAAAGCCATCGCCCCCAGGAGGTTGACGGCCAAGAGGCGCTCCGCCACGCTGTGATCATAGTCCCAAGCGCGCATGGGCTGGTAGTCGCCGGCCAGATAAACCGCCAGATCAACGCCGCCCCAGGTGGCGAGCACCTTTTCCGCGGCCAATGCCAGACTCTGCGGATCGGCCGCGTCACAGGGCAGTGAAAGGGTGTTAGGCAATTCCTGGGCGAGCGCATCGAGGCGCTCGGCCCGCCGCGCCGAAAGCGCCACCTGCGCTCCCTGGGCGACCAGCGCGCGCGCCAAGGCTTCGCCAATGCCGCTCGAAGCACCCAGAAGCCAGACGCGTTGATGGCGCCAAGCGCGCATCGGGGTGTTCATCGCTTGCGGAAAGACAAAGTGACTTCGCCCAAGCGAAAGCCCCATTTGGACATCACCGAGCGGTTGAGCATCACCTGCTCATCCATCAGAAACATCCAGTCGTCGAAGTCGACGTGATAGGTTTTGCCGTCCACCGGCAGCGCCAGCACGTAACGCCAGCGCAGCGCATTGCCTGCCGCTTCACCCAGCGCGGTGCCGATCACGTCATCGGCGCTGCCGCGGTAGCGTCCCGGCGCCTCGCGCACGATAGTCCAAACCCGGCGCGATTCGCTGCCGTCGGACCAACGAAACTTCTCGTCCAGGGTGCCGGTATCGCCTTGCCAGCGCGCCTCGATGACCACATGAAAGCGCTTGATCACCTCGCCCGAGCGGTTCTGAAATATGCCCCAACCGTCGATGGTTCCGTCGAAGTAGCGTGCCAGGTCGAGCTGCGGCTGCTCTTGTCGGTACTTCTCCACCGGTACCCCGGCACACGCGGACAGCGCCAGCGCCAGAGTGAACACCCATACCGTTTTCATAAGGTCATCTCCAAAGATTGCCGCCAGCGCCAGGCGAGCGCCGCGGATACGAGTTTGAACAGCACCGGGATGAGGCAATACACCGCCGCCAGCGCCGCCTCGCCGCCGACTTCGCCGGGTTGGTAGCCCAACCCGGCCAAAAGCGGCAAACCGATGCCCGCGGCCAAAGCGAGATTGATTTTGGTGACCAAGCCCCACCACCCGAAATAACCTCCGGCGTCGGTGCTACGGCTTTCACGTTGGGCGAGATCGGCAAGCAGCGCGGCTGGGAGCGCGAGGTCAGCGCCCAGCGCAAAACCCGAAAGCAGGCAGATGGCGGCGAAGGCGGTGGTATCGCCCGGCCCAAGCGCGAACGCCCCAACGAAGGCCACCACCGAAAGCAGCATGCCAATGATCCAGGCCCGCACGCGGCCGATGCGCCGTGCCAGGCGCACCCAGATCGGCAAACCCAGCGCGCCGGCGACGAAGTAGATGGCCAGGAAAAGGCCGCTCCAAGATTCCGCGCGCAAGACATCGGCAACGAAAAAAAGCACCAGCGTCGCGGGCAGCGCCGCAGCGATGCCGCTGGCGACATAAACCCAGAGCAGGCGGCGGTAATTGGGGTCGCGCAAGGCCGCTTGCGGTGGTGCCGCGGCGTGCGTGGTCTCGCCGCTTGCCGCCTCAAATCGCGGCGTGCCCAAGAGAGTCACCGCCGCCAGCAGCATCAGCACGATGACGAAAAGCCAAGATAGCCGCGCGAGTCCGAGACCTAGTTCGAGCGCCAGCAAGCCGGGCAAAACCGACGCCGCCACCACACCGACCAGACCGAAACCTTCGCGACTGGCGGTGAGCAAAGTGCGCTCTCCTGGGCTGCGACCCAGTTCCGCGCCCCAGGCTTGCAGTGCGACGGTGGCGAGGCTGAAGCCAAAATAGGTGAGCACCAAGGCCCCGGCCAACCACGCCGCGGCGAAACGCTCTGGTGGGTGCATCAGCGCGAGCATGCCCAGCGCGAGGAAAGGCAGGGCCAGCAGAATCATGCCGCGGCGAGCGCGCCGACGATCGCTCCACCAGCCCAAGAGCGGATCGAGCCCGGCGTCGGCGAAACGGGCGACGAGCAAAATGAAGCCCAAAAGCGCCAAATTGAGACCCACCTCATCGGCGTAGAGCCGCGGCACGTGCACGTACACCGGCAGTGCCGCCATCGCCAGGGGCAGCCCCAAGGCGCCGTAGGCGAGCCAGTGTTTCGCCGGCAGGGGTGGGGTCACGGGGCCTTGCCTCGCATGAGCGCTTCGCGCACTTCGGGCGCGCGAGTGCGCTCGTCCAACCAAATGCCGAAGAAATAGGGCGCGAACTCGGGGTCAGTGATTTCGCCAAGGCTTCGATCATGGAAATAGAATCGCGTTGCGCCACTGGGCAGATAAACACCGGTGAGCTTGTCGCCGGCGGAAACATCGGGAAACAGCGTGACCAGCCGCTCCCCCCAACGGGCAAGGGCTTCGTCGGGCGCGCCGAGGCGGCGCATTTCCTCGATACTCGTGCGGGCGATGCGCGCCCCCTTGATCTCGCGCCGGTACTCCAAACTCAGGGCAAGCGGGGCGCGCGGCGGATCGGACGACGCGTTCGTGGTCCACAAAGTGGCGCGATAGACGCGCCAGCCGAACCAGGTCAACTCACCGCTGCCGCGCGCTTGCCAGCTTTGCTCCTGAGCCAGCGCTTGCGGTAGCGCCCAGGCGGGTGCCGCAAAAAGTGCCGCGACGAAAAGAAGCGATTTCATCGCTGGTGCTCCAGGTGAAACTGCACCACGTCCGTGGAGCCGGTGGCAAAACCGGCTTCGCAATAGGCGAGATAAAAGCGCCACAAGCGGCGGAAGCGTTCGTCGAAACCCAGGGCGGCGATGGCCGGCCAGGCCGCTTCGAAATGCTGCCGCCACTGCGCCAGGGTACGGGCGTAGTCCGCCCCGAAATGAAACGCCTCACGCACCACCAGGCCCGCGTTTTGCGCCTGTTGCCGGAAGCCGGTGACGGTGGGCAACATGCCGCCGGGGAAGATGCACTGCTGGATGAAGTCGGTGCCTTGGCGATAACGGGCAAACAGGTCCTCGCGCAGGGTGATGCTTTGCACCAGCGCGCGCCCCTGCGGCGCCAGGTTCTTCGCTACCGTGCCGAACCAAGTCGGCCACCAGCGCTCGCCCACGGCTTCGAACATCTCCACGGAAACGATGGCCTCATAGCGACCATTGAGATCGCGGTAGTCTTTGAGTTCCAAGCGGGTGGACGCAGCGACCCCCGCGTTCTGCAGACGATCACGGGCATACGCCAACTGCGCCGGAGACAGCGTGACCCCGTGTACTTTCAGTCCGGCCTCGCGCGCGGCGATTTCGGCAAAGCCGCCCCAGCCGCAGCCGATTTCCAGCACTTCTTGGCCGGGGGCGAGGGCGATGGCCTCGAGGATGCGCCGGTTCTTTGCGTCCTGTGCCGACTGTAGCGTGCGTCCAGCATCTCGTTCGTACAAAGCCGCCGAATAACTCATCGACGGGTCGAGCCACAGGCGGTAGAAGTCGTTGCCCAAGTCGTAATGCGCCAGGATGTTGCGCTTCGATCCGGCGCGGGTGTTGGCATTGAACAGATGCTTGAGGCGCGCACCCAGGAGGCTCAACAGGTTGCCGTACAAAGCGCGGGCTATGGTTTCGCGGTTGGCATTGAGTAAAGTGAGCAAGGCTGCGAGATCGGGTGTATCCCATTGGCCATCGAGATAACTTTCCGCGAAGCCAATGTCGCCACGTGCCAGCACGGCGTCGAAAACGCTCCAATCACGCACCGCCAGATGCGCCGAAATGGGCCCAGCACCGTAATGTTGGTTTTGCTCGCCGGGCAGCGAGACTTCCAGCGAACCACCCTCCAGGCGTTCGAGCAAACGCAGCACGGTGCGCGCGGCGCGCGGCAGGCGCTTGGCTTGGGGCAGGGGCAGAGCCAGAGAGGGTTGGGCATTCATCGGGTCGTCTCCTCGAGTGGGGGTTCGGGTTTACGAAAGAAAGGGACACGCTTGGCCAACAGGCGCAGCGCTTGCCAGTGGATACGGATCATTACCCCCAGAGTCATCCAGGGGTAAGCGAGAAAGGCTCGCCACAGCGCGCTTTGGGTCAGCGGTTGGCTGCGCCCGGAAATGGCGGTGTGCAGTTGATTCTCGGCGGGTTCGATGAAGTCGACGCGGGCCAAGTGTTCGCCAGCTTCGGGCGCGTGGCGGAACGCGAAGTGATAGCTGCCGCGCACCGGCATGAAAGGCGAGACGTGAAAAATTTTGCGCGCATTCAGGCGGTCCTGGGCGGTGATCGGCCGGCCATCGGGGTGCGCCAGGAGATAGTTGTGCCGCTCCCCAAAGGTGTTGTTGACTTCGGCAAGGACGGCGACCAGTTCGCCCTCGGCACTATGGCAATACCAGAAGCTCACCGGATTAAACACGTAACCCAACATGCGCGGAAAACATTGCAGCCAGACTTCGCCCGTGGCAACGACGCCCTCGCGGGCGAGCAGGCCGCGAATCCAGGGCAGCGGGTGAGACCCGTCGCGCGCGCCATGATCGGCATACCAGAAAGAAAAGAGATTGCGCCGGTTGATGGAGAAAATGCCACTCGACCCGGTTTCGAGTTGGCTCAGCGGCAGCAGCAGAAAGAAAACCGGGTAGCGAAAGGCATGCTGCACCGGCTGCAGCCGGCGGTGCAAGACTTGGCCGAAGGCGATGCGCGGGGTGTTTAGTGGTGTACCTTCCCCCCGGCCCCCTTCCGGGGGAAGGGGGTGAACACGGTTCGCGGGCTGCGCCCGCTCCGATGGTTGACTTGCGCGCCCTTGGGGCGGCCCGGCGGGCGCGGTCACGCCACCTGCTCCTGAGTCACTTGCTCTTGCCAGGGGGCCTGGCAACCCAAGGCCTGGGCGACTGCCAGGCCGGATTTGAGGCCATCTTCATGAAAGCCATAGCCATTCCAGGCCCCGGCGAACCAGACGCGATCTAGCCCCGAGAGCGCGGCGATTTGGCGCTGCGCGGCGATGGCGGCGCGGTCGAAAATCGGGTGGGCGTAATCGAACTGGGCGATGGTGTTTTCCGCTGCCGGCGGCTCCAGAGGATTGAGCGTCACTACCACCGGCTCTTCGGTGGGCAGGGGCTGCAAGCGGTTGAGCAAATAAGAGACCGAGACCGGACGAGAATCGCTGCGGCCACCCTGCGCGAGGTAATTCCAGGCCGACCAGAGTGTGGGGTCGCGAGGCAGCAACCGGGCGTCGGTGTGCAGCACGGCATGATTGTTCTGGTAGCGCAGGGCACGCAGCGCTTCGGCCTCCGCGGGGCGCGCATCGCGGCCCAAAAGCGCGAGTGCTTGATCGCTGTGGCAGGCGAGCACGACTTGATCAAATTCTTCTACGCCTTGGTCGTGCACCACCAGCATGTCGCTGCCAGTGCGAAGGATCTGGCGCACCGGGGTGGCGAGGCGAATGTCGCGCACGCCGCCAGCCAGTTTATTCACATATTCACGGCCGCCGCCTGCCACCGTGCGCCACTGCGGGCGGTCAAGAATTTGCAACAGGCCGTGGTTATTGCAAAAGCGCACGAAAGTCGCCAGGGGATAGTCGAGCATTTGCGCCGCTGGGCAAGACCAGATCGCTGCGGCCATGGGCAACAAATACCAGTCGGCGAAGGCGGCGCTGTAGTGGCCCCGCTCCAGAAACTGCCTGAGGGTCTGCGCCTCTTCGCCGTGCGCTTGAAGCCAGGCGATGCTCTCGCGATTGAAGCGAACGATGTCGGCCAACATACGCCAAAACTCGGGCCGCAAGAGGTTGCGCTTTTGCCCGAAGACCGTGGCGAGATTCGACCCGGCCCACTCGAGTGCGGGCTCGCGCAGCGATACCGCGAAAGACATTTCGCTCGCTACGGTTTCCACGCCCAGATGGTCGAAGAGGGCGGTGAGTTGCGGATAGGTCTGGTGGTTGAAAACCAAAAAACCGGTGTCCACCGGAAACACCTGACCGTCGACGCGCACGTCCACCGTGTGGGTGTGGCCGCCCAAGCGCCGTTCGGCTTCGAACAGGGTGACGCGATGCCGGCGCGAAAGCAGCCAGGCGGCGGACAGACCGGAAATGCCCGAACCCACCACCGCGATACGCTGCGAGGAGCGGCTGCGCTCGGGCGTCAGCGGTGCGAGGGAAGGCGGGATCAAAGTCGCGGTGGTCATGGGAGTCTCCGAGATTAATAGGGATGGGTTAGGCTGATGCGCGCGGGCGCGGGTCTGGCGGCGCAATCCCCGTTACACACTGCCGGCTGAATCAGGCGCGCTTCCTGGTGCCAGTTCAAATAGGTTTGCCAAGTATTGTTGTCCAGGACGAATGGGCCGCGATACCCGTCGTTGGCCTGGCCATCCAGAGTCGCGACGCGGGCTCGGGCGATGCTCAGAAGGTCTTGGTAGGTGGCTACATCCCGAGCAAACGCCGCGCTGGTCGGGAGTGCTAGGGCAACTGCGAGGAAGGCGAGGGTTTTCATATAATGTCCTGGACAAAACTGAAAAGTGAGCCTACTATAAGCCTCAAGTTTTCCGTTGTCAAGCATTTGTCCAGGACAAAGATGAACAGAACTTTGATGAACATTGCCGCCGTCGAACGCGAAACCGGACTCGGCAAAGACACGCTGCGAGTTTGGGAACGCCGCTACGGTTTTCCGCGGCCGGAGCGCGACCAGTACGGCGAGCGCGCCTATCCCCTGGACCAGGTGGAAAAGCTTCGCCTCGTCAAGCGCCTCATGGGTCAAGGTCTGCGGCCTGGGCGCTTGTTGACGGCAAGCGACGCCGATTTGGCGCAACTCGGTGCGCCAGTGGCCGTGCCCGAGGTCGGAGCGGCAGAAGGCGGCGTGTCCGCCACACTCGTGCCCCTA
Organism: Betaproteobacteria bacterium; assembly: GCA_016192065.1. Taxonomy (GTDB): domain Bacteria; phylum Pseudomonadota; class Gammaproteobacteria; order Burkholderiales; family Casimicrobiaceae; genus JACPUX01. The sequence goes on from JACPUX010000052.1 coordinate 62,160, forward strand.
ATTCGTCAGCACGATCTGCCCGCGGTCAGTAACGCCCTGCGCCAGACCTTGCACCGCCAAGGCCTTCAGCATTTCGTGCTGGAGACCGTGAGTGTGCTCAATCGCGCCGTCGGTGAGGCCTGGATGCGTGGCGAAATCGAGGTCTTCGAAGAACACCTCTACACCGAACAAATGCAAGCGCTGTTGCGCCAGGCGATCGGCGCTTTGCCTCAAGGCGAGGGGCAGCCGCGGGTTTTGCTCACTACGGTACCGGAAGAACAGCATGTGTTGGGCCTGCTGATGATCGAGGCCCTGCTCACTTTGGAGGGCGCGCGCTGCATCTCTCTGGGCACGCAAACGCCGCTGGCGGACATCGCCCTGGCGGCCAAAGCGCAACGGGTGGACATCGTTGCTTTGTCGTTTTCCGCGGCCTTTCCGTCGCGGCAAGTTCTGCCGCTCTTGAAACAACTGCGCGCTCGACTCGAAGGCTCCTGCGACCTGTGGGCGGGTGGCGCCGGCGTGGAGCGTTTACGCGCCCCGGAAACGGTGCGTCTGATGCGCCACTTGCCTGATGCGCTCGAAGGGCTGGCGAGCTGGCGCCGTGAGCACGGGCACTAAGCAACGCAGCGGTTTTTTGCCTCGGAGGCGACGCTTATGGCCCTGACTTATGACCTTGTGGTGATCGGTGCCGGTTTGTCGGGCACTGCTTTTCTGTGGCATCTGGCCGAGGCGCTCAAGATCGGTGAACCGCGAGTCGGTCGGAACTCGACCGGGCTGCGGCTTCTGGTCCTCGATCGGCAGGTCCGTTTGGGTCCGGGACTGCCCCACAATGCGGATTACGTGCTGCCTTTCCACATCACCAACATGTGCGCCGGCGAGATGGGGGTATGCGCCGATGCGCCGGGAGATTTTCAGCGCTGGGTCGCCGAGCATAGAGAGAAGCTCCTGGCCGAGCACCCCGAATGGGCGCCTCATTTCGAACCGATGGGCGAAGATCTTGACGATTGCGCCCATTTTCCGCGCGCCGTCATGGGCGAATATCTCCAGGCCCGATGCGCCGAGGCGCTTGCCCGTTTGCGTGAGCGGGGCGTCGAGGTCGAGGTGCAAACGCATTGCGAAGCCCTCGATTTGCAACGTGGCGACTCCGGTTTTCGAATCACGGCGCGCCGTCTCGAAGCAGACACAAACTGTGGATTCATCGCCAACCGGGTGCTGTTGACGACCGGACATTGGCTTCCCGAGCGCAGTGCGGCCGATTATTTCCCCGCGGTTTGGCCCGCGTCAGCCCTGGCGCGGGGTATTCCCAACGGAGCGCGCGTGCTGGTGCTGGGCAGTAGTCTGTCGGCGATCGAAACGGCTTTGACCCTCAGCGCCGAAGGTGATTTTCGGCGAGCAAGCAATGGGCGGCTCGAATATCAGCCGCCGCCGTATCCACGACGCCTCAGCCTGTGCTCGCGCAGCGGTCAGTTGCCGCGGGTGCGCGGCCGGCGTGGCCACCGCGTCAACCAGGTCCTGACCGAAGCGGCGCTGGCAGGTCTTGGTGCGAAGCAGCGCGGTACGCTGCGGCTCAGCGAGGTGATGAGCCTGCTCGATGCCGAGCTGCGGCTCGCTTATGGCGGCGCTTTCGATTGGGCGCGGGTGATGGCGCCCAGCGCTTCTCCCTTGCAACAGCTATCGGCTTTTTTGCGCGAGGCCCGTGAAGGAGACGGTGCCGAAGGCGAGGTGCTTTGGCAAACCGTGCTCGCGCCTCTCTTGGCCTGGGCAAGCCGACTCTATCTTTGCTTGGAAAAAGGCGAGCGCGATCGCTTCGATCGCGAGTTCACCACGCTTTTTTTCTTGCACGCGGCCACGCAGCCGGCGCGCAACGCCGAAAAGCTGCTTGCCCTTTTGGAAGCGGGCGTGGTGGAAGTGATCAAATTGGGTGAATCTTATCGGCTCGAACGCGATACGGATAAAGGCTGCTGGCAGCTCACCCATGACCACGGGTCGAGCGCAAGCCCCGCCATTGATGGCGGGGTTAGCGAGACGAAGCGTAGACCAGGGGCCGCAGGCCCCGCTCTAACTTGTGGCGAGGAAGCCCCGTCCTTGCAGGGCGGGGTGACTCACAACGAGCGCGGTGACACGCGGCGCGCGGATTTTGACTTCGTGGTGGATGCGCGTGGCCAGCAGGGGGATTACCGGCGCAATCCAACGCCCTTGGCTCGGGCGCTGTGCCGCAGCGAATGGCTGGTGCTCACCGAAGGCGTTTATCGCAGTGTGGCGATCGACCGGCAAACACACGCTGTGCTCGGGCGCGGCCGCGACGGTAGAATTGCGCCGGTGGGTGGGCTTTATGCTTTTGGTGCCATGACGCGCGGCCAAATGCTCGATGCCAGCATGGCACGTGGCCTGGTGTTGGCCAGTGCTCAGGTTGCGCGAAGCCTGGCGCGCGAGTTTACGGCCTCGCCCTGAAGGCCAGCCCGATTTGCGTGGGCGCGCAAGGTGCAGGGAACCGCAAAGGATTGAGCGCATCCAAAAGCCGATCAACGAGTAGGAGCACAGGCAAGTGAAACGCGCATCTTTATGGGCAATTTCGATGGGGATCATCATGAGTTTGACCAGTCACTTCGCCAGCGCCGCTGGCGACGAGAACGACCTGACCGCAGCGCAGGCTTTTGCGGCAGCCAAAGCCGGCGAGCTGAAGCTCGTCGACATACGCACGCCGCAGGAGTGGAAGCAGACCGGCATCGCGCCCGGTGCGGCAGTGGTCGATTTTTATCGCGGCCAAGAAGTCTTGCTGCGCGAAATCTTGCAAATGGTCGGGGGCGACAAAAACGCGCCGATCGCGCTCATTTGCCGCACCGGCAACCGCACCACCCAAGCGCAGCGCCTGCTCCAAGCGCAGGGCTTCACCCGCGTCTACAACGTCAAGGAAGGGATGGCCGGGAGCAGCGCCGGGCCGGGGTGGCTGCGCCAGGGGCTGCCGACCGAACAATGCCTGAAGTGTTGAACCGGGTCTGTTCGCCTTGTCACGACGGCCGGAAACCTGCCTTGCCGGGCTGGCCGGCGCGAAGTTTTGCGGTGAAGATGACACCGTTGGCGCTCGATGCGCCATCCGAGCATAATTCGAATAGCGCCCACTGACCGCGGCACAGATTTGGCCGCTCGCGGCGCGGACGCAAATACAGGCGGGGGCTTTTTCGGTAACATTCACCCATGTCCTCCCACGGCCCCAAACAACAAATCTTTGAACACCTTGCCCGCGTCGGCAAAGGCGTGGCGCACGCTTTACGCCTGGAGCTGCTGGAAGCCATGGCGCAAGGAGAGCGCAGCGTCGATGCTTTGGCCAAAGCCTGCGGCCTGCCGCTGGCCAATGCCTCGCACCATCTTTTGCTGTTGAAAGATTGCGGTCTCGCCACCTCGCGCAAGGAAGGTTTGCAGGTTTTCTACCGCTTGGCCGACCCCGAAGTGATGACGCTGGTATCGGCGCTGCGGCACATCGCCGAGCGGCAACTGGCCGAGGTGGAACGCATCGTGCGGGAAAATTTCGCCAGCCGCGATGCCTTGGCGCCGGTACGTCGCGAAGAGCTTTTGTTGCGTGCGCGCCGCGGCGAGGCGGTGGTGATCGACGTGCGGCCTGAGGTCGAATATGAAGCCGGGCACATCGCCGGAGCGATCAGTGTGCCGCTCGATTCCTTGCCACGCTTTCTGAAGAAATTGCCCAAAGAGCAGGAAATCGTCGCGTACTGCCGCGGACCGTACTGCTTACTCGCCTTCGAGGCGGTGGAGCATCTGCGCCGAAAAGGCTTCCAGGCACGGCGCCTGGAAGAGGGCTTTCCCGAGTGGGCGGCGCAGGCTTTGCCGGTCGAGCGCTGAGCGCCTCAACCGCCCAACACAGCCGATCGCGCCACACCTGACCGATTTAGTCCTGTTTCGGTAGAGCTGGACCATTGGGCGCACGCTCACGTACCGCCGCGATGTTGACTGCGGTGGCTGAAGCCACCATGTTGGCGCGGACCACGCCATCCGGAATCGAAAGACGGCGCCCAAGGGCCATGCCAGACCATGCATTGCGCCCGGGTCGGCTTGCGCGAGGCAAACCTTGGAAGCAAGCGCCGCCCAGGCCATCCGTTCCTACGCGGGCGCGCTTTGCATGCGCACGAGCGGGACACCAACCCGGCGCCGAGAAGCACTGGGATGCTCCACCGGCAATCCCGGCGCCGACTGAAGGATGTCAATATAATTGACCCAAATCACAGTGTTAGGCGGGGCTTTCCAAGTATCATCGCGGCTTCTTTTCCGTCGCGGTTTTTTTGGGAACTGCCATGCTTGGGCCGGCGCGTTCCCGCTTCATGGAGGACCACACAGTGACCCCGAACGAGACTCCCTCGGCCTCTGCGGGCCAGGAGCCCAGCTGCACCTGCCCGACGCCACCGGCATCCGCGAACCCTGCGGCGGCGGTTCCGAAGACCACGCGCCGTGACTTTCTGAAGACCGGCGGCATGCTGAGCCTGTCTTCCCTGATCGGTACGGCGGCGTTGATGACCCAGTCCGATGACGCCAACGCGGCGATCGAGTGGGCGGAGCACTTCCAGAAGAACTACCGTCTGATGACGGACAAGGAAAAGGACGAGTCCAGGGCGCGCCTGGAAAAGCGCTACTCGGCGGAGTACGGCAAAGAGGTCAAAGTGGATACCACCGGCCCTCAGCCGGGCATGCTCATGGGCTACGCCCTGAACATCAGAAAATGCATCGGTTGCCGCCGCTGCGTACACGCCTGCGTGGCTGAGAACAACCAGTCGCGCGGCGCCAAGCCTGGGGAAAAGATCGAGTGGATCCAGGTACTGCGCATGGAGCGCGGCAAGTTCGAAAAAGAAAAGATGGATCACGGCTACCCCGAGGGCCTGGGCATCCAGGTGGGCGGTAATGCCTACACCCCCTCCGGCCAGGTGCTCGAAGGCGAGTACCACTACCAGCCCGAGGCGGTACCGGAGAAAGACGCCACCTACATGCCCATCGCCTGCATGCAGTGCGAGAAACCGCCCTGCGTCAAGGTCTGCCCGGTGCGCACCACCTACCGCGAGGCCGACGGCCCGGTGGTGATCGACTACAACTGGTGCATCGGCTGCCGCATGTGCATGGGCGCCTGCCCCTACTGGGCGCGGCGCTTCAACGTTGCCAACCCGGTGCTGCCCAAGGAAGAGATGAATCCGGTGACGCACTATCTGGGCAACCGTCCGCGCATGCGCGGGGTGGTCGAGAAGTGCCACTGGTGCCTGCAGCGCACCCGCCACAACCGCTACCCGGCCTGCGTCGAGGTGTGCCCAGTGGGAGCGCGCAAATTCGGCAATCTGCTCGATCCGGAAAGCGAAGTGAGCAAAATCCTGGAGCGGAAAAACGTCTTCCGCTTAAAGGCCGAGCTCAACACCTTCCCGAAATTCTTCTACTTCTACGATTGAGGAGCGAGCCGTGCAACAAGTATTCAGCTTTGCTGCCGACTATACGCGCTACGTCTTGAAGGGCGGCCCCAAGTTCTACGCCTGGATGGGCTTTCTGGGCCTCTTCATCCTGGGCATGCTCTATGTGTTCTATCTGCAGAACACCGAAGGCTTGATCGTCACCGGCATGACCAGCCAGATTCACGACGGGCTTTATTTCGCCAACTTGGTCTTCCTGGTCGGTGTGGCCGCTGGGGCGGTGACCATCGTTTTCCCGGCCTATGTCTATCACCACGAAGGCATGCACAAGGTCACGGTGCTGGGCGAGATGCTGGCGATTTCCGCGGTGATCATGGTGACGATGTTCGTCTTCGCCCACATGGGCCGGCCGGACCGCTTGTGGCACATGATTCCGCTCATCGGCATCTACAACTTCCCGCACTCCATGCTGGGTTGGGACGTGATGGTGCTCACCGGCTACCTGATACTCAACGCCATTTGCGGCTTCTATTACCTGTGGGTGAAGTACACTGGCGGCGAGGTTAACAAGAAGTGGTTCATGCCGCTGGTGTATGTCTCCATCGTCTGGGCGCTGTCCATCCACACTGTCACGGCCTTCCTCATCGCCACCATGCCGGCGCGTCCGATGTGGTTCCACAGCATGATGCCCATACGCTTCATCGCCACGGCGTTTGCGGCCGGTCCCTGTCTGATCATCCTGGCCTTCCTGATCATCCGCAACAACACCAAGTTCTGGGTCGAAGACAGCGCCATCGGCCTCTTGACCACCATCGTCACCTGGTGCCTGGGCATCGCGCTCTTCCTCACCATGTCGGAAGTGGTGGTCGAACTCTACGCCCGCACCGAGCACGCCAATGGCCTTTATTACCTGATGTTCGGGCTCCATGGGCTGACTAAACTCGTGCCCTGGTTCTGGGGGGCGATCGTGCTGATGGTCGGCGCCTTCGTGCTGTTCCTGATCCCCAACTTTCGCAACAACATGCAGCTCTTGCCCATTCCCTGCCTCATGGCCTTCGCCGGCATCTGGATCGAAAAGGGCATGGGGCTGATCGTGCCGGGCTTCATTCCCACCCCCATCGGCGAGGTGACCGAGTACTACCCGAGCTTGGTCGAAGTGCTGATGACGCTGGGCATTTGGGCCTTCGGCTTTTTCATCCTGACCATCCTCCTGAAGGGCGCCATCGGCATCCTGCAGGGCGAGATCAAGTACGCCGCGGCAAAGTGAGATCATGATCATGAAAAAACTTGCGATTTACACCGTGGCCCTTGCTCTGTGCGGTAGTGCGCTCTACACGGCGTTCGCCGCTGACCAGCCCACGGACCCCGCCAAGGTCGCGGCGGCGGCCGCCGAACCGGCCAAGGAAAAGGAACCCCTGGTCTGCTTCGAGGGCCGCAAGGGTGCCACCGAAATCACCCAGCGCGACCTCAAGCCCGGCTGGCCCAATGTAAAGTGCTCGCCGACCACCAGCGCGGCCTTGTGGTATGGCGACCCTTACGAAGGTACCGTGCCCATGGGCAAGATGCCGCAGTTGGAAAACCTCCCCGAAGGCCACGCCGTAGTCCGGCCGCGTTCGGAGAAGTTGAACCTGCTGGCCATGTGCGGCACGGCCTGCCATAACGGCGTGGGGCCGAAGGCCAATCCGCCGACCTTACCCAAGGACAAGAAGCCGATCCCCATCCCGACCATGGAAGCGATGTACCCCGATTCCAAGGACTTCCAGCATGGCCGCGGCCGCATCTGGTGCCTGGATTGCCATCACACCACCCAGCGCAACAAGCTGGTGGACCACTTCGGTGACCCGATCAGCTTCGACCAACCGCAGCTCCTCTGTGGCAAGTGCCACGGCGACAAATTGCGTGACTGGCGCGACGGCATACACGGCAAGCGCATCGGCGACTTCACCACCGGCGGCAAGAAGCGCTGGTTCGTGTGTACCGAATGCCACAACCCGCACAACGTGCAGGACGGCGCGCGCAACCGCGGCTTCGCCCAGTTGCAGCCCGAGCCTTCGCCCCAGTTGCCCAGGGGCATGAAGGACGCCAAGCATGAAAAAGTGCATCCGATTCCGCACTGATGACGGATACCCCCCAAGCACCCAAGCCGGAGCGGGGGGACCCCACCTGGGTTCCTCCGGCGCTGACGCGTGACGAGCAGACTCGCCGGGTCGGCAAAACGCCGGTTTTCTTCGGGCCGCCGCTGGCCATCCTCACCGAGGGCCAGAAAAACACCATGGAGCTTAGCGGCAAGCTCAACCGCACGGCCGAGCGCTATCTCGAAATTCTGAGGGACCATGGCCTGGAGCTCGCCGAGCCAGAACGCCAGTGCCTGGCCCACATCTGCCACATCGGCTTCATGTCGCCGCTGGAAATTCGCGAACTGCCTTTCGAAGTCGGCCTTACTGAATTCGACTGCGAAGGGCTGGACAAAGCCGCGCTGGCGAAAAAACTCGAAGCCGCGAGCTTCGCCGACCTCGTCGCCGTGGTTGAATCGCTGGGCTTCTGACTGTGGCCAACCGTCTGCAATGGCAGCCGCAGTTCAGCGTCATTGACCAGGCGATGGACGCGCAGCACCGAGCGGCCATCGATACCTGCAACACCCTGGCCGATTGCCTGGACACCAGTGACGAGCCGCGCTTCGACGCCGTCTTCAAGCAACTCATGGCGCTCGCCCGCGAACACTTCGCCGCCGAGGAAGCCTTACTCCTGTCGCGAGGCTACCCCGAGATCGAAGACTACCGCGCCGAACGCGAAGAGTTCGCCTACCTCGCCGACGAAATCATCACCACCGCCAACTTCGACCGCCAGGAATTGCAGAGCTTTCTGGCGCTGTGGTGGTCGGGGCATATCGTGGGCGCGGCGCGCAAACAGCGGGCGTTCTTCGAGAAGTAATCCACTTAAGCGTCGCCGTCGGCTACGGCGCCTGGTTTTCAGGGGTAACGCCCGGCGGATGGTCTGGCAGGCTGAAGAAAAAGCTCGCGCCCTGGTCCGGCTGGCCTTCAGCCCATACTCGGCCGCCATGCAAGTGCACGATGCGCGAAACGGTGGCCAACCCAATGCCGGTGCCTTCGAATTCTTCGGCGCGGTGCAGGCGCTCGAAGGGTTGGAAGAGCTTATCCGCATAACTCATGTCGAAACCGACGCCATTGTCGGCGATACCAACGACCGTCTCTCCATGGCGACTTTGCGCGGTCACCTTGAGGCGCGCGGGTGTCCTTCCGGCGGTGAACTTCCAGGCATTGCCCAGCAGGTTTTCCAGCGCCAGGCGCAGCATGCCCGGATCGGCGGTGACGGTGATGCCCTCTTCGACAAACGCTGCCAGCCCGCGCTCTGGCGCGGCCTGGGCGAGCTGGGCGATGATCGCCTTCGCCATCGCGCTGAGATTCACCTCGGCCAACTTCAACTCGCTGCGCGAGATTCGTGCGAGGTCGAGAAGATCGTCGATGATTTCGCCCATACGCGCGCTGGCCGCCTGGATGCGCGTCAAATAGGTATACGCATCGACTTCGGTACAGTCGCTGCAAATCGGCTCCATGAGCTTGGTATAGCCTTGAATGGCGCGCAGCGGGGAACGCAGGTCGTGCGAAACCGAATAACTGAAGGTCTCGAGTTCTCTTACCGTGGCGGAGAGTTCGCGGGTGCGGCTTTCCACCCGTCTTTCCAATTCCTCTTGCAGGCGCGCCCGTTCTTCATCGAGGCGCACGCGTTCGGTAACATCTTCCTTGACCGCGACATAGTGGGTGATGTGCCCGGCGTCGTTGCGAATGGGGGCGATCCAGGTGTCCTCCCAGTAGACATCACCGCTCTTGCGCCGGTTGAGCAGGCGTCCGCGCCATGCCCCCCCCGACGAAATCGTTCGCCAGAGTCCTTGGTACACGGAGCGCTCGGTGTTGCCGGACTGGAGCATCGAGGTCTTGCGACCCATGACCTCGTCGCTTGCATAACCGGTGAACACGGTAAAGCGGGGATTGACGTATTCGATGCGGCCTTCGGCATCGGTGATGATGACGCTGGCGGGACTGTATTCGATCGCCGAGGAAAGCTTGCGCAGATCCAGATGGGAGGCCTCGAGTTCGCGCATTTGCTGCGCGATCGCATCGGCCATGCGATTGAAGCTCTGGCCCAGGTCACCGACCTCGTCGCCCGCCCGGATCGCGACCCGCTCATCCCGGTGACCGCTGGCAAAAACCTGGGTCGCGCGGGCAAGCGCATGTAAGGGCCTGACGACGCGCCGTCGAAGGGCGAACATCGCCGCGGCGAGCAGGCCGGCAAGTGCTGCACCGAGCGCGAGCAACACCTGGCGGATAGTCCTGTGCCTAGCCTCGACCATGGCGGAAAGCGCTCCGGTGAGTGCATCCGCGGCGGCGAAGGTGTCGTTCGCCACCACCTGGAGTGAGGCCAGCGCGGTCTCACGCTGGGGTAGGGCGTCGACAGCTCCAAACAAATCCCGCGCGAGCCCCTGGAATGCGGCGACGTGGCGCTTCATCTCGGTCAACTGGGGACTCAGTTCGGCGCTCAGGGCCGGCACCTGCAAGCCGGTTACCCCGCCGCCGGTTTCGAGCATCTGAAGATGGGCCGCGAGCTGATCGAGGCGCTGTCGCGCGGCATCGGGGTCGCGGCTGAGGCCCAGGACCAGGCGTCGCAGTTCGAGCTGGGTGTCTCGAGTGAGCCAGCGCAGGCTGCCGGCGAGGTTGACTTGCGCAGCCGTGCCTTCGAGCCGCGCTACCGCGCGGTCCACCGCCCAGGCACCGGCGATGCCAAGCAGAATGAGCAGCGCCGCCAGCGCGGCAAACTGGCGGCTCAGGCTCAAACGCCAAATCCGTGCGTCCATGATTCAGTCCCCACCTCCCCAAGATTTGCCGGTGACCCGGAGCTTGTTGTCGCCCGCCCTAGATCGCGGGAGCGTGACGCATATCGAGCCGCAAAAATACACCCGAGCGTATCGCGTGACAATAGCGCTTTCGAGTTAGCTGCATTGCGGCACAAGCTTTGAACCGCCTCGATCGACCGCCTTTTGGGCGCAACGGTCAGGACCCTGAAAAGGGTCCCGGTCGCTTGATGAGGGCGGAAATGATAATATTCAAACGAATATATGAGGAAGGCTAGCCGCGGACTTGTCCGGCGCGCCTCTACCCAGGTGCATCGTTGGACGGCGAAGTGGGGTGCAAGACATGACACATACGGCGATCGTACTGGGCTGCGGGCTTGGCGGACTCGTGGCAGCGCAGCGTTTGCGGCGGCGCTTGCCTGATGGCGATCGGGTCATCGCCATCGATCGCAGTGCCGAGCACTTCTTTCCGCCTTCCCTTCTGTGGCTGCTGATTGGCGCACGCGCCCCGGCGGACATCTCGCGCCCGCTTTCTCGGCTGGCCGGACGGGGGGTGGACTTCCGGATGGGCGAGGTGGCGCGTTTGGTGCCCGGCGAACGCGAGGTGGAAGTGGCGGGCGAACTGCTGCGCGCCGATGCCTTGGTGCTCGCCCTGGGCGCGGAATATGCGCCCGAGCTCGTTCCCGGACTGGCGGCCGCCGGGCATAACCTCTATACCCTCGACGGTGCCACGGCGGCACGCGATGCCCTGGCGCAGTTCACAGGCGGCAGGCTCGCGGTGCTGACCGCCGCGCCCGCCTACAAATGCCCGGCCGCACCCTACGAGGCCGCGCTGCTGGTCGAGGATGCCTTGCGGCGCCGAGGCCTGCGCGAGCGCTGCGAAATCGACTTCTACGCCGCCGAACCGCAACCCATGGTCGTGGCCGGGCCAGCGGTGGGCGCGGCGGTGCGCGGCATGATCGAGGGCCGGGGCATACGCTATCACCCCGCGCAGCAGGTGAAAGCCGTCCACTCCACCCGACGACACATCGAGTTCGCCAATGGCCTGGGGGCGGAATATGACCTGCTGCTCTTCGTGCCGCCGCACCGCGCGCCCGCAGTGGTGCGCGAGGCCGGCTTGTGCAATGACTCGGGCTGGGTGCCGGTGGACCGGTACACCCTGGAAACCCGATTTCCCGGCGTTTTCGCCCTCGGCGACGTGACCACCATTCCTTTGGCCATGGGGCGCCCTCTGCCCAAAGCCGGCGTGTTCGCCCACCACCAGGCCGAAGTGGTGGCCGACAATCTCGTTCACGCCTGGACGGGCCACGGGACACCGCGCCGCTTTGCGGGCGAAGGCAGCTGCTTCATCGAGACCGGCGGCGGACGCGCCGGCCTGGGCAAAGGCAATTTCTACGCCGAGCCGCTGCCGCAGATCGACTTGCGGCAGCCCTCGCGTTGGTGGCATTTGGGCAAAGTGCTCTATGAGTTGTACTGGCTCGGCTGGCGATTCTGATCGAGGAGCGGGGTTCCGGTTTCAGGAGTTGCTCGGAGAGTTTTTGTAGCCTGCGCGGCATTCGTTCCGTTTCCGGCATCACGGTGCGAGAAGGGTGTGTGCTGTTTGCCGCCGACCGCGGGCGAGGCGGGCCGCGTTGTCGAGCGCCACCGACTCGGGCACACTGCCGGGCATGAATTCCGCATCCCCGGCCCGCCCCCCAAAGCGCATCAAGGCCCGCTTCATCGGCCCGCTGGCGCTGACGCTGAGCTTCATCCTGTGCGTCTTCGCGGTGGCCATCTACGGCATCGAGAAACGCATCCGCGACCGTGACCTGGTCGAGCGCTCGGCGGGGGTGGTCAAGCTCTTTGCGCAGAAGCTCGACAAGGACACCAACAAGATGATGGCGACGCTGCGCGCCATGATGGTCGACGAGGCGATGGAGGAGGCCTTCCGCCGCGGCGACCGCGGCGCGCTGGCACTGCAGGGCGGCGAGCTGTTCCGCGGTCTGAGCACCGCGCACAAGATCACCCACCTGTATTTCATCCGCCCCGACCTGGTCAGCCTCTACCGCTTTCACAGCCCGGAGGTGTTCGGCGATGAGATTCGCCGCGTGACGTTGCAGGAGGCCAGGGAAAACCAGAAACCGGCACATGGCCTGGAGCTGGGGCCGATGGGCACGCTGACGCTGCGCCTGGTGGCGCCCTGGCGGCAGGGCGGCGAACTGCTCGGCTACCTGGAGATCGGCGAGGAGATCGAGCACCTGCTCGACGAGATCCGCGATGCCCTGGGGATCGATCTGCTGGTCCTGGTGGACAAGCACTACCTGACGCCAGAGCAATGGCAACGTGGCCTGGAGCTGATGCATCGCCGTGGCGACTGGGCGCGCTTCGACCATCATGCCGTGCTGGCGCAGACGGCGGAGCAACTGCCGGCGGCGCTCGACGAGGGTCTGCTGCAGGGGCTGCTCGCCGGCGCTGCCGACGAAATCCGCGACCAGGGCCGCTCCATACACCTTGCCAGCGTGCCGATCACCGATGCCGGCGGCCGCCATCTCGGTGACCTGGTGGTGATGCGCGACATCACCGCGTTGGAGTCGACCTTCCAGTGGTCGATCGGCGCAGTGATCCTGATTAGCCTACTGGCCGGCGCCGGCGTTCTGGGCATCTTTTATCTCGCGCTCGAGCGCGTCGAGCGCGATTACCGGCGCCAGCACGACCTCGAACACCAGTTGCTGCGCCTGGACAGCGAACATCGCCGCATCCTCCAGCTCGAAAAGCTCTCCGCCGTCGGCACCATGGTCGGCGGCATCGCCCACCAGCTCAACAATCCGCTGGTCGGCGTGGTCAACCTGGCGCAATTGGCCGAACGCGAGGCCGACGATCCGGCGCGCACGCGCGAACTGCTGCGCGAGATCCGTAGCGCCGGCGAGGACTGCCGCGATTTCGTCAAGCGCATGCTGGGCTTCTCCAAGGTGTCCTGCTTCGAGAGCAAGCCGACGCCTATGGCCGAGCTGATCGAGGACACGGTGCTGCTGTTCCGCCAGGCCGAGCGCCGGCATTTGCCGGTGGAGGTCAAGTTGCCAGAGGAGCCGGCGGTGCTGACGGTCGATCCAGTGCTGATGCGCCACGCGCTGTTCAACCTGCTGGTCAACGCCGCCCAGTCGACGGCGGAGGGGGAAGGGGAGGGCGCCATCGTCATCAGCCTGGCGCGCGAGACCGACAAGGAGCGCAACCGACCCGGCTGGACGCTGGCGGTCGAGGACCACGGCCGCGGCATGCCGCCGGAGGTGATGGAAAAAGTCTTCGTGCCTTTCTTCACCACGCGTAGCGACGGCACCGGCCTTGGACTGCCGGTGGTGCTGCACGTGGCCCTGCTGCACGACGGTCAGGTCACGGTGGCGAGCGAGCCGGGGCATGGCACGCGATTTGCAATGTGGTTGCCAGACCCTGCCTGATGCGCCCGAAACGACCCAACATGTCGCAGAAGATCCTGGTGGTCGACGACGACCGCCACACCCGCATCCTGCTCGACCGCCTGCTGGCGAAGTCGGCGAGCGTGAGCCTCGCCACCGACGGCGCCGAGGCGCGGCGCCTGTTCGCCGCCGACGACTACAATCTGGTGCTGATGGATCAGCGCTTGCCCGACGCCAATGGCATCGACCTGCTGCGCGAGTTCCGCGCGACGCGACCCCACCTCGTGAGCATTCTGATGACCGGCTTCGCCGAAGTGCGCGACGCCGTCGCGGCGGTGCGCGAGGGCATTTTCGATTATCAGACCAAGCCGTTCGACGACCTTGAAGCGATTGAAGCGGTCATCGGCAAGGCGCTCGAACTGGATCGCGCCTACCGCGAGATCGATGGGTTGCGCGCGCGGCTGACCACCGAGTCGGATGCCTTCATCGGTCAGTCCGCCGCCATGGAGCGCGTGCTCGGCCAAATCCGCCAGGTCGCCGGCCTCGACACCACCGTGTTGCTGGAAGGCGAGAGCGGCACCGGCAAGGACCTCGCCGCCAAGATGATCCATGCCCTCAGCCCGCGCGCGGATCAGCCATTCCTCGAAGTGAATTGCGGCGGCCTGCCGGAGAGTCTGCTGGAGAGCCTGCTTTTCGGCTACGAGAGGGGCGCCTTTACCGGCGCCAGCCAGGCCAACGCCGGCTATTTCGAAAAGGCCGATGGCGGAAACCTGTTTCTCGACGAAATCGCCGACATGAGTCCGAAGTTGCAATCGAGCCTGCTGCGCGTGTTGCAGGACCACAGCTTCATGCGCATCGGCAGCACGCAGCCCCGCAAGGCGGACTTCCGACTGATTTGCGCGACCAACCGGCCGCTGCTCAACGAAGTGCGGGATGGGCGCTTCCGCGAGGACCTTTATTACCGCATCGCCGTGGTGACCATCGTCATGCCGCCGCTGCGCGAACGCGCGGGCGATATCGTGGCGCTGGCGACGCATTTCCTCGACATCTACAGCAAGAAGTTCGGCAAGGCCTGCGGTCCGTTCACGCCGGCCGCCATGGAGAAGCTGGAAAGCGGTCGCTGGGAGGGCAATGTGCGCCAGTTGCAGCACTGCGTCGAGCGCGCCGTAGCTCTTCATGTCGGTGGCCCGGTCGATAGCCTTCACCTGTTCCCGTCGGGCTTGCCGAAGCCGGGTGGGGAGCAGGATGCGAACCAGCGGGCGCCGGAAGCCAACCTGAGTTACCAGGAGGCGCGCGCGGCCTTCGAGCGCGATTATCTACAGCGTCTGCTGGACGGAACGGGGGGAAATGTCTCGGAGGCGGCGCGCCTTAGCGGTATTCCGCGGCAGAATTTCTACGTCAAAGTGAAGCGCTGGGGATTGTCACTAAAAAGCGACAACTGACACAAATCAACGACAGTTTCGTTGCAGTGCAAGGAGGAATTGCGGGCGAATCGTCGTGGCACAGGGATTGCATTGAAGCGGGTATCCGTACGACAACCTTACCCGCGAGGTGATCAAAATGGGCCAACGCACTGCGAGCTTTTCCGATCTGAAAGTGAAAATCCTGGCGGCCACCGTTGCCGCCGCCGTCGCCGCCGGGCTCGTCGCCTGCGCCGGCGGGCCCACCCGGGGCACCGACACGAGTGGCATCGACTGGAGCAAAGTGCCAGCCACCAAGCTGGTGCTGTTCTATCCGGGCAAATCGTCCTACGAATGGCTGCGCGACCCGGCGGCGCACAAGGGCGCGGCCAGCGAGACGGCGCGTGGTGATTCCTGCGTCTCCTGCCACGACGACGCCAAGGAAGAGCAGCGCCAGGGCGCCAAGATCCTCAGTGGCAAGCATCCTCTCGAGCCGATTGCCCCGCCCGGCAAGCCGGGCCACGTCGACGTGGCCGTCCAGGCCGCCTTCGACGACAAGAACGTCTATCTGCGCTATCAGTGGAAGGGCAGCAACGACATCGAGTACCCCTACTACCGCTTCGACGGCAAGGAGTGGAAGGTCTATGGCGGTCCGCGCCTGGACAAGCCCGTCCAGGAAGGCATGCAGCCGGCCATTTACGAGGCGCGCATGTCGCTCATGCTCGACGACGGCAAGGTGCCGATGTTCAAGGAGCAGGGCTGCTGGCTCACCTGCCACGAGGGCGAGCGCGACCTGAATCCCGCCACGACCGATCAGGTGAAGGCCAATGCGGCGATGCAGGCCTACAAGAAGTCCGACGTGCGCAAGTACTTGCCGGCCTCGCGCAGCGATCCCTCCGACTGGAAGACCGGCAAGTCGCTCGACGAGATCGCGAAGATCAAGGCGGCCGGCGGCTTCGCCGACCTGATCCAGTGGCGCGCCCACCGTACCAACCCGGTCGGTGGCACCGACGACGGTTACGTGCTGGAATGGCGCAATTTCGATGCCGGCAAGAACCACTTCGCCTCGAACCTGAACGCAACCACCAAGCAGCCCAACTTCATGTTCGACGCCGCCAAGTTCGGCACCAAGGCGGTCAGCGCCGATCAGGTGCGCACCAAGGACAACTTCCTGATCAAGGGCGCCAATGCCGTGCCCTTCGATCCGAACGCCGGCTGGAAGGCGGGCGACATGCTGCCGCGTTATGTCCTGCAGCCGGCCGACGCCTCCGGTTCTGCCGCCGACAACAAAGGCTACGGCATGTGGAAGGACAGCCTGTGGACGGTTGTCGTCGTGCGCCCCCTCAATTTGGCCAATCCCGACGACAAGGCCCTGAAACCGGGCGGCGTATACAACGTCGGCTTCGCTCTGCACAGCGACAACATCACTACGCGCGGCCACTACGTGTCTTACACCAAGACGCTGGGCATCGGCGCCAAGGCCGACATCGTGGCGGTGAAGCAGCCCTGATCCCGTCCGGCCCCGGTAGTTCCGGGGCCGGGCCGCTTTCTGTCCATCGATTGGAGAACCTGAAATGTCGCAACAAGCCAAGCGTAGCCTCCTGATCGCGTTCGTCGCCTTCGCCGGCCTCTATCTGTCGATGCCTGCCCTCGCTCAGGTGGACGCTGAGGCGGCAGAAAACGTCTTCAAAGACAACGACTGCCACAAGTGCCACCACGCGACCAAGGCCAAGAAAGGCCCTTCGCTGAAGAAAATCGCCGCCAAGTACAAGGAGAAGAAACTCGACGAGAAGGAGGCCATCAAGCACATGACCGCCGGACAAAAGGTGAAGCTCGACGACGGCAAGGAAGAGGACCACAAGATCATCGACACCAAGGACGCCAAGGTGCAGACCAACGTCGCTCGATGGATGCTCTCCCATTGACCTGAAAGGGGCGCCGGACCATGAATAGGGGAACTCTCCTGTCGCTGTTTCTGGCCGGCGCCGCCTGTCTGGCGTGGCTTGCGCCGTCATCAGTTTTCGCCGTCGCGGACAAGCTCGACAACGTCGGCTGCCTCGAATGCCACGAGAGCGGCAAAAAGAAAATCGAAGTGCCAGGCAAGGACGGCGAAAAGCGCGCTCTGGCGCACATCAACACCGGCAAGTTCACCAAGAGCACTCACGGCGAGATGCCCTGCGTCGCCTGTCATACGGAGATCGTCGACAGCCAGGTCAACCACGCCAAGGCGAAGGACGCCAAGCCAGCCAATTGCGTTTCCTGCCACCAGGCGCTCTGGGAGAACGTCAAGAAGGAGAAGCTCACCGAGGAAAAGGAGCGCCTGGGCCTGGTGGTCAAGAACATCGAAGCCTACAAGAACTCCTTCCACGCCAAGCCGGACAAGGACGATCCTTCGCGGCCGATGGCCACCTGCGAGGATTGCCATAGTTCCCACGAATTCAACGTGCCGCCCAAGGGAACGACGCGTCGCACCGTCTGGCACAAGGGCATTCCGGACACCTGCGGCGCGAAATGCCATGAAGACCAGCTCGACGCCTATACCGCCTCGGTCCACGGCGAGGAAGTGCTCGAAAAGGGCAACGTCAAGGGCGCGGTGTGCACCGACTGCCACACCTCGCACAGCATCGCCGGCACCGCTTCCGAATCCTTCAAGCTCGCCAACGTCCAGGCCTGCGGCGACTGCCACAAGGAACGGCTGACGACCTTTTCCGACACCTATCACGGCCAGGTGCGGGGCCTCGGCTACGCCTATGCAGCCAAGTGCGCCGACTGCCACGAGAGCCACAAGATCCTGCCGGCCGACCATCCGAAATCCACGATCAACCCGAAGAACTTGCTGAAGACCTGCACCAAGTGCCACAGCGACAAGAAGCCGGGCATGCGCGACGCCACGCCGGGCTTCGTCACGTTCGGCCCGCACGCCAACAGCCACGACTTCGAGAAGTATCCGCAGATGTGGATCGCCTCGAAGTTCATGATCGGGCTGCTGATCTTCGTCTTCGCCTTCTTCTGGGCGCATTCCGGGCTGTGGTATTACCGCGAATGGCAGGACCGCCGGCAAGGCAAGCGCGCGCGGTTTGTCGACGTCGCCGCGCTCGGACTCGATCCGGCCAAGCACTTCCGGCGCTTCCACTGGGGCTGGCGCATCGGCCACCTGGTCTTCGCCCTGGTCACCATGACCCTGGTGTTGACCGGCACCACCGCCTTGTTCGCCCACAGTCCCTGGGCACCGACCGTGGCCCAGATGCTCGGCGGACCGAAAGTGCTCGGCCTCGTCCACCGCGTCGCCGCCGCCCTGTTCATCGGCATCTTCGTCATCCACTTCATCTACGTGATGCAGAAGCTCTTGCGCGACAGGAGCTTCCGTTGGTTCGGGCCGGATTCGCTGATTCCGAACTGGAAGGACTTCAGCGACTGCTGGGGCATGTTCAAGTGGTTCGTAGGCCGTGGGCCGCGGCCGCAATTCGACCGCTGGGCCTACTACGAGAAATTCGACTATTGGGCGGTGTTCTGGGGTGTGAACATCATCGGCTGGAGCGGTCTGATGCTGGCCTTCCCGCACGTCACGGCGAAGTACCTGCCCGGCTGGGTGTTCAATGTCGGCACGCTAGTGCACGGCGAAGAAGCCTTCCTTGCGGCGGTGTTCCTGTTCACCGTGCATTTCTTCAACAACCACTTCCGCCCCGACAAGCTGCCGCCGCCGGACGTGGTGATGTTCACTGGCACGCAATCGTTCGACGAGTTCCGCCACGACCATCCGGCGCACTTCCAGCGCTTGATGGAATCGGGCGAGCTGCAGAAGTATCTGGTCGAGCAACCGTCGCGCCCGTTCCATATCGGCTCGGTGATCCTCGGGCTGACCCTGATTGGCATCGGCCTGCTGCTGCTAGTTCTGGTGGGAATCGGCTTCTTCAGCGGATAGCCGGCGCCGCCGAAGCCGAGATCGGCCGGCATCCCTGGCCAGGTTGCCTTTACCCCCCGACGCCCGCTCCAGCACGTGCGGCAGCGCGCACCTTGCCGGGCCGGGGTGCAGCCTCGATCGTGGTGAAGGCCTCCGGCGCGAGTGGGCAGGGGTGTTCATGCGACACCTGTTGCCGCCTGCTCTTCGCTCCAACGAAGACTGCGATAATCAAAGCCTCCCGCCAAGGTCGGTTTGACGATTTCAAAATAGGGCGAGATGTCGAAATCGCGGGGCACGAACAAGCTGTGATGCCGGATGTGCAGGATTTCGTCGTAGCATTCGTTGCAATCCTCGCGCGGCGCGGGGCGTCGCGTGATTTGCGGCAGTATCGGGTAGCGTACGGACTGAAAGGCCTGGGCGATCAGGGTCGAGCAGATCGCTCGGGTGGGGTCGCCGCTGCCCAGCGCCAGCATGCGGCGCCGCCAGCGCATCGGCACCGGCGGCTGCGGCAGAAGGTAGCGCACCAGATCGAAGATGTTCTTCAGATCATAACGCTGACCGAGGCGAGCCAGGCTGTGGTCGATGATGCGGCGCAGATCTTCATCGCGCAAGCCCACGGGGCGGCAAATGCGAGTATGCAGGGCCGCGTATTTTTCCAGCGGCACGGCCAGGACCCCCTGGACCACGTCGGCCTCGATCAGCCACTGGCGCGTCTCCTTGACGGGCAGCACATCACCCACGTACAAAGCGGCGTGTGACCAGGTGGACTGGCTCAAGTACTTGATGGCTTTACTGAAGCGCGTGTTGCCTTCGACCAGCAGCACGTCGCCGGGCCGGATGGTGGCCGCCAGCGCCTCGTAATTGCTGGTGGCCAGCGGCTGGTAGCGCGGATCGGCCTGGCTGAGGTAGCGGGCCAGGCGGTTCCCCAAGCGGCTCAATATCGGGTTCATGAACGCTTCGCCCTTTCGTCGATCGCAAGCGGCGGGTGTAGGACCATTAGACTGGCCAGACCGCAAGAACTTACAGTTCACCCGGCGCGGTGTCCACTGCCCGATTGCGCGTGCCGGGCCACCACCGGGTTCGTGGTGTAAGGTTTTTTGGGGTCGCGCCGTCTAATGCCGGTCGATCCTGTCTTCGGCTGGGAGTTTTGCTCATGTTTGCGACCATCGAATCCAATTCGTGCCGCGCCTTGTGTCGTTCTTGTCGCCTTGGCTCGTTTGGGCCACTTCGGAACGGTTGGTGCTGGTTCGGTGGGTTTCCCCTGAGCTTGGGCCGCCAGTTGGGGGCGACGGGGTGGCCGAGACCGGGTCGCTGGTGGATTCTCTTGGTCTTGGCGCTCGCCGCCGGAGTGCAGGCCGAACCCGTTTGGGTTGGGCGGTTCCCGTCCGCCGGAGAGATTCCCGCACCCTGGCAATTGGAGAAGCTGAACCAGGATATTCCAGCAACGCGTTACCGACTGCGTGAATGGGACGGAGTGAACGCGGTGGAAGCTCATGCCCTCGGCAGCATGGCGCTATTGGGGCGGCCGCTGACCATCGATCTGGTCAAGACCCCTGTCCTTTGCTGGCGCTGGCGCATCGACGCACCCTTGAAGAAGGCCGACATGACCAGAAAATCCGGCGACGATTATGCCGCGCGCGTCTACCTCAGTTTTGCCGTGCCGCCCGATACTCTGAGCCTGGGCACCCGCCTGGCTCTGGGCGTGGCGCGTGCGCTACGGGGCGACCAAGTGCCCGATGCGGCGATCAACTACATCTGGGACAACCGGCATCCCGTGGGCACCTGGCAGGCCAATACCTATACCGATCGCGCACGCATGCGGGTCACGCGCAGCGGTGCGGCCGACGCCGGGCGTTGGGTGAGCGAGCGGCGGCAGGTCGCGGACGACTTTCGACAGGCCTTTGGGCACGCTCCGCTGCGCCTGACCGGTATCGCCCTGGCGAGCGACACCGACAATACTGGCGAAGAAGCGCACGCGGGCTTCGCTGATTTTCGTTTCGTGGGGCGGGAGGAAGCGTGCTGAGCTGGGCAGGTAGGGCTTGCTGCGAGATCCGTGCGATTCAAGCGGGAAGGCGCGATCGCCTGCCTGCGGGCGCGGTACAAAAAACCGATCAAGCGCGACTTCCACGGCAGGGGACAAAGCGCGTCGTGGTTCCCGAGAGCGTATCAGCGTCGACCCAGTAGGCGGCCCATTGGTTTGAGGGGCGCATCCGCGCACCAGGCGTACAGGGCGTCGTAGAGCACCATGCCGTGGCGCAGCATCTCGTGGTCGTCGCTGAAGTTGAGCGAGAGTCCTTTTGAAACGGCGAGCAGACCGGCTGCTTCTTGGGCCAGTTGCGGCTGACCGCAATCGGCAGCACGCACGATGAGGGCCAACTTCTCCAGAGCAGCATCTCGCAGGGCGTATTGGGCGATGAAAGCATCGAAGCTGCAACGATCGCCTTGGTGGCCTAACTCGACGCCCGGCACGTCATAAGGCGTTGCGCCGATTTCGGCGGCGATTTTCGACACTTCGCCGGCCGGTACGTAAAGAAATTCCGGGTTGTCGTCGATGAATCGCGCGACCAGCCATGGACAGGCGATGCGATCGATTTTCGGGCGTTCCCGGGTAATCCACTTCATGATTGCTCCTTTCAGAAGTTCTCGGCTTCACTCTCCAAAAAGGCTTGATAGGCGTTGCGGCCGTTCAAGTCGGCGAAATTGGCCAGTGTCTTCCAGGGCGCGGCATCAAAACTAGCCTTCGCCGATTCGAGATCGATGCCCTTCTTCACCGCTTCGTCCATGTGGGCTGCCAGCCGCGCCAAATAATCGCGCGTCGGGTGTTCGAAGTCGGCGAGGGGACCGGGTGCGCCGTGGCCCGGTACGAACACCGCGGCGTCACTCGCGCGCAGGGCTTCGTAAGCCGCCAGCCAGGCGCGCACGCTGCCGTCTGGAATGAGAGCGGGCAGACGTCCGCGGTAGAGAATGTCGCCGGCGAATACGACGCGATCGGGGTGCGATTCCACGACGAGACTACCTTTGGTGTGGGCGGTTCCGAGGTGACGCACGCGCAGCACCACGCCGCCGAGATCGAGCTCGACCGTTTCGCCTGCGGCGAGCAAGCGGTCCGGGGCCGCCGGTGCCGCGAAGCTGGTCACGCCGAGGGTGCTTGCCGCTTGGGCGGCCATGGCGCGACCGTCGTTGGCCATGCGCTGCGCGGCCTCCCGGCTGGCGAGAATTTGCGCGCCGGCCGCGCCGAACACCCGATTGCCAAGGAAGCGATGGGGCTGGGAATTGGTGTTGATCACATAACGAATCGGCGCCGCCGTCAGCTTGCGGACATGGCGCAACATCGCCTGGGCCATGTCGGGAGAGTAACCGCTGTCGATGATGGCGACGCTTTGGGTTCCCACGATGAAGCCCAGATTCATGCGAAAGCCGCCGTTCTCCCGTGTGGGGCCGCCATAGGGACCGATCCAGGCCCAGGCGTGCGGTGATAGCGGACGCGGCTCCGGGAAGGTGTCCGCAAGGCTCGGCGAAGTCGAGAGCAAACCAGCAAAGAAGCTCAGGCTGCGCAATAGGGCCTTCATGCCGTGGCCTAGCGGATGAATGCGCTGAGCAGGCCGAGCAGCGCGCAGCCGCCGATCACCGGCATGATGCCGATCTTGTAGCGCAACAAGGCGATGGCGGCCGCCAGGCCGATGAGCGCGGAAAACCACTCGAAGTCTCCGGCGAAGGGGCGGGCGGGCGTAGCTTGCGGCCACAGGACGTGCCAGGCAAAAAATACCGCGAGGTTGACGATGACGCCGACCACGGCGGCGGTAATGCCGGTCAGCGGGGCGGTGAATTTAATGTCGCCGTGGGTGGCTTCCACGAGCGGACCGCCGATGAGAATGAAGAGAAAGGAGGGCAGGAAAGTAAAGAAGGTGGCCGCCGCCGCGCCTGCCGCGCCAGCGAGGAACAGCGATTCGGGGCCGAAGATTGCCTTGGTCCAGCCGCCCACGAAACCGACGAAGGCCACCACCATGATCAGGGGCCCGGGCGTAGTTTCGCCCAGGGCGAGGCCGTCGATCATCTGAGTGCCGGTGATCCAGCCGTAGTGCTCCACACCACCTTGATAAACATAGGGCAGCACCGCGTAGGCGCCGCCAAAAGTGAGTAAGGCGGCCTTGGTGAAGAACCAACCCATTTGAGCCAACACGCCGTTCCAACTGCTTTGTGCCGTCAGCAGTGCCAAAGTACCGCCCCAAAGCCCCAAACCCACAGCGCTATAGCCCACCAGTCGCGCCCAGGAGAAGCGCACCCAGGCGGGGGGCGGCGTATCGTCGTCGATGAGGGCGGGGCCGAAGTGCTGATCGGTCGGGCCGTGGCTGCCCCCGCCTTGGAACTTGTGCGGTGCCACTTGTCCGCCGACATAACCCAGGAAAGCGGCACCAAGGACGATGGCCGGGAAGGGGACCTCGAAGGCGAAGATAGCGATGAAGGCGGCCGCGGCCATCGACCAAAGCAGACCGTTTTTCAGCGCCCGGGAGCTGATGCGCCAGGCGGCGAAAATGACGATGGCGGTCACCGCCGGTTTGATGCCATAAAGAACCCCGGCCACCAGCGGCAGGTGGCCCGCGGCCAGATAAACCCAAGTGAGCAGGATGAGCAGGACGAGCGAGGGCAGCACGAACAACACGCCGGCGATGATGCCGCCCAGCGTGCGGTGCATCATCCAGCCGATGTACACCGCGAGCTGCGTGGCCTCGGGACCGGGCAGCAACATGCAGTAGTTGAGCGCATGCAGAAAGCGCCGCTCGGAAATCCAGCGCCGTCGTTCGACCAACTCCTGGTGCATCATGGCGATCTGCCCCGCGGGGCCACCGAAGCTGATGAAGCCGAGCTTGAGCCAGTAGCGGAAGGCTGCGCCGAAAGTGGGTGCGGGCGGCGGGGGGGTGGGGAAGTTACTCAAGGACGCTCTCCTGCCGGAGGTCGCTGTAGACGCGGTTGATCGACACGCTGCCGGTGAAAGCGCGCATTTTGCCCAGGGAGGTTCACGCCGCTATCGCCGTTGCCCGTACAGCCGCCAGGAGTTGCACCAGTTCATCCACCTGCCCGGAACTAAAAAGTCCATCAGGTCCGCGTGGTGTGAGGTCCGTAAATGGTGATTCGTAGAGCATTGCCGCTTCCATCACGCCGTGCTCGGTGAGCTGATTCACGATCAGGTTCACGAACTCGATCTGATTCGCGCTCCAAGTCTTGCCGTTGAGGAACCCAGCCAAGGCTTCTTTCGCCGCTTGCCGGTCAAGGCCAACGAGTGACCGCACAAACAGTCCTAGCCCTTGCGACTCTTCGGCGGCGTGCTCAATGTCGTCGGCAGCGCCAACCCCGCTCTCGGTCAACATGCGCTGAAGTTCCGCGAGATCGGCGGGCGTCAATGCCTTCATCATGCGGAGTTTATAGACTGCAACGTGGTCCTGGTGAGCGCGCAGGAAGGCCTGCGCCTTGGCGCGGAACTTGGCGTAGTCGGTGCCGTGGCCAAAGCCCGGCAGCTCGACCGCAATCTCCCTACCCATCTCGTCTTCGAAGTCCGTGTAGATAGGCTTGCGCTTCTGCTTTTCGATCAACTTGATCAGATCACGCAGCCGACGGCGCATCCCCTCCAGCATCGGGACAGTTACGTCTTGCCACCATTCGTCGGTCTGCACCTCGTGGATCAGTGTCAGCTGGCCGCGCACCATCGGAATCGCCGACTTTTCTTCCAACAGACCAGCAAGCTCCTTGACCTGATCGCGCAGCCGGGCGAAACCAGGCTCCGACCGCAGTATCGCAAGCTGGAGATGTAAAACCAGCAGGTCGAAGCGCTTGGCTTCTTCGCTTTCTGGGTCCAGCTCCGAGGGCAAGCCCGCAACCTGGTGCGACAGCTCCGACAGCGCCTCCGGCGACAAGACCGCCCAGGCCTCAAACCTGGCGTATTTTTCGACCATGCGCCGCCGCGGTCGCACGACGAAGTTGGCTGGATTCATGGCGACGACTTCTTGCTGGAGCAACGCCGCAACTTGCGTGCGCACCTCGTCATCTGACTCAGGGTGCACAAGAGGTGGCGCCAGTTGTTCGCGCGCCGAATTGCGGTCAGATTCAGTCAGCTTCCTGTCCAGCTCGCCGATCAACTCCAAGCGTGCATTGAACAGCCGCTTGCTCAGTGACTCGATCAGCGCGCCCTGGGTGGCGGGGATGTTCTGGCTGAAGTACTCCAGGTTCTGGCAGTAGTCGAAGACGCAGAAGAACTGCTTGTCCTTGCCCGGTCCGAACAGGCCCGCACACAGGCGCGTGCCACGGCCGAGCATCTGCCAGAACTTGGTCTTGGAGCGCACCAGCTTGAAGAACACCAGATTCACGACTTCGGGAATGTCGATACCGGTGTCGAGCATGTCCACCGAGATGGCGATGTGCGGCGCCTTGTCCTTGGCCGAGAAGTTGTCGATCAGGCTCTGCGCGTACTCGGTCTTGAACGTGATCACGCGCGCGAACTCGCCCTTGTAGTGCGGGTAGTTGGCGTTGAAACGCTCGGCGATGAACTCGGCGTGGTGCTGGTTCTTGGCGAACAGGATGGTCTTGCCGAGCCGGTCGCCGCCAGCCACCGTCAGGCCCCGGGTCATCAGGTGCTCCAGCACCTTGTCCACCGTGTCCTTGTTGAACAGCCACTTATTGACCGCCTCGGCCTCCACGCGATCGGGCACGCTGCCCTCTTCGTCCCACTCCAGCGCGTCCCACTGATCCTTGTCCTCGTCGGATAGCTCGTCGTACTTGATTCCCTCGCGCTGGAACTTCAGCGGCACCGATACGGCCTTCGGTGGTACGAGAAAGCCGTCGCGCACCGCCTCGTCGAGCCCGTAGGCGTCGGTGGGCACGCCGTTCTCCAAGTCGAACAGGCTGTAGGTGTTGCGGTCCACCTCGTCCTTCGGCGTGGCCGTGAGCCCGACCAGCAGCGAGTCGAAGTAGTCGAAGATGGCGCGGTACTTCTGGAACACCGAGCGGTGTGCTTCGTCGATGATCACCAGATCGAAGTGGCCCACGCCGAAGCGCCGCTGGCCTTCGCGGGTTTCGTCGATGAGGCCCATCATGGTCGGATAGGTGGAGACGAAAACCCGTCCCTCGGCGTCCTTCTCGGTGACCAGGTTCACCGGCGAGGCGTCGGGCAGGTGGTGCTTGAAGGCATTGACTGCCTGATTCACCAGCGCCACGCGGTCGGCAAGGAACAGCACGCGCTTGACCCAATTGCAGCGCATCAGCAGATCAGCGAGCGCAATGACCGTGCGAGTCTTGCCGGCGCCGGTCGCCATCACCACCAGCGCCTTGCGGTCGTGGTCGCGCTCGAAGGCCTCGGCGATGCGCCGGATGCCGCGTGTCTGGTAGTAGCGCTCGACGATGGCAGGATTGATCTCGCCCGCAGCCAGCGGCTTGCGCGTACTGCGTCGTTGGATCGCAAGTTCCAGCTCCGCCTTCGTGTAAAAGCCCTGCACCGCGCGCGGCGGATAGCGCGTGTCGTCCCAGAGCCAATGCTCGTAGCCGTTGGAGTAGAAGATGAGCGGGCGCTGGCCGAACTGGTGCTCCAGGCAGTCCGCGTACAGCCTCGCCTGCTGCTGGCCGACGCGCGCGTCGCGCCGGGTTCGTTTGGCTTCAACGAGCCCCAGTGGCTTGCCGTTGTCGCCCCAGAGCACATAGTCAACGAAGCCCTTGCCCTGCTTGTTGGGCATGCCGGCGACTTCGAACTCCCGGTCCAGTGGCTGGTCGAGCGGCCAACCAGCTTCTTTCAACAGCAGGTCGATGAAGTAGTCGCGGGTATCGGCCTCGGAGTAGTCGTGGGTGTCGGGCTGCGCTGCTGCGGCCTGCTTGGCCGCCGCCACCTCGGCGCGCAGGCGCGTGAGCTCCTCGTCGAGCGTGGTCTTGTCGGCCAGCAAGGTGGCGAGCTTCTCGTCGCGCTCGCGCAGACCCGCTTCAAGCTGTTGCAGTTGCTCGGCAGTCTGCCCGCGCACCGGGGTCGCCTTCGGCAACGCGCCCGCGTCGAAGGTCAGGCCCGGTGCCGGTCGCGCCGCGCGACCGTAGCTGCGGGCGAGCCAGTAAGTCACATGGAACAGCTCGCGCACCGCGACCATCGCGTCGTCGAGTGGGATTGCTCGATGCCCATGCACCGCGCGGTTGCCCAGCGTGTTGATGACCCGCGCCTTGCTGAACACCGCCTCGCCTGCGGTTTCTTTGAAACTGGGGTCGTGGATCAACGCCGACAGGTTGTCCTGGTACGGCAGCTTGAGTGCTGCATCGTGCTTGTAGGCCCAGGTGATTGCCAGTTCCAGCGTACGGCGGGCGTAGAAGCAGGCCGTACGTGGATCGGCATGCACAGTCGCCTCCGCACGCACGGCGGCATCGTGAACCGCCGACCATTCCCGCTGCAGGAAGCCAAACTGGCTCATTTGCACGCGCCAATGCCCGGTGTGGCTGGCTTATGGTGCCCGGCACATTGCTTCTGGATTGCAACCAGTCTCGCGTCAGTTGCAATCTTGCGGTTATGTAACCCATTATGATTCATGGGCTTACCTGACACCCGCCCGCTGTCGATTGCAAATTTCATCGCGATGCCTCCCTGAGGTTGCAATCGGGGTCGACACCGGGAACCCAGCGCGCCGCTCGGGTGGCCCCGACGCTGTGTACGAGCCGATCCTTGCGCAACTCCCGAAGCAGCACCTGAATCTGGCTTCGCGACAGCGCCGGCAGCACCTGCCGGAATTCCTCCATCTGCGCGCCGCTCGTCGCATTGTCCTGGATGTGCTTGAGCAGCAGCGCCTTGTTCGTCTCTCGATCGAGCCCCTTCGTCCGCGTGTAAGCTCCCTTGCCGCCCAACGCGGCGTAAAGCCCCCGCGCCAGGATGTACCGGGTCCCCCGTCCGCGCCCGATCGACTCCACCGCGCCGGCGGAAATCAACCCCGGCAGAGACGCCTTGAGATGCTCCGGCACGGCTTGCTCGCGCCGGAGATAGTCGAGCGCAAGGAAGTCGTAGGTTGAGAACGACTTGAGCTTCTCCTCGCCCAGCCTCTCGATGAAACGCACGAATGCCGGGCTGCCGACCGTTCCATACAGCGTCAGCCGCACCTCGTGCGCCGACGTGCCCACGAAGCTGGGCAACGCCTTGCCCTGCCGGATCGCGCTTTCGAACATCAGGTTCATGCCCTGGCCGGAGCGTTCGATCAGCCCGCACTTCGCCAGCGCCTCGGCCAGCCGCCGATTGCGCGGGTTCTGCTGGTCGAGGATGTTCGCCGGGGTGATCCCCGTTGGTAGGCCGCCGGGGCTCACCACCTCGAGCCTCTGGGAATACTGCCGAACGAACACCGAACCACCGAGCCGATAGTCCCGATGCGCCACGGCGTTAAGCAGCGCTTCGCGCACCGAGACCTCATCGAAGGTGGGCAGTTCGACGCGGAACAACCCATCCTGATAGCTCTGCCGGTCGTTGCGCAGATTGATCTTGTTCCAGATGGCGTCGTGCCAGAGGAAGAACCCTTCCCGGTACTCCTCGCGATCTGCCGCAGGGCCCGACGCCTCGGAGGACCGGTACTCGAACACGAGCTCCGCCTGCGCCAGCCAGCGCCCCAGCGCCGCGCGCGTGCCGAACATGATCAGTGCCGCGTAGGTGATGCGCCACTCCAGCAGCAGCTCGGCGTTGGCGAGCGTCTGCTCGTCGGTCCATCGCGTCTTGCGCTCGTCGCGCGTCTTGGTGGCCCACCGGCCCCGAAACGCCGCGATCGCTTGCGGCGACAGGTCGCCGATGCCTGCGCCTGCACAGACCTCCGCCGAGAAGTCGGGCCCCGTCTCGGCGAACATGGCCTTCAGTTCCGCATCGCTCAGCCCGGTCAGCTCGTCGCCTGCGCGCTTGAGATACTTCCCGTCGATCTGCCAGGCGGTGCCCGGAAGGCGCGGCGGCACGTGGACGATCAGCACCCGTCCGTCGGCGGTTCGCACCTCCTCCACCGGAATGCGATGCGACAGCCGGTCGTGCAGTCCGGCCTCGGTGCGCCCCGGCTCAGCGAACGCTGCCGTGCCGACGATTCGGCGCGGGCGCCGGTCGGTCACGCCGAGGATGATCTTGCCGCCGCCTTCGTTGGCCAGGGCCACGCAGTACTCCACCAGTTTCTCGAAGTGATAGTTCTGCTTCGCTTCCTTGAACTCCAGGCGAGTGCCTTCTGGTTCGGCCAGCCAGTGCAGAAGTTGTTCGTGAGTTGTTGGCATGGCTACAGCAAGCCGCGGAAGGCGCGGTGCTGGAGGGAGGCGAAGAGCGAGTCGAACTCGGCTAGCGAATTCCGATGCATGGACTTCAGTTTCTCGACGCCAGCCACTCGACAAGCGAACTCATTCTGAACCCGGACCGGCGGCTGCGGAATCCGGATTGCCTGCACCTCCGTCGCGTTGATGTTCGCCATGCCAACTATGCTCTTGCACATCCCGCGAAGCACGCGCTTCGAATAAGCAGTATTCAGGAAACAGGCGAGATACTCCGGGTCGTTCTCACGGTTCACACGTAGGCGAATCAAATAGCCTGCGTAGGCCATCGGTCGCGCCTCGCGAAAGATGGCCGTCTTGCCGACCAACTCTGGACTGTTCGTGCGGTTGAAAAGGACGTCTCCAGTTCGCACCAAATAGCGATCGCGTTCGCCCTCGTCCAAATTCATGTACTTCAAATCCGAGAGGTCTGTATCCCCGGTGCGCGAGATATTGTTCATCCGCAAGACCGGGAACTCTCCAGTGGCTTCAGACTTCTCGCTGGTCCCGTAGGACGCTGATTCAAGAAGGTCGCCAGTCGTCCGCACCGGCCAGCCCTTCGGA
The DNA here is from genome assembly GCA_016192065.1 of Betaproteobacteria bacterium. Taxonomy (GTDB): domain Bacteria; phylum Pseudomonadota; class Gammaproteobacteria; order Burkholderiales; family Casimicrobiaceae; genus JACPUX01. Next base: position 91,928 of record JACPUX010000052.1, read on the forward strand.
TTCGTGGCGGGGTCGCCGAACATGTCGAGGAAGATGGATTGGGTGAGGGTGTCGAGCTGGGCGAGGGCCGCGCGGCGCTTGGCCCGCAGCGCGTCCGCCTTGTCCAGGATCTCCGCAATCCGCCGCTGCTCGGGGATCGGGGGCAACGGGACCCGAATTGCCTTGATTTTTTCCAGCGTTAGTCGACGGATCGCGACACCTACCATTCCGTCGAGAATCCGGCGTTTGACAAGTGGAGCGTTGAGCCAATGGCACAAGAATTCGGGCGTTAGCACCGCAGCCCTTGGGCGCAGCAACGCCACGCTCGACAGCATGCTGAACTCGAAAGCGTATCGGTTGACTGCAGCGATACCTGTCGTAGCACCATCCTTGATGTAAAGCACGTCACCCGGTCTCGGATCGCAGCGGGAGAAGATCGCGCGATGATCATCCTCACTTACGAACCATGGATCCGAAAAGAAATCACACCCGTCTTCCTTGATGTGCTTCGCCGTGACGTACGGAACACCTGCAGACTGAATGGGCGGAGAGTGATGCGTACCGTCCGTGATCTTCTCGCAGGCATCGGCGAGCGGCATGGTCTTCCACCCGTTCACCTCAGCATGCCCTCCAAATTCTCGATTCCCCGATGAATCTCCTCCTCCAGCTTCGCGAGGTCGGCGAGGATTTCCTTCGGCGCTCGGTGCTCGACTGCCTCGTGCACCACTTCCTTGTAGCGGTTGAGCGAGAGGTCGTAGCCCTGCGCCGCGATGTCGGCCTTGGGCACGCAGAAGCTCTGCGCGGTGCGCGGCCGTTCGCGCTCGGCGCTGTTGCGCCCGGCCCAGCGCGCCAGCACGTCGGGCAGGTTGTTCTTGGCGTGCTCGTCCGCAGCGAGCGCGGTGCGTGGCACGGGCCCGAGCTTCTCGTCCGGCAGCAGCGGCGTGCGCTTGTCGTCGAGGCTCCAGCCGTCGGCCCCGATGTCGTAGAACCAGACCTGGTCGGTGCCGCCGGAGTTGGTCTTGGTGAAGAGCAGGATGGCGGTGGACACGCCAGCGTAGGGCCGGAACACGCCGCCGGGCAGCTTGACGACGGCGTCGAGCTTCTGGTCTTCGACCAGCATGCGGCGCAGTTCCTTGTGCGCGGTGCTGGAGCCGAACAGCACGCCGTCGGGCACGATCACCGCGGCGCGGCCGCCGGGCTTCAAGAGGCGCAGGAACAGGGCCAGGAACAGTAGCTCCGTCTTCTTGGTCTTGACGATCTGCAGCAGATCCTTGGCGGTGTTTTCGTAGTCGAGGCTGCCGGCAAAGGGCGGATTGGCCAGCACCAGCGTGTACTTCTCCTCCTCGCCGGCGTGGTCCTGCGCCAGCGAGTCGCGGTAGCGGATGTCGGGGTTCTCCACGCCGTGCAGCAGCATGTTCATGCTGCCGATGCGCAGCATGGTGTTGTCGAAGTCGAAGCCGTGGAACATGCGGTGGTGGAAGTGCTCGCGCAGCTTCGCGTCGTGCAGGATGTTCGGGTGGCGCTCGCGCAGGTATTCTCCCGCCGCGACGAGGAAACCCGCCGTGCCGCAGGCCGGGTCGCAGATGACGTCGGTCGGTTGCGGCGCGGTCAGCTCGACCATCAGACGTATGATGTGGCGCGGCGTGCGGAACTGGCCATTCTGCCCGGCGCTGGCGATCTTGCCGAGCATGTACTCGTAGACGTCGCCCTTGGTGTCGCGGTCCTCCATCGGCACGGCGTCGAGCAGGTCCACCACCTTGGCCAGCAGCGCCGGTGTGGGGATGGTGAAGCGCGCGTCCTTCATGTGGTGCGCGTAGGTGGAGTCGTCGCCGCCCAGCGTCCTGAGGAACGGGAAAACGTGCTCACCGACCACGGTGTACATGTCACCCGGGGCGAAGTCCTTGAAGCGCGACCAGCGCAGGTCGTCGTAGGGGCGGCCCCCATCCCTGCCAATCCCGTCGTTGCCCTCGGGGAAGACCCGGCGTTCCATCGGCCGCTTGAACCGGGCGGACTTGTTCTCCTCCAGCGTGTGCAGGTCGTTCAGCCGGCGCAGGAACAGGAGGTAGGTGATCTGCTCGATCACCTCCAGCGGGTTGGAGATGCCGCCTGACCAGAAGGCGTTCCAGATCTGGTCGATCTGGCTCTTGATGTTGCCGGTGATCATGTTGAAACTTTCGGAGGCTTTTGGTTTAGGTGAAATGCGACCGTCCCCGGCAGGGGTATGCATTCGCCTCGGCATACTGCCGCAAGCCTGTCGGATTATCAATCTGCACGGCTAACCGCAGCCAGGTGCTGGTGCCCTGCGGCCATCGGCTCGGTGCTCGCGGCCGGGCGCGCCGACGCGGTGCTCGCCGTGGTGCTCGATACTTGGGCCGGTGATCGCCTCGGGCGTCGTCGTTGTTTGATCGCCCTGTCCCTGCTTTTGCTGTTGTGCGAAGGTCTCGTGGATATAGACGTGTCGACGCGCCCGCCTTGGGCCATTGCCGAGGTGGCGCCGCAAGAGCGGGAAGGCAAGAGCGGGAAGGATTGCCGTCACGGTTTCATTTTGCTACGATAGGCCACAAATGTAGCAATCCGGAGAACGCCGTGAGCATGCCCGTCCGCATCGACGACGAACTGTACGAACAGGCCAAGGCCGCCTCGAAGGGCGAGTGCCGCAGCATCGCCGGCCAACTCGAATTCTGGGCCAAGATTGGCAAGGCCGCGCTCGACAATCCCGATCTGCCTATCGACTTCGTCCGGGAACTGCTGATCGCGCGGGCGGAAGACCGCAAGCAACTGCCCGGCTTCGCGCCGGGCCAGTTCCGTGACTAAGGTCGCGGTCCTTCAGACCAGCGCCTTTCTGCGCGCCTACAAGAAGCTGCACAACAAACAGAAGGATGCGGTCGACCGGGCGGTCGCCGACATTGTGCGCGACCCGACGCTGGGCGAGGCCAAGAAAGGCGACCTGGCCGGCGTCTTGATCTACAAGTTTGACTGTGTCAAGCAGTTGTATCTACTGGCTTACGAATACGATTCGGCCACGCGCGTGCTGCTGCTGGTCGGGACGCACGAAAATTTCTACCGGAACCTCAAGCGCTGAAGTCGCCCTTGCGCGCTGCGGACACGAATACTGCCGCTTACCCGCTGCGCAGGAGGGCGGCTTCGTTCAGGGTTTCATGGCCAAGAAATTGGCGCCGCGCACGCCGTATTTGCGCGCGGTTTTTTCCTTGCTGGTGCCGGCGAAGGAATCGAAATACTCCACCACCCGGCAGCGTGTGAATCCAACTTCTTCGAGCAACGCGAGGTAGCCTGCAGACTGCAGAGCGCCCGCGATTCAGCCGACCCAGAGTTCGATGTCGTTGCGCGCGGCTTCGGACAATTCGCCATCGATGACGATATCGGCAAACTGCACTTGCCCACCGGGGCGGATAACCCGAAAAAGCTCTCTGAACACTTGCCGTTTTTCGGGGCTGAGATTGATCACCCCGTTGGAGATGGCGACATCCATCGCCGCATCTTCCGAGGGCAAATCGCCGATGTCGGCTTTCTCGAAGCGCACCTGTGGCATGGCCGCGGTTTCGGCGCCGGCGCGCGCTTGAAGTCCAATGGAGCGAAGAGAAAGGCCCTGGCCACTGTTTCAGGCCCCTTATGCGCGAGGCTACAGGTGCGGCACCGCGGCAACCGCCGTTTCGTGCCGATCGGTCTCTACGCGGCCTGTTTCTCGTGGCGCGCGGGCAATTGGCCGGCCATTCGCCGTTCCGCTCGCCAGAGGTCATGGCGCATCTGCATGTCGATCCACAGTTGCGGGCCGTTGCCGAAGAAGGCGCCCAGGCGCAGCGCCATCTCCGGCGACACCGACGACCGCTCGGAGAGGATGCTATGCACCATCTGCCTCGACACTCCAAGCGCCCGCGCGAAGGCGGCCACCGACATATTCAGAGCCGGGAGGCTGTCCTCCCGCAAAATTTGGCCGGGATGGGTCGGGCAGCGTGTCTTGCGCATGGTTCGTTCCTCAGTGGTAGTTTTCTAGATCGACTTCGATGGCGTTATCGCCTTCCCAGCCGAAGGTGATGCACCACGGGCCATTGACATGCACGCTATAACGCTGCGGTTCGCCCTTCAGCGGATGGAAATCGAAGCCCGGCACCCGCAAGGCCTCTGGCGTCTTGGCTGCGGCGATGGCATCCAGTCGTCGGACCGCACGCGCCCATAGATCGGGTCGCACTCTGGCGGATTTGCCCGCTCGTGCCAGCGCCTCTAATCCCCGGTGCCTGAAGCTCGCAATCACCGAAAGAGTGTAAAAGCAGGCTTGACATCCGTCAATGGTGGTTTGACAGCAATTTTCCGGCACGAGACAAATGCGCCAAGACGGACATCGCCGCCGGCGGAGACGCGCTGGTATTCGCCTGCGCCGCGGCGATGAAGTGCCCTGCTTACTGTGGCGCGGGTGACGGGGCTATTTCACATCTTTGATCGCCGTCTTCAGGGCCTCGTGCGCCGGCTTGGGCTCTTTGGCCATTAGTCGCCCTTCCTGCTTGTGTTTGGCGACACCTTCGACTTCGAGGATATCGGCCAGCTCGGTGAAGCTCACCATGCCGTTGCCCTTGCCGCCGTCTTCGGCGATCAGTTCGTCACCGTAGAACACCGCCGGCGCTTTGGCGCCGGGGCCGGCGAGGGCGTGGGGCACGATTTTCACCGGCAGCAGGTAGATATTGGTGAGTTCGGCGGCGACCTGCATGTTGTTGTTGCAGCGGACCCAGGGCGGGTCGCGCACCACCAGCGTCAGAACCTTCTGGTCGCCCAGCTTAGTGGCGCCGGGCGTGCCCGCCCATGCCGGGAAGGGGAGACTGCCCAAGTGCAAAACGGTAGCGGCCAACAGCGCCATCGGCAACGCGCGCGGCAGGGTGTTCATGGGAAGCTCCTTCGGTTGATTGCCGGATCGGTGGAGAGTATTCTAGTACTCGTTTGAACATTGGTCGAGGAGGCAGACATGGCGGGACGAATCTTTGGCCTGCTGCTCCTGGCGGCAGTCTCGATTGCGCCGGTAGCAGCCGCTGATGAAGCGACGCCCATGGCCGGGTTTATCCTCGGGCGGCCTTGCGCCGAAGCCGGCCGCGTCGGCGAGTGTCCGCTGAAGTGGGCCGACGCCATGGTGTTTCGCAGCATGCAGGGCAAGATCTATGACATCGACCTTGCCGCGAGCGGCATCAAGCAAGAGCGCCTGGACGAAGCTTATGGCCTGGAAGTCGAGTTGTACGGAAAAGTGAGCGTGGCCGGAAGGGAAAGTCGTGTCGCGATTGCCCAACTCAACATCGTCAAGCCGCCGGGCAGTCGTGAGTTTTTCAAGGGCTGACTGTGAGTTCGCGTCCCCGGTTCGGGGCAAGAGAACACCCTCCCCCGAAAACGCAGTTTCAGAGGAGGCTAATGCCCGCGCCAACGGGCGTTATGCCGGAACTCAATCGCCGCTTTGCGGCGATCTCCCCTCAAGGGGCAGAAACACTCGGGGCGGCCCTTCGTGTGGCAAGGTCCACCCCGAAATCGCCGCTTCGCGACGATCTCCCCTCAAGGGGCAGAAACACTCGGGGCGGCCCTTCGTGTGGCATGGTCCACCCCGAAATCGCCGCTTCGCGACGATCTCCCCTCAAGGGGCAGAAACACTCGGGACGGCCCTTCGTGTTTCTGGTGAGCTGAAACGATGATGCAGTGGATCGCCCTCCTTGCTGGAATGACTGTGGCGCTGGTGGTTCAGGTGGCGCAGGCGCAGGGTTATGCGCGGCCGGAGCTGCTGATCGAGACCGAGGAGCTGGCGCGCATCCTTGACCAGAAGCACCTGCGTCTGGTGGACGCTGGCGACGGGGCCACCTACCGGCGCGCCCACTTGCCCGGCGCGGTGAACATTCCCTATCTCGAGCTCTCCCGCATCGATGAGCGCCGCGGCACCGGGCAGCCCACCAGCAACTTCGAGGCCGAGCGCATTTTTGGCGGGGCCGGCATCGAAGCCGGCACGCTGGTGGTGGTCTACGACGGCGGCGAAGGTGCGCCGGCCACCGGCGTCTGGTTCGTGCTCGACTTCTTCGGCCACCAGCGGGTGCGGGTGTTGAACGGGGGCTTTCGCAAATGGCTGAAGGAGGGGCGACCGGTCACGCAGGCGGTGCCGGTTATCGAGCGCAAGAAATTCGTGCCGTCGCCGCAGCCGGAGAAGATCGTCACGCGCGATTGGGTGAGACGAAATCTCGGCGCCAAGGGCGTCGTCTTTGCCGACACGCGTTCCTTCAACGAATACATCGGCCGCGAGCAGCCGCCGGGCGCGGCGCGCGGCGGCCACATCCCCGGGGCCATCCATCTCGAGTGGACGAATTTCTCCGCCGACACCGCTTCCTTCAAGGGCGCCGCCGAGATCGAGGCGGCGCTGAAGGCACGTGGCATCAAACGCGAGACCCAGGTCGTCACCTACTGCCAGGGGGGCTTGGGCCGCTCCACCGATGTCGCCTTCGCCATGAAGCTGATCGGCTGGGACAAAGTCGTCGAGTATCCCGGCTCCTGGGAGGAGTGGTCGGCCGATCCGCGCCTGCCGCTGGAAAAATGAAAGAGCATTTGAACCGCAGATTTCGCAGATTTCCGCAGATCTCAAAAACAAAGTGTTTTTTGCAATGGGTCTGCGTCAATCTGTGTCATCTGCGGATGGCTTTGCTTCTACTTGCAGTCGTGATTGCTTCGGGACCATCGTTTGCCGCCAACGCACTGAAGCCTTTTTCAGGCACGGCGACCGACTTCGCCGCGCAGGATATGCAGGGTAAGCCGGTGCGTTTCTCGGCCTATCGCGGCAAGGTGGTGCTGCTCAACTTCTGGGCCACCTGGTGCCCGCCCTGCCGCAAGGAGATGCCGGCGATGGAGCGCCTGCACCGGGCCTATCGCGAACGCGGGCTGGTGGTGCTGGCGGTGTCGCAGGACGAGGCGCCGCTGGAGGACGTGCGCCGCTTCGCCGCCTCGATGGAACTGACTTTTCCCGTCTGGCACGACCGCGCGCGCGAGGCGGCGCAACATATCAGCGTGCCGGGCGTGCCGACCTCCTACCTGATCGCTGCTGACGGCCAACTCGCGTACCGCGTGCTGGGCGAATACGACTGGAGCGGCAAAGAGGCGATCGGCGTGATCGAGCTGCTGCTCGACGAGGCGGAGAAATAGATGGTCTCGCGGCGCGATTTCATCAAGTCGGGTGCAGCCTGCGGCCTCATGGCAGGGCTGCCCGACGAATTGCTGGCGCGCATCCAGGACCCCAGCAATCCGCTATCAAGCTACCCCTACCGCGAATGGGAGGACTTCTACCGCAAGGAGCTGGCGGACACGCGCGGCGACAGTCGGGGCTGGGCCTTTCATTGCTCCAACTGCCAGGGCAATTGCGCCTTCCGCGTGTATGCGAAAGACGGTGTGGTGACGCGCGAAGAGCAACTTGCCGAATACCCGCAGCTGAATCCGAACCTTCCCGACCCCAATCCGCGCGGCTGCAACAAGGGCACCATCCACTCGCAGGCGATGTACGAGAAGGACCGCTTGCACTATCCCTTGAAGCGCGCCGGGGCGCGCGGTTCGGGCAAATGGCAGCGCGTCTCCTGGGACGAGGCGCTGGGCGATATCGCGGAGAAGATGGTCGACACGCTGATGAAGGACGGGCCAGCCGCGGTTATGATTTATGCCGGCACCGGCATCGTCTCGCAGGGCAAGCGCGCCGGGCCGCTGCGTCTCGGCTCCCTGCTGGGCGCGCAACGCCTCTATCCCTCCAGCGCGGTGGGCGACATGTTCACCGGAGCGAGCCTGGCCTACGGTATCCCCAACGTCGGCACTTCGCTCGACGCTTGGTTCGAGATGGACTATATCGTCCTGTGGAGCTTCAACCCGAACACCACGCGCATCCCCGATGCCCACTACCTGTGGGAGGCGAAATGGCGCGGCGCCAAGATTGTCGTCATCTCGCCCGACTACAACCCGACCGCCATCCACGCCGACCTGTGGATCCCGATTCAGCCCGGCACCGACAGCTTCCTGGCGATGTCGCTGGTGCAGGTGGTGCTCGCCGAGAAGCTCTACAAGGAAGACTTCATTCGCGAGCAGACCGATCTCACCTTCCTGGTGAGGGAAGACAATGGGCAGCTCCTGCGCCTGTCCGACCTCAGGAAGGGCGGGCGCGACGACGTCTTCTACTGCTGGGACGAGGCGAGCGGCAAACACCAGGCCATGCCCGGCACCCGCGGCCACTTTCGCAAGACGCTGCGCCTGGGGGCGTTGAAGCCGGCGCTCTCCGGCCGCTACGAGGTGAAGGGCGCCGACGGCGGGGCCATCCCCGTCACTACCGTGTTCGAGAAGCTGCGCGCCGAAGCGGCGAAGTTTTCGCCCGAGGCGACGCAGCGCCACACCGGCATCCATCCCGACGTGGTGCGGCGTCTGGCGCGCGAATACGCGGCGGCGCACGACCCGGGGCTCACCATCGGTTTCTCGCTGCACAAGTACGCCTGGGGGATTTTGGCCTGCTGGGGCCAGGCGCTCTTTTGCGCGCTCACCGGCCACGACGTGGTGGACACCGAGCATCAGTGGAGCCTGGGCGGCATCGGCCCACTATCCAACCCGAAGCCGGCGCGCTTCGGCTCCGGTTTCTACGGCGAGTGGATGGCCGGACGCATGTGGGAGACCTTCCGCCGCCATTATGGCAACGGGCCGGAGTTCGCCCGCCGCGCCGGCCTGGCGCCTGAGGAACTGGTGGAGCTGGCCGAAACCGCGCGCGAAAAGAAGTGGACGACCTACCACGGCCAGCCGAAGGTGCGCCTCTTGTTCGCCGAGAACATCTTCCGCCGCAACAAATCCACGGCACACTACCGAAAAGCGGTGCTGGACGCCACCGAGCTCTACGTCAACGTCAACTTTCGCATGGATTCCTCGGCCGAGTACGCCGACTATGTACTGCCCGCGACCAGCCACTACGAGGCCTGGGACATCCGCGGCGAGGTCGGCTACCACCGCTACGCCAACCTCACCATGCCGCCGCCGGGTCTGAAGCCGGTGGGCGAATCGAAGTCCGAGTGGGAGATCTGCCGCCTGCTGGCGGAGAAGATCCAGCAAACGGCGAAGCGTCGCGGCCTTGGCCCGATTGCCGATCCAGAATTCACCGTCGAGCGGCAAGGAAAGAAGGTGCCGGTCACGCGCGATCTCGACATCCTGCACGACGAGTTCACGATGCTTGGCCGCGTGACCACGGACAAGGACGTGGTGAAGTGGCTGATCGAGAACGTGCCGGCCTTCCAGCCCTGGAAGTTCGAGGACGTGGTGCGTAACGGTTACCTCACGCTCAACAGCAACGCCGGCCTCACCTCGCCGCTCTACCACGACAAGCCCTACCGCTCCTTCGAAGAGCAGTTTTATCTCAAGAAACCGTACCCAACGCTCTCCGGCCGCCAGCAGTTCTACATCGACCAGGAGGTGTTCCTGAAACTCAAGTGCGCCGTGCCGACGGCGCGCGAGCCGCTCGCCCCGGCGAAATTCCCGCTCAAGTTCTATTCGCCGCACACGCGCTGGGGCATCCATTCCACCTGGCGCACGAACAAATACATGTTGCGCCAGCAGCGCGGCGTGCCGCACGTGAACCTCAATCCGCGTGATGCCGCGGCGCGTGGCATTCGCGACGGCGACACGGTGCGCGTCTTCAACGACATCGGCGAATTCCGCGCCATGGCCAAGCTGATGCCGGGCGTGCGCCCCGGCACGCTGATCATGGACCACGCCTGGGAACCGCAACAGTTCATCAAGCGCCTCGGCATGGACGAGCCGGTGGCCGGCCTGGTCTCACCGCTGGAACTGGCCGGCGGTTGGGGCCACCTGCAGTTCGGCGCCGAGTGGGACGGCAACCAGCTGGCCTATGAATCCTCCGTGGACGTGGCCAAGGCTTGAAGGAAAATTCATGAACCACAGATTACGCAGATGGACGCAGATTCACAGCGAAAAGCCTCTTCTGGTTTTTGGGATCTGCGGAAGTCTGCGCAATCTGCGGACTGCCTGAGCTACCTATGTCGAAACGCCAGCTCGCCATGGTCATGGACCTCAACAAGTGCATCGGCTGCCAGACCTGCACCTCGGCCTGCAAAACCCAGTGGACCAACCGCAACGGCCGCGACTACATGTACTGGAACAACGTCGAGACCCATCCCGGCAGCGGCTATCCGCGCAAGTGGCGCGAATTCGGCGGGGGCTTCGACGCGACGGGTAAGGTGAGGCAAGGGCGCATCCCCGACCTTGCGCGCGACTACGGCCTGCCCTTCGATCTGAACTACGCGGAGGCGCTGAATGCAAAAGGGGCGCAGGGCGCGCCCAACGATGCCGAGCACCCCAAGAGTGCTTCCTTCAGGGCGCCGCCGCATCTTCAGCCACTGACTCCGCCTACCTTCGGCCCGGGCTGGGACGAGGACGCCGGCGCCGGCGAGTATCCGAACACACACTTCTTCTACCTGCCACGCATCTGCAACCACTGCTCGAACCCGGCCTGCCTGGCTGCCTGCCCGCGCGGCGCTATTTACAAGCGCGAGGAGGACGGCATCGTGCTGGTCGACCAGGAGCGCTGCCGCGGCTACCAACATTGCGTCGGCGCCTGTCCCTACAAGAAGGTGTACTTCAACCCGCTCTTCCGCCGCGCGGAGAAATGTATCTTCTGCTATCCGCGCATCGAGCAGGGTCTGGCGCCGGCCTGTGCGCGGCAGTGTGCCGGTCGCATCCGTTTCGTCAGCTTTCTCGACGACCATGCAGGGCCGGTGCACAAGCTGGTGACGAAATGGCAGGTGGCGTTGCCGCTCTTCGCCGAGTTCGGCACGCAGCCCAACGTCTACTACGTCCCGCCGCTCTCGCCGAGCAAGCTCGACACGCAGGGGCGCCCCACCGGCGAGCGGCGCATCCCGGAGGCCTTCCTCGTCGAGCTGTTCGGCCCGCGCGTGCCGGAAGTGCTGAAAGTGCTGGAGACTGAACGCGAGAAGAAACGGCGAGGCGAAACCTCCGAGCTGATGGACCTCCTCATCGCCTATAAGCACGAGGAAATGTTCAAGCTCGATTCACCGAAGGGGAAGGCATGAGTCTGCCTGAAAACCCTCCTCCGCAGATTTCGCAGAGTTCCACCGATTCCAAAAACATCCCGATGCGGTCGCTTTTAATCTGCGCAAATCTGCGTCATCTGCGGTTCGCCCTTTTCTTTTCATTGTTCTATTCGCTCCTGGCTGCCGCAGCCGACATCCCATTGCTGCGAATCGAAGGCGAGCCTGCGGCTGACCCGTTCAGCCCGGCTTGGCTCAAACAAGCGCCGGTGGCCGTGGCGCTTTATCCCCAGGTCAGCGTCCCGCCAGCGGCGAAGACCGGCAAAAGCAGCGTGAAGGTGCGCGCCCAGCGTGGCGCGACCACGCTGGCGCTGCATCTTGAATGGGCTGACCGCAAACCTGCCAAACAGCGCCGCATCGGCGCCTTCGCCGACGCCGCTGCGGTGCAGTGGCCGCAGCGCCCGCAAGCGGAGTTGCCCTTCATCGGCATGGGCCACCGCGGCGCGCCGGTGACGCTGTGGTTTTGGCGCGCCGATGGCACGGCGGAGCTGCTGGCCGCCGAGGGCTTCGGTACGCTCACCAAGCAGTCCGACGCTGGCGTGTTGGCCCGCGGCAAGTGGAAGAACGGCCTCTGGCGCGTGGTGCTGTCCCGCGCGGTGGAGCCTTCACCGGAGTCGTGGCCGGTAGCGTTTGCACTCTGGAACGGCGAGGGCGGCGAGCGTGGTGGCGTCAAGCGCCTCTCGGCGTGGCAAACACTGCGCTTTGGCGGTCCGGGGACCACTGGCAAGGCAATGCTGCCGGGCAACGCTGCACGGGGCAAGCGCCTCATGTCGGAGAGGGGATGCGCCGCTTGCCACAGCTATCCCGGCAATCCGACCCAGCCGACCCAGCTGACCATCGGCCCGGATCTAACCTACGCCGGCGGCCTGCACGCGCCGGCGTATCTCGAAGAGTCCCTGCGCGAGCCTTCGAAAATCGTCCTGCCCTGCAGGTCTTGCTTCGTCGAGCAGAACGGACAACGCATTTCCATCATGCCCCCCTTCGAGGGCAGCGAGAAAGACCGCACTGACCTTTTGAGCTACCTTCGTAGCCTGCGTTGAATCCTTCATCCCCTGCGGCCGCAAACAGACTCTGCGGCAAGGGACTCGGCCCAATGCCCCATTCGCCACGACACGCGGGAAATTCATTGCTTGGACGACGAGGGTCCTTCAATACCCGCCTCCTGAACCACCAGGTCGGTGCAAGCTTACACACTACCCTTGCGGTCGCAGACATCGTATCCTTCCATGCCGTGAGAAGACCCCTATGAGCAAAATTGCTTGGTCCCTATTCACCTTTTGGGTAACGGTCATCACGCGACCGAACCGGGTGACCCAGGGCGCGAAGGTGTCTTCCGTCGGGCATGAAACGGCCGAGGCATCGGTGAAGAACCTGAAACAACGCATCCAACGAGGAGTCGCAATGTCATCAATGCAATGGGCGCGCCATGCGGCGCTGGTGCTGTTGGGTTTAGCAGGCATGCTGGGCGCCGCTCTGGCGCAGGCACAGGACATGGCCGGTGCCAAGGACCACCCGGCCGTCAAGCGCTTCGGGGGCAGCAGCATCGTGGGCTACGAGATGCGCAACTTCGACGCGGTGGAGTTCCAGACCTCCACCTTCAAAGAATTCGACCTGGGCGTCGGACTGCGGCGCTATGTGCAGCCGCCCTTGCAGCTCGAAGGTAGGCTCACGCGCTTTTGGTACGAAGCGCCGGGCGATACGCGCGCCCTGGAGCTGTACCGCAACTACGTCAACGAGCTGACGGCCGGCGGATTCCAGACGCTCTACGACTCCACCAAAGATCCGGCTGCGGGCAAGTGGACCAACTTCCTGGCGAGCTTCAGCAGTGGCAAAAAGGACTTCGTCAAGAACGTGCGCTCGGAATATGTGATGTATGCCGCCGAGGCCAATTCCATTCGCACCGGCACCTTTCAAAAAGACCACGTGACCGTGCGCGTGGTCGCCATCGACTGGCCCAAAGAGGACCGCATCTACAAGTCACGGCAGGGGGCCTACATCGCGGTCGATGTGCTGGAGACCAAGGCCATGCAGCAGAACATGGTGGTGGTGAGCGCCACGGAAATCGGCAAGTCGCTGACCGCGCAGGGCAAGGTGGCAATCTACGGCATCTACTTCGATACCGGCAAGGCGGAGATCAAGCCCGAATCCAAGCCTTCGCTTGATCAGATTGCCGCCTTCCTCAAGGGGGAAGCGAATGTCAAGCTGCATGTGGTGGGCCACACCGACAGCGTGGGTGGGTTCGAGAGCAACCTCGCCTTATCTCGCCGGCGGGCGGAGGCCGTAACCGCGGCCTTGGTCAAGAGTTATGGCGTGGCCGCCGGGCGCCTGATGGGCAACGGTGTGGCCTCACTGGCGCCTGTGGCCAGCAATGCCAGCGAAGAGGGACGCGCGAAGAACCGGCGGGTGGAGCTGGTGTTGCAGTAAAGCTGTCTGGAATTCAAGGCACTCGCCGGTTCACCGATCAGCAGAATGAACGACAGGCAAATTGCCGTGCTGGCAGAGGGTCTGCCGGCCTAACGTCCCGCCGGCACCGCCGCGCGCAAATCATCCAGCGAGGCGTTGGGCGTGATGGCCTGCGGATCGAGCTGAAGTTCCAAGAGCGCCGGTCGCCCGGCGGCGAGGGCGCGCTCCAAGGCGGGTGCGAAATCTTCGGTGCGGCTCACGGTTTCGCCCAAGGCACCGAAGGCGCGCGCGTAGGCGGCGAAATCCGGGTTGGTGAGGGTGGTGCCGCAGACGCGCCCGGGGTAGCGCCGCTCTTGATGCATGCGGATGGTGCCGTACATGCCGTTGTTGATCACCAGAAATAGCACGGCGGCGTTGTATTGGACGGCGGTAGCGAGCTCCTGGCCGTTCATCATAAAGCAGCCATCACCCGCGAAACAGACTACGGTGCGCTGGGGCTGAACGATTCTGGCGGCGATGGCGGCAGGCACGCCGTAGCCCATGGCGCCGCTGGTGGGCGCGAGCTGGGTGCGGAAAGCGGGGTAGCGGTAATAACGATGCAGCCAGGTGGCGTAGTTCCCCGCGCCGTTGGTGAGGATGGCGTCTTCGGGCAGGCGTGCCGAAAGCGTTTGCATCACCGCCCACATATCGAGTGTGCCCGGGACGGCGACGCGCGTTTGGCGGGCTTCATAATCGGCGCGCGCGGCAACAACAGTTGCGCGCCAGGCCGCCGGGTCCACCGGTGGTAGATTCGCTAAGGCGGCGGCCATCGGCACCATGCTGGCGTTGATCATGAGGTCGGCCGCATAAACCCGCCCGAGTTCTTCTGCACCGGCGTGGATGTGGATGAGCTGCTGGCGCGGCCTGGGCACTTCGAGCAGGGTGTAGCCGCTGGTGGTCATTTCACCCAGGCGGGCGCCGATCACCAGCAGGAGGTCCGCCTCCGCGATGCGCTGCGCCAGCCGTGGGTTGATGCCGATGCCGACATCCCCGCAGTAGTTCGGATGGCGATTGTCGAACAAGTCCTGGAAGCGGAAGGCACAGGCCACGGGCAGGTGGTTGGCTTCGATGAATTGGCGCAGTGCGGCGCAGGCGCCCGCGTTCCAGCCGCTGCCGCCGAGGATCACGAGCGGGCGTTGCGCGGCGGCGAGGCGTTGACGCAAGCTGGCCAGGTCGGCGGCGCCGGGGTGGGCAGGCACGGGCTGGTAGCGCGGCGCATCGGCGACCGTGGCGGTGGCTTCGAGCATGTCTTCGGGCAAGGCCAGCACCACCGGCCCGGGTCGGCCGGATGTGGCACGGTGGAAGGCCTGGCTCACCAATTCGGGGATGCGGTCGGCGCGGTCGATCTGCGCCACCCACTTGGCCATAGGCCCGAACATCCGCCGGTAGTCGATCTCCTGAAACGCCTCGCGCTCGACGCAATCGCTGCCGACTTGCCCAATGAACAGAATCATTGGTGTGGAGTCTTGGAACGCCGTGTGTACGCCGATGCTGGCGTTGGTGGCGCCGGGGCCACGGGTCACGAAGCAAATGCCGGGTCTGCCGGTGAGTTTGCCGTAGGCCTCGGCCATGTTGGCAGCACCCCCTTCGTGGCGGCAGACGATCAGGCGAATCGCCTCTTGCGCGTCGTGCAAGGCGTCGAGCACGGCGAGATAACTTTCGCCGGGCACGCAGAAGGCGTGATCGACGCCGTGGCCTTTGAGGGCATCGACCAGAATCTGGCCGCCGCAGCGCGGCAGGGAAGCAGTCATGAGGTAGGCGAGGGGCGCGAGAAGGATGGCGCATGGTACACACTTCGCGTTGCCGGAAAAACCGGCAAGGCGACATCAAGTTTGCGCCGCTTCCCTTTGCACCAACGGCGCAGATCACGCCGCCCCGTAGCCGCCGCCCCCTGGTGTGGCAATCTCGAACACGTCCCCCGGAGCCATTTCCACTTGGGCGAGGTGGGCGAGCTCCTCGATCCGCCCGTCGGCGCGGACGACGCGATTGCGGCCCACTGCTCCGGGCGCGCCGCCGGCCATGCCGAAGGCTCCGTGCCGGCGGCCGTTGGAGAGGATGCTGGCGGTCATGGGTTCGAGGAAGCGGATGCGCCGCAGGCCCCCCTCGCCGCCGTGCCAGCGCCCCGCACCGCCGGAGTCGCGGCGGATTTGGTAGCTTTCCAGGCGCACCGGGTAGCGGAATTCCAGCACCTCCGGATCGGTGAGCCGCGAGTTGGTCATCTGCGCCTGCACGACCGATGTGCCGTGGTAGCCGGCGCCGGCTCCAGTGCCGCCGCTGATGGTTTCATAGTACTGGTGCCGGGCGTTGCCGAAGGTGAAGTTGTTCATGGTGCATTGACTCGCGGCCATCACGCCGAGTGCTCCATAGAGCGCGTTGGTGATGCAGGTGGAGGTCTCGACGTTGCCGGCGACCACCGCGGCCGGCGGACGTGGGTTGAGCATCGAGCCTTCGGGAATGATCAACTCCAGCGGCTTGAGACAGCCAGCGTTGAGCGGAATGTCATCGTCCACCAGGGTGCGGAAGACATAGAGCACGGCGGCCACACAGACCGCGCGCGGCGCGTTGAAGTTGTTGGCGAGCTGCGCCGAGCTGCCGCTGAAATCGATGGTGGCGCCGCGGCGCGCGGCATCGACCCGAATGGCGACTTCGATCCGCGCGCCGTTGTCCAGCGGCAGCGTGAACGAACCGTCCTTGAGCCGGGTGATGACGCGGCGCACCGACTCCTCGGCGTTGTCCTGGACGTGCTGCATGTAGGCCTCGACCACCTCGAGCCCGAAATCGGCGACCATGCGCTGGAGTTCCTGGGCGCCTTTTTCGTTGGCGGCGATCTGCGCCTTGAGATCGGCCAGGTTTTGCGCCGGATTGCGCGCCGGGTGGGGGCCGCCCTGCAGCAGGGCGGTGATTTCGGCCTCGCGAAATTGGCCGGCTTCGACCAGTTTGACGTTGTCGAGCCGCACGCCTTCCTCATCGATATGGGTGGAGAAGGGCGGCATGGAACCGGGTGTGACCCCGCCGATGTCGGCATGATGTCCGCGCGAGGCGACATAGAAGAGGATGCGCGCGCCCTGGTCGTCCCATACCGGGGTGACCACGGTGACGTCCGGCAAATGCGTGCCGCCGTGGTAGGGATCGTTCAGCGCAAAGACCTCGCCCGGGCGCATGGCGCCGGCGTTGCCCGCGATCACCGCGCGGATGGATTCACTCATCGAGCCCAGATGCACCGGCACGTGGGGCGCGTTGGCGATGAGCTGGCCGGCGGGGTCGAACAGCGCACAGGAGAAGTCGAGGCGCTCCTTGATATTGACCGAGTAGGCGGTGTTCTGAAGCTGCAAGCCCATCTGCTCGGCGATATTCATGAAGAGATTGTTGAAGACTTCGAGTCGCACCGGGTCGGCCTCGGTGCCCAGAGCCTTGGCGCGGTGCAGGACCTCGATCCGGTCGAGCACCAGGTGATCGCGGGCGGTGACCCGGGCGCGCCAGCCTGGCTCGACGATGGTGGTGGCATTGGGTTCGGCGATGATCGCCGGGCCGTCGAGCCAGGCTCCGGGGGCCAAGGCTTCGCGGCGCAAGAGCGCCGCATCCCACCAACTGCCGGCACTATAGAGCGGCACCCGGGCGCTGAGGGCCGCCGGGTGGGCCGAAGCGTTCCCGTGCCGAGGTTCCTCGGGGGAGTCGCCGCCGGCAACGGCTTCCACGGAAACCGATTCGACCACCAGGGCGCGTTCCGTCATCAAAAAGGCGTAGCGCTGTTGGTACTCTTGTTCGAAACGGCGAGCGAGCGCCTCGGGGTTGACCGGCAGTTCCTCGACGGGAATTACCAGAGCGGTGTCGGTGCCGGCGTAGCGAAGGTGGGCGCGGCGCACCAGCCGAAGCCGAGCGGGCACCACACCTTGTCGAGTCAAGTCGGCGCGGGCCGCCGCGGCCAGCTCTTGCAAGGCATCGTCCATGCTCTTCAGGCACTGCGTCTTGTTCTCGTCCAGCGCTTGTTCAATGGCGGTTTCGCGCAGCACACACTGGTCGGCCAGGCCCATCCCATAGGCGGAAAGCACCCCGGCCATGGGATGGACGAAGACCTGGCGAATGTTCAGGGCGTCGGCGACGCGGCAGGCGTGTTGTCCACCCGCGCCGCCGAAGCACTGGAGGGTGTAGCGGGTTACGTCGTAACCGCGCGCCACGGAAATGCGCTTGATCGCATTGGCCATGGCGCCCACCGCGATTTCGATGAAGCCCTCGGCCACCGCTTCCGGGGCGCGCCGATGCCCACTGGCCGCGGCGATCTCTTCGGCCAGGGCGGCAAAGCGGCTTTGCACCAGTTCGCGGTCGAGCGGAGCATCGCCCTGCGGCCCGAAAATGCGCGGAAAGAGGGCCGGCTGAATCTTGCCCAGCATGACATTGGCGTCGGTGACGGTGAGTGGTCCGCCGCGTCGATAGCAGGCCGGGCCAGGGTTGGCACCGGCGCTTTGCGGTCCGACCCGCAGGCGCGCGCCATGGAAGCTCAGGACCGAGCCGCCGCCCGCGGCAACGGTGTGGATGGCCATGGTGGGTACGCGCATGCGCACTCCGGCAACGGCGGTTTCGAAGGCGCGCTCGAATTCCCCGGCATAGTGGCTCACGTCGGTCGAAGTGCCACCCATGTCGAAACCGATCAAGCGCGGGGCGATGTCGCCGTCGTGGGCGGCGAGTTCGGCGGTACGCACCATGCCGACGATGCCGCCGGCGGGCCCCGAAAGAATGGCGTCCCGCCCCTGGAAGGCGCGCGCTTCGGTCAAACCGCCGGAGGATTGCATGAAATAGAGCCGCACGCCGGGCATTTCGCCGGCCACCTGCTCGACATAGCGCCGAAGGATGGGGGAGAGGTAGGCGTCCACTACCGTGGTGTCGCCGCGGCTCACCAGTTTCATCAGCGGGCTGACTTGGTGCGAGAGCGAAATCTGGGTATAGCCCAGGCGCAGCGCCAGCGCACCCGCCACCGCCTCGTGTCGGCTGTGGCGATAGCCGTGCAGGAACACGATGGCCACACTCTTGAACCCGGCGGTGCGGGCGTGTTCCAGGTCGGTCTCCAGGGTGTTCTGATCGAGCGGCAGAATCACTTCGCCGCTGGCACTGATTCGTTCCCGCGCCTCGATCACTCGCCCGTACAGGAGTTCGGGCAGAACGATGTGCCGGTCGAAAAGCTTTGGCCGCTCCTGGTAGCCGATGCGCAGTGCGTCGCGAAACCCTTGTGTGGTCACCAGCAGCGTCGGTTCCCCTTGGCGCTCCAGGAGCGCGTTGGTGGCGACCGTGGTGCCCATCTTCACACACTCCACCCGCTCGGTGGTGATGGGCTCCCGCGGGCCGAGTTTCAGGAAGTGGCGAATGCCGGCGACCGCCGCGTCCCGGTAGAAATCCGGGTTCTCCGAGAGCAGCTTGTGGGTGAACAGCCGGCCCTTGGGGTCACGGGCGACGATGTCGGTGAAGGTGCCGCCGCGGTCGATCCAGAATTGCCAACGATCCTGGGCTTCGCTATGTTGCTGCATGAGGGAGGTTCCTTGCCTGCGCCGTGCCGAGATCGCGGTTCGGCGGATTTATGGTGCCCGGGCGGTGAGCCGGGGCTCGGTGAAATAGGGGATGAAGACGTCGTTGGCCTGGTGGCCCACCTGGTGGATCCATTCGCGCGTGAAACGCTCGCCCAGGCGTTTCAAGTGACGCTCGAAGTCTTCAGGGACGCGGTCCACCACCATTCCTTGCGCGCGCAAGCGGGCCGCGGCCTCGCGCGCAAGTTCTTCGCTGCGGCTCCAGCCGCGTGCTTCGGCGGCCTGGGCGGCGCTTTGCACGGCGGCCCGTTCGTCCAGGCGCAATTGCTGCCACGCCCCGGCATTGACGTACACCATGTTCTTGGGAAACCAGGCGTTGAGTTCATAGTAGTAGTGAAGGTGGTTCCAGACCTGGTTCTCCACTCCGGTCACCGCCGAGGTGATCATGTTGTCGATGCGCCGCTGCGCGAACGCCGCACCCACCTGCGGCATCGGCACATCCACCGGACTGGCGCCCAACATTTCGGCGATGCGCACCGTGGCCGCGTTGTAGGTGCGCATGCGGGTGCCCTTGAAATCCGCCGCGCCGCGTATCGGCCGGCTTGAATACAGGCCTTGCGGCGGCCACGGTACGGCGTACAGCAGCACCAGGCCGCGGGCGGCGAGTTGGCGTTCCAGGACCGGGCGCTGCAGGCGCCACAAGCGCTGGGCATCGGCGTAGTTGTCAACGACAAAGGGGATGGAATCGACTCCGGCAATCGGCAGTTCCTTGCTGATGCCGGAAAGGATGGATTCGCCCGCTTGCACTCTGCCGCGTTCCACCGCGACGAGCATGTCCCCGAGCTTGATCAGACTATTGTTGGGGTGCAGTTGGATGGTGAGACCACCTTTGGTTTTGGCATCGACCTCGCGGGCGAATTGCGCCAGGTTCTCGGTATGAAACGATTCAGCCCGGTACCCGGTGGCGAGGTTCCAAGTGGTCGGTGCGGCGCTTGCCGTGGCGGCGAACAGGCTGATGGCACAGAACGAAAGCGTGATTCTCATCTCGGACTCCTTTTTGGATCGGCTCACATCCGGGTGGGCAACCACAGCGCCAGGTCCGGTATCAGGTACAGGCCGAGCACCGCCGCGATCATCAGCAGGAATAGTGGCAGGGCATGGCGCGCCAGTTCGGTGATTTCCCGCTTGGTGAGCGATTGCAGGACGAAAAGGTTGAATCCGACGGGCGGCGTGATTTGTGCCGCCTCCACCACCAATACGATGAAGATGCCGAACCAGATCAGGTCGATGCCGGCGCGCTCGACGGTGGGGAGCAGTACCGCCATGGTCAGCACTACCATGGAGATGCCATCGAGAAAGCAACCGAGGAGCATGAAGAACGCGGTGAGCATTACGATCAGCAGGAAGGGTGGCAAATGCAAACCACCGATCAGTTCGGCGAGGTGGCGGGGCAGGCCGAGAAAACCCATGGCCAGGGTAAGAAAGGCCGCGCCGGCGAGGATCAGGCCGATCATGCAATAAACCCGCGTGGCGGCAACCAGCCCTTCCTGGAAGCGCGCCCAATCGAGCGAGCCTTCGAGTGCAGCCACCGCCAGTGCCCCGGCCACGCCCAGCGCCGCCGCCTCGGTGGCGGTGGCGAGTCCGGAGTAGATCGACCCCAGCACCAGCGCGATCAAGGTGATCACCGGAACGAGGTGGCGCGAAGCCCAGAGCTTTTCCTTGAGACTCGTCCTTGGGTCGGCCGGCGGAATCTGCCCCGGGTGGCGCAACGCCCAGACCACGATGTAGCCCATGAACAGCGTGGCCAGCACCAGGCCGGGAAGCACGCCGGCGACGAAGAGCTTGGCAATGGAGACATTGGCCGCGACGCCGTAAACGATCATGATGATCGAAGGCGGAATCAAGAGCCCCAGCGTGCCGGCACCGGCCAAGCTGCCGATGGCGATGCTGTCGGGATAGCCCCGCTTCTTCAGCTCGGGCAGGGTGATCTTGCCGATGGTGGCGCAGGTTGCCGCGGAGGAGCCGGAAACCGCGGCGAAGATCGTGCAGCCGATCACGTTGGTGTGCAACAAGCGGCCGGGCAGGCGATTCAGCCAGGGCGCGAGTCCGCGAAACATGTCTTCCGAGAGCTTGGAGCGAAAGAGGATTTCCCCCATCCACAGGAAGAGCGGCAGCGCGGTCAGTGTCCAGGTCGAAGTGGCGCCCCAGATGGTGAGCGCCATGCCGTCGCCCACCGGCCGCAGGGAGAACAATTCCATCGCCAGCACGCCGACGCCAAGGAGCGACAGTCCGATCCACATGCCGGAGCCGAGGACCACGAACAGCGCGACGATGAGCAGAAGGGCGACCAGAAGTTCCATTGGTGTTCGATCCTCGGGCTATTCGGCGCGGGCGATTTCCGCCTCGCCGCCGGGAGTGAAGACCAGACGCCCGCGCAGCCGCGCCAGCAGGGCTTCGACGAAGGCCAGGGCGAGGCCCCAGCAGCCCAGCGCCATCAGGCTTTGCGGCAGCCACAAGGGCGTCGCATCGGCGGCGGGGGATACGTCGTGGGTCAGGTAGGAGGTCCAGACCAGGCGCAGCGCGTACCACGCTAGATAAGCGGCGAGGGCGAGACCCGCAGTGAGGCACCAGTATTCCAGAGCATTGCGGTGGGCTGGCGCGAGTCGTTGCAAAAGCAACGATACGCGGATGTGCTCGCCCTTGCGCAAGGTCTCCGGCAGGGCCAGGAACAAGGCCGCGGCGATGGCGAAGCCGGCGTAGGCGTCGAGCCCGGGAAGGTCCCATTGGAACTGTCTCGCCAGGATGCCCAGCATGATGCAAGCAAAGGCGGAAACCAGTGCCAGGCAGGCGAGAACGATCAGCAGGCGATAGAAATTGACGACGAGTCGAGCCATGGCGCGGCCTCCTGGCGGCGTGTTCGAGGTGGAAGCGCGGGCTTCCGCGGGCAGAATTGGGGGCGCCCCGCGGGCAGCCCCGGCAGGTGCGGCCTAGCGGCGGTAGGCGGCGATGATCGCCTGGCCGTCGGGTCCGGCGGTCTTGAGCCACTCGGCGGTCATGGTTTCACCGATGGTTTGCAATTCTCGACGCAGCGGTTCCGAGGGCGGGTTCACTTTCATGCCGCGTGCGCTCAGCTCGCGCACGTACTCGGCGTCGCGCTCGGCGCTGGTCTTCCAGCCACGCGTCTCGGCCGCCGTGGCGGCCTGAAGCAGCGCTTCCTGGGTGGGCTTGTCCAAGGCCTCGAAGGCTTTGAAACTCACCACGGTGGCGTTGCGTGGCAGCCAACCGTTGATCGGGTAGAAGTACTTGGTTTGCTCGAAGAGTTTGTTTTCGATGCCGCTGGCGCTGGAGGTCAGGAAATTCTCGACCGTCCCGGTGGCCAGCGCCTGACCCAGTTCCGCGAGCTGGATGGTGGTGGGCTGCGCCTTGAGCAGCTGGGCGATGCGCGTGGTGGCGGGGTTATAGGCCCGCATCTTGGTCCCCTTGAAATCCTCGGGGGCGTTGATCGGCTTCACCGAGTACAAGGACTGCCCCGGCCAGGGCACGGAAAACAGCAGTTTCATGCCCTGGCTCGCCAGGAGCTTTTCCAGCGACGGCCGGGCCGCTTGATAGAGCTTGCGCGCCTCATCGTAGCTGGTGGCGAGAAAGGGGATCGAATCGACGCCAAAAAGCGCGTTCTCGTTCGAGGCGCCGGAGAGTATGAACTCGCCCGCTTGAACCTGCCCGGTCTGCACCGCGCGCTTGATCTCGTTGGCCTTGAACAGCGAGGCATTGACATGCAGCGTGATCTTCAGCTTGCCGCCGGTCGCCAGCTCGACTTCCTGGGCGAACTGCTGCACGTTCTGAGTCTGAAAGCTGTTCGGGGCATAAGCCGTGGGCAGATCCCATTTGGTCTGAGCATGAACCAAGGGGGCGAGCAGGGTGGCGAGCAGCAAGAGCGAACGTTTCATGGGTGAACTCCTCGGGTTGGTGAGGTGCCTTGGTCGGGCACTCGATGTGGAATCAGGACGCCTCAGAAGCTGGCGAGCTGGTTGTTCTTCAGGTCGGTAATCAGCATGGCGCCGGGTGCGTGGGTGATGCAGAAGTCGAGCTTGGCCCCAGTCAGCGCAGCTTGCGGGGTCACCCCACAGGCCCAGAAGACCGGCAACTCCCCGGGCAGGATTTCGATCGGGTCGCCGTAATCCGGGTGCGCCAGGTCGGCAATGCCGATCTCGCGCGGGTCGCCCACATGAACCGGCGCGCCATGCACTTGTGGAAAGCGCGAGGTAATCTGCACCGAGCGGATCGCCGCCGCGGCCGGCAGGGGGCGCATCGACACCACCATCGGCCCGGCGAAACGACCCGCGGGTCGGGTCATGAGGGAGCTGCGGTACATGGCGACGTTTTTGCCGGCTTCGAGATGGCGCAGGCGTATGCCGGATTCGAGTAATGCTTGTTCGAAGGAAAACGAGCACCCCAGCACGAAACTCACCAGGTCCTCGCGCCAGAGCGCTTGCACGTCGGCTGGTTCGGCCACCACTTCGCCGTCGCGCCAGACCCGGTAGCGCGGCAAGTCGGTGCGCAGATCGAGATCGGCCCCCAGCGCGGGAATTCTGGGCGAGCCCGGGTCGGCTACGCCCAGCAGCGGGCACGGCTTGGGATTGCGCTGGCAATAGAGCAGGAAGTCGGCCGCGTGTTCGGCCGGCAACACCACCAGATTGCCTTGGACATAGTCCGCTGCCATGCCGCCGGTGTGCGTGGTCCAGGCGCCGCTGCGAATGAGATGGCGCGCCTGGGCGGCGAGGCCCGGCTGAGGCGTCATTTCCGACCTTGGTTTCACGGCAAGGGCTTCACACATGGGGCGTCTCCGGCAAACCACTGAATCATGCCGGGCATTGTGTGGCTGGCGCTGGTGACGCGCAAACGAAAAAAATATCGTTCAACTGATCGATTTTTTCGATGCTTTGGCAACTCCGCGCGCCCGCGCGGGTCGCTCGCGCTTGGCCGGAGGGAACAGCGCGAGAATTGAATCGACGACCGTGGCGATCAAGGGCGAGGACGGATCGGCGCGGTAGTTCAAGTGGATGGGCAAAGGCGGCAGCGTGAAGGGAAGCTTGAGCACTCGCAGATCGGCGGTCGCCACCATGCGCTCGACCGCGGCCCGCGGCAGCGTGGCCACGCCGAAACCGGCATGCACCAACTGCACGATGGCGGAGAGTGAGGAAATGCAATGTACCCGCCGCGGCTCCAGAGCGCGCAGGCGGAACAACTCGTTGAGCGCGACGTGGGGTTGCGAGCCGCGTTGAAAGGTGAGGAGTTCGAGTTCGGCCAGTTCCGCCAGATCATAGGCGCGTCGGCGATGCAGGCGGGCATTTCCCACCAGCACCATGTCCATGGGCGGCAAGGCCAGACTGCGAATGCCGTCCAGGCCGGCAGGCTGCGCGGTGAATACCAGATCCAAGGCGCCGCGCCGGATTTGGTCGACCAGTACCGGCGTGGTTTCGACCGTGAGTTCCAATTCAATCGCCGGGGTTTCGGTCCGCAGCTTGCCAATCCACGGAACGAGCCAGGAGTGCAGTACGGATTCGATCGCGCCGATGCGCATCGATACTGGGAGGACCGCCTCGGCGCCGATTTCCGCCTTGATGCTGCGCTGCATTTCGAGCAGCCGCTGCGCGTGGGCATAGAAGCGCGTGCCCGCGACGGTAAGCCGGAAGCGGCGGTCGCGGCGGTCCAAGAGCAGCACGCCCAGCTCTTCCTCCAATGCCGAGATGCGGCTCGACATCGCTGACTGAGTGAGGTAGAGCTTGTCCGCGGCCCGGGTGACGCTTTTCAGCGTTACCACCCAATAGTAGGCTTCGACGAAGCGTAGATTCATTCCCGGCGACCTCGATTTGATGGCGGGGGTGGCGCCACGGCGGCCACTTCTCGGCATGATGCATGCATTTTCCGGGCGCCGCCAACTGCCTAGTCACTATGGCCTGAAGTCTTCACCTTTCCGGAGAAGAAATGAGTCGAAGAGGTGAATTTGGGCGATTTACAAGGGGGCTCGCCCGCTTGTTCCTGGCGGGGGCTATACAAGGGGTTTCTCCCCTTGTTGGTAGGAGGATTTGTTCGCCGTTTGCTCCCGCGCGGCGATCCTCTTTGGATCCGGCTTGTCCGGCTTAGGGGGAGGGCAAAATCGCGGTACCATGTGCTGTGGTGTTCACGCGGTGACGAGATGAAACTAGGTTCATGGTTGGGCGCTTGTGTGGCGCTGTTGACTGGGGTGGCGGCGGTAGCCGCGCAAGACCCCTTGGCCCGGGTTGCGGCTCTTCCTCCGGGACCGCACCTGGCGGCATGCAGCAACGTGGCGCAGGATTTTTCGCGGCTGATGGGTGAAACGGCGGAGAGTTTTTGGGAGGGTACGCCCCACGAGGGGCAGTATCGGTACCTCAGCCTGCTGCTCAGCGAAGCGTCCTCGAGCCTGCGGTTCACCATCACTCCTCCGGCCACCGAGTTGTTTCCGCGCTTTCACGGCAATGCCGTGGAATACGTCGCGCTATTCTGTTACCCCACGGCGGCGACCAATACCCGCCCCGACTATCCCTTGCCCAACGGCCGCGCCGTGCCACGCATGGAGCGTGCAGGCGAGGCGCCGATCTGGGCCGGGGCGGGCGCCCGTTATCCGCTGCTGGTGTATTCCCATGGTCTGGGCGGCAGTCCCTTGTCCGACGAATATCTCGGTTCGATCACCCGCTTCGTCAGCCATGGCTATGCGGTGCTGGCGATGTTCCATGGCGACCCGCGGTTTTCGCGGGTTCGGCTGGAGGACTTGGGCGACTATTTCTACGCCGTGCGCAACTTCAACGAGATTGTCGAAATGCAGGCGGTCAGACCGCTGTCCGTGGTGGCCGGGCTGGATATGCTGCTGGCCGACGCGCGCTACGGCGATCATCTCGACCCCGCGCGTATCGGCATCTTCGGCACCAGCCTCGGTGGCGAGACCGCGCTCCTGACGGTCGGCGCCAAACTTACCGCCAGCCTGGGTCTGTCCGCACAGACGGTGGTGCAGGACCCGCGAATCAAGGCCATCACCGGCTATGTGCCCTATTCCGGACAAAGCTTTTTGCCCGCTTTCGGCGACAATCAGAGCGGTGTCGATGGCCTGGGTGTGCCGTATCTGGGCATCGGCGGGACGGCTGATTTCACCGCGCCGATCGGCCTGACCGAACAGGCGGTCAATCGCCTGTCGGGCAGCCGCTTTCTGGTGGCCTTCCAAGGGGTGGGCCACCGCTACGACGCGAGCCTCGTGCCGGATATCTTCACCTGGACCATCAACTTCTTCGACGGCTTTCTCAAAGACGACGCGGCGGCCAAGGTGCGCCTGGCGCGCCTGGAGGAAGTGCTTGAAGGCCCCAACGACGGCACTCGCATCGACTATCTGGCGCCGACCGCGCCCAGCGGCGCGGAAGCGCTGGTGCCTGAGTTCTACCATCCGGGGCTAAAGCACTTCTTCTTGACCGCCAGTGTGGCCGAGGCGGCGGGCATCGATGGTGGTGCCGCGGGTGCCGGTTGGCAACGCACTGGCCTGGCCTTCAAGG
This sequence comes from Betaproteobacteria bacterium, assembly GCA_016192065.1. Lineage (GTDB taxonomy): Bacteria > Pseudomonadota > Gammaproteobacteria > Burkholderiales > Casimicrobiaceae > JACPUX01. The sequence continues at coordinate 118,526 of JACPUX010000052.1, forward strand.
CCTTGAATCTGGGCGCGCCCTTGGCCGCGCCGGTCTGCCGCTTCTACGGTACGCCGGGGCTCGGCCCCAACTCCCATTTCTACACCGCCCACGCGGGTGAATGCGGGTTCGTGAAAACCGTTCCAAGCTGGTTCTACGAAGGATTGGCTTTCGCCGTGGAGGTGCCGGCGGACGGTGTGTGCCCGGCCAACCGGGTGCCGGTCTATCGCGCCTACAACAACGGCTTTCCGCAAAACGATTCCAACCATCGCTACACCACCAGTCGCAGCAGCTATGCGGCAAGCCTCGGCGCCAACTGGGTGGCGGAGGGCTTGGTATTCTGCGCCATGCCTTGAGCTGCCGCGGGTAGTGGCCTGGGTGGGAGAAGGGTGGGAGGCGCTTGGTGGATTCGCGCGCGCGGGCAAGCGTTGGATCGGCCCCCGCCAAGACCACAAGCTTCACAGAATCGTCACACAAGACGTAGAAAATGTAGGGCGGTCAAGACCTGTCGTCTTGCCCTATCCTCAGGAGCCAGGAATCATGCGTCAAGCGTTCATCGTTCTCGCCGTCGCGGGTCTGTTTGCCGGTTGTGCCAGCACCGCCGCGGTCACCGCGGACAAGAAGGTCGAAGTCGCCAAAGTGCCTCAGTGCTACTCCGGCGATGCCGGGCGGTTCTTCAATGTTGGTGACAAGACCACCATCTCTGGTCTGGAGGTGAGCTGCGTGGCGACTTCGGACGGCAAGTCCGGGCAGTGGATGGGCGCCAAGCACCACAAGTAGTTCTGGGTCGGATATTGCGCGGCTAGCGGCGATGGCGCGGGCCGGAACGGCCCCGCCATCGGCCCGGCGCTTGCTCTTGCGGGCGCGGCCCCGCGCGCCTACATGTTGGAATAGTTTGGTCCACCGCCGCCTTCGGGGGTGACCCACTGGATGTTTTGGGTGGGATCCTTGATGTCGCAGGTCTTGCAGTGTACGCAGTTCTGGGCATTGATCTGCAGGCGCTGGCCGCCGCCCTCGGCGGCGACGAATTCGTAGACACCGGCGGGGCAGAAGCGCTGTTCCGGTCCGGCGTACTTCGCCAGGTTCACTGCCACCGGCACGCTCGCGTCACGCAGCCGCAGGTGGCAGGGCTGGTCCTCTTCGTGATTGGTGTTGGAAAGATAGACCGAAGAGAGTCTGTCAAAGGAAATCACCCCGTCGTATTTCGGATAGGCGATGGGGACACAGTCGGCGGCCGATTTCAGGCTTTCGTGGTCGGGTCGATCGTGGCGCAGCGTCCACGGCACCAGCGCGCCCAGACCGAGGTCGTTCAGCCACATGTGCAGGCCGCCGTGCAGGGTACCCAGCCACAGTCCCCACTTGAGCCCGGGTTTGACGTTTCTGACCTTGTAGAGGTCGGCGTAGGCCCAAGAGCGACGGAACGCCCCGGGATAGGCTTGAAGCTCGTCATGGGCGCGGTTCTCGCCCAAGGCGGCGAAGGCGGCTTCAGCGGCGAGCATGCCGGACTTCATGGCGTTGTGCGAGCCCTTGATGCGCGGCACGTTGAGAAAGCCAGCGCTGCAACCGATCAGCGCCCCACCGGGGAAGGTGAGCTTGGGGATCGATTGCAGGCCACCCTCGTTGATGGCGCGCGCGCCATAGGCGATGCGTTTGCCACCGGCGAATACGCCGCGAATCTCGGGGTGGGTCTTGAAGCGCTGGAATTCGTCGTAGGGCGAAAGATGCGGGTTCTCGTAGTTGAGGTGCAACACGAAACCCACGGACACCAGGTTCTCGCCGAAGTGATAGAGAAATGAACCGCCGCCAGTCCGGGAATCGAGCGGCCAGCCCTGGCTGTGCATCACCAGTCCCCGCTTGTGCCGGGCCGGATCAACCTGCCAGAGTTCCTTGATGCCGATGCCGTATTTTTGCGGATCAACTCCGTCACGCAGGTTGTAGTGCTTCATCAGCTCTTGGGACAAGGAGCCGCGCACGCCTTCGGCGAAGAGTGTGTACTTGGCACGCAGTTCCATGCCGGGCTGGTATTCGCTCTTCCGAGTGCCGTCCTTGGCCAGGCCCAGGTCGCCGGTGGCGACACCGCTGACCGCGCCGTCGTCGCGGTACAGCACTTCCGCGGCAGGAAAGCCGGGGTAGATTTCCACCCCCAGGGCTTCGGCCTGAGCGCCCAGCCAGCGGCAGACATTGCCCAGGCTCGCGATGTATTTGCCGTGGTTGTTCATCAGCGGCGGCAATAGCCAAGTGGGAATGCCGTAGGCGTTTTGTTCGGTGAGAATGAGGAATCGGTCCTCCGTGACCGGGGTGTCGAGCGGCGCGTTCTTCGCTTGCCAGTCGGGCATGAGTTCGTTGAGGGCGATCGGGTCGAGTACCGCGCCGGAGAGAATGTGGGCGCCGATTTCCGAACCCTTTTCCAGCAGACAGACGCTCACTTCGCGCTGTGCTTGCGCCGCCAGTTGCTTGAGTCGTATGGCCGCCGCCAGGCCCGCTGGTCCGCCACCCACGATGACCACGTCGTATTCCATCATTTCGCGCTGCATGCCCCGCTCCCCATGGTTCCGCCGTTTGCCGCAAGCGCACGATTATATGACAAAGCACAAGCCGGCCACCTTCGCCAGCGTATAATGTGGCCTTTTAACCAAGCGCTGAATTCATGCCCAAAGATACCCGCCTGCTGGTGCATACCGAGATCATGCCGATGCGCTGGGGTGACATGGACGCCCTGGGGCACATCAACAACACCGTCTATTTCCGCTACATGGAACAGGCCCGCATCGGCTGGATCATTGCCAACGGCTTCACCGTGGACACCCGCCACCCGCACGGGCCGGTGATCGTCAATGCTTCATGTACCTTTCTGAAGCCCTTGGTTTATCCGGGCGAGGTCGAGGTGCGCATGTACCTCGACGATCTGGGACGCACCAGCGTCGGCAGTTGGTATGAGCTCATTTGCGACCGCGAACTCTACGCCGAAGGGGCCGCCAAGATCGTCTGGATGGATTACGCCTCGGGCAAGTCCGTGCCGCTGCCGGCCTCGGTCATCGATCTGTTGACGATGAGAGAAGAGGGCTAAGCATCATGTCCGATCTGTTGTGGCAACCCAGCCCAGAGCGCATCGCCCGGGCGCGGATCAGTGCCTTCGCGCGTCAGATCGAAGCGAAGACTGGCCTGGCGCTGCCCGATTACGCCGCGCTCTACGCCTGGTCCGTCGAGCAACCCGAGGCCTTCTGGAATGCGCTCTGGGATTTCGGCGAGGTGCGCGCCGCGGTGCGCGGCCGGATCACCCTGGTCGATGGCCACAAGATGCCGGGAGCGCAGTGGTTCCCCGAGGCGCGACTCAATTTCGCCGAGAATCTGCTGCGCCGGCGCGACGAGGCCACCGCCCTAGTGTTTTGGGGGGAGGACAAGCTCAAGCGGCGCCTGAGTTTCGCCGAACTTCACGCGCAGGTGTCGCGCGCGGCGCAAGCCCTGCGCGCGGCGGGGGTGGGCGAGGGCGATCGGGTCGCCGGCTTTATGCCGAACATGCCCGAAGCGGTGGTTGCGATGCTCGCCACCACCAGCCTGGGGGCGATCTGGTCCTCCTGCTCGCCGGATTTCGGCGTCCAGGGCGTGCTCGACCGCTTTGGCCAGATCGAGCCCAAGGTGCTGTTCGCGCCCGATGGCTACTGGTACAACGGTAAGCGCGTAGAGGTGCTCGACAAAGTGCGCGAGATCGTCGCCAAGTTGCCCTCGCTGGCCGAAGTGGTGATCGTGCCTTATCTCGATGAGCAGCCCGATCTGACGGTCTTGCCCTGCGCTCGGCGCCTGGGCGATTGGCTGGCGCCTTTCGCGGCGGGCGAGATCAAATTCGCGCAAATGCCCTTCAACCACCCGCTCTACATTATGTATTCCTCGGGTACCACCGGCGTCCCCAAGTGCATCGTGCATGGCGCCGGGGGCACGCTCCTGCAGCACCTCAAGGAACACCTGTTGCACGGGGACATTGGCCGTGACGACCGCCTGTTCTACTTCACCACCTGCGGCTGGATGATGTGGAACTGGCTGGTCTCGGGGCTCGCCACCGGCGCCACCCTATTGCTCTACGACGGCTCGCCTTTCATGGGGCGCGGGCGTATCGTGTTCGAACTGGCACAAGCCGAGCGCATGACTCATTTCGGCACCTCGGCGAAATACATCGACGCGATCAAGAAGATCGCCCTGGTGCCCAACAAGGACTACGACCTGTCGGCGCTGCGCACCATGTTCTCCACCGGCTCGCCGCTGGCGCCGGAGAGCTTTGATTACGTCTATCAGTGCGTCAAGACGGACCTCTGCCTTTCCTCGATTTCCGGTGGCACCGACATCATCTCCTGCTTCGCCCTGGGCTGCCCAACCTTGCCGGTGCGGCGTGGCGAGCTGCAATGCCGAGGCCTGGGCATGAAGGTCGAAGTGTTCGATGACGAAGGTCGGCCGATCCGGGGCGAAAAAGGCGAGCTGGTATGCACCGCGCCGTTCCCGTCCATGCCCATTGGTTTTTGGAACGATCCGGACGGTGCCAAGTATCAGGCCGCCTATTTTGATCGTTTTCCCAATGTCTGGTGCCACGGCGATTACGTGGAGCTCACCGCCCACGACGGGATGATCATCTATGGCCGCTCCGACGCGGTCTTGAACCCCGGCGGCGTGCGCATCGGTACGGCAGAAATTTATCGCCAGGTCGAGCAGCTCGACGAGGTGGTGGAAAGCCTGGTGATCGGCCAGGATTGGGACCTCGACGTGCGCGTGGTGCTGTTCGTGCGCCTCAAGGAGGACCTCACCCTCGACGATCCCCTGGTCGCCCGCATCAAGCAGCAGATTCGCCAGAACACCACGCCGCGGCATGTACCCGCCAAGGTGGTGCAGGTGGGCGACATTCCGCGCACCAAGAGCGGCAAGATCGTCGAGCTGGCGGTACGCAACGTGGTGCATGGCCGCCCGGTGAAGAACCTCGAGGCGCTCGCGAACCCCGAGGCCTTGGAGCAATTCCGCAATCGTTCGGAACTCACCGACTGACCCACGGCAGGCCCCATGCTCATTAACCGCGCCCACTCCAGCCTCTTGGTGATCGATTTGCAGCAAAAGCTCCTGCCGGCGATCGACGGCGGGGCGGCGGTGATCGAGCATGCGGTCTGGCTAATCCGCCTCGCGCAGCGCCTGGGGGTGCCGGTGGCGGCGAGCGAGCAATACCCGGAAGGTCTGGGCCCGACCGTCGCCGCGGTACGCGATCTGCTCCCGGACCAGGCGATCGGCGGCAAACTTCACTTCTCATGTGTGCGCGCCGGATGTCTCGCCGGGCTGCCGGGAAGCGAGCGGCGCCAGCGCGTGGTGATCGGTACCGAAGCCCATGTCTGCGTGCTCCAGACGGTGCTGGGCCTGTTGCGCGAGGGCCATGAGGTCTTTGTCGTCGAAGAGGCGGTCGGATCGCGCCGCGCCTCCGACCGGGCGGCGGGGCTTGCGCGCATGCGCCAGGAAGGCGCACGCATCGTCAGTCGCGAGATGGTCGCCTTCGAATGGCTGGAAGCGGCCGGCAGCGACGAGTTCCGCGAGATCAGCAAGAGTTTCTTGCGGTAGCGGCGAGCGGCCGGCCGGGGCAAAGGGCGGGGCGAGGATGGCGGGCAATACCAAGTCGCAGCGACCTTGGCCGCGAATCCCAGGACTATTTGCCCGAGCCGCGATGCGCGGGCAAGCCCGCTCCTACCGCGGCTGATGGACCGCAGGCGGCAGCGGCGGCGCGCAAAAGCCGAATTTTCCATATTCCCCGCAAGGCCCGTGGAATGGTATCTTCGGGGCATCGTTCGAATCCCTGAAGCGCGCCGTTCATGAATTTTCTTGCCCTCCTGCTCGCTCTCGCCTTGGAGCAGTTGCACTCCACGCCATTGCGTGGCGTTCTGCATCGGGGCTTCGTGCGCTATGCCAATCTGCTGGAGCGTGAACTCAACGCCGGGGAAACCCGCCACGGCCTGATTGCTCTGCTTGCCGCGGTGCTGCCGCCGGCACTCCTGGCTTTTGCCATCTTCTGGGTTCTAGCCAGCCTCAACCCTTTGCTGGGCCTTGCCTGGAACGCGCTGGTGCTGTACCTCAGCCTGGGTTTGCGGCAGTTCAGCCACCCGTTCACGGCCATCGCCGAAGCGCTGCGCGCCGGGGACGTGAACGAAGCCCGGCGCCTATTGGCCGAGTGGCGCGGCGGACGCGGACTGGAACTGTCCAGCAGCGAAATCGCCCGACTGTCGATCGAGCAGGGTCTCTTGGAGAGCCATCGTCACGTTTTTGGCACCATCGCCTGGTATCTGGTCCTGCCTGGACCAAGCGGCGCCGTGCTCTACCGCTGCCTGGCGATTCTCGCGCAAAAGTGGAGCGGCGATGCGAGCACGCCCATGGGTCAGGAACTGGCCGAATTCGGGCGCCCGGCGCGGCGGTTTTTCGCCCTCATCGACTGGCTTCCGGTGCGGCTGACGGCGATGTCCTACGCCATCGTTGGCGACTTTGAAGACGCTGTGTACTGTTGGCGCACCCAAGCCGCGGCCTGGACCCTGCCGGAGCAGGGTATCGTTCTGGCCGCCGGGGCCGGCGCCATCGGGGTACGCCTGGGCGAGCCCTTGCGTGAAGTCGGCGGCGGGCTGATCTACCGCCCCGACCTGGGGGTGGGCGACGCCGCCGACAGCGACCTCATGCAAAGCGCCGTTGGCCTCATCTGGCGCGCCCTCGCCGTGTGGATGGTGCTGATTCTGCTGGCGACGCTGGCGTATTGGGTTGGTTGAACCAAGCCACGCCTCAGCAGCGTGACCAACGCAACTCGTCCTCAGCGTGGGGTGCGCGCAGGTGTGGGCGATGCGCCAACGGTGCCCAGCCGCTCGATCGCCTCCCGATTTGACCAGGAGAAGACCTTGCCGGCGGCTTCGGCCCAGGGCAGCCAGAGGTGGGCGAGGTGCTCGCGTGGCGCGAGCTTCACCGGCACAGGCCCGGGTACTTCCAGGGCGAAGACGTGTTCGGTGTTGTGGGTGGTGCCTTCTGGATAGCGATGGCGCCAGCGGGGGTAGATTTCATACACGGTGCTGAGCCGCCAGTCGATCAAGCCGCCATGCACGGCGGCATCGATGCCGGTCTCTTCGGCCAGTTCGCGGGTGGCGGTTTCGAGCAGGGTTTCGCCCGGCTCCTGGCTACCGGTGACGCTTTGCCAATAGCCGGGAAAGTCGGCGCGCTCCAGCAGCAGCACGGCGCGGTCCCGGGTATGAACGAGCACCAGGGTGGAGACCGGCAGTTTGGTGCCTGCGCCAGACAAGTTCAGTCCAGGAAAACGTGGAAGGGCCGGCCGTGTTCCTTCCAGAAAGCCGCTGCTTCAGCGAAGACATCCTGGGCGGTGGCGTAGTCTTCGGCGGCGGCTGTGGCAAAGGTTTGGGCGGAAGTCCACAGCAGTACGCAACCGGCCGGCGGCAGCCAGTCGCGGTCCATCAGGCAGTCGGCGAGCGCGTCCCAGTTCTGGCCGAAGTGGCGTGGCAAGGCGAGCACCTGCGCCAGCTCCTTGAGTAAGCCCTGCTTCTCGCCAAGAAGCGCGCCATCCAAGCGAAAGACCGGCAGGCGGGCGGCGGCCCCCGCCGCGAGCACGGCCGCGGCAGGAGCGCGGGCGACGCGATTGTGGGCGGCGTCGAGTTTCAGTTTGGGCACGGGGCACCTATTCGCGGATGCGGCGAAAACTCTGGTAGTGATCGCTGGTGAAATAGTAGTCGCTGGAGCGGCCGGCGACGATGCGGCGCGGGCCGCGGTGTTTCAGGCCGGGCGTGGGCACGGTGTATTCGCGGTAATAGCCGCGCTTTTGCCTGGGCAGGCGCTGCTCGAAATTGCCGAAGACGGCGCCGTCGCGAGCATACGGGAAAGGCCCGCCGGCTTTGATGAGCGCAAGCGTTTGACGGGCTTCGGCGGGCAGATCGGCAAGCCGGACCTCGGACGAATAGGCGCGCGCGGCGCCGCTGAGCCCGATTAGTGCCAGGCCCAGGAGCGCCAGGCCCAGGAGCAAGGCGAGCAGCCGCCGCCACGCGGTGGCTACCCGCTCCGGCGCGCGTGCCGCCTGGTTCATGGGGTAGTTTTGCTCGGGTCCAGGTTGCGCAGGCGTATGTGCAATTCGCGCAACTGCTTTTCGTCCACCGGGCTGGGCGCCTCGGTCATCAGGCACTGCGCGCGCTGGGTCTTGGGAAAGGCGATCACGTCGCGGATCGACTCCGCCCCGGCCATCATGGTGACGACGCGATCGAGGCCGAAGGCGATGCCACCGTGGGGCGGAGCACCGTATTGCAGCGCGTCGAGCAGAAAGCCAAATTTCTGCCGCGCTTCCTCGGGTCCGATGGCCAGCGCGCGGAAGACCTTGGACTGCACCTCTTCGCGGTGGATACGCACCGAGCCGCCGCCGATTTCCCAGCCGTTCAGCGCGAGGTCATAGGCTTTGGCGAGGCACTTGCCCGGATCGCTGTCGAGGTAGTGCAGGTGCTCGTCCTTGGGCGAGGTGAAGGGGTGATGCAGGGCCACCCAGCGCTTGGCTTCTTCGTCGTATTCGAACATCGGGAAATCGACCACCCACACCGGGCGCCAGCCGGCGTCGGCGAGATTGTGCTCGTGACCGAGCTTGGAGCGCAGCGCGCCCAACGCATCGTTGACCACCTTGGCGCGGTCGGCGCCGAAGAAGATCAGGTCGCCGTCTTCCGCGCCGGTACGGGCGAGGATTTCGCCCAGCACCTCGGGCTTGAGGAACTTGACGATGGGCGACTGCAAGCCTTCTTCGTTGAGCTTGGTCTTGTCGTTGACTTTGATGTAGGCCAGGCCCTTGGCGCCATAGATCGCGACGAACTGGGTGTAGCCGTCGATCTCGCTGCGCGAGAGCTTGCCGCCATGGGGCAGGCGCAAGGCTGCGACCCGGCCCTCGGGCAGTTCGGCGGCGGCGCGGAAGACCTTGAAATCCACGGTTTTCATCAGGTCGGTGAGTTCGGTCAGTCGCAAGCGCACGCGCAAGTCCGGTTTGTCGGAGCCATAGTCGCGCATGGCTTCGGTGTGGCTGAGGCGCGGGAACTTCGCCGGCAGCTCGACCCCGAGGGTTTGCTTGAAGGTGACCCGGATCATCTCTTCCGTGAGATCGATGATGTCCTCCTCGCCCATGAAGGAGGTTTCGATATCGATCTGGGTGAATTCGGGCTGCCGGTCCGCGCGCAGGTCCTCGTCGCGGAAGCACTTGGTGATCTGGTAGTAGCGATCGAAACCCGCGACCATCAGGAGCTGCTTGAACAACTGCGGCGACTGCGGCAAGGCGAAGAAATGCCCGTCATGAACCCGCGAGGGCACCAGATAGTCGCGGGCGCCCTCGGGCGTGCTCTTGGTGAGCATCGGCGTTTCGATGTCGAGGAAACCGTTTTCGTCGAGGAACTTGCGCACCGTCATCGACACTCGATAGCGCAGCTTCAGGTTGTGCTGCATGAAGGGCCGCCGCAGATCGAGATAGCGATGAAGGAGCCGCACGTTCTCGGAGAGTTCCTCGTCGTCAATCTGAAAAGGCGGCGTGAGCGAAGCGTTGAGGATCACGATGTCCTGGGCGAGCACTTCGATCTCGCCGCTCACCAGACTGGTGTTGACCGTGCCGGCCGGCCGCTCCCGCACCTTGCCGGTAATCTGCACCACGAACTCGTTGCGCAAGGTTTCGGCGGTGGCGAAGGTTGCCGCGCGATCGGGGTCACAGACCACTTGCACCAGGCCCTCGCGGTCCCGGAGGTCGATGAAGATCACGCCGCCGTGGTCGCGTCGGCGATGCACCCAGCCGCAAAGCGTGACCGTTTGTCCGAGATAGGAGCGGCCCACCAGGCCGCAATATTGCGTTCGCATGTTTACTCCAGAAGCGGATTCGAAAATGGCAGGGAAAACCGAATGGGGATCGAGGCGGGCGGGAACGGACGGGCGCCCCGCCCACTCAATTTCGGGCGCTGGCCGCGCTGTCGATGGCGGGGGGCGCGAGGCGCTGCTCGGGCCCGACTACGCCCATGGATATGATGTACTTGAGCGCCTCGTCCACGCTCATCTGCAACTCGCGCACCCGCGCCCGCGGTACGATGATGAAATAGCCCGAGGTTGGGTTCGGCGTGGTTGGGACATAGACGCTCACGTGCTCAGCCTGCAAGAGCTCGGCGACTTCACCGCGCGGCGTGCCGGTAAGAAAGGCGATGGTCCAGGTGCCCGGGTGCGGAAACTCCACCAGCAGCGCCTTGTTAAAGGCCTGGCCGCTGCCCGAGAGCACGGTATCGCTGACCTGCTTGACGCTGGTGTAGATCGATTTGACCACCGGAATGCGGGTCAGCAGGCCTTCCCAGACCCGCACCAACTGGGCTCCGAAGATGTTGGTGGCGACCACGCCGGTGAGCAGGAGGATGAGCGCGGCGAGCAGCACGCCAAACCCCGGAATGTGGATGCCCAGTAGAACATCGGGGTGCCAGGACAGCGGCAGCAACAGAAGCGTCTGGTCGAGGGTGCTGACCAGGAAATTCAACACCCAGATGGTAATGCCCAAGGGCGCCCAAAGAACCAATCCGGTGATGAGGTAGCGCTTCATGGAGTCGGTGATGGCTCAGAGCCTGTGTAAAAAACGGTGCGCGCCGCGGATTGAATTACCAACGCTCCGCCGTGGCCTCAAGCGCCGCTACCGGTGCTCGGTGCGCTGGCGGCGGGCTTGGTTTCAGTCTTGGCTTCGGGCTTGGCATCGGCTTTGGCTTCAGTCTTGGTCTCCGATTGCGTCTCGGACTTGCCCTCGTCAGGCTTTTTGGCGGCCCCCGAACCCTTGAAATCGGTGGCGTACCAGCCGCTGCCTTTCAGCTGGAAGCCAGCGGCCGAAACCAGCTTCACCAGGCTCTCCTTGGCGCATTGCGGGCAGGTCCGCAGGGGCGGTTCAGAGAGCTTCTGCAGGACCTCATGCTGGCTGCCGCAGCTTTCGCAACGATATTCGTAGATGGGCATGGCGAACCCCTAAGCCATTTGAATCAAACAAAAAATTATACACGAAGGCAGTACTTCCCTGGTCATTTCGGGCCGGGGCATTTGGATTTCCGCAGCCCGGGCTTTAAACTCTCGCCATGAATGCGCATGATGTCTGGTGGTCTTTGGCGGTCATGGTCGCCACGACCGAAGTGTTTTTCGGGGCGCTCTATTTTGTCGCTGGTGGGTTTGCGCTGTTCTGCGGCGGCATGGCGGCGCGCTTTGGCGCCGGTCTGCCGATGCAGTTTCTGGTGGCAGTGGGGGTCTCTGGGTTGGTCTTCGCCGCCCTAAGCCTGCGCGACCGACGTGGCCGCGCGCGAGCCCCGCGCGCCGGGCATTGATTCGACCGAGAGGGAAAGCAAATGAAGCTCCAAGACAGTACAGTTCTCGTGACCGGGGGTGCCTCGGGTTTGGGTGCGGCAACGGTACGTATGGCGGTGGCCCATGGAGGGCGTGCGCTGATCGCCGACATGAAAGAAGATGAAGGTCGGGCGCTGGCCGCCGAACTGGGCGCGGCGGCCCGGTTTTGCCGCTGTGACGTGGCCGATGAGCACAGCGCCAAGGCCGCCGTGCAGGCCGCGGCCGAGCATTTCGGAGGTTTGAGCGCGCTGGTCAACTGCGCCGGCGTCGCCCACGCCGAAAAAGTCCTGGGCAAGGAAGGACCGCACTCCCTCGCAGCGTTCGCGCGCACCATCAACATCAATCTGGTGGGCAGCTTCAATATGATTCGCCTGGCTTCGGAGCTCATGTCCAAGGGGGTGCCCAACACCGCCGGGGAGCGCGGCGTGGTCGTCAACACCGCCTCGGTCGCCGCCTTCGACGGGCAGATCGGTCAGGCCGCCTATTCGGCCTCGAAAGCCGGCATCGTCGGCATGACCCTGCCGATCGCGCGCGAATTGGCACGCTTCGGCATCCGGGTCATGACCATCGCGCCTGGCATCTTCGGCACGCCGATGATGGATAGTTTGCCGCAGGAGGTGCAGGACGCGCTGGGCAAAATGGTTCCCTTTCCACCGCGGCTTGGTCGTCCGGACGAATTCGCCGCGCTGGTAAGGCATATCGTCGAAAACGAGATGCTTAACGGCGAGGTGATTCGGCTCGACGGAGCCATCCGCATGCAGCCGAAATAGCGCGACCGTTGCGGCCCCGAGGCTCAGCGCCGCGCCCGCACGAGGATGAAGGCGGCCAGAACCATCCCCAGAAAGAACAGGAAATTCCATCCGGGGATAGATAGGCCCAGGAAGGTCCAGTCGACCTTCGCGCATTCGCCGCTGCCGGCTAGTGTTTTGTTGATTACCTCAAAGACCGGCAGGCTGTCGAGCATGTAGAAGATCCCCATGCCGCAACTGGGCACTTGCTCGGGGGGCAGGTGCTGAATCCAGACATGCCGCGCGGCGATCGCGGCGCCGGTTCCACCGATCAGCAGTTGGAGCAGAGCATAGACCAGAGCGCCACGGGGTCGGGGATTGTGCAGGGCCGCCGCGAGAAAGACCAAGCCCAGGCCAATCATCGCCAAACGCTGAAAATAGCACAGCGGGCAGGGTTCCAGTTCCTCGACGAATTGCAGGTAGAAGGCATAGGCCAACAGCGCCGAGCAAAGCAGGAAGCCGAGAAGATAGCAGGCGCGGCGCGGCGGGAGGTGATCGAGGAGGGGCATGTGGTGGGGTGCGGTGTGGGGAGGCGTTTGCTCAGAGCAGGCGGCGCAGCTTTGGTTCCGCGTGTCGGAGCGGCCAAGTGCTCCGGCGGCAGCATCGGCCTGTCATTGCGGAAACGGCGAGCAGAGCCGTCGCAGCAGCGTGGTCCGGTGTCCGGTTGGTTGAATTTCCCGGACTCCAGCTTGCTTCGGAATGACGAAAGCTGTCTTGATCAGCTTCTCCTTAGCGTAAGCGCGCGTGTTCGATCTTGAGGCAGCGGTTGCTGATCACCAATAGACCGGCGTCCGCGGCGATTTTCGCGGCTTCCTCGTGGTGTACGCCCAACTGCATCCATAAGGCTCGCGCGCCCAGCGCCACTGCTGCGCGTGCGATCGGCGGAATCTCCTCGCTGCGCCGGAAACAATCGACGATATCCACCGGTTCGTCGATCTCCGCCAGGCTGCCGTGGCAGCGTTCCCCCAGCACTTCCTGGCAGGACGGATTCACGGGAATGATTCGATATCCGGCCCTTTGCAGATAGGCCGCGACTTCATGGCTGGGTCGCAGGGGGTTGGGCGATATTCCGACTACGGCGATGCTGCGGGCCTGACGCAGCAGGCCGCGCAGCGTCTCGTCATCGGGGAGGCTGGTCGAAGCATGGATCATGGTCAAAGCGCGTTGGGCCCGAACTGGAAGTTGGGTTGCGCCTCATGCCGGTGGCGATTTGGTGGCGCTTCTGCGACGGGGCGGGCCGAGGAAATGCGGCGATTCAGGGAGCGTTCGAGCTCGGGATAATCCCCTGGTCCAAGCCGGTGGCACTGGCCCCGGAAATCGGCATCGGTGCAGAACTCCCAGTACCCCGATTCGACGCGCAGCGACTCCGCCCGATCGTTGAAGCCCAGGTGTTCGAAATCGGTGACCGCGCCGCGCAGGGGCAGGGCGCGTCCGCGGAAACCGGCGCCCTCATAGATCAGCGCGGAAGCGCCATGGCGTGAACCCTGGTGAGGAAAGGGCTGGGTTTGCGGCGGCCGCTCCTGCACTTGGGGCAGGGGGCGGGCGGAGCTGATCTGGTGGGCGAGATCCCAGCTTAGCGATTCGTGCCGGCCCTCTGGAAAAACCCGGCAAGTGCCACGAAATCCCGCTTCGGTGCAAAGCTCCCAGGGGCCACCGGAGATGATCGCCGAAGCCGGCACATCATCGAAACCCTGGCGGCGCAGATCGGCGACTGCCGCGGTGAGGGTGAGCGCGCCGCCGCGAAAGCGCCGCGCCGAATACAGCTCGATCCTGTGTGAGGCGGGGCTGGGTGGCGGCACATAGGACTGATACGAGGAGCGGCTGACCGCGCGTGCCGAGGAAATTCGATCCAGGAAATCGTACGGCAATTGCCGATACTCGCCAGGACGAAGCACTTTGCAGGAGCCGCGGAAGTTCGCGTCGGTACACACTTCCCAGTCACCGCTACGCACCAGGATCGAAGCCGCGCGATCATTGAAGCGCAAGTTCTCGAGGTCGGGTGTATAGCCTTGCAGGCTGATCGAACGCCCCATGAAATCCGGGTATTGAAAGAGCACGATCTCGCCGGACGCGCTCAGGCGCGTGCTGGCAAGCAGCAGGAACAGGAGCAGCAAGAGCGATCGGCGAAGTGACATGGGAACTCCGAGTGGGGTCAAGACCCAGGGGAGTTTAGCGGAAATCCCGGCGCTTGTTTGGCGATCAAGGCGCATGCCTACCGGCGAGCCTGCGTTGGCGGTCAGCCGCGGTGTTGCGCGTGGTCGGATACGTGCGCTTGGAAATGGCGCATGGCGCAAAGCTTGCAAGCGATACGGCGGGGAAGGCGGGTGCTTGCGACCGAGACACAAATTGACCCTCGGGTCCGAAACAGGTTAAAATCCGGCAAATTTTGCGCTCGCGCTGGAAGCGGGCTTTACAGCGGATGGCTTGGCCGCCATCACCAACTCGGTGAGGAACATCGTGCGACGCAAACTGGTTGTCGGGAACTGGAAGATGTTCGGCAGCCTGGAAGGCAACCGAACGCTGCTCGAAGGGCTGACGGCGGGAATCGGCGACGTTGCGGCGGAAGTGGCGGTGTGTGTCCCCTTCCCGTATCTCGCCCAGGCCAGGCAAATCTTGAACGGCTCCGGCATCCATCTTGGAGCGCAGAATGTCAGCGAGCATTTCCCCGGCGCCTATACCGGTGAAGTTGCTGCCTGCATGTTGCGTGAGTTCGGCTGCAAGTACGTGATCATCGGGCACTCGGAGCGCCGGCACGGGCTCCACGAGACGAGCAAGACCGTCGCGGCCAAGTGCGCGGCGGTCGAAGCGTCGGACATGGTGCCCATTGTCTGTGTCGGTGAAACCCTGGCCGAGCGTGAAAAAGGCGCCACCGCCGATGTGGTGATGGGGCAACTCGATGCCATCCTCAGCCGGCCCGACATTGATCTGGCCGAGGCGGTGGTGGCTTATGAGCCGGTCTGGGCGATCGGGACCGGGCAGACCGCGAGCCCGGAGCAGGCCCAGGAAATGCATGCGCTGATTCGTGGTCGCTTGGCCGAGAAGCTGCGCAACAACGTGTCCATCCTGTATGGTGGCAGCGTCAAGGCGAGCAATGCCCAGGCCCTGTTCGCCATGCCGGATATCGATGGTGGGCTGATTGGCGGCGCCTCACTCAAGGCCTCGGACTTTTTAGCGATTTGCCGCGCGTTCTAGGCGCGAAACAACACAGGATCTGGTGGGTTAGGGTGGAAACGATACTTCTGGTTTTGCATGTCTTGGTGGCCGCTTGCGTCATCGGGTTCGTACTGTTGCAGCAGGGCAAGGGCGCCGACATGGGCGCGGCGTTTGGTGGTGGCAGCGCCGGCAGCCTTTTTGGCGCGTCCGGATCGGCCAATTTTTTGAGCCGCAGCACGGCTGTCCTGGCCACGGTGTTTTTCGTGACTAGTTTGGGCCTGACCTATTTGGGCGTGCAACGCAGCGGACCAGCCAAAGAGGCCCAGGGCGTGATGCGCAACCTGCCCGAGCCGACCAAGGATGCCGCGCCCGCGGCTGCAGTTGGCTCGGCACCGGCGTCGGAAGGCGCTTCGAAGTCCAAGGATATTCCGAACTGAGCTTGAGTGGCGGCGCTTAGGGCGATCGCCACCGGAAGCAGCAAGCAGTTTTGCCGACGTGGTGGAATTGGTAGACACGCCGTCTTGAGGGGGCGGTGGCGCGAGCCGTGTGAGTTCGAGTCTCACCGTCGGCACCAGAGCAGTTGATAGATCGGCGCCTTCCACGAGAGGAGGCGCCACCAAACAAGGAGGGGCGGAGCAGTGATGTTCCGCCCTTTTTGCGGGGAAAGAATGCTCGAAAACTATTTTGCGGTTCTGCTCTTCGTTGCGGTCGGAATTGGTTTTGGCGTGGCTCTGCTGGTAGCCGGTGCGATCGTCGCACCTCATCGCCCCGACTCCGCCAAGCTGTCTCCGTATGAGTGCGGCTTCGAGGCTTTCGAGGATGCGCGCATGAAGTTCGACGTGCGCTATTACCTCGTCGCCATTCTATTCATTCTTTTCGACCTTGAAATCGCCTTTCTTTTTCCCTGGGCCGTGGTGCTCAAGGAGATCGGGTTTTTCGGTTTTTCGGCGATGATGATTTTCCTGGGCATACTGATCGTTGGCTTCATCTACGAATGGAAGAAAGGTGCCCTCGATTGGGAGTAAGGCGACGCGGTATTGCGTCGCTGCCTGGTTGTTTCGGCAAGGAAACTTATGAGCATTGAAGGCGTATTCGAGAAGGGTTTCGTGACCACGTCGCTCGACGCCCTGATCAACTGGTCGCGCAACGGCTCGATGTGGCCTATGACTTTCGGGCTGGCCTGCTGCGCCGTGGAAATGATGCAGGCCGGGGCGGCGCGCTATGACCTCGATCGTTTTGGCATCGTCTTCCGCCCCAGCCCACGCCAGTCCGACGTGATGATCGTCGCCGGTACCTTGTGCAACAAAATGGCGCCGGCTCTGCGCAAGGTCTACGATCAGATGGCTGAGCCGCGCTGGGTGATCTCCATGGGTTCCTGCGCCAATGGCGGCGGCTACTACCACTACTCCTACTCGGTGGTACGCGGCTGCGATCGCATCGTGCCCGTGGACATCTACGTTCCCGGTTGCCCGCCGACCGCCGAGGCTCTGCTCTACGGCATTCTGCAATTGCAGAACAAGATTCGGCGCACCAACACCATTGCGCGGACCTGACGCCATGAGCACCCGAATCGAAACCCTGGCCGCGAATTTGCGCGAAACGTTGGGTGATGAGGCCGGCGCGGCGAGCCTGGACCGAGGTGAATTGACCCTGCTGGTGCCGCCCGCGGCGCTCGTCGCCACTCTGCGCGCCCTGCGTGACGACCGCCGCTTGTGCTTTGAAAGCCTGATCGACCTGTGCGGCGTCGATTATTCCGAGTATGGCGACGGCGAACCTCCCAGTTCGCGCTTCGCGGTGGTCTACCACCTCCTGTCGGTCAGCCGGAACTGGCGCCTGCGGGTGAGGAGTCTGGTGGCGGACGAGCGGTTCCCGGTGGTCGAATCGGTGGTCGGACTCTGGCCCTCCGCGAATTGGTACGAGCGCGAGGCCTTCGATCTCTACGGCATCATGTTCAGCGGTCACCCGGACCTGCGCCGCATCCTCACCGATTACGGTTTTGTGGGCCATCCCTTCCGCAAGGACTTCCCGATTTCCGGCCACGTTGAAATGCGCTACGATCCGGAGCAAAAACGCGTGATCTACCAGCCGGTCACGATCGAACCCCGCGAAGTCACCCCACGGGTGATACGCGAAGAGCAGTACGCGCGGAACTAGGGTGACGGATACGACCATGTCAGAGATTCTGAATCTCACGATGAATTTTGTCTCCGGCCGGCCTTCGGCCTTAACGTGCGCTGCGCGCACATTAGCCTGCGACGCAACGAGCCGCTTCGCGTCGCGTGGTGTCTCCGGCCGGCCTTCGGCCTTAACGTGCGCTGCGCGCACATTGGCCTGCGACGCAACGAGCCGCTTCGCGTCACGTTGTGGGCGGCCTCTTCGTGGAGTTGCTTGTGGCTGAGATCCAGAATCTCACGATGAATTTCGGGCCGCAGCATCCGGCGGCGCACGGGGTGCTGCGCCTGGTTTTGGAGCTCGATGGCGAGGTGGTGCAGCGCGCCGACCCGCATATCGGTCTCTTGCATCGTGCCACCGAAAAGCTCGCCGAGACCCGCAGCTTCCTCCAGACCTTGCCCTACATGGACCGGCTGGACTACGTTTCGATGATGTCCAATGAACACGCCTATGTGATGGCGGTGGAACGACTCCTGGGCATCGAAGTTCCGATCCGGGCGCAGTACATTCGGGTGATGTTCGACGAAATTACCCGCATTCTCAATCACCTCCTGTGGTTGGGGGCGCATTCGCTCGACGTTGGCGGCATGACCACCTTTCTCTACGCGTTCCGCGAACGCGAGGACCTCATGGATTGCTACGAGGCGGTGTCCGGCGCTCGTCTGCACGCCGCCTATTACCGCCCGGGCGGGGTGTACCGCGATCTACCCGAACGCATGCCGCAATACACCGCGACCAAGATCCACAACGCCCACGCCGCTGCCGACATGAACGTCAATCGGCAGGGGTCGCTGCTGGATTTCATTGAAGACTTCACCCGCCGCTTCCCCGCCTACGTCGATGACTACGAGACCCTGCTCACCGACAACCGCATCTGGAAGCAACGCACCGTGAACATCGGCGTGGTCTCACCCGAGCGGGCCATGGCCTTGGGCCTTACGGGACCGATGCTACGCGGCTCCGGGGTGGCGTGGGACTTGCGCAAGAAGCAACCTTACGAAGTTTACGAGCGTATGGATTTCGACATCCCGGTCGGAACCAACGGTGACTGCTACGATCGCTACCTGGTGCGTGTCGAGGAGATGCGCCAGGCGAACCGCATCATCAAGCAGTGCGTGGACTGGCTGCGCGCCAATCCGGGCCCGGTGATCGTCAACGACCACAAAGTCGCGCCGCCGCCGCGAGCGATGATGAAGCAGAACATGGAAGAGCTGATCCATCATTTCAAGCTCTTCACCGAGGGCATGCATGTGCCAGCGGGCGAGGTCTACGCCGCGGTCGAGCATCCCAAAGGCGAATTCGGCATCTACTTGGTGTCCGACGGCGCCAACAAACCCTATCGCCTCAAAATCCGCGCTCCCGGCTTCGCGCACCTCGCGGCGCTGGACGAGATGTCGCGCGGTCACATGATCGCCGACGTGGTGGCGATCATCGGCACGCAGGACATCGTGTTCGGTGAAATCGACCGCTGAGACCCCCTGGAACCCTTCGAACCCATAAGCATGTTAAGCGCTGAATCCCTGAAGAAGATCGATCGTGAGATCGCCAAATACCCGCCCGAGCACAAGCAGTCGGCGTGCATGTCGGCTCTGCGCATCGCCCAGGACGAGAACGGTTGGCTTGCGCCCGAGACCATGGACTTCTTGGCGAGCTATCTCGGCATGCCGGCCATGGCGGTGTACGAGGTAGCGTCCTTCTACGCGATGTACAACTTGAAGCCGGTGGGCAGACACAAGCTCACTGTCTGCACCAATCTGCCTTGCGCCCTGAACGGCGGCGTGCGGGCGGCTGAGCACTTGAAACACCGGCTGGGCGTGGAATTCAACGAGACCACCGCGGATGGTCAGTTCACCCTAAAGGAAGGCGAGTGCATGGGCGCCTGCGGCGATGCGCCGGTGATGCTGGTCAATAACCGCCGCATGTGCTGCAAGATGTCCGACGACAAGCTCGACCAACTGATCACGGAGCTGAAGTCATGAGCGCCCCTGAACGGCGGCCCGAAGGGGGCGCAAGCCAGTCGCCGGAGCGGGCGCAGCCCGCGAACCACACTCAACCCCTTGGTCCGGAATGGGGATACCAGTGAGCGCCGCGATGCTGGACTACGGACCCGAAGCGGTCATCCTCAAAGGGCTCGATGGGCGGAACTGGCGCTTGGCGGATTACCTGCAACGAGGCGGCTACGCGGCGCTGAAGAAGATTCTCAGGGAGAACATTCCGCCCGATCAAGTGATCGCAGAGGTGAAAAAGTCCTCCTTGCGCGGGCGCGGCGGTGCGGGTTTTCCCACCGGCCTGAAATGGAGTTTCATGCCCCGGGCCTTTCCCGGCGACAAATATCTGGTCTGCAACTCCGACGAAGGAGAGCCCGGCACCTTCAAGGACCGCGACATCCTGCGCTACAACCCGCACATCGTCATCGAAGGCATGGCGATCGCCGCCTACGCCATGGGCATTCGCGTCGGTTACAACTATATTCACGGCGAAATCTGGGAAACCTACGAGCGCTTTGAAGAGGCGCTCGACGAAGCGCGCGCCGCAGGCTGGCTAGGCAAGAACATTCAAGGTTCCGATTTCTCCTTCGAGCTCCACGCCCATCACGGCTACGGCGCCTACATCTGCGGCGAGGAAACCGCGCTGCTCGAATCGATCGAGGGCAAGAAGGGCCAGCCGCGCTTCAAGCCGCCGTTCCCGGCTAGTTTCGGACTTTACGGCAAGCCCACCACCATCAACAACACCGAAACCTTTGCCGCGGTTCCGTTCATCATCAACGAGGGGGGCGAGGCCTTCCTCAATCTCGGCAAACCCAATAACGGCGGCACTAAGATCTTCTCGGTCTCGGGCGATGTCGCCCGGCCCGGCAACTACGAAGTCAGAATGGGCACGCCCTTCGCCACCTTGCTGGAAATGGCCGGCGGCATGCGCGACGGCCGGCAACTGAAAGCGTGCATTCCCGGCGGCTCCTCGGCCCCGGTGCTGCCCGGCAAGATCATCATGGACTGCACTCTCGACTACGATTCGATCGCCAAGGCGGGTTCGATGCTGGGTTCAGGCGCGGTGATCGTGATGAACGACAGCCGCTGCATGGTGAAGTCGCTCTTGCGCCTGTCCTACTTCTATTATGAAGAGTCGTGTGGCCAATGCACGCCTTGTCGAGAAGGTACAGGCTGGCTGTGGCGGCTGGTAAACCGCATCGAACACGGCAAGGGGCGCCAGGAAGACCTCGACTTGTTGTATTCGGTCGCCGACAACATCCAGGGTCGTACCATCTGCGCCTTGGGTGACGCCGCGGCCATGCCGGTGAAGAGTTTTGTCACCCATTTTCGCCATGAATTCCAGTACCACGTCGATCACCGGCAGTGCCCGGTGCCCGCTTACGTGTAACGAGCTGAAGACTGAAGCATGCTGAACATCGAAATCGACGGCAAGGCGACACAGGTTCCTGGGGGCTCCACGGTGATGGACGCCGCGAACCTGGTCGGCGTTTACATCCCGCACTTCTGCTATCACAAGAAGTTGTCGATTGCCGCCAACTGCCGCATGTGCCTGGTGGAAATCGAGAAAATTCCCAAACCCGTGCCGGCCTGCGCCACGCCGGTGACCGAAGGCATGAAGGTCAAGACCCAGTCCGCGGTGGCGGTCAAGGCGCAGAAATCGGTGATGGAATTCCTGCTCATCAATCACCCGCTTGACTGCCCGATCTGCGACCAGGGCGGCGAATGCCAGCTCCAGGATCTTTCCGTGGGCTATGGCGGAGACGGTTCGCGCTTCGCCGAGGCCAAACGCGTCGTGCCCGAAAAGGAGTTCGGGCCGCTGATCGATGGCAGCAACATGACCCGCTGCATCCACTGCACGCGTTGCGTGCGCTTCGGGCAGGAAATCGCCGGCATCATGGAACTCGGGATGGGTGGCCGCGGCGAGCATTCCGAAATTCAGACCTTCCTGGGTCAAGCGGTGACCTCCGAGCTTTCAGGCAACGTCATCGACCTATGCCCGGTGGGCGCCCTGACTTCCAAGCCGTTTCGCTTCAGCGCCCGCACCTGGGAACTGGCGCGGCGCCGGTCGGTGAGTCCACATGACAGCACTGGAGCCAATCTTCAGGTGCAGGTGATGCGCGACCGGGTGATGCGCGTGCTGCCGCTGGAAAACGAAGCGGTCAACGAATGCTGGATTGCTGATCGTGATCGTTTTTCCTATCAGGGCCTTGCCAGTGACGACCGCCTCACCACGCCCATGCTCAAGGAAGGCGGCGCCTGGCGTGTCGCGAGCTGGCAGGAGACGCTGGAGCATGTCGCCAACGGCTTGCAGAAGATCGCCGCCGAGCAGGGCGGGGCGCAAATCGGCGCTTTGGCGGCGCCCTGGGCCACGGTAGAAGAACTCTACCTGCTGCAGCGATTCGTCCATGGTCTGGGCAGCCGCAACGTCGATTTTCGCCTGCGCCAGAGCGATTTCTCCGCCGATGCCAGTCGCCAGGGTGCGCCTTGGCTGGGGATGAAGATCGCGGCCCTGTCCAAGCTCGAAAGCGCCCTGGTGGTGGGCAGTTTCTTGCGCCAGGACCATCCGCTCTTCGCCCAGCGCTTGCGCCAGGCAACGCGCAAGGGCATGCGCTTGTCGGTGATCCACGCCACCGCCGATGATCTGCTGATGCCGGTGGCGCACCGTTTGATCGTGGCGCCATCGCAGTTGCCGCGGGCCCTGGGCGAAGTGCTGGTAGCGCTCTGTGAAGCTCGGGGTGAGCCCAAACCCGCCGGCCTGGAAGAGCTTACGCCGTCGACGAGCGCACGTGCCATGGCGGCGAGCCTTGCCGAAGGTGACCGCAAGGCGGTGCTGCTGGGTAATCTCGCCGCGCAGCATCCTCAGGCGGCGCTGCTGCAGGGGTACGCGGCCCGAATCGCCGAACTCAGCGGCGCCAGTTTTGGGTTTCTCACCGAGGGCGCCAACGGTGTGGGCGGCTACCTCGCGGGCGCCTGGCCACAAGGGCAGGGGTTGGATGCGCGGGCCATGTTGGCTGCGCCGCGCCAAGCCTATGTACTTCTGCACGCCGAACCGCAATTCGATTGCGCCGACCCGCGACAGGCTCTGGCCGCGCTGCGTGGCGCGGCGATGGTGGTGGCGATGACCCCCTTCCGGGGCGAGGCCGAGAGCTACGCCACGGTGCTGCTGCCGGTCTCGCCGTTCACCGAGACCGCAGGGACCTTCGTCAATGCCGAGGGCCGGGCGCAGAGTTTTCAAGGCGTGGTGCGCCCCCTTGGCGAGGCTCGTCCTGCCTGGAAGGTGTTGCGCGCCCTCGGGCATATGCTGGGGTACTGCGGCTTCGAGGTTGACCACCCGGAGGCCGTGCGTGACGAGGCCCTGGGTGCACCGGGCACCGATCTGGCGCCGCGCCTGGGCAACACCTTGGCGGTCCGCAGCGTGCCGGCCGCGGCGCCCAAAGGGTTGGAGCGCATCGCCGAAACTCCGCTCTATTTCTCCGACGCGCTGGTGCGCCGCGCGCCCGCCTTGCAGGCCACGGGCGAGGCCTTGACGCCGCAGGCGAGCCTGCCTGGAGCACTGCTGGAAAGCCTTGGCGCGAGCCCGGGCGAACGCCTGCGCGCGACCGCAGGCGCCGGTGCGGCGGTGCTCAAGGCGGCGCGCGATGATCAGCTCCCCGCCAACACCGTGCGCGTGCCCTTCGGACATGAAAGCACGGCGGACCTGGGCGCGCCCGAGCAGGCGATTCAAGTGGAGCGTGCGTCATGAAGGAGCTCGAGCTCTTTTTCGGTCCGATCTGGCCGCTGGTCTGGACCATGGTGAAAATCGTGGTGATCGTGCTGCCGCTGGTTATCGCCGTGGCCTATCTGACCCTCGCCGAGCGCAAGATCATCGGCTACATGCAAGTGCGGATCGGCCCCAACCGGGTCGGCCCTTTCGGCCTGTTGCAGCCGTTCGCCGACACCTTCAAGCTGATGTTCAAGGAGATCGTCATCCCTTCGGGGGCGAACAAGTACCTGTTCATCATCGCGCCGGTCCTGTCCATCATGCCGGCGATCGGCGCCTGGGCGGTGGTGCCTTTTGGGCCCGAACTGGTGGTGGCCGACGTCAATGCGGGTCTGCTGTACATCATGGCCATCACGTCGATGGGCGTGTATGGCGTGATCCTGGCCGGCTGGGCCTCGAACTCGAAGTACGCTTTTCTCGGCTGCATGCGCTCGGCCGCGCAGATTGTCTCCTACGAACTGGCCATGGGCTTCGCCCTGGTTGGCGTGCTGATGGCGGCCAACTCGCTCAATCTGGGCGAGATCGTCAAGGGCCAGGAGGGCGGCCTCCACCATTGGTACTGGCTGCCCTTGCTGCCGATGTTCCTGATCTATGTCATCGCCGGCGTGGCTGAAACCAATCGCCACCCCTTCGATCTGGCGGAAGGGGAGTCGGAGATCGTCGCCGGTTTCCACGTCGAGTACTCCGGCATCACCTTCGCGGTCTTCTTCTTGGCCGAGTACGCCAACATGATCCTGATCGCGACTCTCGCGTCGATCATGTTCCTGGGGGGCTGGCTGTCGCCCATCCCCGCCCTGCCCGACGGATTCATCTGGCTCGCCGCCAAGGTGTCCTTCGTGCTGTTCTTCTTCCTCTGGATTCGCGCCACCTTTCCGCGCTATCGCTATGACCAGTTGATGCGCCTGGGCTGGAAGATCTTCATTCCCATCACCCTGATCTGGATCATTTTCCTGGGCGTGATGATGCAGACGCCGCTGGCGCATCTGTTCCATTGACCGAGACATCACCATGGTTTCCACGATTCGCCACTGGTTCAAGAGCTTTCTGCTGATCGAGCTCTGGCAGGGCCTGATGGTTACGGGGCGGCACCTCTTCGTGCGCAAGATCACGGTGCAGTACCCGGAAGAGAAGACGCCCCAGTCCAACCGCTTTCGCGGCCTGCACGCGCTGCGCCGTTATCCCAACGGCGAAGAGCGCTGCATCGCCTGCAAGCTGTGCGAGGCGGTCTGCCCGGCCATGGCCATCACCATCGAGTCGGCCGAGCGCGCCGATGGCACGCGCCGCACCACCCGTTACGACATCGATCTCACCAAGTGCATTTTTTGCGGCTTCTGCGAGGAAGCCTGCCCGGTCGATGCCATCGTCGAAACCCGCGTGCTGGAGTACCACGGCGAGAAGCGCGGCGATCTCTACTACACCAAGGAAATGCTGCTCGCCGTGGGCGAGCGCCACGAGGAGCAAATCGCGCGCGACCGCGCGTTGGACGCGAAGTATCGCTGATGGCGCCCAGGTGGGCGAATTCGAGGGAACAGGCTAGAGGAAGAATCGAGCGCGGGAATACCGGTGGTCCGGGCGGGGCGGCAAACGCTCCCGCCACACGGCGACTCGCGGAGAACGGCTATGGAATTCAAGACCTTCATTTTCTACTGGTTCGCGCTGGTGCTGCTGTTCGGTGCCCTGCGCGTCATCACCTGCCGCAACCCGGTGCATGCGGCGATGTGGCTGGTGCTTTGCTTTTTCACCGCCGCCGGCGTGTGGCTGCTGCTGCACGCCGAGTTCCTGGCAATTACCCTGGTGCTGGTGTACGTCGGCGCGGTGATGGTCCTGTTCCTGTTCGTGATCATGATGCTCGACGTCAATCTCCTGAAACTCAAGGAGAACTTCCGCAGCTACTGGCCGGTGGGGGCGATGGTAGGGGTGCTGGTCGCCTTCGAGATGGCCTCCATCCTTTTCGTCGCCTATGACCGCGCGCCTGCCGCCGTGGCCCCGGAGCACGGCGCCGATTACAGCAATACCCGCGAGCTGGGCTTGCTGCTCTACACCGAGTATGTGTACGCCTTCGAAATTGCCGCGGTACTCTTGCTGGTGGCAATCGTCGCCGCGATCGCACTGACCTATCGGCGTCGCAAGGGCGTGCGCCAGCAGGATGTGGGCGAGCAGGTGCGGGTCAAGAAGGGCGACCGCCTGCGCCTGATCAAAGTGCCCACCGAACCAGCCGCCGAGGCGGCCAAGCCCGGCGACGCCGCCGCCTGATCCGCCAGGGAGAAGAATCTTGCCCGCACTGATGCCGATTTCCTTGTCCCACTACCTGGTGCTGGGCGCCCTGCTCTTCGCCATCAGCGTGGTGGGTATCTTCCTCAATCGCCGCAACCTGATCATTTTGCTGATGGCGATCGAGTTGATGCTTCTGGCGGTGAATCTCAATTTCGTCGCTTTCTCGCACTTCCTGGGTGACCCCGCCGGCCAGGTCTTCGTGTTCTTCATTCTCACCGTGGCCGCGGCGGAATCGGCGATCGGCCTGGCGATTCTGGTGGTGCTGTTCCGCAATATCGGCGGCATCGACGTGAACGAACTCGGCAGCCTCAAGGGTTGATGATGTCGGCGATGGAAAAACTCTACCTTCTAGCTGCTCTGGCGCCCCTCGCCGGATCGATTCTCGCGGGCCTCTTCGGCAAGCAGCTCGGCCGCCAGCCTTCGGCCTGGATTTGCATCCTGAGCGTGGCGGTTTCCTTCGTGGCCTCGGCGCTGATCTTCCAGGATGTGTTGGCCGGGCGGCTCTACAACGGCACCGTCTATACCTGGTTGGTCTCGGGATCGGCGGCATTCAACGTCGGCTTCCTGATCGATCAGCTCACCGTCACCATGATGCTGGTGGTGACCTTCGTTTCGCTCATGGTGCATATCTATACCATTGGTTACATGGCCGACGACGACGGCTACCAGCGCTTCTTCAGCTACATCTCGTTGTTCACTTTTTCGATGATGATGCTGGTGATGGCCAACAACTTCGTCCAGCTCTTCTTCGGTTGGGAGGCGGTGGGCCTGGTGTCCTATCTCCTGATCGGCTTCTGGTACAAACGTCCCACCGCGATCTACGCCAACCTCAAGGCGTTTCTGGTCAACCGAGTGGGCGACTTCGGCTTTCTGCTGGGCATCGGCCTGATCCTGGCGCATTTCGGCACGCTGGAATACAAGACCGTGTTCATGTTCGCGCCGCAAGTGGCCGGCTCCACCATCAACATCCTCGGCGATCAGCAGTGGTCGCTGATGACGGTGATCTGCATCTGCCTGTTCATCGGCGCCATGGGCAAATCGGCACAAGTGCCCCTGCACGTCTGGCTACCCGATTCGATGGAAGGCCCGACGCCGATCTCGGCGCTGATCCACGCCGCCACCATGGTCACGGCTGGGATTTTCATGGTCTCGCGCATGTCGCCTCTGTTCGAACTCTCCGACACCGCGCTTTCGGTGGTCCTGGTGATCGGCGCCATCACCGCGCTATTCATGGGTTTCCTGGGCATCGTTCAAAACGACATCAAGCGCGTGGTGGCGTATTCAACTTTGTCGCAATTAGGCTACATGACCGTGGCACTCGGCGCTTCGGCCTATTCGGTGGCGATCTTCCATCTCATGACCCACGCCTTCTTCAAGGCGCTCCTGTTCCTGGCCGCCGGCTCGGTGATCATCGGCGTGCATCATAACCAGGACATCCGCCACATGGGCGGTCTGTGGAAGTACATGAAGATCACCTGGTTCACGTCGCTGGTCGGCTCGCTGGCCTTGATCGGCACACCGTTCTTCGCCGGGTTCTATTCCAAGGACTCGATCATCGAAGCGGTCAAGCATTCCACGCTTCCCGGCTCGGGTTTCGCCTATTTCGCCGTGGTCGCGGGCGTGTTCGTCACTGCCTTCTATTCCTTCCGCATGTATTTCCTGGTCTTCCATGGCAAAGAGCGGTTTGACCAGGGCCACGAAGGTCACGGGCACGACCAGCACGCCCAGGACGCGCACCACGGGCACGGCGGCAAACCGCACGAGTCGCCCTGGGTCGTAACGGTGCCCTTGGTGCTCTTGATGATTCCCTCGGTGGTGATCGGCTATCTGACCATCCAGCCCATGCTTTTCGGCGGCTACTTCGGTGATGCTATTGCGGTGCAGCCCCACCACCCGGCGATGAAAGAGCTCGCGGCCGAGTTCCACGGCCCGATCGCCATGGGCCTGCACGCCTTTACCACGCTGCCTTTCCTCTTTGCTCTGGCCGGGGTGGTGCTGGCCTGGTATCTCTATCTCAAGCGCCCCGATCTGCCCGGGCGCATCCGCAGGACAGTGGCGGGCGTCTACACTTTGCTCGACAACAAGTACTACTTCGACCGCTTCAATGACTGGTTCTTCGCCGGCGGCGCCCGCAAGTTCGGCAGCCTGCTCTCGCGCGGGGGCGATCGGGCGCTGATCGACGGACTCATGGTCAACGGCTCGGCGAAGCTGGTCGGACTGTCGGCCGCGGTAATCCGCTACATGCAAACCGGTTGTTTGTATCACTACGCCTTCGCCATGGTGCTGGGTGTCTTCGCCTATTTGTTCTGGCGCTTCTTCTCCAAGTTCTGATCGCATGACTGCCTATCTCTTGAGCCTTACCATCTGGGTGCCGATCGCCTTCGGCGTGCTGGTGCTCGCCCTGGGCCGCGGCGGCAATGCGCAATTGGGCCGGCTGCTCGCCTTGGTCGGATCGCTGGCCGGGTTCGCGGTGGCGGTGCCGCTCTACAGTGGCTTCAACGCCGGCACCAGCGCCATGCAGTTCGTCGAGCTCACGCCCTGGATCCCTGCCTTCAACATCAATTACCACTTGGGTGTGGATGGCATTTCGGTGCTGTTCGTGCTGCTGAACAGCTTCGTTACGGTGCTGGTCGTCTGGGCCGGCTGGGAAGTGATCAAGGACAAGACGGCGCAATACATGGCCGCTTTTCTGATCATGTCGGGGCTCATCAACGGCGTGTTTGCCGCCGTCGATGCCATGCTGTTCTATGTTTTCTTCGAGGCCATGCTGATTCCGATGTATCTCATCATTGGCGTCTGGGGCGGCCCGAACCGCGTTTACGCGGCACTCAAGTTCTTTCTCTACACCTTGCTGGGGTCGTTGCTGATGCTGGTGGCGCTGCTCTACCTCTATCGCGTCAGCGGTGGCAGCTTCGAACTCGCCCGGTACTACCAAGTGCCGCTGTCGATGACCGCGCAGGTGCTGCTGTTCATCGCCTTCTTCCTCGCTTTCGCGGTGAAGGTGCCGATGTGGCCGGTGCATACCTGGCTGCCCGACGCCCACGTCGAGGCGCCCACCGGCGGTTCGGTGGTGCTGGCGGCGATCACCCTGAAGATCGGGGCCTACGGCTTCCTGCGCTTCATTCTGCCGATCGTGCCCGACGCCAGCCACTACTTGGCGGGCTTCGTGATCACCTTGTCGCTCATCGCCGTGGTCTATATCGGCTTGGTCGCCCTGGTGCAGACCGACATGAAGAAGCTGATCGCCTACTCCTCGATCGCCCACATGGGCTTCGTCACCTTGGGCTTCTTCATCTTCAGCCCGCTGGGAATGGAGGGCGGATTGGTGCAAATGCTCTCGCACGGCTTCGTCTCGGCCGCCATGTTCCTGTGCGTGGGGGTGATGTATGACCGCATGCACAGCCGCATGATCGCC
Organism: Betaproteobacteria bacterium; assembly: GCA_016192065.1. Lineage (GTDB taxonomy): Bacteria > Pseudomonadota > Gammaproteobacteria > Burkholderiales > Casimicrobiaceae > JACPUX01. The sequence goes on from JACPUX010000052.1 coordinate 147,428, forward strand.
GATTACGGTGGCGTGGTGAATGTGATGCCCAAGTTCGCCGCCTTCTTCATGCTCTTCGCCATGGCCAACGCCGGCCTGCCGGCCACCTCGGGTTTCGTGGGGGAATTCATGGTCATTCTGGCGGCGGTGAAGTTCAATTTTTGGATCGCCCTGGCCGCGGCAACCACGCTCATCACTGGTGCCGCGTACACGCTCTGGATGTACAAGCGGGTGATCTTTGGCGACATCAGCAACCCGCAGGTGTCGGAGATGTCCGACCTTTCCCGGCGCGAATTCTGGCTGCTGGCGGTGGTGGCGCTGTGTGTATTGGGCATGGGGCTTTATCCCGCGCCCTTCACGGAAGTGATGCATACCTCGGTCCGCGATCTGCTGGAGCACGCGGCCAAGTCGAAGCTCTTGTAAGGAATTGCCGGTGATGAATTTCGCGGTTCCCAACCTCTACGCCGTCGCGCCCGAGATCTTCCTGCTCGGTGCGGTGCTCGCCATCCTGGTGGTCGATCTTTTCCTCAGCGACGGGCGACGCCACGTGAGCTATTGGCTGACCCAGGCCGCGCTGGCCGGGGCCTTTCTCGTAACCCTGGGCACCAGCGAATACAAGAGCGTGCATACCTTCAGCAACATGGTGGTGGACGACCAGCTCGCCGATCTTTTGAAGCTGTGCTGCTATCTCTCGGTGTCGCTGGTGCTTTTTTACTCCCGCGACTACCTCAGCGATCGCGGCCTGTTCCGGGGCGAGTTTTTCGTGCTGGCGTTGTTTGGCCTCCTCGGCATGATGTTCATGATTTCGGCCAACAACCTGCTGATCCTGTACCTGGGACTGGAGGTGATGAGCCTCGCCATGTATGCCATGATCGCCTTGCGCCGCGATTCGCGCCCCGCGGTCGAGGCGGCGATGAAGTACTTCGTGCTCGGGGCGTTGGCCTCGGGCCTCTTGCTCTACGGCATGTCGATGATCTATGGTGCTACCGGATCGCTCGACCTCAACAAGATCGCGTACGCTATTTTCGCCCGCCAGGCCAATGGCATGGTGCTGGTATTCGGCTTGGTGTTCCTGGTTTCCGGAATCGCCTTCAAGCTGGGCGCGGTTCCCTATCACATGTGGGTGCCCGACGTGTATCAGGGAGCACCCACCGCGGTGACGCTCTTCATCGGTTCGGCGCCGAAGATCGCCGCTTTCGCGTTCGTCATTCGCCTGTTGGTGTTCGGCTTGCAGCCGGTGGTGGGTGAGTGGCACATGATGCTGGTGATCCTCGCCGTGCTTTCCATGGTGATCGGCAACCTCACCGCGATCGCCCAGACCAACCTCAAGCGCATGCTGGCCTACTCGACCATCGCCAACATGGGTTTCATGCTGCTGGGGGTGCTGGCCGGCAATCCGCAGGGCTACAGCGCGGCGCTGTTCTACACCGTGGCCTATGTGCTGGCGACCCTGGCTTCCTTCGGCATGATCCTGCTGCTTTCGCGCCAGGGTTTCGAGGCCGAAGAGCTTGATGACCTGAAAGGCCTCAACGATCGCAGCCCCTGGTACGCCTTCGTCATGTTGCTGGTGATGTTCTCGCTCGCCGGTATTCCGCCGACCATTGGTTTCTACGCCAAGCTGCAAGTGATCTCCGCGGTGGTCAACATCGGCTATATCTGGCTTGCCGTGGTGGCAGTGGTGGCCTCGCTGATCGGCGCTTTCTACTACCTTCGGGTGATCAAGCTGATGTATTTCGATCGGGCGGCCGACCAAGCGCCGATCTTGGCGCGGGGCGACTCGCGCGTGCTCTTGAGCCTCAACGGACTGGCCTTGCTGGGCCTCGGCATCCTGCCGGGCGGCCTGATGTACGTCTGCACACGGGCGCTCGAAATGTCTTTTTAGGGTTTGCACAGCGCCGATCGCGGCCGTCTCACCGGCGCACACCGGCATCCAGTGAGCCGAAGGTCGTGGATTCCGGTTTTCGCCTAAACCGCGAATGCTGCATTGCTCAGCAACTAAAGCTCCGGGAGGGTCACCTCTACCCCTTCCCCAAAGGGGCGGCCATCGCCTCCGCAGGCGGCGTGGGGGACGCCCCGCGCCCCGAGGCGGCGGGGGCACGGGGCTTCTCCAACTCAGATCTTGCCCACCAGGTCCGGGGAAGGCACCAGGGTCTTGGCGCCTTCGCGCCACTTGGCCGGGCACACTTCGCCGGGATGTTCGGCCACGTACTGCGCGGCCTTTACCTTGCGCAGCAATTCCGCGGCGTCGCGGCCGATCCCGCCGGCGTTGATCTCGATGATCTGAATGCGGCCCGTCGGGTCGATCACGAAAGTACCCCGTTCGGCCAATCCAGCCTCTTCGATCATCACACCGAAGTTGCGACAGATGCGTCCGGTAGGGTCGCCCACCATGGGAAAGCGGATGCGCTTGATGGTCTCGGAACTGTCATGCCAGGCCATGTGGGCGAAATGGGTGTCGGTGGAAACGGCATAAATCTGCACCCCGAGCTTCTGGAACTCGGCGTAGTGGTCGGCCAGGTCCCCCAACTCGGTGGGGCAGACAAAGGTGAAGTCCGCGGGATAGAAGAACACCACCGACCACTTGCCCTTGAGTGAGGCTTCGGTGAGTTCAGGAAACTCCCCGTTGTGGAAGGCGGTTGCCTTGAAGGGGAGGATCTCCGTGTTGATCAGCGAGGTGTTCATGTTGCGTTCTCCTGTGAGGTCGAAATCAAGACTGCGGAGTGGATTGTAGGGGGCAATCCATGATCTATCCAATTGATTGTTACAACGGTAGGGATAGGGACGGGCTATGGCAAATTTCGGCGATCGAGTAAACACGGCCTGTGCCGATCGTCGGCGCGGTGCGGGGCGGCCTCGGTCCAACAAGTGACTTGGCCGAGGCTCCGGAGTTGCTTGGCTGGGATTACGGTTTGCCCTAATATGGGCCAGGCCGCCGCGGCGCTTAGAATGTCACCTGCGGCGGCGGGTCGCGGGTGCGCGCCGCTCATTGCGTGGAGGGAGCACAATGAAGGTTGGTCTGTTGGTGACGTGCCTGGTGGACATGATGCGTCCGTCCATAGGTTTTGCGGCGATCAAACTGCTCGAATCCGCGGGTTGCGAAGTGGTGGTGCCCGCCACGCAGACCTGCTGCGGCCAGCCCGGCTACAACTCGGGTGACCGCGCCTCCAGCAAGCTCCTGGCGGCCAAGCTGGTGGCGGAATTCGAAGCCTGTGACTTCCTGGTGGCGCCTTCTGGGTCATGCAGCGGCATGGTCAAGACCCATTACCCCGAGCTTTTTGCCGACGATGCGGCGATGCTGGCGCGGGTGACCGCCCTGGCCGCCAGGACTTATGAACTCACCGACTTTCTCCTGAATGTGGCCAAGATCCAGGCCGTGCCCGGGCGTTTCGAGGGTACCGTGACCTATCACGATTCCTGCTCCGGTTTGCGCGAAATGGGTGTCAAAGCGCAGCCGCGGGAGCTGCTCGCCAAAGTCCCGGGCCTCAAACTCGCGGAGATGACCGAGGCGGAATCTTGCTGCGGTTTCGGCGGCACGTTTTCAATCAAGTTCGGCGAGATTTCCGCGCGCATGTCCGACAACAAGTGCCAGAACATCGAAGATACTCATGCCGACGCGGTGGTGCTGGGCGATTTGGGCTGCATGCTCAACATCGAAGGTCGGCTCCGGCGTCGCGGCAACGAAACAACCAAGGTGCTGCATGTGGCGCAGGTCTTGGCTGGCGACACCGATTAGGAGTGGGACATGCAAATCGCCACGATGTATTTCAAGGATCGCGCGCAGGTCAAGCTCAACGACGAGCTACTGCAATACAACCTGAAAAAGAGTAAGGGCAAGTTCGTCGGCAAGCGCGCCGAGGCCATACGCGAACTCGATGACTTCGAAGGCACCCGTACCGCGGCGCGCGAGATCCGCCAGCGGGTGCTGGACAACCTCGACACCTATCTGGAGATCTTCGAGCAGAACGCCACCGCCCGTGGCGCCACCGTGCTGTGGGCGGAAACGCCCGAAGAAGCCAATCGCCATGTGCTGGACATCGCCGCCAAGCACCAGCTCAAGAAAGCGATCAAGTCGAAATCCATGGTCAGCGAGGAGTCGGCGCTGGACCATGCCATCGAGCAAGCTGGGCTCAAAGTGGTGGAAACCGATCTCGGCGAATACATCCTCCAGATCAATGACTACGAACCGCCTTCGCACATCATTGCCCCGGCCCTGCACAAGAGCAAGGAGGAAGTCTCGGCGTTGTTCGCCAAAGTCCACGGCACCCCGCCCAAGACCGGCATCCAGGAGTTGTGTGGTGAAGCGCGCGCGGTGTTGCGCGAGCACTACCTCACCGGGGATCTTGGTATTTCCGGCGCCAACTTCCTCATCGCCGAAACCGGCAGCGTCATGCTGGTCACCAACGAGGGTAACGCGACGCTCTGCACTACTTTGCCCAAGGTGCATGTGGTCATCACCGGCATCGAGAAGATCGTGCCCACGCTCGAAGAAGCGAGCACGCTGCTGCGGCTCCTGACCCGTTCGGCGACGGGACAGTCGATTACCAACTACGTGGACATCCTCACCGGCATCAAAGGCGCGGGTGAATACCACGGCGCCGAGCACATGTACTTCATTCTGGTGGACAGCGGGCGCACCCGGGTCCTAGCCAGCGAAGTCAGGGAAGCGCTGCGCTGCATTCGCTGCGGCGCTTGCTTGAACCATTGCCCGGTGTACCAGAACATCGGTGGGCACTCCTATGGCTGGGTGTATCCCGGCCCCATCGGTTCGGTGATCACTCCCATGTTCATCGGCCAGGAAATGGCGGTCGATCTGCCCAACGCCTCCACCCTCTGCGGGGCTTGTGGCGTGGTCTGCCCGGTGCGTATTCCCCTGCCCGAGCTGCTGCGAAAGCACCGCGAAGCCCAGGTTAAGGAAGACCTGCGCCCCTGGGTCGAGCGCTTGGGCTTGAAAGGTTGGACCTGGCTCGCCCTGCACCCGGGACTCTACGGCCTAGCCACCCGTATCGGTGTACGACTGATGAAAATGATGGGCGGTTACGAGGGGCGCATCCACAAACTGCCGCTCGTGGGTGGCTGGAGCGACGGCCGCGACCTGCCCGCGCCGACCGGCAAAACCTTCCGCGAACTCTATGCCGCAAAGAGGAGATCAGCATGAGCGCCCCAGCCCGGCCGCCCGAAAGGGGCGCAAAGCAATCACCGGAGCGGGCGCAGCCCGCGAACCGTGCTCGCGACAACATCCTCGGCCGGGTGCGGCAGGCGCTGGGCAAGACCGGTCCCGACCCCACGGCGCGTGAGGCGGCGCTAGCGCATATCGCCACCCACCCGATCGGCCCACGCCCGGCGCTGCCGGCGGATTTGCGCCAGCGCTTTCTGGAAAACGCGGCCAAGCTGGAAAGCAGCGTTGACCAACTGGCCCGGCGCGAGGAAATACCTCGTGCCGTCGCCCGCTATCTGACCGGGATCGGGGTCCCGCCGCGCGCCTCCGGTTGGCCCGAATTCGCCGATCTGCCTTGGGGCGAGGCGGGGGTTGAAGTCGCCATTCGTCCTACCCAGGGGCAGGACCCGGTCGGTCTGACCAGTGTCTTTTGCGCCATCGCCGAAACCGGCACCGTCGTGGTCCTGGCCGGACCCGAGGCGCCCACCGGCACGCTGCTCCTGCCCGACACCCACATCGCCGTGGTCGACGGCAGCCGCATCGTCGCCAGCATGGAAGATGCCTTTGTCCTCATCCGCAAGGAACGCGGCAGCCTGCCGCGGGCCGTGAACATGGTCTCCGGGCCGTCGCGCACCGGGGACATCGAACAGACCATCGTCTTGGGCGCGCATGGACCCTTCCGGGTGCATTTGTTGATCGTGGGGTAGCGCTGCGTCGCTTGGGATCGTTTGGCGGGCCGGGACCAGTGGACCTTGACGGTTTTCTGGGAACCGACGTTCGTCGGAAGGGCGAATCCTGCGCTGACGCGCTCGGGCCGTCAGGCCAATAGCCCGGCTCTCAGCACGCTTCGCCGGCTGGCCTGGCGGGGCCGGCCTGGTGTACCATCCCGAACGGGAGGCGCGGTTCGTGCCGCGCGGTACGCGTCAACACATAGAACAAATCGTTCGGGGGTGCGGACTCGGGCCTAGGCCGGGTCCGCCGTGCAGACGGGCGTATTCACATGGCCGATGGCAAGACGCTGAAGAGCAAGAACGAAGGTCGCAAGGTGGTGCCAACGGCGCCGCGAATCGTTTCGGAGAGCCCGCCCGGCACCGAGGAGCGTTTGCGTCGCTTGGTGGACAATATTCCCGAACCGGTCGCCTATCTCGATACCCAACGCCGCTACGTCTTCGTCAATCAGGCCTTTCTTGACCTGCGGGGGCTGACCCGCGAGCAGGTTTATGGCCGCAGTCCGGTCGACGTCATGGGCCCGGGCGTGAACCTGCATTTCCAGCCGCTGTGGGACCAGGCCCTGCGCGGCGAGACCCAGACCTATGAGCGCCAAGTGACCAATGTCCGCGGTGAGACGCGCTGGATCCGCGGACGAATGGTGCCCGACTACGATCGGGCGGGAAGAATCTGCGGTGTCTATGTGGTCGCCACCGACATCAACGAAATCAAGGAAGTCGCCGCCCTGCGCGAGCGCCGCGAACGCGAGCTGCGCCTGCTGATGGACAGTATGAACTCGCCGGCCGCCTCGGTGGGCGCCGACATGCGCTACCGCATGGTCAATCTGGCGTTCGAGGAATGGTGCGGCAAGAACATCAGCGAGCTGCGGGGCAAGCGTGTTCCAGAAGTGGTGGGCGACGAACGCTGGCAGGAGATCGAGCCTTACATCCGCCGTGTGCTGGCCGGTGAAGCCCTGACCATGGAGCGCCTCTTGGTCTATCCCGACGGGCACCAACGCTGGATGTCGGTAACCTACACGCCGCGCTTTGACGAGGCCGGCAACAGCGATGGCTACTTCGCGGTCGCTTCCGACATCCACGAGCAGAAGCTGGTCGAGCAGCAATTGCGGCGCGCCAACTGGATGCTGCTCTCGCACATGGAAAACACACCCCTGGCGGTGATGGAGTGGGACCGGGACGGGCGTCTGATCCGCTGGTCCTCGCAGGCAGAGCACCTGCTGGGCTGGAGTCAGGAACAGGCGCTGGGCGCGACCCTGCGCGACTGGCGCTTGGTGTATGAGCAGGATGCGCCGCAACTTCAAACCGCACTTGAGCTTTTGCGCAGCGGCGCCGAACATCGCGCCACGGTGCTCACCCGCAACTACCATCGGGATGGCCAGTTGATCTGGTGCGAATGGTACAACTCCTGCCTGCGCGATGAAAAGGGCAAGCTCATTTCCATCCTGACCCTGGCGCAGGACGTATCCGCCCGTATTGAAGCGGAAGCGCGATTGCAGCACCTGGCCACGCACGACGCCCTCACCGGATTGCCGAATCGATTGCTGCTGACCGAAAGACTGCACCAGGCGATCGCCAACGCGCGGCGTTCCGGCGAGCGGGTCGCGGTGCTGTTTATCGACCTGGATGGTTTCAAGAACGTCAACGACACACTGGGCCACCGAATGGGCGACGCCCTCTTGCGAGAGGTTGGGCAGCGCCTGCACCTGGCCTTGCGCGAAAGCGATTTCCTGGCGCGCCTTGGGGGTGATGAGTTCATGATCGTGCTGGAACTCATCAGCGAGGGCGAGGACGCCGGCACCGTCGCCGAAAAGCTCCTGGAACTCATGCGCGAGCCCGTCCGCATTGATGGGCATGAGCTGCAGATTTCCGCGAGTATCGGCATTGCGCTATTTCCGGATGACTGCGACAGCCCCGAGGCGCTGCTCAAGAACGCCGACGTCGCCATGTATCGCGCCAAGGAACTGGGCAAGAACACCTACCAGTTCTTCAGCAGCGATCTGGCCGAACAGCGCTTGGGGGATGTCGCCCTGGAAGCGGCTCTGAAGAAGGCGGTAGAGCGCGGTGAGCTGACGCTGGCCTTCCACCCCGTGCGCGAGGCCGAAACGGGTCGCATGAGCGGCGTGCTGGTCGAGCCGGTATGGATGCATCCGCAATTGGGACTTGTGCCCCCGGAACGTTTTCTTGCCCTGGCGGAGCACACGGGCTATATCGTCCTGCTCGGCGAATGGCTGCTGAGCCAGGCACTGGGAAGATGCCGCCTCTGGGGTGAGCGTGGCCTATGGGTGCCCCGGCTCCTGGTCAATGTTTCGGCCCGGCAACTACGCCAGGCGCATTTTCCCGACCAAGTGGCGCTCTGGCTCGGCGGCGGTGAAGGTCCGCCCGGACAACTGTGTCTGGCCTTGAGCGAGGATAGCGCCGGGCATGCGATCTACGCCCTGAAGCCGCTGATCGAGGCCCTGCACGCGCGCGGACTTCAGTTCGCCCTGGATGGCTTCGGGGCGGGTCGCTGCAGTCTCGATGACTTCCGGCATCTACCGCTGGATGCGGTCTTCATCGACGCGGGCTTTGCCGCCGAAGCCCCGGTCGACCCGCGCGACGCCAACATACTTGAGGGGCTCATCACCCTGGGTCGCGCTTTTGCGCCGGAAGTAATCGCCAAGGGGGTTGCCACGCCGGAGCAGTGTGCTTTTTTGGCTGCCCGCGGCTGCGGGCAGGTGGTCGGGCGCTACGCCGGGCGGGGCATGAACGAAACGGAATTCGCCGAGGTTCTGCGCCGCGAGCAGGGCGGCGCTGGCGCGCGGGAGGTGAAGCGCTGATCGACGAACTTTGGCTCGATCAGCGGTTCCCTAGCGCCCGCGGCCCAGTAGGCTGCCCAAGACCCCGCGTATGATCTGCCGCCCCACCTGCGAGCCAATCGCGCGCGCGGCGCTCTTGGCGGCTGCTTCCACCATGCCCTCGCGGCCGCGCGCGCCACCGCCCCGGCCGCTCCCGGAACCGCCACCCAGGATGCTACCAAGGCTGTCCAGCCAGCCGCCGCTTTTCTCCGCCGTGCCGACACTCCCAGTGGCATTCGGACTGGCGGTGCCTGCGCGGCCTTGCAGTTTTTCGTAGGCCGACTCGCGGTCCACGGTCTGATCGTACACGCCTCGTACCAGCGACTGCGCCATCACGGCCTGGCGTTCGGCTTCGCTGAGCGGGCCGATGCGGGATGCTGGCGGAAGCACGAAAGCGCGCTCCACCACGTTCGGCCGCCCTTTTTCGTCGAGCATGGAAATCAGTGCTTCGCCTACGCCCAGTTCGGTGATCGCTTGCGCGGCGTCGAAGGCGGGATTGGCGCGCAGGGTGTCGGCCGCGGTCTTGACCGCCTTTTGGTCGCGCGGGGTAAAGGCACGCAGGGCGTGCTGCACGCGATTGCCAAGCTGCGCCAAAACTGTGTCGGGCACATCGAGCGGGTTCTGGGTGACGAAATACACGCCCACGCCCTTGGAACGGATGAGCCGTACCACCAGCTCGATTTTTTCGAGCAAGGCAGCAGGCGCTTCGCTAAACAGGAGGTGCGCTTCGTCGAAGAAGAACACCAGCTTCGGCTTCTCCGGATCGCCCACCTCGGGGAGATTCTCGAAGAGTTCGGCCAACAGCCACAACAGAAACGTGGCATAGAGGCGCGGCGCGGAAAGTAGCTTCTCGGCGGCGAGCACATTGATCACGCCGCGGCCATCGACGGTCTGCAGAAGATCGTTGATGTCGAGCATGGGCTCGCCGAAAAAACCGTCGCCGCCTTGTTCGGAGAGCGTCAGCAAACCGCGTTGGATGGCGCCGATGGAAGCGGCCGAAACGTTGCCGTAAGCGGTGATGAAATCGCGGGCGTTTTCGCCCACATGTTGCACCACGGCGCGCAAGTCCTTGAGGTCGAGAATCAGCAGGCCACGGTCGTCGGCGATCTTGAACACCAATTGCAGCACGCCCGTCTGAACCTCGTTGAGGTTCAAGAGCCGCGCCAGCAAGATCGGCCCCATGTCGGACACCGTGGCGCGCACCGGGTGCCCGTTGGCGCCGAAGACGTCCCAGAAGGTGACCGGAAACCCCTCGCCGCGCCAGTCAGCAATGCCCAACATTTCAAGGCGCTTGCTGAACTTGGGGCTTGGTGTGCCCGGCACCGCCAGACCGCCGAGGTCGCCTTTCACATCGGCCAGAAAGACTGGAACGCCCAGGGCGGAAAAGCGCTCCGCCAACACTTGCAAAGTCACGGTCTTGCCGGTGCCGGTGGCGCCGGTGACGAGGCCGTGGCGGTTGGCCAGGGCAGGGAGCAGGGCGAGTTCGGAATTCTCGTGGCGGGCGATGACTAGAGGGGCGGACATGGGCGAGCCTAGCGGGGGACAGAGCGGATTATGCTACAGAATCGTCTTGCGTCAGCCGGCGGGGCGCTTGCGCGTCAAGCAATTCTTCACCGCGTTCGCTGTGCGGTCGTTGCATTCGCGCAACGTATAGTCTCGCCTGTGGGGTTGAGTGGCACGAATCGCCCGAACGAGGCTGCCAAGGTCCGATGCCGGAGTTATACTTCAAAAGCTATTTTTTTTTCGGCCCGCAACGCGAGTGCGCGGGGGCATTGTCCATCTCACAGGGGGTTTATGAGAATTGCAAATAAGGGAGTAGCCGTCGCTCTTTTTGGCACCGCGCTGTTTTTTGCGGTCAGTGCCAGTCATGCTGCGTTCAACATCAGCACCACACTGAGCGGCGCCGAGCCGACCATCAACCCGCGGGTCTTCCGCGACGCGATTCCGTCAACTTGCGGCGGCAAGGTGTTTCCAGGCACGTGGGCTGCGACCGTCAATTATGATGTTCACACCGTTTACAACAACGGCCCCTCGCGCTGCGTTACCGTGAATGTCGATGTTGGAACCTGCGCTACGAACGTGTTTGTGACGGCGTATACCACCCCCGTCAATGTGGCGGCATTGGCAACCAATTACCTGGGTGACCAGGGCAGCAGCATCACCCAGCCTTTCTCCTTTGTCGCACCGGGCAATTCGTCGATCGATATCCTGGTTACTAGTGCAACCTCCGTGGTTTCCACCCCTTGCAGCTACACCATTTCGTCGGCCGAACTCGATGCGGGTGTGTGGCAGTCGATTCCGACTTTGTCCGGATGGGGGCTGGCGCTGCTGAGCGGATTGCTGGGCTTTGGTGCGTTGGCGCTGCGCCGTTTTCGCCGTTTCTGAACTGATCGTTCGCGCTGCTGACTGAGCAATGTTGGGGATGTTCGAGGTGCGTCATCAGGCACCTTGGGCGTCCCCAAGCTCTTTCTGGAGAATCTTGGCAACGGCCTCCCACCCCGGTTCGAGCATGAGCATATGCGGCAGGCCTGGCACGATGATCGGGTCCACGCCATAACGCTGCGCCGTTTGCGCGACCTGCGGGGGCGTGAATATGGCGTCCTTTTCACCGCCGATGACCAGGATTTCTTCGGGCTGAACACGCCGCGAACCGTTCATCGAAACCAAGGAGGGCATCGACAGGTCCATGACCGCCCGGGGGGATTCGGGGTGGAGGTGGGCGGTGACCTCCAGTAGCAGATCGTGGGGCATGGCTGGGGTGAAATAGTGCTCGCGCAGGGCGTTCAGGGATTCGGGCAACTTGTTGCCCACCGTCACTTGATGTACATGCCAAAGGAAGTTTGGTTGCAGGGCGAGGAGCCGCGCCGTGGAAGGCAGCAGTCCCATGGGGGGCACCGGCGCGAGCAAGGCAACTTGATGCCAATAGGGCCGCTGGGCGCGGTCTTCGATCAAGCGCTCGACCACCGCCGCGCCCATCGAATGGCCCACCAGCATGGCCGGCCGCCCATGGTTCTCGGTGATCATGCTGAGGCAGCGCGCCACGTCGATCACGTAATCGTCAAGACCCGTGACCACCAGGGCATCGCGTCCGCCGCTGCCGCCATGGCCGCGCAGCGACAAGGCATACGCGGGGTGTTCGCGGCGGGCGAACCAGGGCAAGAAGTTCACGCTCCAGCACCAGGCGTCGCAATAGGCACCATGGACGAACAACACCGGTTGGCCCGCGGATTCATCCTCGGGCAGACACGAAATTACTTCCAGATTGGTTTCCGGCGGGAGCATGGTGGTCCGAAAGGGGTCTTCTAGTAGGGGTGCGGCCAGCGACCACCAAGCCGGTTGGTGAGCTCCTGGGCGGTGTGGGCCACTACTGGGCCGAGCGCCTTAATGCGCTCGTCGGTGAGTCGCGCCACCGGGCCGGCGAGCGAAATCGCGCCTAGTGGCTCGGCGTGCTCGTCATACACCGAGGCAGCGACACAGCGCGTGCCCAGCGCGTGTTCCTCGTCGTCGAAGGAATAGCCGCGCTGGCGGATCTGCGTCAGGCATTGGCGCATGATCTCCGGTGCGACGATGGTGTTGTGGGTGAGCCTGGGCAGGCCCTTGACTCGCAGGATGGCTTCGACCTGATCATCCGGCAGCGCCGCGAAAATTGCCTTGCCCACGCCCGAGGCGTGCAGCGGCACACGACTGCCAAGCTTAACCAAGAGGCGCATCATCTCGCGGCACTGTACCTGGCCGATGAATACCGCTTCCGTGCCATCGAGCACCGCCAGGTTGGCGGTTTCGCCGGATTGCTCCATCAGCCGGCGCAGGTAGTGATGGGCCTGGCTCACGAAATCGCGATTGGCGAGAAAGGCGCTGCCTACGGTATAGGCCTGCAAGCCTACGTACCAGAGGCTTAAGTCGGCGTCCTGGTACACATAACCCTGGCGCTCCAGGGTGTTCAGCAGGCGATGCGCGGTCGAGGCCGGCAGATTCACCTTCTGCGCGATGTGCGTGAGCGTGAGGCCGCCTTCGGCATGGGCCAGCGCTTCCAGGAGCGAGAGCCCGCGCGTCAGGCTTTGCACCTGGCTTGGCCCCCCCGGCTTGGAAGGCGTGCGGCCGCGGCGGGTGGGCGGAGAAGCGCGATGCGGGGTCAAGGGAGTGCCTGGCGGTTGGGAGGCTGAATTCTAGCCGAATCGGGGGTGGCCGGGTACCGCAGATCGTGCTCGGGTGCGTTGGCAATTACCCCGCGTCCGCCGCATCGTCAACCGGCGTCACGCACGCCGCATCGTCGTTCTTGACCTTGTTCACCCGCGGGCTTACCGGGTAGGCGCGCATCTCCTCGGCGGGAAAGGGCGTCAGCAGCGACCCGGCGGCATCGTTGGCGGGGTCGAGCCAGGCGGCAAAGTTCGCGGGCGGCAGAATGGCGGGCATACGGTCGTGCAGGCGCTTGACCATTTCATTCGCCGCAGTGGTGATGATGGTGTAGGAATCGAGCAGCGCCCCCTCGGGGTCGCGCCAGCGCTCCCACAGCCCGGCCATGGCGAAAGGTGCATCGTCGGCCATGCCGATGTGCCAGGGCTGCTTGTTCCCGGGCGCGCCTTGCCATTCATAGAAGCCATCGGCCGGCACCAGGCAGCGCCGCTTTTTCAGCGCCTGGCGGAAGGCAGGCTTTTCCGCCAGGGTTTCGGCGCGGGCGTTGATCATGCGCGTGGCGAGGTCGCGCTCCTTGGCCCAGAAGGGGATGAGGCCCCAATGCGCCAGCACCGCCTCGCGTCCGCCCGGTTCCCCCGCGCGCACGATCAGGCCCACTTGCGTGGGAGCGATGTTGTAGCGGGGCAATAGCTCCGGCACCGTGCCAAGGCCGACCAGCAGCGCGATCACCTGGGGGTGGGAATGCAGTTCGTAGCGGCCGCACATGAGGGGAGGAGGTCGAAGCGAATGGTCCAAGACGGCAGGATGCCAGTGTACGCCGAGATCGTGGCTGGAGCGGGCGAGAACCGCAGGGGTGACCGGTTGGCGCGCCGGCTCGCGCAACCTCAGCATGGCGACGCGCGAGGCGGCCCCTTTCCTGGTGGCCAAGCTGAAGATGATTAGCTTCTGGGGGCGCGGGCGGGGTGAAACGGGTCCTGAAAAGTCTGGTCTGGAAAAGTCTTGACGGCCTTGGCGCGATAGCTATAATGATACCGTATATTTAATCGGTATATCTAGCCGTCAGGTTTCGCTTGTTCGCGGTTTCAGGCGTCGTAGCGGCTGATTCGAGAAACGGGCTATTCCGGATGTCCTTCACCGACCTCTTCTCCGAAAAAGCAAAAATCTACGCCGCGGCACGCCCGCGGTATCCCGAGGCGCTGTTCACTTTTGTTGCCGCACTTGCCCCGGCGCGCCGCCGCGCCTGGGATTGCGGAACCGGCAACGGGCAGGCGGCGGTTTCGCTGGTGGCGCATTTTGCCGAGGTTTGTGCTTCCGACCCGAGCACGGAACAAGTCGCCCATGCCATCGCCGCCGATCGTGTCAGCTACTCGGTGCAGCCGGCGGAAAGAACCAGCTTTCCCGATCGACACTTTGACGCTATCTGCGTGGCGCAAGCACTGCATTGGTTCGAGTTCGCCGCTTTCTTTGCCGAAGTGCGGCGAGTGGCCGTGCCGGGTGCGGCCTTCGCGGCCTGGGGCTATGACCGGCTCCTGGTTTCTCCCGAATTCGATGCGCGCTTCCAGACCGTCGTCCTCGACGCGCTGATGCCCTATTGGCCCGAGCAGAATAGGTTGCTTTGGAACGGCTATGCCGACGTGCCTCTGCCTTTCGAGCGCATGGTCGCACCAACTTTCGAGATTCGGGTGCCTTGGAATTTTTCGCAGTGGTTTGCTTATCTTCAGACTTGGTCGGCGATGCGCCGCTGCGTGCAGGCTCTGGGCGCGGATTTCCTGGTCGCCGCCGAGCGCGCGCTCTTGCCGCTCTGGGGTGCTCCGGAGAGCAGGCGCGAGGTCGTTATGCCGCTCCACGTGCTGGCGGCGCGGGTTGCATAGTCACTAACGCCTCAGGTCTTCACAATTTTGGAGAAGCAATGAATCGAAGAGCCGGTTGGGGGGGTGACAAGGGGGTGCGCCTCCGTGTTTCGAACGGGGGATATACAAGGGGCTTCTCCCCTTGTTCCTATGAGGCCTTTTTTCGCCGCCGGCAATCCGGGGGCAATACCTTTGGTTCCGGTTCGGCCGGTTCGGAAGGTTTGGAAGGTTCACCATGAACACTGCATCATCTTCTCTCGTGGTTACTATCCTTGATCTCGAACGCGCCGCGCTCGATCGCTGGGGGCGGGGCGACCCTTCCGGTTTTCTGGAAATTTGCGCGCCCGAGGTGAGCTATTTCGATCCTTTTCTCGCGCAACGCATCGAAGGTCTGCCGGCGCTCAGCACGTATTACGAAAGCCTTCGCGGCCAGGTGAAAATCGATCGTGACGAACTCTTGGCGCCTCTGGTGCAGGTGGCGGGCGAAGCGGCGGTGCTGAGTTTCAATTATGTGGCCTACACTGGCGTCAAATGCCTGCGCTGGCATTGTACCGAGGTTTATCGACAGATCGGTGAGGCCTGGCGAATCGTGCATACGCATTGGTCGCTGCTCGCCGAAGTTCCGGGTTCGTGAGCACCGTCCTGCGCCAGCGAAGTTGGTTTTTGTCCGCTTACTGTTTTTATCGGAGGCAGATCATGGAAATCCGCACCGCACCCAATCCCAAACTCAACCAATTGGTGCGCGCCCAGTCGCTTGCCTGGCAGCCCTTGAATGAACCGGGGGTGAGCGGCGTGGCGGTGAAAGTGCTGCGCTTTGACGAGGCCAGCAAACGCGCACCCACCATTTTGCTCAAGTTCGAACCCGGTGCCAGCTACCCCGGGCATATTCATCCGGGCGGCGAGGAGATTTTTGTGCTCGAAGGCGACGTGCGTCTAGGCAAAGACCACCTGTATGCCGGCGACTATCTCTACACTGCGCCCTACAACATTCACGCCGTATATTCCGCGGGCGGTTGCGTGGTGCTGGTCAACGTACCTCAGGCGGTGGAAATTCTGCGCCACGCCCCGGCGCCGGAAAGTTTGACCGAGCATGAAGTTTGATCCCGAATACTTATGCTTGAACTGACTCCCCGCCAAGCCCAAATCCTCGCCTGGATTCGCGAGCATATCGAAACCGCCGGCATGCCGCCCACGCGCGCGGAATTGGCCCGGGCGCTGGGTTTCAGCGCGGTGAGTTCGGCCGAAGATCATTTGCGGGCACTAGAAAAAAAAGGCGTGATCGAAATGTTGCCCGGCGCTTCGCGCGGCATCCGGCTCATCGGGGGCGGCGGGCTGCCGCTGGTGGGGCGGGTGGCGGCGGGGCAGCCCATCCTCGCCGAGCAGCACATCGAACGTCATTACCAGCTTGACCCTGCACTGTTCAAACCGCGGGCCGATTATCTCTTGCGCGTACGTGGTGCCAGCATGCGCGATGCCGGCATACTCGATGGCGATCTCCTGGCCGTGCACCGCACGAGTGAAGCACGCTCAGGGCAAATCGTCGTGGCCCGCCTGGGCGATGAAGTCACGGTCAAGCGCCTGAAGCGCCGTGGGCAGCAGGTGGAACTCTGCCCCGAGAACCCCGAGTTTCAACCCATCGTGGTCGATCCGCGGCGCGAGGCTCTGGTCATCGAAGGCCTGGGTGTGGGCGTCATTCGCCAGGGCAAGGTTTTGTGATGGGTGCTTGGCGCCACCCACTCCGCCATGTCTGCCGCCCTGGAAACCCTGCTTCGTCACCCCGCCATTTGGCGCGGTGCGGCGCTGGCGCCGGAAGCCGCCACGCTGCCTTCCGGCTTTCCGGAACTCGACGCTGAACTGCCTGGCGGCGGCTGGCCGCGCGGCGCGCTGACGGAAATTCTGCCTACCGCCGAAGGCATCGGCGAGTTGCGCCTCGTCTTGCCGGCCCTGGTGGCACTTACCCGCGAGGGCGCCTGGGCGGCGCTGATCGCGCCCCCCCACCAGCCCTATGCCCCCGCTTTCGCCGCCGCCGGCGTCGTGCTTTCCCGCTTGCTGGTGGTACGGGCGACAGGCGCGCGTGATCGCCTCTGGGCCGCTGAACAGGCGCTGCGCGCGCCGGTCTGCGGCCTCGTACTCGCCTGGCTGCCCGGCATCGCCGAAAGCGAAGTGCGCCGCCTGCAACTGGCGGCGCGCGAAGGCGGCGGCTGTGGCGTGCTCTATCGCGAAGCGGGCAGCGCCGCCCACAGCACCTGGGCCGCCCTGCGTCTTTCCCTACAACCCACCGCCGCGGGGCTGGAGGTGCGCATCCTCAAGCGGCGCGGCGGGGTGGCGAGCGGGGTGGTGAGGGTGGCGGCGGCTTGGGCAGGATTTCCCTAGTCGCTAAGACTTCAAGTATTCACATTTCCAGAGAAGAAATGAGTCGAAGAGTCGAATTTGGGGGATTTACAAGGGGGCTTGCCCTCTTGTTCCTGGCGGGGGATATACAAGGGGTTTCTCCCCTTTTTGGTACAAGGGTCCGTTCGCTGTTTGCCGCCGCCCGCGCCTCGCTGCGGTCCTCTCTGGTTCCGGCTTGTCCGGCCTAGGCAAAAAGACCTAGGAAAAAAGGCATGGGCCTTTTGGCCTATTGCTATTTGTGAAACAACGACTCTACAATCGTCGCGGTAAATGTAAAAACACAATATCGCACAAAGGGAGGTAGCAATGCGCTACGGCATCCGCCTATGTTGCGCCTGGCACGCAGCTCTTCAGCTCGCCATCGTTCTCACGCCGCTTTGCTTTTCCGTACCGATCGCGGCGAAATCCACTGCCGCAGCACCAGAAGCCGTGCTGCTGACGCATTCCATCAATCCGAGCTTCGAGCCCAATCAAGGCCAGTTCCATGCCGCGGTGAAGTACGCGGCGAACCGGCACCCGTATCAAGCCTATTTGCGCAGCGACGCCATCGCCTTGAGTCTTTTTCGGGCGAATCACGGCGATGCACCGGGGCAGGCCAAAGAGCGTGCCGCTCCCGCGACCGTGGCGATTCAGCTCGTTGGGGCCAATCCCGAGGCGCATGTTATTGCCGAGCAGCAAACGCCTGAGCGCAGCAACTATTTTTTTGGTGCCAAGCCGGAGGGCTGGATCACCGATGTGCCGCATTTTGCCGCGGTGACCTTTGTCGAGGCCTATCCCGGCATCGACCTGCGGCATTACGCCAAAAATGGAAAACTCGAATACGACTTCGTCGCCAAAGCGGGGGCGAACCTCAAGGCGATACGCTTGCGCGTCGTCGGCGCCGAGCGCACGGAAATCGATGCCGCGGGCGATCTCCTCATCCATGCCGGTGGACAGGTACTCAAACACCGCCGGCCCCTGGCGATGCAAGAGGCGCGCAAATCAGGCGCAATCCTCGGCGCCCGCTATGAAAAAACAGGCGCAGACGAATTTCAGCTGGCGATCGATGGTTACGACGCGTCCCAGCCGCTCATCATCGACCCGATCATCGATTTCGGCACCGTGTATGGCGGCGGCGTGGCTGCGCTAACGGGCGCGGTCGATGCCCGTGGCGATGTGTACCTGTCCGGTGCAACCACCTGGCCTGGCTTTCCCACGGTCAACCCTTTCGATGGCAGCCACCCGGATGAACATATAGGAGCGCTTCCGGTACCCGTGGCTTTCGTCACCAAGATCGATCCGCTGGGCCAACACGTGCGTTATTCAACCTTTATCGGGGGCGAGGGCGGGGCGGTCGTTCGTGCCATTCGCGTCGACGACGATGGCAACGTCTATTTAGCGGGCCAGGCGGGCAACGGTCTGCCGACCACTCCGGGGGTCTTCCTCGGCGGCGATGCCGCGCCACCAGTGCCGGCCATCTATTTCAGCTACGGTTCCTTCGATCGTGCCGACCAGAGCCTTGCTTTTGTGCTCAAGCTCCAACCTTCCGGAAGCGCGCTCGGCTATTCCACTTACGTCGCTCAAGTGGATCAGGTGAATGCGCTGGCCATCGATGCGGCCGGCGCCGCGCACATCGCCGGCGCCACCAAGACGGCGTCATTGCCGACCAGCGCGGGCACATTGCAAGCAGCGCGTGTGGCGGAAGTCGGAAAGTTCTCCGGGTATTTGGCAAAGCTCAATGCTTCAGGAAGCGAGGTGCAATATGGCACCTATTTCGGCGGCGCCGGCGGCGATACGGTCGTCTCCGCGCTCGCCTTGGGCGCTGATGGCAGCGCACATCTCACCGGCTATACCACTTCGACTGCGCTGCCCTTGGAACAAGCGTTTCAGTCCGCCAAACGCGGCGGCGAAGATGCTTTTGTCGCCAAGTTCACCCCCGATGCGCACGCCTTGGTCTACTCCAGCTATCTCGGCGGCTCCGACACCAATTGCATGAATGGCGCCGATTTTGGAACGGCCATCGCCGTCGATGACGATGGCTATGCCTATGTCGCCGGGCGCACGTATTCAGCGCTCTATTTTCCGGTAAGCAGCGGCACGCGAGGTTCCCCCTATGGCTTCGTCGACGTTTTCGTGAGCAAAGTCGCACCGCTGGACGGCGCCTTGGTGCGCAGTGTCCTTCTGGGTGGAAACGATGCGGACAGTGTGTCCTGCGGCGCCGGTCTTGGCACGGGGGAACGTCCCACCGCGATCTGGCTCAACGCCGACAAGACGGTAACGGTGGCAGGTCTTGGCGCCACACCCAATATCGAGATCGTGCAATTCGCCTTCCCGCTGGCCAATCCGGTCGCCACCAACGGAAGCGGATTTGCCATTACGCTGAACCCGACGAGTCTGGTGCCGGTCTTCTCCACCGTTTTCCCGGGCACCACCGGTGCCGCGGCGAATCGCTTTGGCGACATCTATCTCTTTGGCGCAATCAATGGCGGTTTTTTGCGCAAACCGGAAACCGCATTGCCCATCTTCCCCGGCGCCTTATCGATTGCCGATCCGGGCGGCAAGGTCGCCTATCTCGCAAGAATCCTGCGGCCGACTGCGCATCTCACGCTCAGCACCGAATCCGACACGGCGACGGCGGGACAAGCCTTCGATCTCAAGGCGGATCTGGCCGGAATTTACGAAGCCGGAGAGATCGAGTTTCTCGAAGGCGATGCCGTACTCGGGCGGACGCCCATCGCAGAAGGCGCAACGAGCGCAAGTTTTCGCGTCACTGGTGCCGCGCTGGGCTTTCACCGCTACACCGCGCGTTTCGTGAGCCCACTTCTCCCCCATGGCCTACGCTCGGGCACGCGCTACCTTACCTTGGTAGCCCCCGAGTGCGATTGAGGAGACGACCATGACATCACTTCTCCGACTTGTGCTCGCCGGGGTCATCGTTTTTGGCCACCTTGGCGTTGCTCGCGTCGCTCAAGCGGCCCTATGGCTTGCCGATTCCCAGCGCGCCTACCGCATCGACACCCATCAAAATCTGGTCCATTGGGTAGATCTTCAGCCCGGCGAGCACGGCATCCTGACCGTGGGCGGTGGCAAGGCGTGGTTCGTGTCACACCAAGGGGGCCGCTTGATCGATGCCGACGGCAACGCGATCACCACCGTGCAGTTTGATTCCGCGCCAAGCGCGTTTACCGCGGACGCCGCGCGCGGCGATCTCTTCGTCGCAACCACGACCGGCATTCTGCGCTTCGACCTGCAAGGCCAGGCGGCCTTTGTGCCTGGGACTCCCGAGCCGGTGACGGCCATGCGCGCGACCACAGGAGGCGAACTCTGGGCGCTCACCAAAGACCGTTTGTACCGCTTCTCCAAGGAGACCGGATGGAACGCGGAAATCGATTTGGCGCAAGCGGCTCCATCGAGGCCGAGTGACTTTTACGTCGATCGCTTGCGCGGCATCGTCTGGTTGGTCGGGCAAGCGGAGGCGAAGGCCCTCGTCATGCACCAGGGCGCATGGACCGAGCGTGCCTCGCTCCCCGGATCGATGGCCAATGCCGCGCATGCCTTCGACTCCGAATCCGGGATACTCTGGCGCATCCAGGGTGGCGCTCTGGTGGGTCACGTGGCCGGCGAAAAGACCAGCGCATTGGACCGCGATCTCGGCTCCAGTGCGACCGGAGTACTTCGCTACGATTCGGAGGAGCGCACCCTCTGGTGGAAAACCGGCGCGCGTTTGGTCGCATGGCATCTGCCCTCGGGAAAGCGTCTTGACTTGCGCCTCGACGACGAGCAGCACGCCCTGGGTGCCTGGGAGCATCCGCCGGAGTTCGAGCTAGGACTGTTGGAGCCTACCGAAAGCGAGGAGGGCGTCTTGCCCTTCAGTGTCCAGGCCAATTGCGGGCAGCGACCTTGCGCGTTCGAGCGTAAGGTGCTGGATGGAATGCGTTTGTTTGCCCGCCTGAGTGAACAGACCCTGGAGCCTGAGGTCATCGATTGGGAGGTGGGTCAGGTCGTGCTGCGGCTGCCGGAAAATCTCGCCGACGAGACCTATCCTCTGGAAGTTTGGATCGAATCGCCGACCCCTCATCGCGTCGCCGAGTTTGCGCTTTTGCTCAACAAGGGCGAGGGGCGCTTGACGCTTGCCATCCGGAGCAAAGCCAATCAGGCGCCGAGCATCAGCATCACCGCGCCAAGCAACAACGCGGTCTTTCATGCCCCAGCCACGATCGACCTGCAAGTCAGCGCCAGCGATCCAGACGGCGCGGTGAAGCAAGTCTCGTACTATCGTGGCACCACCTTGATCGGCACCAGCACGACAGCGCCCTTCAGCTACTTATGGAGCAATGTCGGCAAAGGCACCTACAAGCTGACGGCCAAGGCCACCGACAACTCCGGTGCCTCGACCAAATCGGCGGCCATTACCGTGATCGTCAATCAATTGCCGACGGTGAGCCTCACCGCTCCGGCAAACAATGCCAGTTTTGCCGCCCCCGCCAACGTGACCCTTACCGCCAGCGCCAGCGACAGCGATGGCAGCATCGCCAAAGTCGAGTTCTTCGAAGGCAGCAATTTACTGGGCACGAAGACGGCGTCGCCCTTTACCATGGCCTGGAACAATGTCGCCGCCGGCAGCTACACCCTCACCGCCAAAGCCACCGACAACCGCGGGGGAAGCAAAACTTCCGCTGCGGTCGCCATCAAGGTCAATGGCGTCGCGCCACCCACGGTGAACATGACGGCGCCGGCGGACAACACGACCATCCTTTCGACCGCGACGCTGACCCTCAAGGCCACGGCCAAGTCGGTCGGAAGCACCATCAGCAAAGTCGAGTTCTATGATGGCAGCACGCTCTTGGGCAGTGTTACGGGAAGCTCCGCCACGGTTTATGCGCAATTGACCCGCAGCGGATTCAGTGTCGGGGACCATGTGCTCACGGCCAAAGCCTTCGACGCCAAGGGGCAAAGCACCATCTCTTCGGCAATTCGCCTGCGGGTGGAAAGCGCCGGGCCGACGGTGCGCATCACGACGCCGGCCGAGGGTGCTTTCTTCAGCCGGAATGCGCCGGTTCACCTCGCGGTCGAAGCATCGTCGCGCCAAGGGTCCATAACGCTGGTGGAGTATTTCGACCAAGACGTGCTGATTGGCAGTGTCGATTACAGCCCCTTCGAGTTCTTTTGGTATGGCGTGCAGCCCGGCGATCATGTCCTCACCGCCAAGGCGACCGACAGCAAGGGCGCCATCGCGGCGTCGGCGCCGGTGAACATCAGCGTCAGTTCCAACATCGCCCCGACGATCGGATTCAGCTATACGGGCGAAACTTTCCGTGTTCCGGCAACGCTTACGCTCACCGCTTATGCGGCCGACGAAGATGGGTCGATCAGCAAAGTGGAGTTTTTTGAAGGCACGCGACTGCTGGGTACGGTGACCCAACCGCCCTTCGAATTGGTTTGGGCAGACGTGGCGCGAGGAATTTATCAAGTCTCGGCGCGCGCCACCGACAATCAGGGCACGAGCGCCTCCACCAATGTTTATGAGATCCATGTCGATGACACCTTGCCGACTGTCGCTTTTACCAGTCCCAATCCAGGATCCACGCTTTGGGTAGGGCAGAGCCACCAAATCAGCGTCGCGGGTACGGTTCGGGGACCGCCCGGAACGAGCGTGCAAATCTTTGAAGTGCAAGATCCGAATGACAGCCATGGCGCGCAAATGTCCGGCGAATCCTTTGCCGCAAGTTTCTATCCGCGATTCAGCGGGACCGGAACCCTCGTTGCCAAAGCCATCACGCTGTCGGGCGCCAGCGCCCAGGTTTCGCTGCCCGTGAAGGTTTTGCAGCCCCAGGTTTGGTTCACCGACCCTGGCCAGGATGCCACGACCTTCAACGAGCAGTTCGTGGTGCGCGGGGGCTACGCGGCACCCCAGATCGAAGCGCTTACCGTGAACGGCCAGGCCGCGCCAATCGACGGCGCGCGCTTTTCCTTGGGCTCGATCCCGCTGACGCTGGGCGCCAACTTTCTCACAGCCGAAATGACGGCCGTTCTTCCCGGCGGTGAACGTGTTACCACGAGCGCAAGTGCCGTCATCACTCGGCTCGCAACGAGCGCACGAACGCTCGCCATCGATTCGATTCAGACCTATGACGCCACGCGCGTTGGCGGCCTGCCACAAGTTTCGCTGGGCAAAATGTGGCTGGAAGTGCAAGGCACTTACACCGGCGGGCCAGATACCCAGGTCACGGTGGAAGACGGGCAGGGGAACCGCGTTTTGGCGCGGCTAAACGCCGGAATCTTCCGGGCGCCGCTGGCCGTGGCGCCCGGAGAGAGCACCATCACCGCGCGGGCCTTCGGCCCCTCCGGGCGCGAGGCAACGGCCACTGCCAGCGCCTTCGGTTTTCCGCCCAGCGGGCAGTCCGTAGCCTTGGTGCGGATGGCGAAACCCGATTCATGCAGTTCCATACCCAGTGCGCCAGGCAGCGTCACACTGGAAGCGCAGTTGCTGCCGATCGGCACGCTGCCGATTGTCGGTGTCGAATTCTCAAGTGTCGAAAGAGGCGTGATCGGCCAAGTCACGCAGCCGCCGTATTCGCTGCAATGGAACAACATCGCCGCAGGCGTTTACCACGTACGCGCCCGGGCCATGGCGAGCGCTGGAAACTCCGCCTATTCCCTGCCGGTGACGGTCGGCGTGGGCCAAGCGATCTCCTGCGAATTGATCGCACCGCCAGCGCAGACGGACAACTACTACATCCACCCGGCCAATGTGAACCTCGAGGCCAAAGTGCTTGCCTTCGGCGGCGAGGTAGAGAAGGTCGACTTTCTTCGCGACGGAGTTTTGCTGGCGACGAAGTTGGAAAAACCCTATCAATACACCTGGCAAAACGTACCCAAAGGCCGGTTCTTCCTCACCGCGCGGGCCACGACCAAAGGGGGTGTTACGGCGAGCTCGCAGACCACGGTGACGGTGGCCGACCTTTCCGTCGCACTTCGAGCGAGGGACACGGAGTTCAACCAGGGGCTTGAAGACCTGGGCGCTCCTGCCAAACTCAGCCTCACGGCGACGCCTTCGGTCTACGGCACGGCGCTCGATCACATCGACTTCATTGCCTCGGGCACCGTCATCAGCCGCGTGAGCGCGGCGCCCTACGAGTTCTGGTGGCAGAACGTTGCGCCGGGCACCTACGACGTCATCGCCCGCGCGTATGGCAGTAATGGGGCGACGGCGGATTCGGCGCCGGTGACGATCAAGGTGGCACCCTTGTGGGTCATGCTGGATCCGTCCACGCCCGCACAACTCAATGCCCCGGGGAGGTTCTTGCTCAGAGCCACAAGCAAAGCCTGGCAAAGCAGCGGCGCGCGCCTCGAATA
The DNA here is from genome assembly GCA_016192065.1 of Betaproteobacteria bacterium. Classification (GTDB taxonomy): domain Bacteria; phylum Pseudomonadota; class Gammaproteobacteria; order Burkholderiales; family Casimicrobiaceae; genus JACPUX01. The sequence goes on from JACPUX010000052.1 coordinate 171,834, forward strand.
TTATGCAGGAGACACCCTGCTGGGCAGTGGCACGGCCATCAACCCGTCGGTCGAATGGAAAGACATCCCGGCCGGCAACTACACCCTCACGGCCAAGGTGTTCGACAGCAACGGCAAAAGCGCCACCTCGCTGCCCAAGACGCTCAACGTGTTCGGTCCACCAACGGTGCAACTCATCGCGCCCTTGAACGGCGCCACCGCGCCAGCAGGCGGCAGCATCACCCTGGAAGCCGAAGCCACCGCGCCGGGAAGTAGTGTGAACAACGTCGTGTTCTACCGGGGTTCCACGCAGCTCGGTTCAGATGCTACCGCGCCCTACCAATACCAATGGACCAACCTGCCCTTGGGCACGCACACCCTCACCGCGAGCACCAGCACGCCTCAAGGCATGTCGGCCACCTCGGCGCCGATTACGCTCAACGTCACCAACGATCCGGGTGCGAGCATCACCGAGCCACGGGCGGGCCAGAGCCTGCCCAGCGGCAGCCTGATCAACATCGTGGTGCAGGCCACCATGCCCTTGAGGGCGATCGATCGGGTGGAGATCTTTGCCGATGGGGCGCTGCTGACCACCGTCACGGCCAACGGCGCGGCCAATTACATGGCCAACCACAACTGGGCGGACGCAGCCATCGGGCCGCATGTGCTCAAGGCGACGGCCTACGCGAAAGACGGTACCAAGGTCGATACCGCGGAGGTGGCGGTGACGGTGGTGGGGCCGATCAAGGTGCGACTCGACAGCCCGCATCCGTTGATGACCATCCTCGCGAGCGACACCTTCCACCTGAGCGCCCGGGCTTTGCAGGAAGCGGGGCGGATCACGGCGGTGCAGTTCTACGCCGGTGACACGCTCCTGGCGACCGTGGAAACCGAACCCTACGTCTTCGCATGGAAGAATCCGCCGGTGGGCATTCATCGCTTGCGCGCACGAGCAATCGACGCCACGGGCAGATACGCCGACACTCCAATCACTGCGGTGCGGGC
>JACPUX010000053.1 GCA_016192065.1 Betaproteobacteria bacterium
ACCTTGGTAGCATTCATCTGGGCTGACCCTCCTGTGTTATGCAACACGGATTCGACACCCGCATCATACCGCAGCGAGTTCGTCAGCCCACTTCTATCTCTTTGGTTTATTGGTGCTATTGCTTAAGGTAGTGCCATTGGACCATGGCCCTTTTGACCCACGAATATCGACTCCCGACCCCGTTTACCCCCATCGCGCAGCGTCCAGCGACCGAAGGGAGCGAGGTTGAGCGCCGGGTTAGCCCGCATGTCACTTACCTTTGACTACATCGATTGGTTTCGGCGGGAGGCGATATAGTTTCAGCACCGCAGTTGCCTCTGAGAGCTGAAGAACTTTGAGGTTGGCTCTCTTTAACGATTCTTCGTCATTGAACATTGAGCGAAGCAACAGCAAGCGATAGACATCCATTCTCTCTTGCGGTGACTTACACCGCGAGGCGCAGAAAGATTTGTAGCCTTTCACCATCTCTTCCCAGAGAACCAAGTTTTCCTCGGGATTCAAATCTCTCTTGTAGAGATCGACAGCTTTTTCATACGAGATGCCATCAATGATTTCAAAAGCGTCGGTCGTTACCTTGATGCGTTTGAGTAACGCTGGCGGCAGTTCTTTGTGCCGATACTCACTCATCTGAATGTCTTTTGGATTCATGGTCACTGCCTGCTCGGCATTGCACGGTAGTGTGCCAGCCAAACAGACAAGGAATGCGAGAACAGGAATGGGGCGCATGATTTTGAAGGCTAACCTCTAAATGGGGCGCCGAAAAGACGAAAAAAAAACCGTCATGGCTGGATTCGACGGGCCACTATCACCAATAGAATCAACGTTCCATCCGGTTTTAGTACGTCCTAATGAAAAACAGAAAACCACCCTTCCCTGCCCTCCCAATTTCTTGATTCGTTTGCCTCACCCGCGCCGCTGCGTCGGCACGCCCGCTCCCGGCGAGGTGATTGCCGCACATGATGCGCCAATCGTCCTCACCGCTCAAGCGGTCTTGCAGCCCAAGCCCGGCCGGCCCTGGACGCCGCTCGGGGTTTTCCCGGAGCCCCTTCCACGATGCGATTAGGCGGCCACGCCCTGGAAGCCTGGCGGCGCTTTACGCCGCTGTCCGACTGGCGGGTCGCGCCACGCGCGGGCTTGGCGTGCGGGCGTGCATTGCTGGTTCTTACGCGCGAGGCGCGGGGCCCCGCCCGAGGACGTGATTTGCGGCGTCAGCGCCGCGAGGCTTTCAGGGCGCGGGCGCGGGCCTGGTTGGCAACACTACAAAGACGCCTTTGCCGTAAGCCGTAAGCCGAAGGGCGCGAGCCGCAATTCGCAGGCAGTCTCCCCATCGAACGCAACTGCCCGCCGCGTAAACAACCACCCGCCGCAGCGCCGCGCTACGCCTGCACTTTCCCCCGCCCCAAGCCCAATATGCGATAGCAATAAAGCCGCGTCTGCCGACGGTCGTCGACGTCGATGACGGCTTCGGGTTCGGCGCCGGGGGCCATGAAGCTGTTGCTCACCAGCAACGCGCCCTCGCTCATGCATTTCCTGGCGTGGGCGATCAGCCGCGGCATGGGCTCGGGCGAAAGGAAGGCGTACACCAGCGCATAAGGAGCGAGATTCTCGCGCCAGAAATCGCCACGGCGAATGCTGAGATTGGGCAGGCCGCGCGAGGCCAGCGCGGCCCAGGCCCAGGTGAGCGGCGCGTGCTCGATGCCCACGAACCGGCAATCGGGTCGGGCGCGCGCCAGGTGGCGCAAGAGACCGCCGTCGCCGCAACCAAGATCGATGATTCTGGCGGACTCCGGCGGCAACAACCGCAACAGCGCCTCGGCGGTGAGCCGGTTGGAGAGGAACAGCGGCACGCGACTCACATCGGTGCGCCAAAAAATCGCCAGCATGAGTATGAAAGCAATGAGATACCACACCGGGTCGATGGGTAGTTGCAGCGCGCCGTAGATGGCGACGGGGAAGAGCGCGTGAATCAGCCACCACCAGCGCGGCGCTTGCACGGCCGCGCTGACCGCGGCGGCCAGCAGACCTTGCGCGCAGACCAGCAGGAAGGGCGCTTCCAGGGCTTGCGGCCAGAAGGTGGTGGCAAGGAACAGAAACGCCGCGGCGACGCCTTGGGCGGTGACTGCCGCCACCAGCGGAGGGGTCTGTTTCTTCATTTCCTCATCATCCATGGGCGGCTCCTCCGTGGGCAAGACGCCGGCTGCCGGGCAAGGTTCGGCAAAACTCACGCGCGGCGCGATTCGCCGGCGGCGCGTGGCGGGTGGCGGGCATTGCGCAGGTGCGCCCCGCGGACTCAAGCTCTTGATCAGCGCCATGACCATCACCTCCTAAGCCGGACAAGCCGGAACCAAAGAGGATCGCACGCTGGCAGCAAACGGCGAACAAACCCTCGTACCAACAAGGGGAGAAGCCCCTTGTATATCCCCCGCCAGGAACAAGGGGGCGCGCCCCCTTGTACATCCCCAAAAATCATCTCTTCGACTCATTTCTTCTCCACGAATGTGAAGACTTGAGGCCTTAGTGACCAATCGGGGACGACCCTTGCGGGGGCATAGTTTACCCCCACCTCTGACCTCGCCGATCGATGGCGATGACTGGTCTTGGAACGATGAGTGGGGCGCGAGGCCATGAGACTCATGGTTCCAGGCGCTTGGGATTGAGGGTGAGCGTCAGCCCGTCTTTATCTTCAGACTTGGCGGCCATCAGGATCACCGTCACGCGGCGATTGCTGGCGCGGCCCTGGGCCGAGGTGTTGCCTTCGATCGGCTGGTGTTCGGCGTAGCCCACGGCGGCGAGCCTTGCGGCGGGCACGCCTTCGCCGATGAACATGCGCACCACGCTGGCGGCCCGGGCGCTGGAGAGTTCCCAGTTGGAAGGGTAGGCCACGGTGCTGATCGGTACATTGTCGGTGTGGCCCTCGACTTGAATGCGGTTCGGTACCTTGGCGAGCACCCTTGCGGCGGCGCGCAGCGCGGGCACCGCGGCCGGTTGCAAATCAGCCTGGCCGATATCGAACAAGGCGCTGGCACTGATGTCCACACTGATGCCGCGCTCGGTTTGCTGCACCTTGGCAAGGCCCCGCGCCACCATGGGGTTCAGCGCCTCGAGCAATTCCTTGCCGACGATTTCGTTGGTCGTAGGCTCGGGCGCGGGCAGCGCACTGGGTTCCGGCGGCTCCGGCGCGGGCGGCTCCGGCGCGGATGTCGCCGGCGGCGTTGCCATGACGGGCGTGCCGCGTGGCGGCGCGGTGAGGTGAATCTGCTGCGTGAAAGCGGTGGAGAGCGACTCCGACAACACCCGGTACTTGCCTTCGTTCACTTGCGAAATCGCGTACATCACCACGAAGAACGCGAACAATAGGGTGATGAAATCGGCGTAGGACACCAGCCAGCGATCGGGCTTTTCGTCGTCTTCAACCGAGGGGTGGCGACGGCGCATCTACTTCTTGGCCTTGGCCGCGGGCCTGGCGCCCTTGGGCGCGGGCGGCGGCGGCAAATAGCCCGAGAGGCGCGATTCGATCAGCCGCGGGTTCTCGCCGTGGCCGATGCCGCACAGGCCGTCGATGATCATCTCCTTCACCGCCACCTGCCCCGCCACCAGCCCCTTGAGCTTGCCGGCGATGGGCAGGAACACCAGGTTGGCCAGGCCCACGCCATAGATCGTGGCCACGAACGCCACGGCGATGCCGGCGCCGAGCTTGCCCGGGTCCGACAGATGCTCCATGACATGAATGAGCCCCAACACCGCGCCGATGATGCCGATGGTCGGCGAATAACCGCCGGCGGCCTCCCACACGCGCGCGGCGGCGCGATGCCGGGCCTCGAAGGCGGCGATCTCCACTCCCAGTGCACCGCGCAATTGATCGGGCGGCACCCCGTCGGCCAGGAGTTGCAGGCCTTTCTTGATGAAGGGATCCTTGGCGGTGTAGGCGTGGTTCTCCAGCGCGAGCGTGCCCTCGCGCCGCGACACCTGACTCCACATGCCGATCTGGCGGATCGTTTCCAGACCCGGCCCCGGGGGGGGCTTCACCACCCAGCGGGCGAGACGCAGCGCGTCCTTGAACACCGGCAGGGGGCTCTGCACCATCACCGCGCCAGCGGTGCCGCCCAGCACGATCACCAAGGCGGCCAATTGCACCAGCGAAGCCAGATTGCCGCCTTCGAGCACCTGCCCGCCGACGATCGCGGCCACGCCCACGGCCAGCCCCAAAACAGTGATGTAATCGGTCACGAAGGGTCCTCCCGGCCCGGGCGCCTCAGGCGGTGACGTGCTTGTTCTTGGCGCGGGTGAGCGGTCCGTGCTCGGGAGCCCAAGGCTTGAGCTTCGCGCGCAGGCGCGCTACCGCCTGACTGTGCAACTGGCACACCCGCGATTCGGAAACCCCCAGCACCTCGCCGATTTCGCGCAGGTTCAATTCCTGCTCGTAGTAGAGGCCCATCACCAGCTTCTCACGTTCCGGCAAGACGTCGATGGCCTCGATCAGTGCCGCGCGCACACGTTCGTCTTCCAGGAACTCCAGGGGGTTGGGGTGGGTGTCCGGGCAATGCCGATCGAGAAAATTCTCGTCGTCGCTGTCGCTGAAATCTTCGAAATAGACGATTTGATAGCCGCGCGCTTCCTGCAGTGTGGTCTGGTAGTCGGGCAGGCTCATGCCCAAGGCGTCGGCGAGCTCCTTTTCGTTGGGCTGACGGCCGTTCCTTTGTTCGAGCTGGCTGATCATCGCCTCGATGCGCCGCATGTCGCGCCGCAAGCCTCGCGGCAGCCAGTCATTCTGCCGCAGTTCGTCGAGCATGGCGCCGCGGATGCGCTGAATGGCGTAGGTTTCGAACTCCGCGCCCTGCGACACCTGGTAGCGGCGCACCGCATCCAGCAAGCCGATCATGCCGGCCTGGATGATGTCGCCCACGTCCACCGAGGCGGGCAGCCGCACCATCATGTGGTGGGCGATGCGCTTGACCAGCGGCGCATAACGCTGAATGTAGGTATCGGTATCGACCTGGCCTTTAGCCGTGTACATGGTTCGTCCTCCTCATGCCGCAAGCGCCGTGCGGCTGGCATGCATCAGCCGCTCAAAGAGCACGGCCATGGCGCCCTCTGGCGCTTCGACCACGCCACCGCCCAAGAGTTGGTTGGCCAGTTGCCGATAGCGCTTGGCCGATGCCGCGGCGGGATTGGCCAGCACCACTGGCCGCCCGGCGGCGCGCGCTTTCGCCAGCCGCTCGTCGCGGGGCACCGAGCCAAAATACTCCAGGGTGACGGCAAGGTACCGCCGGGATACGCGTGCAAGATTGTCAAAAATGCCGCGCGCACTGCTTTCCTCATCGACACAATTGACCAGAATGCGGAAATGCCTTTGCGCCGTGGTGCGGTTGATGGCCTTGATCAGCGCATAGCCATCGGTGATCGCGGCGCGGCTGCCGTTGACCACGACCAGCCAATCCTCGGCCGCCAGCGAGAGCGAATCGCAGGTCTCCATCTGCGCCACAGCGGTGTCCACCAGCACGGTGTCCAGCGGCAGGCGCAGCTTGGCGAACTCGTTCATCAAGCTGTGCTGGCGGGCGCTGCTCGCCGCGGTGAGGGCGCGCATGCCGCGCGGCGCGGGCAGCAGCGCGACGCCGTGAGTCCCGCGCAAGACCGCGCTTTCGAGCCGCGCGCGGCCGGCGACCACGTCAGCCAGATCCCAACGCGGCTGCCGCACCGGGCCTTGGCCACGAGAAGGATCGGGGTTCTCGTCCACCACCAGTACCTGGCGCCCGGCCTCGGCCAGCGCGGCGGCGAGGTTCTGCACGGCGCTGCTCTTGCCCACGCCCGGGCAGCCCGACGCGACCGCGATCACCTTGAGGCCTTCGCCCCGGAACAGCCGCCGCAAGCCCGCGGCCTGGTCGCAATCGCGTTCAGCCAAGGCTGGCTCCTTCGAGTTCCAGGTTCAGCGCGCCGCGCTGCCCTGGGCGCGCCAGCGCCATGCCCATTTCGCCGTCGGTGAGGGCGAACGGCGAAGGCGCCCTGGGCACCTGGCGGAAGACGCGGTGAATGAGATAGTGCCGATTGCCCGGATGCAGGTCTTCGGGCACCCGCTGGCCGGTGGCGATGTATTGAAGCGCGAGCTGATGGCGGATGGCGGCGTCGAGCGCGGTCCCGAGGCTCACCGCTTCGTCGGTCTTGGTGATGATGCAGCCGGCGAGGCCACTGGCGCGATAGACGTTGATCACTTCTTCCAGGGTCTCGGCGTTGCTGGTGGCGTTGAGCAGGAGCACGCGCCGCACTGGCGTGCCGGGGTGGGTGAGGAGTGCCACCTGTTCGGCCACCGCTTGGTCACGCTGGCTCATGCCCACGGTGTCGATCAGCACCAGATGTTTGTGCGCCAGGTCGGACAAGGCGCCGTTCAAGTCTTCGAGGTCTTTCACGCCATGCACTGGAATGCCCAGAAGTTTGCCGTAAATGCGCAACTGCTCGTGCCCGCCGATGCGGTAGCCGTCGGTGGTGAGCAAGGCCACGCGCTCGGCGCCGAAGCGCACCACGGCGCGCGCCGCGATCTTGGCGGTGGTGGTGGTCTTGCCCACGCCGGTGGGGCCGATCAAGGCATAGACGCCACCCTGGTTGACCATGGCCTCTTCGGTGTCGGGAGTGAGGAGGTTGCGCGTGAGCGCCGCCATCAACCACTTGGCGGCGGCGTCGTTGCCCAGCCCGTTGGGCAGGTGGTCCAAGAGATGCCGCGCCAGCGCGGGCGAGAATCCGGCCGCCAGCATTTGACGCAAGAGCCGCGCGGCCGCGGGCTCGCGACGTTGCAGCTCACCCCAGGCAAAACCCGCCATCTGCTCTTCGACCATGCCGCGCAGAATGCGGATTTCCGCGGCGAGCTGGCGCTCGGGGCCGCTGGGAGCGGCGTCACCGGCGCGCGGCCCGCGGCCGACGGAGGCGCCCGCAAGCGCTGTGGCGCTCGCTGTCGACGCGGACGGGGCCTCGCTGGCGGATGCCGCGGCGGGGTCGGCGGCGCGCGCGGCGCGATGTTCGCGCCGACGGAACACTTCCGCGGCGGGTTTAGTGTGGTCCGGCGTGGCCGCGGCAGAAGCGGACGGTTCGTCCTCGGTGCCGCACCCCTCGGTCAGGCCGGGCAGGGATTGCACCACGTCGGCGAGGCCGGAGATCTCTTCCCCCGAGAGTGCGAGGATTTCCACCCCGCCTTCCACCGCGCGGTTGGACAAGAGTACCGCGTCGGGCCCCAGTCTTTCGCGGATAACGCGCAGCGCGTCGCGGGACGATTTGGCGAAAAACTTCTTGACGTTCATCCTCGGCCTCCGATGATCGAAGTCACCCTGATGGTGCGGGCGTCAGGCACTTCGGCCTGGGCAATCACCCGCAGTTGGGGCAGGGTCCGGCGCAGAAAGCGCGCCAGCAGTGGGCGCAAAGGCCCGGGTACCAGCAGCACGGGCGTGAGCCCCAACTGCTCTTGCCTTTGGGTCGCGGCGGCGGCTTCGCGCAGGAGCGTCTCGGCGAGCCCTGGCTCGATCGTGGCGCGTTCGGGCGAGCCGGCGTCCATGGCGTGCAGCAGCAGGCGTTCGAGCTCCGGGTCGAGCGCGATCACGGGCACGTCTTCTTCGCCCGGCACGATGCTTTGCACGATCGCACGGCCCAGCGCGGCGCGCGCCAGCGCCACCAGTTCGTTGGGGTCTTGGGTGCGCGGGGCGTTCTCCGCCAGCACTTCGATGATCGTGCGCATGTCGCGGATATGCACCGATTCGTCGAGCAGGCTTTGCAACACTTTTTGCAGCACCGAGAGCGACAGCGTCTTGGGCACCAGATCTTCGACCAGTTTGGGATTCTCGCGCCCGATGTGGTCCAGAAGCTGCTGAGTTTCCACGCGACCGAGCAGTTCGGCGGCGTGTTTCATCATCAAGTGATTGAGGTGCGTGGCGATCACCGTGCCGGCATCGACCACGGTGTAGCCCTGGTTTTGCGCCTGATCCCGCGCGCCTGCCTCGATCCACACGGCGGGCAGGCCGAAGGCTGGATCGCGGGTGACGATGCCCGGCAAGTTGATCGCCGTGCCGCTGGGATTGATCGCCAGATACATGCCGGTGAAGGCTTCGCCGCGGCCAATTTCCACGCCTTTGAGGGCGATGCGATAAACGTTGGGCTTCAACTCCAGATTGTCGCGAATGTGTACCGGCGGCGGCAGGAAGCCCACGTCCTGGGCGAACTTCTTGCGAATCGCTTTGATGCGGCGCAAGAGCTCGCCGTCCTGGCTGCGATCGACCAGGGCGATCAAGCGATAGCCGACCTCCAGGCCCAGGGTGTCCACGGGGGCGACATCGTTCCAGGTGGCTTCGTGCGCTTCGGCAGGCACCGGCTGGGGCGCGGCGGCTGGTTCTTCCTTGGCCAAAGCCAAGCGCTGGCGCATCCAATAGGCGCCGCCCCCCAGCGCCCCGGCGAAGGCCAGGAACGCCAGGTGCGGCATACCCGGCACCAGGCCCATCATGCCGATGATCGCGGCGGTGATCGCCAGCACCTGGGGCTTGTTCAGCACCTGGGTCATGATCTGCTGGTTGGTGTCTTCGTCGGTGGCCACGCGCGTCACCACCACACCGGCGGCGGTGGACACCAGGAGTGCTGGAATCTGCGCCACCAGGCCATCGCCGATGGTGAGCAGGGTGTAGTTGGTGGCCGCTTCCGCCAGGGCCAGATCGTGTTGCAGAGTGCCGACGATCAGCCCGCCGATGATGTTGATGAAGAGGATCAGGATGCCGGCCACGGCATCACCGCGCACGAACTTCGAGGCGCCGTCCATGGAGCCGAAGAAGTCGGCCTCCTGCGACACCTGTTGCCGGCGCTTGCGTGCCTCGTCCTCGCCGATGAGCCCGGCGTTGAGGTCGGCGTCGATGGCCATCTGCTTGCCGGGCATGGCATCGAGGGTGAAGCGGGCGGACACCTCGGCGATGCGCCCGGCGCCCTTGGTGATGACCACGAAATTGATGATCACCAGAATGACGAACACCACGATGCCGACGGTATAGTTGCCGCCCACCAGGAAGTGCCCGAAAGCCTCGATCACCTTGCCCGCGGCATCGGGGCCGGTGTGACCTTCGAGCAGCACCACGCGGGTGGAGGCGATGTTGAGCGACAAGCGCAGCAGCGTGGTGAGCAACAGAATGGTGGGAAAGGCGGCGAAGTCGAGTGGCTTCAGGGTGGACAAGCCCACCAGCAGCACCATGATGGAAATCGCGATATTGAAGGTGAAGAGCACGTCCAAAACCATCGGCGGCAGCGGCAGCACCATCATCGACAGGATGGCCAGGATCACCAGCGGGGCCGCCAGACTGCGAATGGGCACGCCCTCGGGAATGAAGGGCAGTTTCAGCGTGCCGTTCATGCGCGGGCTCCGGCATCAAGCTCGGAGGGGACTTCGAGCGCCTCGGGTGGCGACGGTGGGGGGCCGCCCTGGGTGCGCCAGGCGCGCAACTGGTACACCCAGGCGAGCACTTCAGCCACGGCGTTGTAGAGCGCCTGGGGAATTTCCATTTCCAGTTCGGCGTGGCGATAGAGCGCCCGCGCCAACGGCGGCGCTTCGAGCACGGGCACGCGGTGGCTCTCGGCAAGCTCGCGGATCTTCAGGGCGATCAGGTCCGCGCCCTTGGCCACGACCTTAGGGGCCCGCATCTGGCCGTTCTGGTATTGCAGGGCCACGGCGTAGTGCGTGGGGTTGGTGACCACCACGTCGGCCTTGGGCACCTGGCTCATCATGCGGCGGCGCGCCACCTCACGCTGTTGCGCGCGAATATGCGCCTTCAAGTGCGGGTCGCCTTCCTGTTCCTTGGATTCTCGCCGTACTTCCTCTTTCGTCATGCGCATTTTCTTGTGATAAGACCAGAGCTGGAAGGGCACGTCCACCGCGGCCAGGACACCGAGCGCGCCGGTGATCAGCAGAAAACTCCAGCCGACGATGCGCGCCATATGGCCGATGCCCGCTTCCAGATTCTGGCCCACCAGACCCAGGGCGGCATCGCGCTGCTGCCACATGCCCCAGGCGGCGAAACCAACGATCAGTACGGTTTTGGCCAACGCCAGACCCAATTGCCCCAGGCCCTGGGTGGAGAACATGCGTTGCAGGCCGGAGATCGGATCAAGGCGCTTGAAATCGGGCTCCAGGGCCTTGCTGGAGAAGTTCCAACCGGAAATCAGCAATGGGGCCAGCAACGCGAAGAGCGTCAGCAGGGCCAGGAGTGGCGCCACCGCCAACACACCTTCCCAGGTTTCGCGCGCGATCACGGCGAACAGATACTGTGGATCGAAGGCCATGGCGCGATCGAATTTCAGGCCTCCCGCGAGCATGCGCTGGAGGTCGCGGGAGATCTGGGGCATCAAGAGCCAGGCCATGATCGCCGCGCCGCCCAGCAAGGCGAAACTGGCCAGTTCCCGGGAACGCGGGATCTGGCCTTCTTCACGGGCTTGTTCCAGTCTTCTGGGGGTTGCCGATTCAGTTCGTTCGAGGTCGCTGTCTTCCGCCATGGCGGGCTCCGGGCGTAGCTGGAGGCCATTATCAGCGGCGCCCTCAGGCGGCAATCAAGGAAACAAAGCCCCTTTCGCGGTGTATTTGCCGGACTTGGCGGGGGTTTGCGCTCCGACAACTCCGCGCCACGCTGACCAGAACTGTCACCGCGGCGCAGGTCGGCGCCCAGTTCGTTGCCAGTACTGGAATCAGGCGGGTCCGGAATTGTCGGGCGATTCCGCGGGGGAACCGCCCCCACCCTGTCCCTCCCCCGCTCGCGCGGGAGCGGGGACCGCGGAATCGGCGCCAGGGAGGCTCCCCGTATCGCGTTCCCGCTCCCGTCCCGCGGTGAACGGGCCTGCCCCCGAACGGTTCAGCGAATGGGCCGGCACGCCCAAACCGGAAAAGAGCCGTCCGCGGCCGAGGCCGCTCCTGCCCAAACCAGAGCCTGGGGCTGGTCGAAGCGGGCCTGCCCGAGAATGGCTGGGCGCGCTCGGCCAGAACAAGAACCATCGCCGGCAAGGCCGCTCTGCTGTGGCCGGGTTCGGCGTCTTCGTCCCGAGCACAGAACCTTTGCCCGGCGCGAGGGCGCTCAGGCCGCCTGGGCCAATTGCTTGGGCTCGTCGGCGAAGAGGCTGTACGCTTGTTCGGTGGGTTGAGTGAGCAATTCCTTCACGTCGAGGATGAGCACGATTTCGCCTTCGGCAGACATGGTGACTCCGGCCACGCCCTTGGGACGGAAGGCATCGAGCGACTTGATGACCACGTCGTCGCGGCCGGTGAAACTGTCCACCACCAGGATGAATTGCGTCTCCGCCGACTGAATGAGCACGCCCACCTTGGCGCCGGGCTGTTCCTGCCAACCGATGAGGCCGGCCAGGGACAACACGGGGATGACTTCGCCGCGCACGATCATCATGGGCTTGCCGCCCACTTGCTGGATTTCCTTGGGCACGACATTGAGGATTTCGCGCACTAGGGTCAAAGGCACTGCAAACGGCTGTTCGCCCAGTCGCATCAGCAGCACCGGCAGGATCGCCAGGGTGAGCGGCAGGCCGATGGCGATGACGGTGCCCTTGCCGACGTTGGATTCGATGTCGATCTGGCCATTCAATTTCTGAATGTTGGTCTTCACCACGTCCATGCCCACGCCCCGGCCGGAGACGTCGGAAATGACGTTCTTGGTGGAAAAGCCGGGCAGGAAAATGAGGTTGAGGCAGCCGCGATCGTCAAGTTCGGCGGCAGCTTCGGGGGTGATCAGGCCTTTCTCGATCGCTTTCTGGCGAATCGTCTCCGGGCTCATGCCCCGGCCGTCATCGGCGATTTCGATGACGATGTGGTCGCCTTCCTGGCGCGCCGAAAGATGCACTTGCGAGCGCACCGCCTTGCCGGCCCGCTGGCGATCCTCGGTGCCCTCGACGCCATGGTCGATGGCATTGCGCACCAGGTGTACCAGGGGATCGTTGAGATCCTCGAGCATGGTCTTGTCGATCTCGGTCTCTTCGCCCGAGAGTACGAGGTCCACATCCTTGCCCAGTTGGCGCGCCAGATCGCGGGCGATGCGCGGGTACTTCTGGAATAGCCGGCTGATCGGCTGCATGCGGGTCTTCATGACCGCGTTCTGCAGGTTGCTGACCAAGAGGTCGAGCTGGCTCACCGCGTCGTCGAGCGCGCGCAGGGTGCCGTCGTCATTCTTGCCGTGCAGGAGATCGGTGCGCAGGCAATTGAGGCGGTTCTTGGTGAGACCGATTTCGCCCGACAGAGTGAGCACCTGATCGAGCCGCTCGGTGTCGATCCGGATGGTGGTTTCGCGCGCCACGCCGGTGCCGGCGATCACCTGGGCGGCCGCGGCGGCGGCGGCGGACTTGGGTGGGGGTGGAGCGGCGGGGGCAAGCACCGTGGCCACGGCGGGGCTCGCCTGGGCCGAGCTGCCTCCTGCTGGGCTTGAGTCGGGCTTGCCCCCGGTGATCACCCGCAGCAACATCCGCCAATCCGGACCGGAACCCGATGCCGGCTGGGCGAGCGCCGCAGGGGGCTCGGGGGGGGTGGTCACCGCGGCCAGGCCGCCCGCGGCATCGCCATCCAGAACGGCTTGCAAGGCCTTGGTGACGCCGCTCTCCGCCGGCGACGGCAGGCGCGCCGAACGCAATTCTCCGAACATGCGGCGGACTTCGGCGGTGGCCGCCATGATCACGTCCATGGTCTCCGGCACCACGACCAGTTCGCCGTTGCGCAAGCGGTCGAAGAGGTTCTCGGTAAGGTGGCACAAGGCCACCAGTTCGCCGGCGTTGATGAAGCCCGCGCCGCCCTTGATGGTGTGGAAGCCGCGGAAAATGTCGTTGAGCAGGCCGCGGTCCTTGGGTCGCTTTTCCAGATCGACCAGCTTGTTATCGACGCCCGAGAGCAGGTCTCCCGCCTCTTGCAGGAAATCCTGCAACAGCTCTTCCATGTCGCCGAAATCGCTCATGTTCGATCCTCTTCCCAAGTGGCCGCGCGCATCGCGTGGCTCAGAAACCCAAAGATTCGAGCAGGTTGTCGACTTGCGTCTGGTCGGTGACCACGTCGTCCCGCCCTTCGCCATTGATCACCGGCCCGTTGAGCATGCCTTCGCCGGCGTCGGCCCGCTTGAGCGGCACGGCATGTTCGATCAAGAGAGCGACCAATTGGTCCTCGAGGGATTTGGCCAGATCGGTGATCTTCTTGATCACCTGACCGGTGAGATCCTGGAAATCCTGCGCCATCATGATTTCCATGAGTTCGGAGTTGGTCGCCTGGGTTTTCGCCGGCACGCCCTTGAGGTAGGCGCGGGTGCGCTCGGCCACTTCCTTGAACTGCTCCGGGGTCATCTGGTTGGCGAAGACCCGTTCCCAGTCGGCGTGCAGGCGCGTGGCATCGCGTTCCATTTCCTCTTGCAGGGGCTTGGCCTTTTCGGTGGCGGAAAGCGCGCGGTTGGCCGCCTGTTCGGTGAGATGCGCGACATAAGCGAGCCGGTCGCAAGCATCGGGAATCGCTGAAGCGGCCTGCTCGACCAGACTGTCGTACCCCAACTCGCGCAGGGTGTCGTGCAACTGCCGGGTCATGTGCCCAATGCGCTCGATCATGTCGCGCCCGCCATCCTCGGGGGGCGACTCGGCGGCGCCGTTGGGCTTGGCCTTGGCCACGGGCGCGGGGGCCACCGCCACCACCGGGCTCTTGATCCGGGCCCGGCTCTTCGCCGGCACGGTGCGCGGCAGAGCTGGCGCCGCGGGCTTGGCGCCAGGGTCTTCCTTGGCGGCGACGATGCTCTCGAACAACGCCTCGAGCTCGGGCGTGTCGTTGTCGGCGTGGCTGCTGGCGGTTTCCATCTCAGGCTCCTACCTGTTCCAATTTCTGGAAGATCTTCGAAAGCTTCTCGTCGAGGGTGGAAGCCGTAAAGGGTTTGACGATGTAACCGTTCGCTCCCGCCTGGGCCGCGGCGATGATGTTCTCTTTCTTGGCTTCGGCGGTGATCATGAGCACCGGCAGGCCTTTCAGCCGCTCGTCGGCGCGAATGCGCTTGAGCAACTCCAGCCCATCCATGTTCGGCATGTTCCAGTCGGAAACGATGAAGTCGAAGTCTCCGGCGGTCAGTTTCTGCAGGGCATTGACCCCGTCCTCGGCTTCTTCCACGTTGGAGAAGCCAAGCTCTTTCAATAGATTGCGCACGATGCGGCGCATCGTCGAAAAGTCGTCGACGACCAGGAATTTGATATCGCTGTCAGGCATGGGGTCCTCCGCTTTTCTCGGGATGGTTCATGGCCGGGCCATCAAGGCCGCCGCTGCAAATAGGGCATAAGCGTTTTGGACAATAAAGTGGGCTCGAATTTCGCGACGTAGGCGTCAACGCCCACGCTCTGCCCCTGGGCTTTGTTGGCTTCCGACGACAGCGAGGAGTGCATGACCACGGGTATTCCCTTGAAACGAAAGTCCGATTTGATGTTTCGGGTGAGTACGTAGCCGTCCATTTCGGGCATTTCCGCATCCACCAGAATGAGCTTGATGCGACGGTCCAGCGGTACCCCCTCGTTGGTGGCGCTGGCGGCGGCGGCCTTGAGCTTTTCCCAGGCATCCCGGCCGTTGACCGCGTACTTGTGTTGCACGCCCATCTTGTCCAGCACTTCGGCGATTTTGCGCCGGGCGAGCGGCGAGTCGTCGGCAAAAAAGATGGTGTTTTCGGCCGCGTCTTCGAAGCGCTCCACCCCCGCGACCGCGATTTCGCCCAGCGCCTTGGCCAGAACCTGCTCCACGTCGAGAATGGAAACGAGCTGCCCGTTGGGAGTTTCGGTGACCGCGGTGATTAGTCCCTCATTGGCGTTCATCATCGAATCCGGGGCACGCACGCTTTCCCAATCGACGCGGATGATGCGGTCCACGCTGTCCACCAGAAAGGCCAGAGTGCGCCGGCTGTATTCGGTGACCAGCATGGTTGATTCGCTATTGGTGCTTCGGCCGCGGGTCTTGACGAAGCTGCCCAGACTGATCACCGGGATGATGCTGCCGCGCAGGGCAATCAGTCCCTCCACGCCGAGCGGCATATGGGGCGTGCGCGTGATCTTGGGGGTGCGGCTGACTTCCTTGACTTTGAAAACATTGATGCCGAAGTTCTCGCCCGTACCCAGACTGAAAAGCAGGATCTCCATCTTGTTGGAACCGGCGAGCCGGGTGCGGGCGTCGATGTCGTCCAGCATGCCATGGGAGTCCTGGCCCTCGAATTGGTAGTCAGACATGGTCGATCCTCAGCCCAGGAGCCGCGTCACCGTTTCGGCGAGGCGGTGCGGTTCAAATTTGGGCACATACTCGTCCACCCCCACGGAGCGGCCGAGCTGCTGATTGGAGCGCCCCGAAAGCGAGCTGTGCATGAGCACCGGAATGCCAGCGAAACGCGCGTCATTCTTGATCTTGCGGGTGAGCATGTAGCCGTCCATCTCGGGCATTTCCACATCGGTGAGCACGAGTTGCACGAACTCCTTGACGCTTTGCCGCGCCGCGTCTGCATAGTCGGCGATTTTCTGCAATTCGGTCCAGGCGTCCTTGCCGTTGACCGCGGAGATGTGATGCACATGCATAGCGTCGAGGGTGCGGCTGATCTGACGGCGGGCGATGCTGGAATCGTCGGCGAAGAACACGGTGCGGTCCTTGTGTTCAATCGGCTTCAAATTGCGGAACATGGCGCTGTCATCGTCTTGCTGGGTCTCGGCAAGCACTTTCTCGACATCGAGCATCATCACCAGGCGGCCGTCGGCCAGCTCGGATACCGCGGTCACCAAACCGCCCAGCTTGGCGGTCAGCATCGACGGGGGCACCCGCATGGCCGACCAGTCGAGACGCAGAATGGTATCGACCGCTTCGACCAGGAAGCCCTGGGTCTGGCCGTTGTATTCCGTGACGATCATCACACTGGGCGGGACTTCGGTATCCACCGGCGAAAACGCGGACAGAAACTTGGCCAGACCGACCACCGGGATCAGGGCGCCGCGCAAGCTGACCATGCCTTCCACGGCGGGCGGCATTTCCGGCGCCCGGGTGATAGCCGGAGTGCGCATGACTTCGCGCACCTTGAAGACGTTGATGCCGTAGGTCTCCCGGCGCTGCGAGTTGCGGTCCACGCCCAGGGTGAACAGCAGGATTTCCAGCTTGTTGGTGCCGGCCAGTTTGGTGCGTTCATCAACCCGCTTCAGTAGATCGGACATGCTTCGCTTCCTTTACCCCTTCTCACCCGTTCCCCCCGCGCTGTTCGCGGCTTTTTCGGGCGGCGCCGACGGGCGCTCTTGGGTGATTAACGGTCATCGCGGTCTTTCCCTTTAGCGAACGAGCCGGCAGGCGGCTTCGCCGCAGCCCCGCCGTTGGCGGGCGGAAGCGCCGGCGGCGCGCCGTTGGCATCCCCGGGCGCCCCCGGCGCCACCGGAGTGAGCGCTTCCGGCGTGACCTCGGTGGGTTCGGCCAATTCCACTTTCTGGCTCTCGCGGGTCACCGCTTCCTCGGTCTTGCGGTTCATGACGATGATGCTGATGCGACGATTGATCGGGCTATGGGGGTCGTCCTTGACATAGGGCACGGCTGCGCCCAGGCCGACCACTCGCAGCAGCCGGCCCTCCTGTAAGCCGCCGACCACCATCTCTCGCCGCGAGGCGTTGGCGCGATCGGCGGAGAGTTCCCAATTACTATAGCCCCGCTCGCCCCCTGAGTATGGTGTGGCGTCAGTGTGGCCGGAGAGGCTGACGCGGTTGGGCACTTCGTTGAGAACCCGGCCGATTTCCCGCAGGATGTCGCGGCTATAGCTCTGCAAATCGGCGCTGCCGCTGCCGAACATGGGGCGGTTCAGCTCATCGACGATCTGGATGCGCAAGCCCTCGTCGGTGAGGTCGAGCAGCATCTGGCGCTTGTAGGGTTTGAGCGCCGGGCTGTTGTCGATCAAGCCTTCGAGTCTGACTTTCAGGTCTTTGAGCCGCAGCGCATCCTGCCGGGCGATTTCGGCGCGGGCGGCTTCGAGGTTGATGGCGCGTTTACGCTTGGTCTCGGTTTCGCCGTCTTTCACCTGGGCGGTCTTGCGGGTGAGGTCCTTGCCGCCACCTTGGATGATGCTCGAAGCATCACCCGAACCGGAGCCGCCTTGCATGGCGACTTTGAGCGGCGTCTTGAAATAGTCGGCGATGCCCTGCAAGTCACCCTTGGTCGTGGAACCCAGGAGCCACATCAGCAAGAAGAAGGCCATCATCGCCGTGACAAAATCGGCGTAGGCGATCTTCCAGGCGCCACCGTGCGAAGCATGCGCGGCTTTCTTGATGCGCTTGACGACGATGATCGGCTGCTTGTCCTTGGCGGCCATGGGTCTACCTTGAAAGTCGCTTCAGCGACTCACGAATCTCCCCTCTCCCCTCGCGGGAGAGGGGGCGGGGGTGAGCAGGCTGGCGCATGATTCCCGTTTCCTCGAGGTTCGGCGTAGCGCCACCGCTAGCGATTCTTCGCTTGCTTGACGTGATCTTCGAGCTCGGAAAAGCTCGGGCGCTCGGTCGAGTACAGCACCTTGCGGCCGAACTCCACGGCCATGGCCGGGGAATAACCATTGAGGCTGGCGAGCAGGGTGACTTTGATGCATTCGAGCATCTTGGTCGCCTCGGCCGCCTTTTGGGCCAGCAAGCCGCCCAGGGGACCGACGAAACCGTAGGCGAGCAGAATGCCGACGAAGGTACCGACCAGCGCGGCGCCGATCAGCTTGCCCAGCTCCGCTGGCGGGATGCCCACCGAACCCATGGTTTTCACCACCCCCATGACCGCCGCGACGATGCCGAAAGCGGGCAGCGCGTCGCCGATCTTGGTCAGACATTGCCCGGGCACCTCGGCTTCGTGGTGGTGGGTGTCGATCTCGATGTCCATGAGGTTCTCGATTTCCATGGCATTGAGGTTGCCGCTGACCATGATGCGCAGGTAGTCGGTCATGAACTCCATGGCGTGGTGGTCGGACAGGACCCTGGGGTATTTGGCGAAGAGCGGGCTCTCCTCGGGACGATCGACATCACCTTCCAGGGCCATCAGCCCTTCCTTGCGAATCTTGGTGAGGACATCGTAGAGGAGCGCCATCAGCTCCATGTACAGCTCCTTGGTGTAGCGCGAACCCTTGAAGCATTCGGGCACGCCCTTCAAGGTGGCCTTGATGGCTTTGGTGCTGTTGCCGACGACAAATGCGCCGAAGGCGGCGCCGCCGATGATGATGAGTTCAATCGGATGGAAGAGTGCCGCGAGGTAGCCGCCCCCCGCCGCGAATCCCCCGAATACGCTCGCCAGAACAATGATGTAGCCGATGATGACCAACATGCTACGGTACTCCGTTGTTGTTTGACCGCATCGGTCGCCCGATGGCCCGGCCTACTCACGGAGTCTTTGCGGCCCCCCCGCAAAGTTGTGCCTCATGCTCCGCTCGTAAACACCTCGTATTACGGCCGGCGGAAATAAAACTGTAGGCGCCTCCCCTCTGGTCTCCCCACAAATAAAATGCCCGGCGCCGAGGAATCGGCAACCGGGCCAAAAACGGACGCGTCAGGGAGGAGGAGGGCGCGCCCGGGGGTAAAACCTTCAACCGACGATCGCTAACGCCTCCGTGGCGACGCGGGCCGCCTCGGGACGACCGCCCTTCCCGGCGCGGGACGGCGGACGGCACAGGCCGCAAACATAGTGATCGTACAAATCATGGGCATGCACCACGAAATCTCCGCCGCAGCGGGTGCAGGCGGTGGTGCGCAAGAGCCCACCATCAATGAAGCGCACCAGAGTCCAGGCGCGGGTGACCGACAAGATCGGTTCCAGATCCGACACCCGGGCATTCTCCAAGTAGAGCTTGTAGGCCTTGATGATCGCCCGGATGCCCTTCAACTTGGTGTTTTCGGTCAGATAGTCAAGAATGTCGATGAACAGCGAGGCATGAATGTTTGGTTGCCAGGTCACGAACCAGTCGGCGGAAAACGGCAACATGCCTTTGGGGGGTGATTCGCCGCGGATTTCCTTGTAGAGCTTGAGCAGCCGCTCGCGCGAGAGCTGGGTTTCGGTCTCCAACAACTGGAGCCGCGCACCGAGTTTGACCAGTTCGGTGGCCAGGCCGATTTCCTCGGCCTCGGTGATCACGCTCTTGTTGCGCATGGTATCCCCTCTTCGCCCGGCTTTTACGTTTCAGGCCACCGCTTCGGCGGGCCTGCCAGCCATCAGGATGGCGGCGTGTACTTGCGGCAGCGTACGATCCTTGGCGTAGCCGGAGAGCATGCTGAAGATCACCCGGTCGTCGAAGCGGAAGCGGCACAGCAGCATATTCGAGGAGGCCATTTTCAAGACTTGCGCCGGAGTGAGCGAATCCAGGATGTCGGCGACATCGCCGTTCAAGCCCAGACGGAACATCGCCGCTTCGCGGTCCTCACGGATCATTTGCTGGGCGAGCAACATATAGGTCAGGTTCGCTTCGCGGATTTCTTCCATCATCTGCTCGAACTTCATGACATCCCCCGGTTGGTTCGCGGCTACGCGTTGGGTTTCAGGTTGATGCCATTATTCCCCTGCCAACGGGCCTTGCCTATTCGGTGGCAAGCCAATTTTCTTGTACGTGCGCGCAGCAGCCCCTTGTAGGTGTTCGTCCTACACGGCGGCGCCAGAAGACCCTCCCGCAAAGCTTGCGGATGGGCTGGACAGCGAGAGCCGGCGCGATCTGGCGGGCCTCTCAAGGGGGAAGCGGATCAAGACCGGAACGCGGTGCCGTTCACCCCGTTCCGGTCGCCGCCGGAGTGGCGACGCTCGCCTTGAGCATTTGGAACACCGCGTCCGGACCCAGGGGCCGGGCGAAGAAATAGCCTTGCACCCGTTCGCAGGCCAGACCCCGCAGAAAATCGGCCTGTTCCTCGGTTTCCACACCTTCGGCCTGGACCACCAGTTTCAGGGTCTTGGCCAGCGTGGTGATGGCGCGCACGATCGCCGAATCGTCGGCATCGGCGGGGATGTCGCGCACGAAAGATTTGTCGATCTTGAGAATGTCCAGAGGAAAACGGCGCAGGTAGGATAGCGACGAGTATCCCGTGCCGAAGTCGTCGATGGAAATGCGCACCCCCAGTTCCTTCAAGGCGCGCAAGGTGAGGATGGTGGTATCCACTTCCTGCATGACCGCGGATTCGGTGATCTCCAGCTCCAGGTAGCGGGGGTTGAGGCCGGTGCGGTCGAGCACAGTACGCACTCGCGAAAGAAAGTCCGCGGAGCGGAACTGCATCGCCGAGACGTTCACCGCGATGTTCAGGTGCTCGTAACCCAGGTTGTGCCAAGCACGGGTTTGCGCACAGGCTTCTTCCATGACCCAGGCGCCGATTTCAGTGATCAATCCGGTCTCGTCGGCCAGGGCAATGAATTTGTCCGGCTGCACCACGCCAAACTCCGGATGGCGCCAGCGCACCAGCGCCTCGCTGCCGGCGATTTGGCCACTGGCCAGGTCGAAACAGGGCTGGTATTGCACGAACAACTCGTGCCGCTCCAGGGCGCGGCGCAGACTGGATTCGAGGATGAGGTGCTCGCCCGAGGCGCGCGAGAATTCGTTCTGGTAGAACTGGAAGGTATTGCGACCCGAGCGCTTGGCCAGGTGCATGGCGCTTTCAGCGTTTTTCAACAGCGTGGCGACATCGCGCCCATCTTCCGGGAACACCGAAAGCCCCACGCTCACGGTAATGTAGAAATCGATGCCGTTCCAGTTGAAGGGTTCGGTGAAGGCGGCGAGCATCTTCTCGGCCACTTGGCGCGCTTCGTCCTGGTCGCTGGTGTCGGCCACGAACAGGGCGAATTCGTCATGCCCCAGGCGCGCCAAAAAGCCACCCAAGGGCACGTTGGCCTGCAAGCGGCGCGAGGCCTGCTCGATCAGCTTGTCGCCAGTAGCGTAGCCGAAAGTGGAGTTGATGCGGGCGAAGCGGTCGAGGTCAAGGAAGGCGATCACCCCACGCACCGGCTCGCCGACGCTGGGCTGGCAGCGGGCATCGACTTCCTTGCAAAAGCGCGAGCGATTAGGCAGACCGGTGAGGTCGTCGTAGTAGCAGAGCTGCTGGATATATTCGTCGGCGCGCTCCTTGGCGCGGCGGATGGCGGCGTTGGCGATTTCGCGCTCGATCGCCGGTACCAGACGGCGGATGTTGCCCTTTTCCACGAAATCACTGGCGCCCTGCAGCATGGTGGTCACCGCGGTCTGCTCGCTGATGTGGCCGGAGTAGATCAGGAAGGGGATGTCTTTGCCGCTTTCCTTGACGATATCCAGGGCCTCGACGGCGCTGAATCCGGGCATGGCGTGGTCGGAAATGATCACGTCCCAGTCGGATTCCTTCAAGGCCTGGCGCAGGTCCGCGGCGCTGTCGACGCGCTGATAGTCCACCGCCGGACCGGTGGCGGACAATCCGGTATAGAGGAGAAAGGCGTCGTCGTCGGAATCGTCGACGATGAGGACCTTTCGAGTGCGTTGCGCCATGGTTTCGCCAAGCATAAGAGACAGCATTATCGGTTTAACGGCGGCGTAGTTGAGAACTTTAGGCTCCCATCGGGTTTTTTTTCAAAGCCCTCGGGAAGCACCGTGACGACGCGGTTTCGGCCCCCCGCTTTGGCCTGGTACAGGGCCTGGTCGGCGAGGCGGATCAGCCCGGCGATATCAGCCACGCCGGGCATGCGGCAGGCCACACCGACGCTCACGGTGATCTTCAAGGGCTGAATTTCCGGCAGCGGCACCCCGGCCGCCACCGCGACGCGCAAGCGCTCGGCGCAGACCCGGGCGCTTTCCTCGTCGGCTCCGGGCGCGATCAGCAAGAACTCCTCGCCGCCCAGCCGGCAGACGATGTCGCTGGCGCGTGCGGTCTGCTTGAGCGTCTCGCCCACCCAAGCCAGCACCTGATCGCCGGCCTCGTGGCCGTGGCTGTCATTGACCGACTTGAAATGGTCGATGTCGATCATCATCACCGCCAGAGGCCGCGCCAGCCGCGCCGTGCCGGCCCACTCCTGGGCCAGGCGATCCAGGGCATAGCGCCGGTTGGGCAGGCCGGTGAGGGAGTCGGTGAGGGCGGCGTCCTTGAGGCGCCGGTTGGAAACCGCCAACTCGGCGGCGAAGCGGCGGATCTCGTCCTGATCGCGCGCCACCTCGGCTTGCAAGGCGATCACCCGCTGCCCGGCGGAAAGCCGGGCGCGCAACATGCGCAAATTGACCGGCTTGGCGAGGAAATCATCGACACCGGCCTCGAAGGCTTCCATCACCCGCTCGTCGTCTTCCATGCTGGTCAGCATCAGCACATAGATCGTGCGCCCCAGACGCGTGGCGCGCAGGGCCTTGCAAAAACCGATGCCGTCCAGGCCCGGCATGACCCAATCCACCAGCACCATCTGGGGACTCATCTCCACCGCCAGGCGCAACGCTTCCTCGCCGGAGCTGGCGGAATAGACGGTATGGCCCCAGTTGGCCAGGGTACTCGCCACCATCAGGCGAATCGCCGCGTCGTCATCGACGACCAGAATGCGCAAGGCCTCACCGCTTGCCGGCACGGGCTTCGCCGCGGGGCCGGCCGCGGTCGCCGCGACGGCCTGGAACGGGGCGATCGGCGGCGTTGCGACTTGCAGGATGGCGCCCCACTCACCCCACTCCTTGCCCAGGGCATCGATCAGTTCGGCGATGCTTGCCGAATCCTGTCCGAAGCGGGTGGTCAGCTCGGTGAGCCGCGGCAACAGGGTTTGACGGTGCGTGTTGTCGGCCAGCGCCACTTCCGCCAGCAGGCGTCCGGCAGACAGGAGATGGGTAAGCAGATCGGCACGCGAACCGCTTTCGAAGCGGGCGCGTTCCGGAAACTCGTGGAAATAGGCCGGTTCGACCAGCGCCGGGGGCAAACCCCAGTCCTGCAGCAAGGCGCGGGTCAGCTCCTGATGATCCATGGCGAAGCCGCGCTGCTCGCCGCGAATGAGATCGACCCGCGAGGGTCCGGCGTCGCTCAGCACCCGCGCGTACTCCACCGGGTAGAGGGTGGCCAGCGCCAGCTCGCCGACGCGCAGCAGGAGGCCGACGATGAAACCCTCCTCGACCGCGATGACTCGGCTGCGCGCACCGAGCGCGCGCACCGCCAGGCCGGACAGCAGCGATTGTGACCAGAAAGCGTGGTAGTCAAAACCGGCGCACTTCCCGCTGCTGTAGGAAGCGATCAGCGAAAAGCCCAAGGCAAGCTGGCGCACCACCGCGAAACCCAGTACCACCAACGCGTCGTTCACCGAAACCACCGGTCGCCGCCCGCCGGCATGCACCGAGTTGGCCGCGCGAAGGATCCGTCCCGCCAGGGCCGGGTCGCTCTTGATCACCCGGGCGATTTCCTGGTTGGTGATGTTCTCCTTTTCCGCCAGTTGCATCAGCGTCAAGGCCACGCCCTTGGGCGAAGGCAGGTTGCCCGCCGCGCGCACCGCTTCAATTTTGGCGTTGTCCAGGTTGTCGATCACATCATTCTCCAGCATTGGTTAACGGCCGGACAAGCCCTGCCCTTGACCTGGGCCAAGGCGAGAGCTGCGCTGGGAAAATGGGTCTGTTCGCCCGATCGCGGGGCGCCGGGGCAATGCCCCGAAAGAACGACTTTAGGTGAGATCGCCGGGAGCGGGCGGAGCGGTATTCAAACTCAGCCAGTAGCGATGCACATCGCGCACCATGTCGTTGAATTGGCTGAAATCGACCGGCTTCCGCAAGTAGCTGTTGCAACCGATTTCGTAAGCGGTTTCGAGGTCGCTGCGCTCTCCCGAAGTAGTGAGAATCACCACTGGAATGGCGCGGGTGCGCGGGTTGCCCTTGATCGCGCGCAAAACGTCGAGCCCGTTGAGGCGGGGCAATTTGAGGTCGAGCAGGATCACGTCGGGCAAAGGCGCGTTGTCCCGTCCGATGAGCAGGGCCAGGGCATCAGGTCCGTCCCGCGCAACCATGATGTCGCTGT
Source organism: Betaproteobacteria bacterium (assembly GCA_016192065.1). GTDB lineage: Bacteria > Pseudomonadota > Gammaproteobacteria > Burkholderiales > Casimicrobiaceae > JACPUX01. Next base: position 23,947 of record JACPUX010000053.1, read on the forward strand.
CCAAGTTCGATAAAGTCAGCGCCAGCTTGAACAACTCGATGTCATCGACGTTGTCCTCCACCAGCATCAGTGTCTTGCCAGCCATTGCTCCCCTTTTGTCCCTGTTCGGCTTGTTCTCAGCCTAGCGGAAAGAGCGCGGCTCGACAATCAGACAAACTCCTACACTCGCACGGCCTTTTTCGGCAAGCCTTGGCGGGAATTCTCACCCTAGGGTAAAGAACATTTCGGTGCCCTGCTCGGGGGCGCTCTGCGCCCAGATGCGCCCACCATGCATGCGCACCACCCTTTGCGCGGTGGCCAGCCCGATGCCGGTGCCTTCGAACTGGTCACGGTGATGCAAGCGTTCGAAGGGGGCAAACAACCGGTCGGCATACTTCATGTCGAAGCCCGCCCCGTTGTCGCTGATTCGGTATACCACCGCGCCATCCATCACCTGCGCGGTAAAGCCGATTTCGGCCAGGGGTTTCTTGGCGGTGAACTTCCAGGCATTGCCGAGAAGGTTTTCCAGCAGTACCCGCAAGAGCTTGGGATCGCCACGCACATAGAGCCCGGCCGCGACATTAACCGCCACGCGCCGCTGCGGTTGCCCTTGTTGCAGCGCATCGAACACCAGCCGCGCCACTTCCGACAGATCGAGATCCTGCCGGGTCACGCCACCACGGGTGACCATGGACAAGCGCAAGAGGTCGTCGATCAGTTCGCTCATGCGCTGGCAGCCAGCGCGCACCCGATCGAAATACGCCTGGGCTTCGCCGTCCAGACGCTCGCGATAGCGCTGGCTGATGATCTGGGTAAAGCCGTCGATGGTGCGCAAGGGGGCGCGCAGATCGTGCGACACCGAGTAGGAGAAGGCCTCGAGCTCCTTGTTGGCGGCTTCGAGCTGCGCGGTGCGCTCCTTGACGCGTTCCTCCAGCGAAACCTGGGCAACCTTGATCACTTCCTCGTCCTGGGCGCGCTCCAGTGCCAGCGCCGCCAGCGCTGAGCCCACGGACAAGAGCTGCACGTCCAAAGTTGGGGGCCGCATGGGTTTGGCGTAGTAGACCGCCAGCGTCCCGAGCACATCGCCACGGCGACCCAGAATCGGTACTGAGGTGCAGGCCATCAGCCCACTCTCCAAGGCGGCCGTGCGATGTTTGGCCCAAAGCGGATCGGCGGCGATGTCGGAGACCACCACCGGCTCGCGACGAAACGCCGCCGTGCCACAGGAACCCTCACCCTCGCCGATGGCGAGGGTCTCGGTGACGCGCTGAAATTCGTGCGGCAAACTCGGGCAGGGACCCAGGCGCAGGGTTCCCCCATGCTCCGCAACCCGGAAGAGCCCGCACCAGCCGGTCTCCATCTCGCTCTCCAGGGCCTGCACGAGCGTGTAGAGCGTGAACTCCAGGTCGCCACCGGTGGCCACCCGTTCAAAGGTGCGGTTTTGCAGACTGAGCAGCCCTTCGGCCTGACGTCGCTCGGTGATATCCACGCCCGAGCCAACGAAGCCCAGGTCGCGCCCGTCCTCGGCGCGGCGCGGCGCGCCCGACAGCAAGAGCCAGCGCACCGCGCCATCGCCGCGCCGCACCCGGCATTCGATCCGGAAGACTTCGCCGCAGGTTTGCGCTTCGGCGAGCGAGCGCTCCAGGGTCTGACGATCCTGCGCCAGCACCAGATGCGCCCAGGACTCGGTCTCGGCGTGCCGGTCCAGCCCGGCGACGAACTCGGCGAGTTGGGCGTTAATGTAGCTGAAGCGACCCTCGGCATCAGCAAGCCAGATCATCACCGGAGCGGCATCGGCCATGGCGCGAAAGCGCGCCTCGCTTTCGCGCAGCGAGAACTCGGCCTGGCGCTGCGCGGTGATGTCGGTGATGCCGCCGATGCGCCGGTACACCTTGCCTGCTTCGTCGTAGAGCACCACACCGCGGTCCACCACGTAGGCGTAGCTGCCGTCGGCGCGGGCGAAGCGGTATTCGGCATTCATGTGCGGACTCTCGGCGGCAATGGCGGCGGCATAACCCGCCATCACTCGCTCGCGATCCTCGGGCGCGACCCGATCGAGCCACCAGTCGGTGCTGAGGTCCTGGCCGGCCACGCGATAGCCGAAAATTTCGTCGATGCCTTCGGTCCAGCGCGTGCTGCCGCTGTCCTCATCATGGTCCCAGATCGCGCTGACCGTGGCTTGGGCGACCACGCGGTAGCGATCTTCCGCCAGATGCAGGGCCTCGGAGAGCTTGATGATCTCGGTGACATCGCGCGCGGTGCCGTGATAACCGGTGAACGCGCCAGCGGCGTCGAACAGCGGTTCACCGCTGATGCTGATGTAGCGCAGGCCGTTGCGCTGCTGCCGGGCCAGTACCAGGTCGCGAAAGGGCTGGCGCGCCGCGAGAAGCTCGCGGTGACGCGCCCAGACCTCCGGGGTGACGCCGATCCAGGGCAAATCCCAGCGATGGCGTCCCAGATAGGGCGCGCCGTCGAAATCCGTGCCGCCGTCGGCGGCGACCAATTCGGTGAAACGCAGCTCTTGGTCCTGAGCCCAATACCAGTTGGCGGCGGTATTCACCAAAGAGCGAAAGCGCTCCTCGCTTTCCCGCGCCGCCATTTCGGCGAGAATCTCCCGGGTGATGGTCCGGCCGACCCCGCGATAGCCGGTGAAGCGCCCCGCTTGGTCGAAGATCGGATTGCCGCTGGTGGCGAAATAGATCTTCTTGCCGTCGGCGCGCAAGCGTACATAGACCAGCTCGCGAAACGGCTCGTGCGCATCCAAGGCACGCCGGTGCTCGGATTCACTGACGCTCAGGAACTGGGTCGCCAGTTCAAAGCGGGTCTTGCCCAGGGCCATGGCCGGAATCACTCCGCCGCGCGCCGCGCCCTCGGAAAAATAGGTGAAGCGAAACTGCTCGTCCTGCTCCCAGGCGTAGTCGGTGGACAGTTCGATCAATTCACGGTGCCGCCGCTCGGCCGCCTCCAGCTCGGCGATGCGGGCGGCCTGTTCGGCCAGGCGTGGGTCGCTGGCCGGCGGCTCGGACGCGCGCGCCGTCGCGGCAATGCGTCCCCGCTGCAGCGCCACCGCAGCACACCACGCGGCTGCCGCGCCACCGATCGCGGCGACCAAGGCGGACCCCAGCGCGTCCAGCGGCAAGACATAAAAGCCCAGCACGGCGATCGCGGCGACGCCGCCCGCGATCCATGCCGATCGCGCTGGAAGTGACTCTGTGACGGCTGGAATCCCGGCGGGCATCGGAATCGGCTGGTGTTCACCTGAGCAGGGCGCGCGCGGGCGAGACACCCGCGCGCCGGCAAAGTGTACCAGTATTCCGGCGCTTAACGTTCGAGCAGGGAATGCGGATCGAAGCCTACCCGCAGGCAGCCCCAATGACGGCCGCCGATGTAGATGGGCATGGACAGATCATTGAGGATTTCGCCGGTGTCCCGCGAGTAGGTTTGCAGCAGGAAGGATTGCGTGTTCTTGGCGCTGCGCAGCCCGGTGGGGTCATTGAAAATGCGCTTGTCGCGACTGGTGATCAGGTCCTTGTCATGGTTGCCGGTCACCGGTTGCGAGAACTTGCTGTTGTGGGTCGGGGCGTAGCCGTTCTCATCCGTGCATAAGGCGTAGGCGCCGCCTGGAATCTCGCCGGCGATGCGATCGTAGGTGCCTTGCAGCTCGCGGGCGAAACTGTCGTCATACGCGGTGCGGTATTTCTGCGGTTTGGTATTGGCGATGGGCTGGTAATTGCGGTCGAAGACATTGAGGCCGCGCTCCTGCATCGCCAGGATAGCGGCCTGGATGGCGTTGCGTGCGGTCTCCACTTGCGCCACCACGGTGTCGAAATTGCCTTTGCCGAGGACGAACTGAGCCAGCAGTTCCTGCGCCTGCTCGGTCGCCTGCGACAGATCAGAGCTGGAGCGGGTCGAGCCCTCGAGGAACTTGGAGACGCCGTCGGATAGCTCATGGGTCTTCTGCACCGCCTCATACACCCGCAGGTTGGTGGCGGTGAGCTGTTCGACGGCGGAGGTAATTTCGTCGAGCTGGGCACCGGTGTGTTCAAAATCGCGCACCATGCTCTCGAACTGCTGCGCCGACTTGTTGATTACCTCATGGGTGCGATTGGCGTCTTCATTGATTTCACCGGTCTCCCGGGTGGTCTTCTGGACCAGATCGATCATGCCGGTGATCTTCTGGGAAATCTCGTCGGTGGCGGTATTGACCTTTTCCGCCAGATGTCGCACTTCGTCGGCGACCACGGCAAAGCCGCGGCCCGCCTCGCCCGCCCGTGCCGCCTCGATCGCGGCATTGAGCGCCAAGAGGTTGGTCTGGTCGGAAATGCCCTTGATCAGCTGCACGATCTGCTTGATGCTCTCGGAATTGTTCGAGAGCCCCACCACGGTGGTGCTGAAGTTCGACAGCCGGTCGCTGATGCCCTGCACTTTTTGGTTGATCGCCTGCATGTCCATGAGCGATCCGCGGGCCCGGTCCAGATTGTCGCGGGTCGAGGCGTTGATGGCTTGGGTGTTGCGATTGACGTGCTCGATCGCCGAGGTCGCCTCGGTGCTTGCCGCCAGCACGCTTTGCGCCAGCACCCCCTGTTCCTTGGCGAGCGCGGCGCTGTCCTTGACCTGCTTGGCGGACTTGGCGGATTCGATGGCGATGGACACGCTCATGTTGCGCACCTTGCCGATGATGTCTCTGAGTTTGCGGGCGAATTCATTGTAGTTGCCGGCGAGATCGTGAATTTCTCCGCGCCCGGACAGGGGCAGTTCTTGGGCCAAGTTGCCGCGACCGTGACTGAGCTCGGTAAATACCTCTGTAATCCGCGCCACCGGGCCCAGGACGGAGCGGCGCATCGACCGTAACCAACCGACAAGAAAAGCGGCGACCAGGCCACCCACCAGCCAGCCACCCCACCAGTGGAGCGCGAGCAGGCTCTCCGCCTCGGCGCGGACCGCCGCCGGCAGGTTCGGGGCGCCGAGAGCTTGGCGTAGGCTCTCGCCTTGCGCATACAAGGCAACGAAATAGATCACTACCGGCAAAAGCACCAACCAGACCAGTGCGAGCCTCATCCTCAGCCCACCCGCCAAACCTCCCGGCGCGGTCGCGGCGATCAAGTTGGAGTCTGCGGATGTCGGCTGGAAGCCGACTGTGGGGCTAGCGATCATGGGTTGCTCCGAAAGGCGTGTTGTCCGCCACTGGTGGCACGCTCGGCAAGCGCGTTCCTGGCGTACTGGTGATAACGGATCGGTCGGTGTCGCACTTTAGGGCCTGGGCAAGAATCTGCGGCGCCGCCAATTCTTCGGCCAACGATCTGTCTGAACTAGTTTTCACTCGGAGTCCGGCGCCAGGCAGCGAGACTCGCAGGGGCATCAGACAAGCGTGAAATTCAGGCTAAAGGAATCAAGCGTGCGGTCGTTACCGCCATTGAGCATGAACTCTGTCCACTGCCCATCGATCGCGTAAAGAGCCTCCACCTCCGAGCCCAAAGAACAACGATGAACCTGACCGAATCCGCGCCGCCTTCGCTTCCACCCCATTCGAACCGCCAGGTCACCGGACCCGGGCCCATCGCCAAGAGCGGCCTGGCACGGACGGAGCGTCGCCTGGTGGCCTTGATCCCGGCCCTGGGCATCGTGGCGACCCTGGGGGGCGTGGCGGCCGCTGGCGACGACCAGCTCACCGCCTATTTGATCCTGGGCCTGGGCATCATCGCTACGGCGCTACTGGTGGTGCTCGCCCGCAATTGGTCCGCCCGAGCCCAGGTCCACGAACAAACCGTCAACAGCGCGCTCGACCAGTTGCGACGGGGGCTCGCGGAACAGGAAGCACTCTGGCGCCAGAACCCGGCCCTGCTCTTTCGCACCGACGCCGGGGGCGTTTGGACGCAAGTCAATGAAGCGCTCGCCCAGACCTTGCGCACGCCGGCGCCGGACCTTTTGGGCGGTGCCTGGTGGGGGCGGCTGGACCGCCACGATCAGGCGGCGCTCAGTGTCGGCTGGCAGGAAGCCCTGTCCCAGCGCACCCCGTTCGTCGGACAGTGCCGCTACCTCACCCCCGAGGGCGAAAAACTCTGGCTCGAGGTGGCCATCGCACCCCTGGCGGATGCCCCAGGATTCAGCGGCAGCTTGGTGGCGATCGACCGGCAGCGGGCTCTGGCCAGAACCATCACCGAACTCGAAGAGCAGCGCGACCATGTTCTCGATGCCCTGAACGCGGCGTTCTTCGACTGGAATGTGAGCGAGGCGCAGGTTCGTCTGTCGCGCCAGTGGCTGAAGATCTTGGGCGGCGCGCCCGAGGCCTGCACCTTGTCGGCACGCGAACTGGAGAGCCTGACCCACCCAGAAGATCGCGGCGCCATCCACGCCCAGGCCGTCGCCGCCATGAACGGCGCCACGCCCTTCTATCATGTCGAACACCGGGTACGAAACAACCAGGGACAATGGCTCTGGATCGAAAGCCACGGCAAGGTCGTGGCCCGCGACCCGGACGGCAGCGCGCGCCGGATGATCGGCTACAATCTCGAAATATCGTCGAGGAAGCGCCTGGAGGCAGCGCTGCGTGACGCCGAGGCGCACCACGCCCAAGTACTCGACGACATGAGCGAGGTGCTGTTCCGCACCGACGCCACCGGCAACTGGACCTATCTCAACGCCACCTGGACGGAGCTGACCGGACACGCGGTGGACGAAAGTCTGGGCCGACCAATGCAGCACTTCGTCCACCCCGAGGACCGCCCGGAGATGGTGCATCTGCTGCGTGCCCTCACCGAGGGCAAACTCCTCGAAATCCGCCACGAGATCCGCGCCGCCGGCAAGGATGGGTTTGACCGCTGGCTGGAACTGCGCATGCGACCCCTGAAGGATGGCGAAGGCGGACTCCTGGGCGCTGCCGGCAGCATGCACGACGTCACCGATCGGCACCGCGGCGAACTCGAGTTGCGCCGCGCCAAGGAAAGCGCGGAAAGCGCGAATCGGGTGAAGACCGATTTTCTCGCCAACGTCAGCCATGAGATTCGCACCCCCCTGCACGGCATCGTCGGGATGACCGAGCTCCTGCTCGAAGGGCCGCTCGACGAAACTCAGCGCGAGCATCTGCAACTGATCCGCGGCTCCTCCAACACCCTCTTGCGCACCCTCAACGAAGTGCTGGACTTCTCGCGCATCGAGGCCGGGAAGATGGGCATCGAGCTGGGCGAGTTCAACCTAAGCCAGGCCCTGCAACAGGTCTCCAAGAGTCACGCCCTGACCGCCGCGCGCAAGGGCCTGGTGCTGCGCCTCAAAGTCGCTCCGGAAGTTCCGGAAGCATTGACCGGCGACGCCAAACGTCTGGAACAGGTGCTCGACCACTTGCTCGACAACGCGGTTAAATTCACCACCAAAGGTGAAATCGAACTGGCGGTGCAGGTGCGCGCCGAACTCTCCGAAAGGGTGATGCTGGAATTCGTGGTCCGCGACACCGGCAGCGGCTTCAGCGGCCAGCAGCGCGACACCTTGTTCAACGCCTTCTCGCACGCGGCACGTTCGGGCGACATGAAGAAAAGCGGCGTCGGCCTGGGACTGGCGATTTGCAAGCGCCTGGCGGAAATGATGGGGGGCGAGGTCTGGGCCGAATCCGCCCCCGGGCGGGGCAGCACCTTTCACTTCACCGCCCGCTTCTATCGCCCCAACCCGCTGGTTGGCCGCGCCATGGCGCTGCCCGCGACCAGCGTCCGGGAGCAGCCCAAGCCGAGCCACAGCACCGGGCTCAGCATCCTGTTGGTGGAAGACGACGAGCTCAACCAGAAAGTCGCCGCCAGCGTGCTCAGAAGCCTGGGGCACTACCCCACGGCGGTGGGCAACGGGGCAGATGCCATCGTCGCCTGGGAGACCACCCGCTACGATCTGGTGATCATGGACCTGCAACTGCCCCTGATGGGCGGCATCGAAGCGGCGCGCTACATTCGCGCGAAAGAAGCGGCGCGCGGCGGCCATCAGCCGATCATCGCCATGACCGCGCACGCCGAGAGCGACTTCCGCACGCGCTGCCAGGAAGTCGCCATCGACGACTTCCTGGTCAAGCCGGTGGAAAAGGACACCCTCGCCGCCGCCGTCGATCGCGCCGCCGCGCTGCTTCAGGCGCCCCGCGGCGAGCCAGTGCGGCGCAATCCGGCGCACGCGACCCTGGACCTCGAAGGCGCGCGCGCCCGCATCAACAACGACGAAGCGATGTTCCGCAAGATCCTCGAACTCTTCCGCCTGGGCTATGAGCAACCCCTGTCGCGCTGCCGCGCCGCAGTGGCGCAGGGCGATGGCCAAGCCCTGGCGCTGGCCGCCCACAACCTCAAGGGCATGGCCGGCAACATCGGCGCCAATGCGCTGCGCGCCGCCGCCTCGCAACTGGAGCGCCAGGCCCGCGAAGCGCGCCGGGAGACTTTTGGCGAGGGCTTCAAAGCGCTCGAACTGGCACTGGCCGAGGTACTGCCCGAAGTAGACCGGGAATTGGCGCCGGACCACCTCAACGCCGCCGCCTCCTGATTCCACGCCGTGGCAAAGCGGTTTGGCGCCGCCCTACCGACGCAGGCCGCCGAGGAGCCCGTCACACCGCCGAGGGCCGGTGCCCAGGTGGTTGAATTTCCTGGAATCCGGCATTCGCTGGTCGGACGAATCGTGAATTGATCGGCTTCTGTCCAGCCGCGTTCCACGCCCGGTTTACGCAACAAGGACATTTTGCGTATCATGTCCCGGAAGTCACAACAAGCTCCTGGAGGAGACCGGCCCAAGCGCCGGGCAGGCATGAGCAAAGAACTACGGGTATTGTTCATTGAGGATTCCGAGGACGACGTCTTGCTGCTCGCCTCGCGTTTCGCCGCGGCGGGCTACGACCTCACGCAAAGGCGGGTCGATTCCGCGACCGGCGTGCGCGCGGCCCTGTCCGACCAGAACTGGGATCTGATCCTCTGCGATCACAATATGCCCGGTTTCAACTCCAACCAGGCCCTGGGCATCCTTCAGGAATTGGGCGTGGACACGCCCTTCATCATCGTTTCCGGCATGATCGGCGAAGAGGCCGCGGTCGAGGGCATGCGGGCCGGCGCCAGCGACTACCTGATGAAGGACAAGCTCAAGCGCCTGGTACCCGCGGCCGAACGCGCGATCTATTCCGCCCAGGTGCGCCGCGCCCATCGCCACGCCCGCCTGGCCCTGGTGGAAACCGAGGCCCGGCTGTCGCTGATCGCCGCCAATATCCCCGGCATGATTTTCCAGCTCACCCGCGGGCGCGACCACAAACTGCACTTCATTTACGTGAGCGAAGGCTGCCAGACGCTCTTGGGCGTTCCCGCCGGCATGCTGCTGGAAAGTGCCGACAACTTCCTCGCGCTGATCGTCGAGGAGGATCGCGACGCCTACCATCGCAGCCTCGAAACCTCGGCCACCGAGTTATCGACCTGGAACTGGGAAGGCCGGGTGCGCTACGAATATTCCGGCACCGAAAAATGGGTGAACTGGCGCTCCAGTCCGCGGGGCTTGGACGACGGCCGGGTGGTGTGGGACGGCATCGTCTGGAATGTCACCCAAAGCAAGCTCGCCGAATCGGAACTGCGCGAATCTCGGGCCACACTTTCGCAGCTCACCTCGCACCTGAACCAAGTGCGCGAGGAAGAGCGCAAGCGGCTATCGCGCGAAATCCACGACGACATCGGCGGCATGCTCACCGCGCTCAAGATCGACGTTGCCTGGATCAAGTCACGCGCCACGTCCGAGAGCGCCGAATTTCAGGAAAAGATCGAGGGTCTCGACACCCTGATCGGCCAGATCATGACCGCCACCAGCCGCATCGCCCGCGATTTGCGGCCCGGCATCCTGGACTACGGCCTGGTCGCCTCGATCGAATGGCTGGCGTCCGATTTCGCCAAGCACTCGGGGATTTCCTGTCACCTGCGGTGCAGCGAAGAGGACATCGACCTTGACCCCGACATCGCCGCGGCGGTCTTCCGCATTTGCCAGGAGAGCCTGACCAATATCGCCAAGCACGCTCAGGCCAGCGAGGCGGTGATCTGGCTGGCGCGCGAACCGGAAGCGCTGTCGCTGGAAATCCGCGACAACGGCCGCGGCATCGCCATGCAAGACATGCAGCGGCCGCGCGCCTTCGGCATCATCGGCATGAACGAGCGAATCAGGCAGTTCGGCGGCACCCTGGAACTGATCGGCGCACCCGGCGGCGGCACCAGCGTGGTGGTGCATCTACCCCTCAGTCTGGCGGGCGCCGCCGAGAAGCAAATCCCCTTGTTGTGAGGCGATTCGGACCATGAGTCAGCAAAAACTGCGGGTCGCCATCGTCGATGACCACGCCATCGTGCGCCAAGGTTTGCGGCAAATCCTGCAAGACACCGAGGACATGGAAGTCGCTGGCGAAGCCGATTGCAGCGCCGAAGCCATGAAGCTGGTACGCGGTTTCGCCGTGGACGTGATGCTGCTCGACATCTCCCTGCCCGACCGCCATGGCATCGAAACGCTCAAGTTGATCAAGAAGGAATATGCCCGGCTGCCCATCCTCATCCTCAGCATGCACACCGAGGACCAATACGCGGTGCGCGCCCTGCGCGCTGGCGCGGCCGGTTATCTGACCAAGGCCAGTGCCCCGGCGCAATTGGTGAGCGCGATCCGCGTAGTCGCCGCGGGCAAGAGCTACATCTCACCCACGGTGGCCGAGGAACTGGCCAAGAACGTCCGCCAGGACAGCGAACGCCCACCCCACGAAATGCTTTCCGACCGCGAATACCAGACTCTGTGCCTGATCGCCTCGGGCAAGACCGTGGGCGACATCGCCGAAGAACTGGCGCTTTCGGTCAAGACCGTCAGCGTCTATCGCGCCCGCTTGCTGGAAAAGATGGGCCTCAAGAACAACGCCGAAATCACCCACTACGCGATGAAGCATGCCTTGGTCGAATGACCGAGCGCCCCGAGGCGGGCGCCGCCCGCGAACCCTACTCACCCCATTTCCCGGGAAGATCGCCGCGGAGAAACTATCCTTACCGCCCGCGAACCGCATCAAGTTTGCCGCGCGCTGCCCGTTAACAGGCTATCGATCCGGCATCGAGCGCGCTCCGTGGCCAACCCGCAACTCTCCAACCCTTCCGAAATCGCCCGCGAAACCCTGCGCGTGCTGGCGTCGCGCCGTCTAGCGCCGACGCCGGAGAACTACCAGAAGATTTACGCCGAAATCTCCGGCAGCGGCGCACCGGCGGCGGTGAATCCGGAACAGGTGTTGGCGAAGATCGCCGAAAGTTTCCCGCGCCACGGCGGGGAGCAATCGCGGGTCGCGGCGCAGCTCGAACGCGCCACCACCGACCGCGACTGGAAGCGCTTTCAGATGGTGCTGCAAAAGTTCCTCAGCGAGGAAGCCGCGGTGCCGCCGCCCAGCGCCTGGAGCCAATTGCTGAATGATCTGTTCAAGCAATGGCAGGTCGCGCACAGCAATCTGCCGCCCGAGCGAAAACGCGAGCAGCTCGAACGAGCGCTGGCTGGCGGCAACGATCCCGAGGAGTGCTATCCGCGCTTGCAGGCCCTGGCCCGCAATTGGGCGGAACAGCCGCTGAAGAAAGCGGAGGAAACCGCACCGCCTCCAGCCGCGACGAAACCGGCCGCCGCCCCATTGAGCGTCGGACAGGTTGAGGCAATCCGCGATCTCCTGGCCTTTACGCTCGAATCGGCGATCGCCGCCAACCATTTGAGCGACCCGGAGATCGACCACGACGCCAAGGTCCTGGTGGAAACCGTGCGCGCGGCCGACTCCGCCGAGGCGCTGGTGAAGCTGAAAGCGACGCTGCGCAACTTCTGGTTCAAGCTCGAAATTCGCCGCGGTGACGACGCCGAACTGCAGGAAACCCTGCGCCGCCTGCTGCATCTCTTGATCGAGAACATCGCCGAACTGGTCGGCGACGAGAAGTGGCTCAAGGGGCAGATCACCCTGATTCGGCAAGTGGTCGAATCGCCCCTGGACATGCGTGCCCTCGAAGACGCGGAGAAGAAACTCAAGGAGATCATCTACAAGCAGGGCGTGCTCAAGACTAGCCTGGGCGACGCCAAGGCGGCCTTGAAGAACATGCTGGCGGCCTTCATCGATCGGCTTTCGGAAATGTCCGAAACCGCCGGCGGCTACCACGACAAGGTGGCGCAATGTGCCGAGCGCGTGGCCAAGGCCGACGATATCACCCAGCTCCAGGGTGTGCTGGGCGAAGTGATGTCGGCCACCCGCGACGTGCAGTCCGCCATGCTGCGCTCGCGCGACGAATTGCAGGCCTCCAAAAAGCGGGTCGAGGAGACCGAGCACAAGGTCGCCGAACTCGAAGCCGAGTTGCAGCAATTGTCCAACCGCATGCAGGAAGACGCACTCACCGGCGCCCTCAACCGTCGCGGCCTCGACAGCGCCTTTGAGCGCGAGGCGGCGCGCGCCGACCGCCGCCGCTCGGGGATGTGCGTGGCGCTCTTGGACATCGACAACTTCAAGAAGCTGAACGACACCTATGGCCACCAAACCGGCGACGAAGCGCTGGTACATCTGGCCCAACTGGTGCAGCGGAACATCCGTCCGCACGACTCGCTGGCGCGCTATGGCGGCGAGGAATTCGTGATCCTCTTGCCCGACACCGGCATCGATGAGGCCTCGATGGTGCTCACGCGGCTGCAACGTGAATTGACCAAGGAGTTCTTCCTGCACGGCAGCGACAAACTCCTCATCACCTTCAGCGCTGGCGTGGCGGTGCGCCAGGCGGGTGAAACCCAGGCGCAGGTGCTGGAGCGCGCGGACAAAGCGCTCTATGCCGCCAAGGCGGCGGGGAAGAACCGGGTGACCATCGCCGACTGAGGTTCGCGGCATCCCGCGCGCGACGGTGCCAGAAGCGTTCCTCCCGAGGCGGCTCAAGTTCGGCGGGCTTTGGGCCGTAAATCCATCAGTGATCACTTCGCCATAACAACAGTTTGCGCATGTCGAATTCGCCGCCCTCCTGTGCCGCAAGCCGCCTGCCCGCCGGATGCCACCATCTGGTTGAGTCCTGGCTAGGTCCTGCCGCTGCCCGCACCGCGCCGGAGCGCGCCCGAGGTTGGTAATGCGGCGCTTGATTCTCACCGTCGATGATTCGGTCTCGCTGCGGCAGATGGTCTCGCTCACCCTGCGGCAGGCGGGCTACGAGGTACTCGAGGCCGAAGACGGCCAGGCCGGGTTGGAATTGGCCAAAGGCCATGAGGTGGCGCTGGTCATCACCGACCAGACCATGCCGCGCCTGGACGGCGTGTCCTTGATCGCCGCATTGCGCGCACTGCCGGCCTATGCCCTTCGACCGATCATCGTACTCACCACCGAAACCGATCCCGAAATCAAGGTGCGCGCCCGCAACGCCGGCGCCACCGGCTGGATGAACAAGCCCTTCAATCCCGAACGGCTGCTCGAAATCGTGGCCAAGCTCTTGCCCGATCCGCCGCCCGCTTCGGCCCATCACGGCGCTTCCGCGGGCGGCGGCCAGGCCGGCGCCGGGGCGCCTTCGAACGACCAGCAAGCCCCCTCCCGAAAAGGTGGCGGCCCACGGAGCCGGCGCGCGTGACCATCGACCTGAGGCAATTCCACCAGGTGTTTTTCGAGGAAACCACCGAACACCTCGAGACCATGGAGTGCGTGCTGCTGGAGATCAGCCCCGACACACCCGCTCCCGCGTCGATCGATGCCCTGTTTCGCGCCGCGCATTCGATCAAAGGGGGTGCCGGGACTTTTGGTTTTCCCGATCTGGCGGAAGTCGCCCACGCCCTCGAAGCCTCGCTCGATCGCGCGCGGCGCGGCTCCACCCGCTTGAGCACGGGCATGGTCGATGCACTCTTGCGCGCGGTGGATGTACTGCGGCGGCAACTCGATGCCCACCGTGGGCGCGGACCAGCCGACCCGGCGGAAGCGGCGGCCCTGCCGACGCTGCTGCGCCAGGCCGAAGCAGACACGCTTCAGTTGCCCGCGCCCCCGCCGCCAACAACGGCGGCCGCCCTACTCGGCCGGTCGAGCATCGACCTGCATTTTGATGCTAAGGCCGCCGCCACGCCCGAGGCGCTCGATCGGCTGCTCAATGCCCTCCTCGATCTGGGCGAGATGGACGTCCTGCAATCCGGTGACGCCGCCAACGCGGAGCAGTGGCGGTTCCGGCTGAGGACCGACCTGGCCTTGCCGGCCCTGCGCGACCACCTGAGTTTCCTGGTGCCGCCGGCAAGTCTTCGCCTGATCGCCGAAGATCAGCGTGACGCGGGCACCGTGCCCCCAGGGGAGGCGGACTACGGCTTCTTCCCCGATGCCCCCGGTGCGCCGGAGCCGGCCAAAGCGGCGCAAGCCCCAACCCCAAACCCGGCGACGCCCCCCGCCAGCGCCACCGTCCTGCCCTTGGCCAGCGCTGCCAAGGAAGCCGCCGAGCCCGCCCCACTAGCGTTGGAGCAGGGATCGATCCGGGTCAGCGTGCATAAGGTGGACCAATTGCTCAACCTGATGAGCGAACTGGTCATCAATCAGGCCATGGTCGCCCAAGCGGCAACCAAGCTCGACCCCCTGCTGCATGAACGCCTGTGCCTGGGCATCGAGCAGTTCGAGCGCCACACCCGGGCATTGCAGGAGGCGGTGATGTCGCTGCGGCTCTTGCCCATCGGTTCCGTCTTCAGCCGTTTCCCCCGGGTGGTGCATGACCTGGCGCGGCAACTCAACAAGCAGGTTCGCCTAGTGATCGTGGGCGAGGCTACCGAACTCGATCGCGGACTGATCGAGAAGATCACCGATCCGCTCACCCATCTCTTGCGCAACAGCCTCGACCACGGCATCGAGGCGCCGGCCACGCGCCGCGCCGCGGGCAAGGATGAAACCGGCACCATCACGCTGGAAGCCTACCACCAGGGCGGCAGCATGGTGATCGAAGTGGGCGACGACGGCGCCGGACTCGACCGCGAGCGCATCCTCGCCAAGGCGCGCGAGCAAGGCTTCGCGGTAGGCAACGCGCTCACCGACGAGGAAGTCTGGCGCCTGATCCTGTCGCCTGGCTTTTCCACCGCGACCACCGTGACCGCGGTCTCCGGACGTGGCGTAGGCATGGACGTGGTGCTGCGCAACGTGCAGGCCCTGGGCGGACGCCTCGAACTGGAATCGCGCCCCGGCCAGGGCACCACGGTGCGCTTGCGCCTGCCCCTGACCCTCGCCATTCTCGACGGCATGGCGGTGGCGGTGGGCAGTGAACTGTACGTGATTCCCCTGGGCATGGTGGTGGAGTCACTGCAACCCGCTCCCGGCCAACTCAAGACCGTCGCCGGGCGCGGCCGTCTGGTGCAGGTGCGGGAGCAGTACCTGCCGCTGCTGCCACTCCACGAACTGTTTTCGATTGCGCCGCTGCACCCCAATCCGGCCCAGGGCATCGTCGTGGTCATCGACTGCGACGGCCGCCAACTCGCCTTGCAAGTTGACGACCTGGTGTTGCAGCAGCAGTTTGTGATCAAGAATCTGGAACGCAACTACCGCCGCGTGCCCGGCATCGCCGGCGCCACCATCCTGGGCGACGGCCGTGTGGCACTCATCCTCGACCCCGCCGGCCTCGCCCGCATGTCGGCCCGGACCACCGCGAGGGCAGCATGAGCGCCGCCGCACGGCCGCCCGAAGGCGGCGCAAGCCAACCACCGGAGCGGGCGCAGCCCGCGAACCGTACTCACCCCCTTCCCCGGGAAGGGGGCCGGGGGGATGGC
>JACPUX010000014.1 GCA_016192065.1 Betaproteobacteria bacterium
GAGATGGTGATGCCGGGCGACAACGTGTCGATCACGGTGACGCTGATCGCGCCGATCGCCATGGAAGAGGGCTTGCGTTTTGCCATCCGCGAAGGCGGCCGCACCGTCGGTGCCGGCGTGGTGGCCAAAGTTATCCAGTAATTCAACCCATTGGCCGGTGTTTCGCGCCGGCCCTCGCTCTTTGGAAAGATCATGCATAGTCAGAGGATTCGCATTCGTCTCAAGGCGTTCGATTACAAGTTGATCGACCAGTCGGCCATGGAAATCGTCGACACCGCCAAGCGCTCCGGCGCGGTGGTGAAGGGGCCGGTGCCGCTGCCTACCCGTATCGAGCGTTTCGACGTGCTGCGTTCTCCGCACGTCAACAAGACCTCGCGGGACCAGTTCGAGATTCGCACCCATTTGCGTCTGATGGACATCATCGACCCCACCGACAAGACCGTGGATCAACTGATGAAGCTGGAGCTTCCCGCCGGCGTGGATGTGGAAATCAAGTTGCAGTAAGAGTGTGCTGGTGAGCGCTTGCCGCGCTTTCCCGGTACTTTGAGGCTTGCCGCCGATCAATCGCAATCGGCGGTGTGGACAAAGGATAGGAAAATGAGTCTAGGACTTGTCGGTCGCAAGATTGGCATGACCCGCATTTTCACCGATGACGGAGATTCCGTTCCGGTGACCGTGCTGGATTTGGCCAACAATCGCGTTACCCAGATCAAGAGCCCCGAGACCGACGGCTACAGCGCCGTGCAGGTTACCTACGGGAAGCGGCGTGCCAGCCGCGTCAACAAAGCCCAGGCAGGGCATCTAGCCAAAGCCGGGGTCGAAGCCGGCGAGATCTTGCGGGAGTTTACCGTGGAGCCGACCCGGCTCGCCGAATTCCAGGCGGGTGCGACGATCTCTATCGAAATTTTCCAGGTCGGCCAGAAGGTTGACGTTACTGGCACCAGCAAGGGTCGAGGCTTCAGTGGCGTGATCCAGCGCCACCACTTCAGCTCCAACCGCGCCAGCCACGGCAACTCGGTGACGACCAACGCGCCGGGCTCGATTGGTATGGCGCAGGACCCGGGCCGGGTGTTTCCGGGCAAGAAGATGGCCGGACAGTACGGAAACGTGCGCCGCACTTCGCAGAGTCTAGAGGTGGTGCGCGTTGATTCCGCTCGCCAACTTCTGCTGGTCAAGGGCGCCGTGCCCGGCGCGGACGGCGGAGCTGTGATCGTGCGCCCAGCAGCGAAAGCCAAGCTCCCGAGCGGAGGCAAGTAACATGGAACTCAAACTGATCAATGAACAAGGCGAGGCGGCAGCGACGCTCCCGGCATCCGACGCCGCGTTCGGCAGGGATTACAACGAGGCGCTGATTCATCAGTTGGTGACCGCTTACGCCGCCAACGCCCGCAGCGGGGATCGCGCCCAGAAGGGTCGCAGCGAGATCGCCAAATCAACCCGCAAACCCTGGCGCCAGAAGGGCACCGGCCGCGCTCGTGCCGGCCGGGCTTCGTCACCGCTGTGGCGCGGTGGCGGCAAGGTCTTCCCCTCGAGTCCGGACGAGAACTTCAGCCAGAAGGTGAACCGCAAGATGTATCGCGCCGGCATGGCGTCGATCTTCTCGCAACTGGCTCGGGAAGGCCGTCTCTCCGTGATTGAGCAACTCGCCCTGGATGCGCCCAAGACGCGCCTTCTGGCGCAAAAGCTCAAGGCCATGGGGCTCGACAACGTGCTGGTGGTGACCGACAACCTCGACGACAACCTCTACCTGTCCTCGCGCAATTTGCCGCGGGTGCTGGTGCTCGAGGCGCGTGAGGTCGATCCGGCGAACCTGATCCGCTTCCGCAACGTCCTGCTCACACGGGCGGCGGTGGCCCAAATCGAGGAGATGCTGGGATGAGCACCGCGTACAAGGAAAGATTGATGACGGTGCTGCTGGCACCGCAAATATCGGAAAAAGCCACTTTCGTGGGCGAACATCACGAACAAGTGGTCTTCCGTGTCGCCCCTGAAGCGACCAAGCCGGAGATCAAGGACGCGGTCGAGCTGCTCTTCAAGGTCCAGGTCGAGAGCGTGCAGATCGCCAACGTCAAGGGCAAAGTCAAGCGCGTCGGCAAGTCCGTCGGCCGGCGCCGCAACTGGAAGAAGGCTTTCGTCTCCCTGAAGCCGGGCCAGGAAATCAATTTCTCGGGGGAGGCGTAGAACCATGGCACTCGTAAAAGTCAAACCAACGTCGCCGGGGCGCCGCTCGCTGGTCAAGGTGGTCAACCCCGACCTCCACAAAGGCAAGCCCTTCGCGGGCCTGGTGGAGAAGAAGAATCGCAGCTCCGGTCGCAATAACAACGGCCACATCACCACCCGCCACAAAGGTGGTGGTCACAAACAGCACTATCGTGTGGTCGACTTCCGTCGCAACAAGGACGGTATTCCGGCCAAGGTAGAGCGTCTCGAATACGATCCCAACCGCAGCGCCAACCTCGCGCTGTTATGCTACGCCGACGGCGAGCGTCGCTACGTCATCGCGCCGCGCGGGGTGGCCGTGGGCGCGCAGTTGGTGAGTGGCGCCGATGCTCCGATCAAGGCTGGCAATTGCCTGCCGATCCGCAACATCCCGGTCGGCACCACTGTTCACTGCATCGAAATGCAGCCGGGCAAGGGTGCGCAGTTGGCGCGCTCGGCGGGTGCCTCGGTGCAGCTCCTGGCGCGTGAAGGCTCTTACGCCCAGTTGCGTCTGCGGTCGGGGGAGATCCGCAAGGTGCACGTTGACTGCCGCGCTACCATCGGCGAGGTGGGCAACGAGGAACACAACCTGCGTTCGATCGGCAAAGCGGGCGCCAACCGCTGGCGCGGCATTCGTCCGACGGTTCGCGGCGTGGCCATGAACCCGGTTGATCACCCGCACGGTGGCGGCGAAGGCAAGACCGCCGCGGGACGCGATCCATGCAGCCCTTGGGGCACGCCGACCAAGGGTTACCGCACCCGCCGCAACAAGCGCACGAACAACATGATCGTGCGCCGTCGCTACGCGAACAAGGGGTAAAACAAGATGGCACGTTCGATCAAGAAGGGCCCGTTCGTCGACGCCCACCTGCTGAAAAAAGTCGAGGCGGCACGTGGCGGCAGCGACAAGCGTCCGATCAAGACCTGGTCTCGGCGCTCCACGGTGACACCGGAGTTTGTCGGTCTCACCATCGCGATTCACAACGGCAAGCAGCACATTCCGGTCTATGTCTCGGAGAACATGGTTGGCCATAAGCTCGGGGAGTTCGCGCTCACCCGGACTTTCAAGGGCCACTCCGCGGACAAGAAGGCGGCGAAGAAGTAAGGAGCGATGATGGAAACGACAGCAATACTGCGTGGCGTACGCCTCTCGGCCCAGAAGGGTCGGCTGGTCGCCGACCAGATTCGCGGCCTGCCGGTGGATAAGGCGCTAAACGTCCTCAACTTCAGCCCCAAGAAGGGCGCGAAGATCATCAAGAAGCTGCTCGAATCGGCGATCGCCAATGCGGAGCACAACGATGGTGCGGACATCGATGAACTGAAGGTTAAGACCATTTACATTGACAAGGCCGACAACCTTCGGCGCTTCACCGCGCGAGCCAAGGGTCGCGGCAACGTGATCCTGAAACAGACCAGCCACATTCGCGTAGTCGTGGGCAACTGAGAGGCGATCGACAATGGGACAGAAAATTCATCCAACCGGCTTTCGCCTGAGCGTCAATCGCAATTGGACGTCGCGCTGGTTCTCCAACTCCAAGAATTTCGGACCGACCTTGGCCGAAGACATCAAGGTCCGCGATTTTCTGAAGAAGAAGCTCGCGCACGCCTCGGTGGGACGCATTACTATCGACCGTGCCGCCAAGACCGCGCGCGTGACGATCTTCAGCGCCCGTCCCGGAGTGATCATCGGCAAGAAGGGCGAGGATATCGAAAATCTGCGCGCCCAAGTCCGCCGTATCATGGGACCAGACGCGCGCACCGACGTCGAGGAGATTCGGAAGCCCGAAGTCGATGCCCAGTTGATCGCCGATTCGATCGGCCAGCAACTCGAAAAGCGCATCATGTTCCGCCGGGCGATGAAGCGTGCCATGCAGAACGCCATGCGGCTGGGCGCCCAGGGCATCAAGATCATGAGCTCGGGTCGCCTGAACGGTATCGAGATCGCCCGTTCGGAATGGTACCGCGAGGGGCGAGTGCCCCTGCATACCCTGCGGGCTGACATCGACTATGGCTTTTCTGAAGCCAAAACGACCTACGGTGTTATCGGCATCAAGGTCTGGGTGTTTAAGGGTGAGGTGCTGGCGCACAACGCCGAGCCGCAGGCAGCTCCGACCGTTGCGCCCGAGTCTCCCAAGCGTGGCAGAAAGTCAGGAGTGAGAAATGCTGCAGCCAGCTAGAAGGAAATACCGCAAGGAACAGAAAGGCCGCAACAAGGGCATCGCGACGCGCGGCAATAAAGTGAGCTTTGGCCAGTTCGGCTTGAAGGCGATCGGTCGTGGGCGCCTCACCGCGCGTCAGATCGAAGCCGCTCGCCGGGCGATGACCCGCCACATCAAGCGGGGCGGCCGAATCTGGATTCGCATTTTCCCGGACAAGCCAATTTCGCAGAAGCCGGCCGAAGTGCGCATGGGTAATGGTAAGGGCAATCCGGAGTACTACGTCGCCGAGATTCAACCCGGCAAAGTACTGTATGAAATGGACGGGGTCGAGGAAACCCTGGCGCGGGAGGCGTTCGCGCTTGCCGCCGCCAAGCTGCCCTTGCCGACTACGTTCGTGCATCGTCTCGTGGGGTAGAGCATGAAAACCAGCGAACGCAAGAAGGAGCTGCGCGGCAAGGCGCCGACGGAATTGCAGAGTGAACTGATGGAGCTATTGCAGACCCAGTTCAAGCTGCGCATGCAGAAGGCCACCCAGCAGCTCACCAACCACAGCCAACTCGGCAAGGTACGGCGCGACATCGCGCGCGTGCGCACCCTGCTCACTGCAAAGGCGAGGCAAGCATGACCGAGACGAATGCGGCGGAAGCCGGCGCCCAGCGCAAGCTGGTGCAAACGCTCACCGGGCGGGTCGTGAGCGACAAGATGGACAAGACCGTGACGGTGCTGGTCGAGCGACGGGTCAAGCACCCCCTTTACGGCAAAGTTGTCACCCGTTCCAAGAAGTACCATGCGCACGACGAGAACAACGAGTTCCGCGAAGGCGATATGGTGGAAATCCGCTCTGCCCGGCCAATGTCCAGGACCAAGACCTGGGTGGTCAGCCGGCTGCTGGAAAAGGCGCGGGCAGCCTGATTTTTGGCTCATGAGGCTTGCGGTAATCCACGGTCGCTGCTAAAATTACCCTTTCGCTCGCCACCGGAGTCCTTCGGCGGCGAGTTCACTTCCCCGGACGGGGTCCAAGACTGGCCGCCTCCTTAAAACGACAGGCGGGTTAAGTTGGAGCTTTAAAATGATTCAGATGCAATCCATTCTGGATGTTGCCGACAACACCGGTGCGCGCCGCGTCATGTGCATCAAGGTGCTCGGCGGATCGAAGCGGCGTTATGCCAGCATCGGCGACGTGATCAAGGTCAGTATCAAGGATGCCGCGCCGCGTGGTCGCGTCAAGAAGGGCGAGATCTATAACGCCGTGGTCGTGCGTACCGCCCATGGCGTGCGCCGGGCCGACGGTTCCGCGATCAAGTTCGATGGCAATGCGGCCGTACTCCTGAACAACAAGCTCGAGCCGATCGGTACCCGCATCTTTGGGCCGGTCACGCGTGAGTTGCGCAGCGAACGATTTATGAAGATCGTTTCGCTCGCCCCGGAAGTGCTCTAGGAGGCCCTCATGCACAAGATCAAGAAGGGTGACAATGTGGTCGCCATCACCGGCCGCGACAAGGGCAAGCGTGGTGAGGTCAGCCGCGTGGTCGACGCCGAACACGTGGTGGTGGCCGGCATCAATCAGGTCAAGCGTCATCAGCGTCCGAACCCGGTCAAGGGCGTCGCCGGGGGTATTGTCACCCTCGATATGCCCATACACATTTCCAACGTCGCGCTATACAACCCGGCCACCCAGAAAGCGGATCGCGTCGGGATCAAGGTGTTGGAAGACGGCCGCAAGGTGCGTTTTTTCAAGTCCAACGGCGAACTCGTCGGGGCCTGATCAGGATTGGATGCAAACATGGCTCGCCTGAAAGCGTTTTACAAGGAGTCGATTGTGCCGCAACTGATGAAGCAGTTCGGCTACCAATCGATCATGGAAGTGCCTCGCATCGAGAAGATCGTCCTCAATATGGGCGTGGGCGAGGCGGTTGCCGACAAGAAGGTGCTGGAGCACGCAACCGGCGACATGGTAAAGATCGCCGGGCAGAAGCCGGTGACCACCAAAGCCAAGAAGTCGATCGCCGGCTTCAAGATCCGCACCGGCTATCCTGTTGGTTGCATGGTTACCCTGCGTCAGGATCGGATGTATGAGTTCCTCGACCGCCTGGTGACCATCGCGTTGCCTCGGGTGAGGGACTTCCGGGGCATTTCCGGCCGTGCATTCGACGGTCGTGGCAATTACAACCTGGGTGTCAAAGAGCAGATCATTTTCCCGGAGATCGAGTACGACAAGATCGACGCGCTCCGCGGGATGAACATCACCATCGCGACTACCGCCAAGACGGATGCGGAAGCGAAGGCGCTCCTGACGGCATTCAAGTTTCCGTTCAAGAACTGAGGATGGCATGGCGAAGACTGCGCTGATCAACCGCGAGCAGAAGCGTCGCGACACGGTCAAAAAATACGCCGCGAAGCGCGCCGCGCTACTGGCGATTATCAACGATGCCAAGCGCTCGGACGAAGAGCGGTTCGAGGCCCGCCTGAAGTTTCAGGCGCTGCCGCGTAATGCCAGCCCCAGCCGTCTGCGCAACCGCTGCGCCTTGACCGGCCGTCCGCGTGGCGTGTTCCGCAAGTTCGGGCTCGGGCGCAACAAGCTGCGCGAATTCGCGATGCGTGGGGAAATCCCAGGCATCATCAAGGCCAGCTGGTAAGGGAGTGATCAAACCATGAGTATGTCTGATCCGATCGCCGACATGCTGACGCGCATCCGCAACGCGCAGTTGGCCAACAAGGTGAGCGTGGCGATGCCCTCTTCCCGGCTGAAGATCGCGATCGCCCAGGTCCTCAAGGACGAGGGCTACATCGACGGCTTGAAGGTCGCCGGCGAAGAAAAGAAGCCGCAACTGGAGCTGGCGCTGCGCTATTACGCCGGGCGTCCGGTGATCGAGAAGATCGAGCGGATTTCCAAGCCAGGTCTGCGCATCTATAAGAGCAAGGAAGATCTGCCCCGAGTGATGAATGGTCTCGGCGTGGCGATCGTTTCCACTTCGCGCGGTGTCATGACCGACCGCAAAGCGCGCGCCAATGGCGTGGGCGGCGAAGTCCTCTGCATCGTCGCGTAACGGAGTAAACGATGTCCAGAATCGCCAAACTTCCCGTTGTCATTCCGCCGAAAGTGGAAGTGACGCTCAATGGCGGCGAGATCGCCGTCCAAGGCCCGCTGGGCAAGCTCGCCCACCTCTTCAATGCTGATGTGGCTTTCGAGCGCGCGGGTGACCAGATTCTCTGCAAGGCGGCCAACAACAGCCGTCAGGCCGGAGCGATGTCGGGCACTGCCCGGGCTCTGATCGCCAACATGGTGCGCGGTGTCACCGACGGTTTCCAGAAGAAGCTGAATCTGGTCGGCGTGGGTTATCGCGCCGCGGCCGCGGGTGACACGCTGAACCTTACCCTGGGCTTTTCGCATCCGGTCGCGCACAAGATGCCGCAAGGCGTGAAGGTGGAAACGCCAACGCAAACCGAGATCATCATCAAGGGTATCGACAAGCAGAAGGTCGGACAGGTCGCCGCCGAAGTGCGTGCCTACCGCAGCCCCGAACCATACAAGGGCAAGGGCGTACGCTATTCCGATGAAACCGTGGTCTTGAAAGAGACCAAAAAGAAATAACCGGGGTTGACGATGAACAAGAAGGATTCCCGCCTCCAGCGCGCCCGCCAGACGCGCGCCCGGATCGCCTTGCAAGGCGCGGTGCGCCTCGCCGTGCATCGCACCAACACACATATCTACGCGCAGATCATCGCTGCCGCTGGCGACCGTGTGCTCGCCAGCGCCTCGACCGTAGAGGCCGATTTGAGAAAGGAACTCAAGTCTGGCTCCAACGTCGCGGCCGCTGTGGCTGTGGGAAAACGCATCGCCGAGCGTGCCAAGACCGCCGGCGTCGAAACCGTGGCGTTCGACCGCTCGGGGTTCCGCTATCACGGCCGCGTCAAGGCGCTGGCTGAGGCGGCCCGCGAAGGCGGACTCAAGTTCTAAGGAAGGTCGATCATGGCTAGAATGCAGCAACGAGAAGAGTCCAAGGACGGCCTGCGCGAGAAGATGATCAGCATCAATCGCGTCACCAAGGTGGTGAAAGGCGGCCGCATTCTTGGTTTCGCGGCGCTCACCGTGGTGGGTGACGGCGACGGCGGAGTCGGCATGGGCAAGGGCAAGGCCAAGGAAGTGCCGGTCGCGGTGCAAAAGGCCATGGAGCAGGCTCGCCGCAAGATGCTCAAGGTGCGTCTGAAGGGCGGCACTTTGCATCACGCGGTCATTGGCCGGCACGGCGCGACCAAGGTATTCATGCAGCCCGCGTCGGAGGGCACCGGCATCATCGCGGGAGGTCCAATGCGCGCGGTTTTTGAGGTGGTGGGGGTAACCGACGTTTTGGCCAAGTGTCACGGGTCCACCAATCCCTACAACCTAGTGCGCGCCACTCTTAACGCGCTCGAGTCTATGTCCACTCCGGCCGAAATCGCCGCCAAGCGTGGCATGACGGTTGAGCAGATTCTGGAGGCCTGAGACGTGAGCGCCAAGACGATCAAGGTCACGCTAGTAAAGAGTGTGATCGGTACCAAGCAATCCCACCGGGCCTGTGTCCGCGGTCTCGGTCTGAAGCGAATTCGCCATACGGTGGAAGTGATCGATACGCCGGAGGTACGCGGCATGATCGCGCGTGTGTACTACCTGGTCAGCGTAAGCGAGTGAGGAACCTGCTATGGATCTGAATACCATCAAGCCGGCCGCCGGCTCCAACAAGGTGCGCCGCCGCGTCGGTCGTGGCATCGGCAGCGGTCTGGGCAAGACCGGAGGGCGCGGCATGAACGGGCAGAAGTCGCGCAGCGGCGGTTTTCACAAGGTGGGCTTTGAAGGCGGCCAGATGCCGTTGCAACGCCGTCTGCCCAAGCGCGGTTTCGTTTCGCTGACCCGCGACGACGTGGCCGAGGTGCGGCTATCTGATTTGCAGCGGCTGCCGATCGAGGTGATCGATCTGCTCGCACTGAAGCAAGCAGGTGTGGTTCCCATGCTCGCCCGCGGAGCCAAGGTGATCAAGAGCGGCAAGCTCGAAAAGGCGGTCAAGGTGCAGGGTTTGGGCCTGACCAAAGGCGCGCGCGCGGCGATTGAAGCCGCGGGTGGCGCGGTGATCGAGTAACCGGCATCCGAGCGAAGGCGAATCTTGGCCAATCCCATCAACCCCGCACTGAAGGCAGGCAGTCGCTACGCTGATCTCAAGCGTCGGCTGTGGTTCCTGCTGGGCGCGCTGGTGGTTTATCGAATCGGGACGCATATCCCGGTGCCCGGCATCAACGCGAGCATACTCGACGAGCTGTTCCGGCAGAATCAGGGCGGGATTCTGGGGCTGATCAACGTCTTTTCGGGTGGGGCGATGCAGCGCTTCTCTCTTTTTGCGCTCGGGATCATGCCCTATATCTCCGCGTCGATCATCATGCAGCTTGCCGCGGTAGTCTTGCCTTCGCTCGAGTCGCTCAAGAAAGAGGGAGAGGCGGGGCGGCGCAAGATCACGCAATATACCCGCTATGCGACGGTTTTCCTGGCGCTCTTCCAGGCTTTGGGGATTTCCATCGCGCTTGAAGGTCAGGCAGGCCTGGTCGTCGATCCCGGGCCGACATTTCGCCTTGTGACCGCGCTCACCCTGGTTACCGGCACCATGTTCTTGATGTGGCTCGGCGAGCAGATCACCGAACGGGGTCTGGGGAACGGCATTTCCTTGATCATTTTCGCCGGCATTGCCGCGGGTCTCCCCAACGCGATTTCAGGCACCCTCGATCTCACTCGCACTGGCGCCTTCTCGATTCTGCAGGTGTTGTTCATCATCGCCCTGGTCATCGGCGTGACCGCTTTGGTGGTGTTCTTCGAAAAGGCGCAGCGAAAGATTCTGGTGAACTACGCCAAGCGGCAGGTGGGCAACAAGGTCTACGGTGGCCAGAGCTCGCACCTGCCGCTCAAGATCAATATGGCGGGTGTCATCCCGCCTATTTTTGCCTCCAGCTTGATTCTTTTTCCGGCCACTGCCGCGAGCTGGTTTGGCCAAAGCGAGGGTTCGATCTGGCTGCGCGACGTCGCTGCCGCGCTGGCGCCCGGATCGCCGATCTACCATATTCTTTACGCGGCGCTGATCATTTTCTTCTGCTTCTTCTACACCGCCCTTCAGTACAACCCCAAGGACACGGCGGAGAACCTGAAAAAGAGCGGCGCATTCATACCCGGCTATCGTCCGGGGGAGCAGACCGCGCGTTACATCGAGCGCATTACCCTTCGACTGACGCTGATCGGTGCGATCTACGTCACCGTGGTGTGCTTGATCCCGGAACTACTGATCGTGAAGTGGAACGTACCCTTCTACTTCGGCGGAACGTCGTTGCTGATCATCGTGGTGGTGACCATGGACTTCATGGCCCAGGTCCAGGCCTACCTGATGTCGCAGCAGTATGAAAGCCTGCTCAAGAAAGTCAATTTCAAGGGCGGGAGCAAGGGACTACCGACGCGCTGATGGCCAAGGAAGACACCATCCAGATGCAGGGCGAGATTCTGGAAATGTTGCCGAATGCGACGTTCAGGGTCAAGCTGGAAAATGGGCATGTAGTGCTTGGGCATATTTCTGGAAAGATGCGGATGCACTATATCCGGATCCTACCGGGCGACAAGGTGACGGTGGAATTGACGCCGTACGATTTGTCCCGCGCGCGGATCGTATTCCGCGCCAAGTAGTGGCAGGGAAGCGAAAGGAAAGACGATGAAAGTTCTGGCTTCGGTAAAGAAAATTTGCCGCAACTGCAAGATTATTCGGCGCAACCGTGTGGTGCGCGTGATTTGTACTGACCCTAGGCACAAGCAGCGCCAGGGTTGACCTCATTGACCAGGTAAATGGGTAGGTAGCGAGATGGCCCGTATTGCAGGCGTAAACATTCCCAACCACCAGCATGCCGAGATTGCGCTCACCGCGATCTATGGCATCGGCCGGCCGCGTGCGCGCAAGATTTGCGAAGCGGCAGGCGTGGCTTATACGACCAAGATGAAGGATCTGTCCGACGCGGACATGGATCGCCTTCGCGAGGAAGTCGGCAGGTTCTCGGTCGAAGGTGATCTTCGTCGCGAAGTGACGATGAGCATCAAGCGGCTGATGGACCTAGGCTGCTACCGAGGCGTCCGGCATCGCAAGGGGCTTCCAGTGCGTGGTCAGCGGACGCGCACCAATGCGCGCACCCGCAAGGGTCCGCGCAAGCTGGTCCGCAGCACGAAGTAAAGGAAAACAGGCATGGCTAAAGCACAGGTCCGAGCGCGGAAGAAGGTCAAGAAGAATATCTCCGAGGGTATCGCCCACATTCACGCTTCGTTCAACAACACCATCATCACCATTACTGACCGCCAAGGCAACGCGCTTTCCTGGGCAACGTCGGGTGGTGCCGGCTTCAAGGGCTCACGCAAGAGCACCCCCTTCGCCGCGCAGGTCGCAGCCGAATCGGCTGGAAGAGCGGCGCAGGAATGCGGCGTGAAGAATCTCGAGGTGCGCATCAAGGGCCCTGGCCCGGGACGCGAGTCGGCCGTGCGCGCGCTCAATGCGCTGGGTCTGAAAATCACCAGCATTGCGGACGTCACCCCGATTCCGCACAACGGTTGCCGCCCGCCGAAGCGGCGCCGCGTCTGAAATCACCGGGCATCAGGCAAAGAGGATAGCAAAAGTGGCACGTTATATTGGTCCCAAATGCAAGCTAGCGCGACGGGAAGGCACCGACCTTTTCCTGAAAAGCGCGCGTCGATCACTCGACTCCAAATGCAAGCTCGATACGGCTCCTGGGCAGCACGGCCAGAAGTCGGGGCAACGCATCTCCGAGTATGGAAGCCAGCTGCGCGAGAAGCAGAAACTGCGCCGCACCTACGGTATTCTTGAGCGCCAGTTTCGCCGTGTGTTCGCCGAGGCTTCGCGGCGCAAGGGTTCGACTGGCGAGAACCTGTTGAAGGTTCTGGAGTCGCGACTGGACAACGTCGTTTATCGCATGGGTTTCGGCTCCACGCGTGCCGAGGCGAGGCAACTGGTCACCCATGGCGCGATCGAAGTGAACGGTAGGAAGCTCAACGTTCCTTCGGCGCTCCTGCGGCCGAACGACACCGTCGCCGTGCGCGAGAAGTCCAAGAGCCAGCTGCGAATCACCGACGCGGTACAGCTAGCCGAAAAGAACGGCTTTCCCTCCTGGGTCGAGGTTGACGCCAAGAAGCTGCAGGGCGTATTCAAGCAGTTGCCCGACCGTTCCGAGTTCGCGCACGACGTGAACGAGAACATGGTGGTCGAGCTTTATTCGAAGTAATCAGGCTGCCTAGTCACAAGGAAGCTATATGCAGAGCAACGCATTTCTAACGCCGCGCAACATCGACGTGCAAAGCACGTCGCCGTTCCATGCCAAAGTGGTGATGGAGCCGTTCGAACGTGGTTTCGGCCATACGCTCGGCAACGCCTTGCGCCGCGTACTGTTATCGTCCATGCCCGGCTGGGCGCCGACCGAGGTGACGATTACCGGCGTGCTGCACGAGTACTCCGCGATCGACGGCGTGCAGGAAGACGTTGTGGACATACTCCTGAACCTCAAGGGCGTGGTCCTAAAGCTGCACAATCGCGATTCAGCCCTGCTGCGTCTCGCCAAGTCCGGCGAGGGACCGGTGACTGCTGGCGATATCGAGCTCACTCACGACGTCGAGTTGATCAACCCAGAACACGTTATCGCTCACCTCACCGCTGGCGGAAAGCTGGAAATGGAAATCAAGGTCGAACGCGGCCGCGGCTACCTGCCGGCCACCGCGCGCCCGAAGGCCGAGGCTGCGCGCACGATTGGCCGCATCATGCTGGACGCGTCGTACAGCCCGGTCACCAGGGTGAGCTACGCGGTCGAGAGCGCGCGTGTTGAACAGCGCACCGATCTCGACAAGCTGGTGATGGACATCGAGACCAACGGCGCTATCGAGCCTGAGCAGGCGATCCGTTATGCCGCCTCGATCCTGGTGGAACAGCTCTCGGTATTCGCCGACTTGCAAGGTACGGCGGCGCCTGTGGAGAGCCGGTCGGTGCAGCAGGTCGACCCAATCCTGCTACGCCCGGTCGACGACCTGGAACTGACGGTGCGCTCGGCGAATTGCCTCAAGGCCGAAAACATCTATTACATCGGCGACCTCATTCAGCGTACCGAGAACGAGTTGTTGAAGACTCCCAATCTCGGCCGCAAGTCGCTCAACGAAATCAAGGAAGTGCTCGCCTCACGCGGTCTGTCGCTCGGCATGAAGCTCGAGAACTGGCCTCCCGCACATCTCGAGAAACCTTAAGGACGACTGCTTTGGCGCTTTCGCGCCGAAGCAGTGAAAGCTAGAAAGGGCAGTGCCATGCGTCACCGTCACGGACTCCGCAAACTCAACCGCACCAGCAGCCACCGATTGGCGATGCTGCGCAACATGACCAACTCGCTTCTGCGCCATGAGGCGATCAAGACCACCTTGCCCAAGGCCAAGGAGCTGCGCCGCGTGGTCGAACCTATGATCACCCTGGGCAAGACTCCAAGCCTGGCGAACCGCCGCCTCGCGTTCAACCGCCTGCGTGACCGGGAAATGGTCTGCAAGCTCTTCGACGAGCTCGGGCCGCGCTTTGCCAAGAGGCCTGGCGGCTATTTGCGTATTCTGAAGTGCGGCTTTCGCATCGGCGACAATGCACCCATGGCCTTTGTCGAACTGCTCGACCGGCCCGATTCTGCCGCCGTAGCCGAACCCGTCGCCGCCGAATAAGCTGCGGTCTCGGCTAGTTCGTAAGCCCCCGGAGCGTACCTCGCCGGGGGCTTTTCCTTTTTTCGGCGCGTTCTCGCGATCCGTCGTCCGCTCGGCTGCGCCCAAGCCCGGGAAGAGGGCATAATCGCATCGGTTGCGGTGTTGCGAACCGCCCTTACTCTATCGAGGACAAGAAATGCGCGTTCTGGTTACCGGAGGTGCCGGCTATATCGGCTCGCATACCACCGTCTTGCTTTTGGAGGCGGGGCACGAGGTCCACATCCTCGACAACTTGTGCAATAGCAGCCCCGCAATGGTGGAGCGGGTCGGCCGTGTTGCCGGGCGGAAGCCAGAATTCTTGCGCGTCGATCTGTGCGATCGTTCCGCCGTGGCGGCGGCGCTGGCGCCACGCGTGCCCGACGCGGTCTTGCACTTCGCCGGCCTCAAAGCGGTCGGCGAGTCGGTGCAGAATCCGCTGGGCTACTACCAGAACAACCTTCACGGCACGCTGAATCTGCTGGAGGTCCTCGACGAGTTGGGAACCCGCAGTTTCGTCTTTTCGTCCTCGGCGACAGTTTATGGCGATCCGGCCGAGCTGCCGATTACCGAGGGCGCGGTCGTCCATCCGACCAATCCCTATGGCCGTACCAAGCTCATGATCGAGGAGATATTGGCGGACTTGGCTCTGGCCAAACCGGCTTGGCGCATCGCCTGTCTGCGATACTTCAATCCGGTGGGCGCGCATCCGAGCGGCCTTATCGGCGAGAATCCACGTGGCGTCCCGAACAATCTGGCCCCCTATATTGCCCAGGTCGCCTCCGGTAAGCGCGCCCGGCTGCAAATCTTCGGCGCCGACTATCCGACCGCCGACGGCACTGGAGTGCGGGACTACATTCATGTGATGGACCTGGCGGCGGGACACCTGGCGGCTCTGGACTATCTTCAGCGCCAGTTCGGCTCGATCACCGTCAACCTGGGGACCGGGCGCGGCTATTCGGTGTTGGAGTTGGTTCGCGCCTTCGAGCGTGCCTGCGGGCGAGTAATTCCCTACGAAATCGTCGCGCGCCGGCCGGGCGACATCGCGAGTTGTTTCGCCGATGCCACTCTCGCTCGCGATACCTTGCGCTGGGAGGCGAAAAGGACGCTGGAGGATATGTGTGCCGACGCCTGGCGTTGGCAATCGCTCAATCCACACGGTGTGGACTAAGCCCCCATGGAGGAGGGAAAACTGAATTGGTCGGGGTGAGAGGATTTGAACCTCCGACTCCTGCGTCCCGAACGCAGTACTCTACCAGGCTGAGCTACACCCCGAGGTGTCGCGGCACGCGGGCCCATGCCCGTGTGGCGGATGAAGTCGAAAGTCTAGTGCGTCCGCTCGACCGCAAAGAGGGCCAATTCTAGCAGAGCATCGCGGTACTTGGAACTCCCCAAGTGCGCCAATTGTGCGCTCGCCAGCTGTGCCTCTTCGCCAGCGCAGGCCCGTGCGTACGCGATCGCATCGGTCCCGCGAATGATTTCCATCACCGGCCCGAACTCGTCAATGCGAGCCTCGACGATCGCCCGGCGCAGCAGCGCAGCGTCCCCCGGCTTCGCCACCTGCATCGCCCGGATCAGTGGTAGCGTCGCCTTGCCTTCGGCCAGGTCATCGCCAAGATTCTTGCCGATGTCCGCGTGTTCCCCGGAATAGTCCAGCACATCATCGATCAGCTGAAAAGCGGTGCCCACATGCACGCCATAGTTGGCCAGCGCCTCCTCGGTGGCGGCGCCTGCGCCGCCGAGTACGCCGCCGATCCGCATCGCCGCCTCGAAGAGTTTGGCGGTCTTGCGGCGAATCACTTCCAGGTAGCGCGACTCGTCGAGGTCGGCGTTGCCGCAGTTGAGCAATTGCAGTACTTCTCCTTCGGCAATCACATTGGTGGCGTCACTAATAATGCGCAGGATGCGCATATTGTCCACCGTGACCATCATTTGAAAGGAGCGCGAGTACAGAAAGTCCCCCACCAGAACGCTGGCGGCATTGCCAAACATCGCATTGGCAGTGGCGCGACCCCGCCGCAAGGCCGACTCGTCCACCACGTCATCGTGCAACAACGTCGCGGTGTGGATCAACTCCACCACCGCCGCCAAGACCGGTGCGTGCGGCCCCCGGTAGTCGCAGGCGCGTGCGGCAAGCAACAGTAGCGCCGGCCGCAGCCGCTTGCCGCCACTGCTGATGATGTACTCGGAGACTTGGGATACCAGCGCCACTTCGGAAGACAAGTGCTCGCGCAAGCAACTGTCCACCGCCGCCATGTCGGATTGCAGCAGTGATCGAAGCGATTCCGGGGTCACGGTAGGGGAAATTGGCGAGGCCGCTACTGCGCCACACCGGTGGGTTCAGGAAGAAACGCCCTATGCTATGAGGCGAGCTATTGTGGTGTCAAGCTTGTTGCGGTGGAGGAATCCCGAGGCAGATTGCCATTTTGACATCCCTCCGTCCATAGGCTAAAATTCCACCCTTTTCTCTAACCAGGAAAAACCCATGTATGCGGTCATAAAAACCGGCGGCAAGCAGTATCGCGTCGCGGCCGGCGAAAAACTCAAGATAGAACAGATACCGGCAGACATTGGTGCGGAAGTGGTGCTCGACCAGGTGTTGATGGTCGGCGAAGGCGAAGGCGTCAAGCTGGGCCAACCTCTCCTCTCCGGTGCCTCGGTAAAAGCCACCGTGCTCTCGCAAGGGCGCGCCGACAAGGTTCGAATTTTCAAGATGCGTCGTCGCAAACACTACCAGAAGCGCCAAGGGCATCGCCAGAATTACACCGAGCTGCGTATTGACAGCATTAACGCCGCTTAAGGAGCAGGAAAATGGCACACAAGAAGGCGGGCGGCAGCTCGCGTAACGGTCGCGATTCCCAGTCCAAGCGCCTCGGGGTCAAGGTTTATGGTGGTGAGGCAATTTCCGCTGGTAGCATCATCGTGCGGCAGCGCGGAACCAAGATGCATGCGGGTGACAACGTCGGTGTCGGCAAGGATCACACCTTGTTCGCGCTGATCGACGGCCATGTGCGCTTCACCGTCAAAGGTGCGGCGAAGCGGTCCACGGTCTGCGTGGAACCAGTCGCCTCCTGAGCGCTCCCCGGAAGCATCCCGACCAAAGGCCCCAAGCTCACCCCTTGGGGTTTTTGTTTCTGGGCCTGGGTGTTGTCGGGGGCTTTCAGCGGCGCTCAATTCGCCAAAGCAGGGCGCCCGCGGCGGCGAGAAAGACGAGCGAAGGCAAGAGTGCGCTCAGGATTGGCAGCCAGTCGTAGAGCAATCCCAGATAGGAAAAAAGCCGATTGAGCAGCAGGAAGCCAAGACCCAGCATGATGCCCGCGAATACTCGCCACCCCAAGCCGGCCGAGCGGCGCTTGAACTGGGCAAATGGTATGGCCATGAACATCAACACCAGAATCGAGGCGGGATAAAGGGCCTTGGTCCAAAACGCGATCTCGAATCGAGAGGACTTCTGGTTGTTTTGGGATAGATGAGTGATGTTCTGATAGAGCGAGCCTATCGACAACATCTCGGGGGCGACCTGTAGACCATCGAACATCGCGGGGGCGAGTACAGTATCCCAGATTTCCTCGTCCTGGCGGGAAATTCGCGCGCCGTCTTCGCCGAAGTGGGTGCGCGTGACTTTTTGCAGGCGCCACTGTCGTTCGCCGAGGAAACCGGCGAATTCCACGAAGCGCAAATCGGTGAGACGCCAATCGACAGAGAATTCGAAGATCCGTACGCCCATCAGGGTGTTGGTGGGAAGCACATGCTGCACGTTGACGAAGGTCCTGTCCTGCTTGAACCAGAAGCCGCTGCGGAACTCATGCGCCACCATGCCTTTGATGGCTTGCAGGCGCACCTGTTGCGCCAATTGTTCAGACGCCGGAGCGACCAGTTCGCCCAGCAAGAATGTGGCCAGCATCAAACCCACGCCGACACGCCCGATCGCACCCGCGATCTGCGTCAGGGATGCGCCGCCGGTACGCATCACGGTGTACTCAGAATTGGCGACCAGCACCGATAATGTGGTCAGAGTGCCAATCAGCGCCGCGATCGGAGCCAATTCATAGGCATGTCCGGGGGCATTCAGCAACACATACAACAGCACTCGACCCAGCCGATAATTGCCCTGGCCGAGATCGCGCAACTCGTTGATCAGATCGAAAAATGAGAAGAGCATCAGCAGCGCGGCGAACACCAACAGAGTGCTGGCGGCTACTTCGCGGCTGAGGTACCGAGCGAGGGTTTTCACGCGCGCACCTTCAGGCTGCCTAGGAGTTTGAAGATCGACAAGTGGCGATAGAAGAGCACCAGTACCAGTACGATGGTGGCGCCGTGGATCAGGATGATACCGGTCCACAGATTGATGTTTCCTTGGGCGATCAAGGACTGCGCGATTGAGGTGCAGCTACTGTAGATCGCCCAAATCAGGCCAGCGACGATGAGATTGAAGGACCGGCCGACGCGCGGGTCGACGCGGGAAAGTGGAATCGCGAGAAATATCAGGATGAGCGCCGCCAAGGGCAGGCTGACGCGCCAGAAGAGCTCGGCGATCTCGGTATTACCTCCACGCTTAAGGAGGCCTAGGGTGTCGACGGCCTTGAGTGAGGGCGGCAGGGGCTGAATCTCAGCGGCATCGATGCGCAAGCCATGTACCTCGAAATCGACATAGCGGTAGCCGGCCGTGCCCGGGGTGCCTTCGTAACGCCGCCCGTTCTTGAGAATGATGAAGCGCTCGCCGTTGGCACGGGTCTCCAGAGCACCACTCTGGGCGACCATGGTGACCAATTGGTCGTCCTCCACCGCTTGGGCGAAGAAGTTGTTGATGCTGCTGTCCAAAGCATTGAAACTCTCGACAAAGAGGACCAGCAGCCGATGGTCACGCTTGATTTCCTTGAACAGGCCGGGCGAGATCGCCGCGAGTTCCTCGCGCGACTCCAGCAGGCGTTGGTACTCTTCGCTCTTTTGTGTCGCCCAGGGCGACAGCGCCACACTCAGCAATCCCACTACCAGGACCACCGGCACAGCGAATATGGTCACCGGACGCAGCCAGGCCGTGAGGCTTTGCCCGGCGGTAAACCACACGATCATCTCGCTATCGCGGTGGGCGCGGGACAAGGCCAGCAGAACCGCCAGAAATGCCGAAAGGGTGATCAACACCGGCAAATAGTAAAGCGCTTTGAAACCAAGGATGGCCACCACGCCTTCCGCGGCCAAGGTGCCACGGGCCGCGGCGCCAAGCAGACGAATGAGCTGCTGGGTGAAGAGGATGCCCAAAAGTACGGTAAAGAGGCTGGCGCCGGTGGCCGCCAGTTCCCTCAGCAAGGCGCGTTGGAAAATCATTTCTGGGCCGATTTTGACATTTTTGGCGAGATACGCGGATAATCCGCCCTTGTCCAACCATTTTGTCCGGTTTCGCGTTCCGTCGCAGGCACCGCTGGTGCTGGGGGAAAGAGCGCGAGATCCGGCCCTGAGGGATTCATGGAATTTACCATAAAAAGCGGCAGCCCTGAAAAACAGCGGAGTGCCTGTGTCGTGGTGGGGGTATTTGACAATCGCAAGCCCGGACTTTCTGCCGATTTGATCGATCGCGCGTCGAATGGATATCTGTCTGAGATCATCCGTCGCGGTGACATGGAAGGAAAGATCGGCAGCACGCTCTTGCTGCACAATGTTCCCGGAACACTCTGTGATCGCGTCCTCTTGATCGGTTTGGGCAAGGAGCGGGAATTCCGCGAAAAGGAGTTTCGACAGGCGACCCGCGCGGCCGTGAAGCTGCTGAACGAAACCGGATCTTATGAGGCGGTACTCTATCTGACCGAGGAAGCCGTCAAGCGACGCGACATCGCTTGGCGTGTGGAGCACGCCGTGCTCATGGCCATGGATGCGGTCTATCGCTTCGATCGCATGAAAAGCCACCCTGAGGAAGTGCGCCGACCTTTGCGCAAGCTCACGCTTTCAGTGCCTCAAAGAAGCGACCTGCCGGCTGGTGAAGCAGCCGCCAGGCGCGGTTTAGCAATTGCTCATGGCGCAAGCCTCGCGCGGGACCTCGGCAACCTTCCGGGCAATGTTTGCACGCCTGGTTATCTGGCCGAGCAGGCCTTGGCCATGGGCAAGGAATTGGGTTTCAAGGTTCAGGTGCTTGAACGCGCGGAGATCGAGAAGTTGGGCATGGGGTCGTTTCTGTCGGTCACCAACGGTTCGGCGGAGCCGCCGCGCTTCATCATCATGGAGTATTTCGCCGGCGCCAAGAGATCGAAACCTCACGTCTTGGTCGGAAAGGGCATCACATTCGACAGTGGCGGCATTTCCTTGAAGCCCGGCCCTGAAATGGATGAAATGAAGTACGACATGTGCGGTGCGGCGGCCGTGCTCGGAGCATTTCGTTCGATCGCCGAGATCGGCGCCAAAATCAACCTTGTGGGGCTTATCCCCGCCTGCGAGAACCTTCCTGGCGGTCGCGCCACGAAGCCCGGCGACGTGGTCACGAGCATGTCCGGGCAAACCATCGAGATTCTCAACACCGACGCCGAAGGGCGCCTGATCCTTTGCGACGCGCTCACCTACGCTGAACGTTACGAACCCGTCGCGGTGATTGACATCGCCACGCTGACGGGCGCTTGCGTCATCGCCCTCGGGCATGTCGCTTCGGGGCTTCTGAGCAATACCGAAACGCTCGCACGGGCGCTCTTGATCGCCGGGGAGGAAGCCTACGATCGAGCCTGGCAATTGCCCCTCTGGGATGAGTACCAGGAGCAGTTGCAAAGCAACTTCGCCGATTTCGCTAATATCGGCGGACGCCCTGCGGGAACGATCACCGCGGCCTGCTTCCTGTCGCGTTTCACGAAGAAGTTCGAGTGGGCCCATCTCGACATTGCCGGGGTGGCACACAAGAGTGGCAAGGAGAAAGGCGCCACCGGGCGACCGGTGCCGCTGCTCACGCGCTATCTGCTCGACGTGGCATCCCGCGAGGCCTGAGCCCGTCATGACCGAGATCCTTTTCTACACCGACGCCGCCGACCGCCTTGAGGTTGCCGCGAGGCTGTGTGGAAAGGCCTATTCCCAGGGGCGAAAGCTGCGTGTATACGCTGCGGAAGCAGCGCTGCTGGAGCGTCTCGACGGCATGCTTTGGCAGATGTCCCCCACCGGCTTCTTGCCCCATTGCAGTTTGCGCGACCCTTGGGCGGCGGAAACTCCGGTGGTGCTCGACCTCGCCCCGGAGCATC
Organism: Betaproteobacteria bacterium; assembly: GCA_016192065.1. GTDB lineage: Bacteria > Pseudomonadota > Gammaproteobacteria > Burkholderiales > Casimicrobiaceae > JACPUX01. The sequence continues at coordinate 21,327 of JACPUX010000014.1, forward strand.
AAGGCCCGGCCGATGTGCTGCTAAATCTGCACGCGGAGCCGCCGCCATTTTTTGGGCGCTTCGAGCGCCTGCTGGAAATCGTCTCACGAGACGGAGGTGATCGCGAGGCGGCGCGCGAGCGCTTCCGTTTCTACCGCGCTCGGGGGTATGCTTTGCAGACTCACTCGCTCGCCGAGGATCGCTGATGCCCACCGCACGTGAATTGCTGGAACAAGCCGACGCGCTGATGCGGCGCAATCGCGATGCCGGCGTCGACGATGTGCCCGTGCTGACCGAGGTCGTCCCGACCAGCCCCGCGATCCTGGATGACACGCCGGTGCTGACCGCGATTGTGGAGTCTCCGGTTTCCGCGTCCGGCGATTGGCGCAATGACGATGGCCCGGGAATTGATATCGACGCCGATCTGGCGGAAATGGGTCCTGACTTTCCTAAAGTTGCCACCGACACCCCGCTCAAGGAACCCGAGTTTGTTCCCTTGACGGGCCGCGGCGAAGTGCGCGTGCCGATGTTGGAGATTCCGCCCGAGAAGCATCACTATCGCCTCGACCCGGTGAGCGCTCCCATAATCAATGCGGCACCGAGTGTGGCGGCCAAGGCAAGTTCCGGGATATCGGGAGAGATGCTGGAGAAGACGCTGCCCCTTTCCGAGTTGCTCGCCGCGCCGACGGTCAGGACCTTCGAGGCGCAGTTTTTCGACCTGCCGCCTGGTGTGCCGATTCCCGCACCGGCGGCGCCCAAGCCAGCCAGTCCGGAGGCGACGGTCGCGGCGCCCAAAGTTGAAGTCCCCGCCCCACCGGAACCGGTAAGCCCTCCCGAGCCCCACAAGGAAGTGGACTTGAGCGCGCTGACCCAGGAATTTACCGAACAAATCACGCTGCAAGTCCTGCAGAAGCTCGACATCTATACCGAGAGAGGTCTGCAGGAGCATCTGCTGCAACATCTTAAGCCAGTCGTGGAGCGCGCTGTGGGCGAACTGGTATCCACCATCAACACGAATGTTGGCCGGGTCATCCGTGCTTTCGTCGCCGAGGCCATCGAACGAGAAATCGACAGTTTCCGCAAAGAGATCGCCGAAGCGGTCAAGCACGCACATCAGCAGGACTGAGCCTGCGCAATAGAGGTCGGTGCGCAGCCGAACTTCTGCCACACCATCTTTGTGCACCAGCCGCACCAACGGCCTTCGCCGGAGCAGCCGGAGTGATCCGGTATAATGCACGGTTCTTCTTCCCGCCTGTCTCCGAGCCGATCATGGAACTCGCCAAGAGTTTTGAGCCCCACGCCATCGAGGCGCACTGGTACCCGATCTGGGAACAACAAGGCCTGTTCAAGCCCGCCATGAGCGGTGCCCCCGCCTATTGCATCCAATTGCCGCCGCCCAATGTGACCGGCACCCTCCATATGGGCCACGCTTTCCAGCACACCCTGATGGACACGCTCATTCGCTATCACCGGATGAAAGGCGACAACACCCTGTGGCAGTTGGGCACTGACCATGCTGGCATCGCCACGCAGATCGTGGTCGAGAATCAGTTGCGCGCCGGCGGCGAGTCGCGCCATGAGCTGGGGCGCGAGGCTTTCGTGGAGCGCGTTTGGAAGTGGAAGGAAGAATCCGGCTCGACCATCACCCAACAGATGCGCCGGCTCGGAGTTTCGGGAGACTGGACCCGCGCCCGCTTTACCATGGACGAGGGACTCTCGCGCGCCGTGCTGGAAACCTTTGTGCGGCTTTATGAAGACGGCCTCATCTATCGCGGCAAGCGCTTGGTGAACTGGGACCCCAAGCTCGGCACCGCGGTCTCAGACCTCGAGGTCGAAACCGAGGAGGAAGCTGGCAAGCTCTGGGAGATTCGCTACCCCTTCGAGGACGGAAGCGGCGGCCTGGTGGTCGCCACCACGAGGCCGGAAACGCTGCTGGGAGACGTCGCCGTGGCGGTGCATCCGGAAGACGAACGCTTTGCCGCGCAGGTGGGCCGCAAGTTACGCCTGCCGCTCACCGACCGGCTGATCCCGGTGATTGCCGACGCTTACGTCGAGCGCGAATTCGGCACCGGCTGCGTCAAGATCACTCCGGCACACGACTTCAACGATTTCGCCATCGGCCAGCGCCATGGATTCACGCCTATTTGCGTGCTGACCCTTGATGCGCGCATCAACGATGCCGCACCGGCGAAGTATCGCGGTCTCGACCGTTACGAGGCGCGCAAGCTGGTGCTCGCCGACCTGGCCGGCGCCGGTCTACTGGTGAGCGAGAAGGCCCACAAGATGATGGTACCGCGCTGTGGGCGCACCGGCGAAGTGGTCGAGCCCATGCTCACCGATCAGTGGTTCGTCGCCACCACTAAAGCGGCGCCTCGTACGCATCCCCAGTTTCCCGGCAAGAGCATTCAGGATCTCTGCCTTGATGCGGTGGGCGAGGGCCTCGCCGGAGCGCGCCAGGGCCGGGACGAAAGGCTTCGCTTCGTGCCCGAATCTTGGCTCTCGACCTACCTGCACTGGATCAACAACATCCAGGACTGGTGCATTTCTCGGCAGCTCTGGTGGGGGCATCGCATCCCAGCCTGGTACGACGAAACTGGAGCGGTTTATGTTGCGCGCGACCAGGCCGCGGCGCGGGCGCAGGCGATCAAGCAGCTCGGGCGAGAGCCGCAACGATTCGTGCAGGATCCAGACGTGCTCGACACCTGGTTCTCCTCCGCGCTCTGGTGCCATTCGACGCTAGGATGGCCGGACCAGACCCCGGAACTCGAGACCTTCTTGCCGTCTTCGGTGCTGATCACCGGGTTCGACATCATTTTCTTCTGGGTGGCGCGCATGGTGATGATGACGACCTATTTCACCGGGCGCATTCCCTTCCATGCCGTGTACATCAATGCCATCGTGCGCGATGCCGAGGGGCAGAAGATGTCGAAATCCAAAGGCAACATCCTCGACCCCCTGGATCTGATCGACGGTGCCGAGCTCGAAACCCTGGTGCAAAAGCGCACGTACGGACTGATGTTGGAAAAGCAGCGTGCCGCCATCGAAGCGAGCACACGGCGTCAGTTCCCCCAGGGCATCCCGGCCTTCGGCACCGACGCCCTGCGCTTCACCTTCGCTTCACTGGCGACCTTTAATCGCACCCTCAATTTCGATCTCAGCCGCTGCGAGGGTTATCGCAACTTCTGCAATAAACTCTGGAACGCTACACGCTTCGTGCTCATGAATACCGAGGGGCGCGATTGCGGACTCGACCCCGCCTTGCCAGTCAAACTCTCGGTCATGGACCGCTGGATCGTCAGCCGACTGCAACGAGCCGAAGCGGAGGTGGCCGTGCATCTGGAAGACTACCGTTTCGACCTCAGCGCCCGGGCGATTTATGAATTTGTCTGGGACGAATATTGTGATTGGTATGTCGAGCTTGCCAAAGTAGCGCTGGCCGACCCCGACCCCGAAGTGCAGCGCGGCACCCGGCGCACCCTGGTGCGCGTACTGGAAGCCACGCTGCGCCTGGCGCACCCGGTCATTCCCTTCATCACTGAGGAGCTTTGGCAGAAGGTCGCGCCACTGGCCAACAAATCGGGCGCATCGATTTCGATGCAAGCCTACCCCGTGAGCGATGCCAGTGAGATCGACGTGCATGCCGAGGGTGAGCTGTCGATATTCAAGGCCCTGGTGGAAGCGGTGCGCGCGCTGCGCGGCGAGATGAACCTGTCTCCAGCGCGCAGAGTGCCGCTGCTGATGACCGGCGATGCCCCTCGGTTGGCCGCCTTCGCGCCCTATCTCAAGCCGTTGGGCAAACTCTCCGAAGTGACCATCGTTGCGGCATTGCCCGAAACAGAAGCCCCCGTGCAAGTGGTGGGGGACTATCGCCTGATGCTCAAGATTGAAATCGATCTTGCCGCTGAGCGCGAGCGCTTGGGCAAGGAGATCGCGCGCCTTGAAGGCGAAATCACCAAAGCAGACAGCAAGCTCGCCAACGAGAGTTTCGTCGCGCGTGCCCCAGCTACCGTGGTGGCGCAAGAGCGGGAACGCCTGGCGGGCTTTCGCGGCACCCTGAACAGCTTGCGCGACCAGTTCGGGCGTTTGGTCTAGCCGATCCGCCACGCTATGCGGCCAGCGGCGCGGGCCCATCCTTTCCGCGCCCTGAGCGCGCCGAATTTCCGACTGTTCTTCGCCGGCCAGGGCTTGTCGATGGTCGGCACCTGGCTGCAACAAGTGGCGCTTTCCTGGTTGGTTTATCGGCTCACCGGCTCGGCCCTGCTTCTGGGCCTCACGAGCTTTGCCGGAAACATCGCCATCCTCGTGCTCGGCCCCGTGGCCGGAGTCCTCACCGATCGTGTCGACAAACGTCGCGCAGTGCTTTGGCTGCAGGCCGCCATGGCACTCCAGGCAGTAACGCTGGCGACGCTGACCGCGTTAGACGCAATCGCCGTCTGGCATATCCTGATGCTGGCCGCATGCCTGGGTGTGCTCTCCGCTTTCGACCTGCCGCTGCGCCAGGCGCTCATGGTGAATTTGGTCGAAGACCGCGCGCTGCTGGGCAACGGCATCGCGCTCAACTCGCTCTTGGTGAACAGCGCCCGCGTGATCGGCCCGGCGCTGGCCGGAATGCTGGTGGCGCTGGTTGGCGAGGCCTGGTGTTTTGCGCTCAATGCGGCGAGTTTCGTTGCGGTGATCTTCGCCTTGTTGGCGATGCGCTGGAACCTGCCGCCCCTGGCGCCAACAACGCATGGATGGTGGGCGAGTTGGCGTGAAGGCGCGGTCTATGCCTTCGGTTATGCGCCCATTCGCGTGGCGCTCTTCCTGCTCGCCGGACTAGCCTACTGTATCGCGCCCTACACGACGCTGATGCCGGTTTTCGCCAAGGACGTTTTCGGGGGCGGAGCGCATACCCTGGGGAGCCTGCTGTCCGCGGCCGGTGCCGGTGCTTTCACTGGCACGCTCTATTTGGCCAGCCGCGGTAGCACGCATCACCTCGACCGGGTGATTGCGCGGGCCGTGCTGGCTGCGGGTTGCGGTTTGCTCTTGTTCGCACTGTGCCCCTGGTATGCCATGGCGCTGCCGCTCTTGTTCGTGACTGGGGGGGGCGTGATCGTCGCCGCCGCCGCGACCAACACCATCGTGCAAACCGTGGTCGACGACGACAAGCGCGGCCGGGTGATGAGCTACTACACCATGGCTTTCGTCGGCATGGCGCCGGTCGGTAGTTTGGTTGCCGGCGCGGTCGCCAAGGAAATCGGCGCGCCCTGGGCGCTGGCCATTAACGCCGTGCTCTGCCTGATCCTGGCCCTGTGGTTCCGTGCTCAATTGCCCAGTTTGCGCCAGGCGATCCGGCCGGCGTATGAACGGTTGGGACTTCTACCGCGCGACTGATCAGCCGGCTGGGCCCACTTCTACGAGCACATCGTAGAACGCCGCGGTGCCACCGAAGTCGGTGAGCTTCTGCGACGTCACTTCGTTGACGTTGCGGCCGTCGGGCGAGAGCTTGCGCCACCAGATCGAGGGCGACATGGCGACGCCCGGTCGTACCCGATCGGTGATGCGCAACTGTGCGCCGAATTCGCCGCGGTCGTTGAAGATGCGTAGTTCATCTCCGTCCGCAAGGCCGCGCGCGGTGGCGTCTTCGGGGTGCAGTTCGAGGCGCGGACCGCCTTCTTCCTCGCGAAAGCGGGGCAAATGGCCAAAGGAGGAGTTAAGGAAGTTGCGCGCCGGTGGCGAGATCAGGGCGAGGGGAAAGCGTGCCGCGAGTTCGGGCGCCGAAGCACGTGATTCATGCGGTGGCGTGAAATGTGGCAGCGGGTCAATGCCCTGGGCGGCCAGGGTCTCGCTATAGAACTCGCATCTGCCCGAGGGCGTGAAGAAATTGCCCTGGGCGAACGGAGCAAAGGGCTCGGGCAAAGACAAGCGCTCCCAGCCGCGCTCCAGGAGCTTCGCCCAATCCACGCCGCGCATCCGCGGGTGATCCCAGAGAAAGGCCTGGCGAGCGATTTCGAGATCGCTTTCGAACAAGGCAGCATCGGTGAATCCCAGGCGCCGCGCCAGCAGCCGAAAGACTTCGCTGTTGGGCTTGGCTTCGCCCAAGGGCGCAATCGCCGGGTGATTCACCAGCACATATAGGTGACCGTAGGACTTGTGGATGTCGAAGTGTTCGAGCTGCGTGGTCGCGGGCAAGACGATGTCGGCATAGTCGGCGGTGTCAGTGAGGAAGCTGTCATGCACCACCGTGAACAGGTCTTCGCGGCTGAAGCCTCGCACCACCTTGCGGCTCTCGGGAGCAACCGCCACCGGATTGGAGTTGTAGACATAGAGCGCGCGGATTGGCGGCCGGGCTTCGAGCAAGGCGTTGCCGATCGCCGACATGTTGATGTGCCTCGGGCGATTGGGCAGGAGGTCGGGCCGTTCCAGGGCCGCGGTGTTCATGGGGTAGGTGCCCGAAGTCGAAAGCAAAATGCCGCCTGAGGCGTGACGCCAATCGCCGGTCAGAGCCGGTAGGCAGGCGATAGTGCGCATCGCCATGCCGCCACCGCCGTGGCGCTGCAAGCCATAGTTGACGCGAATCGCGGTCGGCCGATTGCCGCCGTAATCCGCGGCGAGGTGCTCGATCGCCGCCGTCGCCAAGCCGGTAATGCGGGCGGCGCGCTCCGGAGTCCAATCGGCGACCCGTGCCTTCAGGGCGTCGAAGCCAAGGGTGTAACGGGCGACGTAGTCGTGATCGATTCGATCATCGCGGATCAGGCAGTGCATCAAGGCCAGCGCCAAGGCGGCATCGGTCCCGGGCAGAAGGGCCAGGTGCTCGTGGCACTTCTGCGCCGATTGGCTGCGATAGGGATCGATGGCAATGAGCTTGGCGCCGCGTCGCTTGGCTTCCTGAATCTGACGCCAAAGGTGCAAATTGGAAACGATCGGGTTGGTGCCCCAGAGGATGATCAGGCGGGCGTCGGAAAACTGCTCCGGGTCGGTGCCCACGGTGGCACCGATGGTCGCCTTGTAGCCCTCGAAGCCGGCCGATGAACAAATCGTCCGATCGAGAATGGAGGCGCCGAGGCGATGAAAGAAGCGCCGATCCATGCCGGAACTCTGCACCAGACCCATGGTGCCGGCGTAGCTGTAGGGAACGATCGCTTCCGGGCCGTCGGTCGAACTGGCGATTTCGGTGAAACGCCGAACTATGGTTTCTAGAGCCTCATCCCAACTGATCCGCGCGAACTCGCCGCGACCCTTGGGCCCGACCCTTTTCAGGGGATGGAGCAGGCGCTCTTCGCTATAGGTGCGTTCGAGATAATGGGCCACCTTGGTGCATAGGACGCCGGCAGTCGTGGGGTGGTCCTTGGCGCCGGCAATGGCGACGGCGCGACCGTTTTCGACGGTCGTCAGGAATGCGCAGGTATCCGGGCAATCGTGCGGGCAGGCGCCGTGAACGTTAATTGCCGCGGCGCTCGACGATGATGCCGGGCGCATGTCTCAGGCGCCTTCCGGAGTGCTTTCCGGCGCGCCTTGTGCAACGGATTCAGGGGCGCTGGTCGCGGTCGGTTCGGCGGGGGCCGCAGGTGTCGGCTTCTTCATCAGTAGAGCGGGAATCTGGCGCCCGCGCCGTGTGGGCAAGGGGGGCAGTTCCACGGCTCCCGCGATCAAGGCCGAGCCACCTCGGGCGCTGGCCGATCGGGCCACCATGTGCTGGTCCGGGTTGAGGTCGAAATGGCTCTTGTCACGCAGCGGCGCAACGCCCGCCCAAGGCGTTGCGCTGGGCGCGGCGCGAGCAGGGCGGGTCGGCCGGGATTCGCTGGTCAGTTCCGGCAAGGGCTGGCGAGGCAAAGTACGCTTGAGCATGCGCTCGATTTCGGCGAGCAGCTTTTCCTCGTCGGGGCCGACGATGGAAATGGCGATGCCGCTCGCCCCCGCACGCCCGGTGCGGCCGATGCGGTGGATGTAATCCTCGGGCACGTAGGGTAGCTCGAAGTTGAAGACCAGCGGCAGCTCTTCGATGTCCAGGCCGCGCGCCGCCACGTCGGTGGCGACCAGCACCCGAATTTTGCCTTCCTTGAACCCGTCGAGTGCCTCGATGCGGGCAAGTTGGCTCTTGTCGCCATGAATCGCCGTCGCCTCGAAGCCAGCCTTTTCCAGTTGTCGCGCCAGGCGTCCGGCCCCCTGTTTGGTGCGCATGAAAACCAGGGCCTGCTCTTCACCTTGATCGCGCAACAGACGCTCCAGCAGGGCGCGCTTGGCATCGCTGCGGCAGACATAGGCAAGCTGGGTGACGTTTTCCGCGGCGGTATTGCGGCGCGCGACCTCGATCAGCTCGGGCTGGTTCAGCAATTGGTCGGCGAGCTTCTTGATTTCCGGCGAGAAGGTGGCGGAGAACAGCAGGTTCTGGCGACGCGCCGGCAGCAAGGCGATGATGCGCTTGATGTCGGGGATGAAGCCCATGTCGAGCATGCGGTCGGCCTCATCGAGCACGAAGATCTCGACTTGATTGAGGTTCAGGGTCTTTTGCTGCAAGTGGTCCAGCAACCGCCCCGGTGTGGCCACCAGCAGTTCGACGCCAGCGCGCAGAGCCGCTTCCTGGGCATCCATGCCCATGCCACCGAATACCACCGTGGCGCGCAGGCCAGTGTATTTGCCATAGTCGCGCACTGATTCTTCAACCTGCATCGCCAGTTCGCGGGTCGGCGTGAGAATCAGTGCCCGCACTGGATGCCGGGCCGGTGATGGGCTGCTGTTGGCGTGAGGCAACAGGCGTTGCAACATGGGCAAGGTAAAACCCGCAGTCTTGCCGGTGCCGGTCTGCGCGCCGCCCATGATGTCCTTGCCCGCCAAAATTGCCGGGATGGCCTTGGCCTGGATGGGGGTCGGCGTGACGTAGCCGCGCTCGGCAACGGCTCGGAGTATGCTGGGGTTCAGCCCTAGTGAATCGAAATTGGTCATCCGGTGGGTCTCCACTCGCCGCTCGCCAAGGGTTGCGCTTTGCGTTCGGTAATCGCGTGTCAGGGTCGCCGGGCCGGGCCAGGGTTCCTGGCCAAGCTAAGGGGCGAGGCCGAAACTGGGGCACCCCTTGCGGAGGGCGGGCGGGGGGAGCAAAAAAGTGCATTCTAGCATTGCCAAGGTCGCCGGGCCGAGACCAAGGCATCAGAGGCGAAAAATGCTATAATTTAAAGCTTTTTTCCGAACGAAACGCCATGCCCCACGCCCTGAGAAACATCGCCATCATCGCCCACGTCGACCACGGCAAGACCACGCTGGTGGACAAGCTGCTGCACCAGGCGGGCACTTTTGCGGCGCACCAGCACGTGGCCGAACGCGTGATGGACAGCAACGACATCGAACGCGAGCGGGGCATCACCATCTTGGCCAAGAACTGCGCCATTGAGTATCTGGGCACGCACATCAATATCGTCGACACGCCCGGGCACGCCGATTTTGGTGGCGAGGTCGAGCGCGTACTCTCCATGGTGGATGGCGTACTGCTGCTGGTCGACGCCGTCGAAGGCCCGATGCCGCAGACCCGTTTCGTCACCAAGAAGGCTCTTGCGCTGGGTTTGCGGCCGATCGTGGTGGTGAACAAAGTCGACCGGCCCGGAGCGCGGCCCGACTGGGTGGTCAGCCAGACCCTGGATCTCTTTGACAAACTCGGCGCCACCGAAGAGCAGCTCGATTTCACCGTGGTCTATGCCTCGGCTTTGCTGGGCTGGGCCAGCGCCGACCACGCCACGCCAGGAACAGATATGCGGCCGTTGTTCGAAGCCGTTCTGGCGCACGTGCCGCCTCCTGCGGGCAACGCCGACGAACCCCTGCAATTGCAGATCAGCGCCTTGGACTACTCGTCCTATGTCGGTCGGCTGGGCATCGGGCGCGTGCGTCGCGGCGAACTCAAGCCCGCCCAGGAGGTCTTCGTGTTGCATGGCGATGCGCCGCCCCAGCGGGCCAAGATCGGGCAGGTGCTCGGTTTTCGCGGCCTGGAGCGGGTGCCGATGGAACGCGCGCTGGCGGGCGACATCGTCATGGTGACCGGCATCGATGACCTGGGTATTGGCACTACCTTGGCCGACATCGAGCATCCTGAAGCCCTGCCCATGATCTCCGTGGACGATCCCACACTGGTCATGCAGTTCCAAGTGAATACCTCGCCGCTGGCCGGACAGGAAGGCAAGTTTGTAACCAGCCGCCAACTGCGCGAGAGGCTGGAAAAGGAGCTGCTTACCAATGTCGCCCTGCGCGTCGAGGAAACCGCCGATACTGATGTCTTCATGGTTTCCGGCCGTGGTGAGCTGCACCTCACCATCCTTCTCGAAAACATGCGCCGCGAGGGCTATGAATTGGCCGTTTCGCGCCCGCGGGTGCTGTTGCGGGAAGTCGACGGCATCAGTTGCGAGCCCTTCGAGATGCTGACCGTCGATGTCGAGGAAGCGCACCAGGGCGGCGTCATGGAGGCGTTGGGATACCGGCGTGGCGAACTGCACAACATGGAATCCGACGCCCGCGGCAGGGTGCGCCTCGAATACCGCATACCGGCCCGAGGGCTAATCGGTTTTCAGAATGAGTTTCTCAACCTCACCCGCGGTACCGGGCTCATGAGTCATATTTTCGATGACTACGCGCCGGCACGCGGCGACGTTCCAGAACGGCGCAATGGCGTGCTGATTTCCGCGGAAGACGGCGCAGCTGTCGCCTACGCCCTTTGGAAGCTCCAGGATCGCGGACGCATGTTCGTCAGCCCGGGTGATCGGCTGTATGAAGGCATGGTGATCGGCATCCACACGCGCGACAACGATCTCGTGGTCAATCCGGTCAAGACCAAGCAGCTTACCAACATCCGTGCTTCGGGCAAGGACGAAGCGATCCTGCTGACGCCGCCCATACGCCTGAGCCTGGAATACGCGGTTGAGTTCATTACCGACGACGAACTGCTCGAAATAACCCCCAAGACCCTGCGTGTGCGCAAGCGCCACCTCAAGGAGCACGAGCGGCGCAAAGCCGCGCGCGAAGCCGGCTGATTGACCCGCACTGACCGGTGGTGCACCCGCGCCGGCTCCCCGGGCGCAAGTTTTCGCGCCCATCTTGGCAGAAAGCCCTTATCATTGCCGGGTTTGACATCGGGACCAGGCCAGGTGATGGCGGAAGAACAGCGAAAATTTCCCCGCCGGCCGCTCAAGCGAGCGGCCCGGGTTGTCACTCGCGACGCACCTCCCGTGGAGGGCACCACTATCGACGTGTCCGCAGGCGGATTGTGCCTGGTCTTGCCCCGCCAATTGTCGGTGGGTGCGCCCTGCGCCGTCAGCTTCGACATTCCCGTTAATGCCTTCAAACAGACGGTTTCAGCGGTTTCCCGGGTGACTTGGGCGATTTGCAGCACCGACGGGTTCAAGACCGGTTTGCAGTTCGTCGAAATCGACCCGGCCAGCGCCACCGCCATCGCCCGCTACGTGAGCGGCACCTGAACGCGCCGAGCGACGGCGCGGGGTTCACATTTGCTTGAACAAGTGGGCGAAAGTCCGGCTGACTTCGAGCTTTTCCTCGCTGCCATTGACCAGCACCCTTTGCCGGCCCTGCAAGTCTCGGGTCACTCCGGCGATCGCCTTGGCGTTGACCAGAATCGCCCGGTGGATTTGCCAGAAGCGGGCCGGATCGAGTTCCTCAACCAGCTCCTTGATCGGTTTGCGAATCAAGCTTTCGCCTTCGCGGGTCAGTACCCGGGTGTATTTGTCTTCGGCGCGGAAGAATAGGATTTCTTCGACCGGAATCATGCGCAAGAGACTGCCGCGAGTCGCCTGAATCCACTCAAGATAGCGCCGGGCGCTTGGCTCCAGGCCGGCGGCCAGCGCGTCAATCAGTTTGTGCACGTCCGCCCCGGGAGCCTGGGTGGACGCGCCCAGCCTTTGCCGGGTGCGCAGCAGGCGATCGTCCTCCACGGGTTTGAGCAAATAGTCCACCGCCCCCTCCTCAAAAGCCGCGACGGCGTATTCGTCATAAGCGGTGACGAAGACCACTCGAGTTTCTGCACAGACACGGCGGGCGACTTCGATGCCCGACAGACCGGGCATGCGAATGTCGAGAAAGGAAACGTCCGGCCGCAGCTCGCGGATGAGCTGCCAAGCCTCATCGCCGTTCCTGGCCTCGGCAAGTAGCTCCAGCTCAGGCCAGACGCGATGTAGCGCGGCGCGGAGTTGATCGCGCAGCAGCCGTTCATCATCGGCAAGTACGGCCCGGAGTGCAGTCATCGTGATTCGCTCCATCGGGGGCGCGGCAGGTTTCGTCGGTTTCCGCCGCCATGGCTTGTTCGCCCAGGGGCAGCGTCAGCGAGGCGCGGGTTCCGGGCGCATTATCGGTGATTTCGAGCCGCGCGCGGTCGCCGAAAAGCAGGTGCAAGCGTTCGCGGATGTTGGCCAGCCCGACGCCGGTGCCGGGGGTAGCAGAGAAGCCGCTACCGGTATCGATCACGCTCAGGCGTAGAGTGTCGCCCTCCCGGCCGGCTCTGACCTCGATGCGACCGCCTTCGGGCTTGGGCTCGAGTCCATGCTTGATGGCATTCTCCACCAGCGTGGGCAGCATCATCGGCGGGAATGGCAGCTTCGCCAGCGCATCCGGAATGTCGAAGGAGAATTCCAGCCGGTCTTCCATGCGCACTCTTAGGATGGAAAGATAGGCGCGCGTCAATTCCGCCTCCCGCGCCAAAGTGGATCCGCCATCGCGCATTTGTGGCATGGCGGCGCGCAAATACTGGATGAGATGCTTTTGCATGCGCGAGGCGGCAGCCGGGTCGATCTGAATGAGGTGATCGACGCTGGCCAGGGTGTTGAACAGGAAGTGCGGTTCGATTTGGGCCTGGAGCATCGCCAATCTGGCCTCGGTCGCCTCCTTGGCCAGGCGCGCACAGCTCGCTTCCAGGCGACAACTTTCGGCCTCACGTTCGGCCACTCTCCGGCGTCCACCCAGAACTTTAGCCACGGCCAGAGTCAGGAGCAAGGACAGGGTGAGTCCCACCGCCAGACCGCTGGCCTGCACGCGGTAATGGGAGACTTCCTGATCAATCGCCTCGGCGATCGTGGTATTGACCGTTCTGGCGATCTCCTGACCCAGGTTGGCGGTGGCCTCGGCCGTGGGCAGGGGCAGTGGGGCCAGACCGTCTTTGGCCCGCTGACGGTTTTCCGCCTCGATTTCCTGACGTGCCTCGGTGAGATCGGCGCGGCGTTCGAGGAGCTCGTCGATCCGGTCCAGAGCGCTCTGGAGCTTTTCGCTGACCGCATCGAGCTGACGCCCGGCGACCAGTACCCGAAGCCGCGCGCGTTCCGCGCTCTTTTCCGCCGCGTCCTTCTGGGGTTCGGAGGTGCTCGGGTCCGCCACTCCCGCCAGCAGGCGCGAGAGCGTCTCGCGCGCTTCCGGCCCCATGGCCTCCCGGGTCGCGGTGACTTGCCCAGTGGCGTAGATCACCGCGGCCAGGAGCAGCAAGCCGAGCAGCAAGAACTTCGGCCAGGTCAGTCGGGCGAGCGTCTCGCCAAGGCGGTGAAAGAGGTCGGTCATTGGGGTGCTCCGCTAATCATGGCCATGAACATAAGCCAAGCCGCATCATGCTGCAATGGTTAAGGGATGGAAGGAACGGTGAGCGGCGCAGGGCGCGAGCCGGCGCGACAGAGCGTCGCGGAGCCGGGCCGAGGGGAATGCTAAACTCCAGCTTGGAATGTTCACGGGCAGGCGGCGACTTGGGTAACGAGTTCTTTGTTTTTGCCATCGGCTTGACCGTGCTGCTGGTCGCGGTGATCGGGCTGGTGCTCGCACAGGCAAGGCTGCGCCAAGGCCTTGAGCGCGGCTCCGAAGAACGCCACCGGGCCATGCTGGCCGATCTGCATCAAGGCCTGGCGGCGCAGGGTGAACGTTTGGTGCGGGCGCAACTCGATGCCAGCGAACGCCTGAGTGCGGCGGTCAGCCGGGAACAGGCAGCGACCCGCGAGTCCCTGAGCACTTTCGAGCGGGTTGTTTCCGAACAAATGCGGCAAAGCCGCGAACACACCCTGGCCCGGCTCGCCGAACTGGCGCAGGGTGTACAGAGCCGCCAGGATGAGCTGCGCGCCGAATTGATCGAACAGATGCTGCTGCGGCTTGCCGAACAAGCCCGCGCCGAGCAGGAACTACTCCAGGCCACGCTCAAGGCCATCAGCATGCAACTCGCGGAGCGCGTGGAAGGACTGACCCGCAATGTCGACAGCCGCCTGGAGCAAATTTCCGGCAAAGTATCGGAACGTCTGGATGAGGGGTTCAAGAAAACCAACGAGACCTTCGTCAGCGTGATGGCCCGGCTGGCGACCATCGACGAAGCGCAGAAGAAAATCGACGGCCTGACCAGCAACGTCGTGAGCCTGCAACAGCTCCTGGGCGACAAGCGCTCGCGTGGGGCTTTTGGCGAGGTGCAGCTGGAGGCGCTGGTGCGCAACATCCTGCCGGCAAGCACCTACGCGTTCCAGCAAACGCTGAGCACGGGCACGCGCGTCGACTGCCTGCTCTACCTTCCGGAGCCAACCGGCAATGTGGCGGTGGATGCCAAGTTCCCGCTGGAGAACTATCACCGGATGACCGAGCCCGAGGCCACTGACGCCCAGCGGGGGCTGGCTGCGCGCGCCTTCAAAGCGGACCTGCGCCGGCACATCGACGACATTGCCAGCAAGTACATCGTGCCCAATGAAACCTCCGATGGCGCGGTGTTGTTCCTGCCGGCCGAAGCGGTCTTCGCCGAAGTGCATGCGCACCACGGCGAAGTCGTCGATTACGCCATGCAGAGGCGCGTCTGGATGGTTTCGCCGACCACGCTCATGGCGGTGCTGAACACCGCGCGCGCAGTGCTGCGCGACGTGGAGACGCGCAAGCAGATCCACATCATCAAGGACGAGTTGGGCAAGCTCGGCCGAGAGTTCGGCCGCTTCGACGAACGTATGAAGAAGCTCGCCACCCACATTCGCCTCGCCCACGAGGACGCCGAGCAAGTCGCCCGCACCAGCCAGAAGATCAGCCAGCGCTTTACCCAGATCGAACGCGCCGAACTGGCGGTCGAAACCGGCAACCCGCCCACTTTGCGGCCGCCCGACGAGGAGAGCTGATGTTCGAGCGCCTGCGCCGCTGGCGCCGCGACCGAACCCTGGAGCGTGCCGCTCTGCCCGATCCGCTGTGGCAGGAGGCGCTGGCGCGCCTGCCCTTTCTCGAAGCCTATACGCCCGCCGAACTCCTGCGTCTGCGGGAGCTGGTCACACTGTTCCTAACCGAAAAAGGCATCGTCGGCGCAAAGGGCTTCGAGGTGACGCCACTGATGCGGGTGGTGATCGCCATCCAGGCCTGTGTCCTGATCCTGGAGCTCGATTTGGGCTGGTACGAAGGCTGGGAAAACGTGATCGTCTATCCTGACGAGTTTGTACCCGGCTACGAATATGAGGACGAGGCGGGTGTGGTGCATGTGCGTGATGAAGCGCTCGCCGGCGAGGCCTGGGAGGGCGGGCCGGTGCTGCTTTCCTGGGCCGATGTGGTTGCCAGCAGTGATTGGGAAACCGCCGGCATGAACCTGGTGATCCACGAGTTCGCGCACAAGCTCGACATGGCCAATGGCAGCGTCGATGGCATGCCGCCGCTGCCCGCGGCGATTTCGCGCGTCGCCTGGACTCAGGCGCTGGGCGCGGCCTACGACGAGTTCCGCGCGCGCGTCGAGGCGGGCGAACATACCGCGATCGATCCGTACGCGGCGGAAAATCCGGGCGAGTTTTTTGCCGTGCTTTCGGAAGTGTTCTTTGTCGCTCCGGGTTTGCTCAAGGCCGAGTACCCGGCGGTCTATGAGCAGTTCGCCGCGTTCTATCGGCAGGATAGGGCGGCGCGCCGCGCCTGAAGCGCAGTTTGCTCAGGTCCTGGGCTTCGCCGCCGATTTGGGGCGAAACGCCTGGCAGACGCGATCCTCGGTTTCGACATAAGGTCCGCCGATCAAGTCCAGGCAATAGGGCACCGCGGGGAAGATGCCATCGAGGGTTTCCCTGATCGCTTTGGGTTGACCTGGCAGATTGATGATCAGGCTGCGCCCGCGGATCACCCCCACTTGGCGCGACAGGATCGCCGTGGGCACGTACTTGAGACTGACCGCCCGCATCAGTTCACCAAAACCTGGCAGCACCTTGTGAGCAACCGCAAGGGTGGCTTCGGGGGTCACATCGCGCACCGCCGGCCCGGTGCCCCCAGTGGTCAACACCAGGGCGCAGCCAACGATGTCGGTCAGTTCGATCAGGGTGCGCTCGATGGCCGGCTGGTCGTCGGCGATCAACCTCGTTTCCGCCCGCCAGGGCGAGCGCAGGGCAGCGGCGAACCACTCCTGAAGCCCGGGCAGTCCCTGGTCTTGGTACACGCCTTGGCTTGCCCGATCGCTGATCGAGACCAGGCCGAGCAACAAGGTTCCCGGGGGGGCTGGACCTTTCCCCCGGCCCCCTTCCGGCGGAAGCGGGTGGTCGCGGTTCGCCGCTGGCGCGGCTCCGGCCCCATGGCCTGCGCTCCCTTCGGGCGGCCGTGCGGGTGGGGGAGAACCCTCCCCCCGGCCCCCTCCCCGGGGGAGGGGGTGAGTGTGGTTCGCGGGCTGTGCCCGCTCCGGTGGTTGGCCTGCGCCCCCTTCGGGC
>JACPUX010000056.1 GCA_016192065.1 Betaproteobacteria bacterium
CCTTCCCCCCGGCCCCCTTCCCGCGGAAGGGGGTAAGTGCGGTTCGCGGGCTCCGCCCGCTCCGGTACTTGGCTGGCGCCGCCTTCGGGCGGTCGGGCGGCGGCCGTTGACAACCCTTCCCCCCAGCCCCCTTCCCGCGGAAGGGGGTGAGTGCGGTTCGCGGGCTCCGCCCACTCCGGTACTTGGCTGGCGCCGCCTTCGGGCGGCCGGGCGGCGGCGCTCATGGCGCCTTGCCCGGCCTGGTTTTCCGGGAACGCAGCGCCCGATAGACCAGAGCTAGGGCGCCGAGCACGCCGGTTCCAAACAGCACATAGATGATGGCCTTGACGTTGCGTTGGGTCTCGTAGGATGTTCCGCCGGTGTTGGAGGCATCCATGGAGGTGAACTTGATGTCGACCGAAGGGTTCGGGTCGCTCTTCAAATAGCCGATCTGGAACGCGCTTTCCCGATCCCTGGCGACGCTGTCGATGCGGTAGACGACGTGATTGAATCCCCGCACCAGGCTCGTCGCCGCCTCGCTGGGCATCAGCGACGCATCCGGGGGGGGCGTTACCTTGAACGCCTCGCTGCGCAAGGGCTGGAAAATGTCCACCTCCAAGGTCTTGATCGCATGATTGGCCCGGATTCGGTAGTCGATCGCTTTTTGCACGAGTCCGGTGTCGAGCCTTGGGGTATGAAAGCTGAGGTAGAAATTGGGGTAGGGCAGGGTCACGCTGACCTCGTCATAACTGCCACGATTGACCGTCTTGTAGAGCTGGCAGAAATGCTGGCCCTCGTGTGAGAGGCTACAGGCGTCGCTGATCACCGAATTCCTGGGAATCAGAAAGCTGGTCTTGATCGGGTAGCTTGCTCGCTCCACAAACCGGCCGTCATAGACCACCAGAACGCTCGGGTCATCGTACTCCGGCATGATCGAGACTTTCATCCGACCGATGCCCGGCTCCGCGCCGCGGCCCGCGCTCCGGGATGCGCTTCCCGAGCCACGATCGCAGCCCGCGACAAGGACCAGAAAGGCAACCATCAGCGCCGCCCGGCATGGGGTCCCAGCAGGGTTCATCATTTAAGATTCGGCTCGTTGGTCAGACATCTCGCGATTTCCTCGGGGAGCGTTTGCAGTGCGGATTCTATACTGCTGCCCCGCGGGCGGCCATAACTCCTATGGGGCGCGAGCGCCTGCGGAAAAGCCACCGGCCCCTGGGCCGGTTGGCCCGTGACGAGTGGCGCTGTTTCGAGGCCCCGCGGCCCCAAAGAGCATCATCCGCCGCGCACCGATCCTCGCCTTGACCCCAAATTCCCGCTTTTCCAACACCGGAATTGCTGATGCATTTATAATTGTCGGATTAGTGTCCAAACCGACACCGGCTCACGCCCCGTCGATTTTCTGCGGCAATCATCAATGATCAAATCAGTACCCCTGAACCGGCCGCGGGCCATGGGGCGCAGCACCTTGTCCCGGCGCCGCGGTAACGCCGGCTTTTCGGCGCGAGGGCGCGCCGGCTCCCCCGTCCACGCGGCGCGAAAGCAATGATCGAAGTCGAGCATTTGACCAAGGAATATGGCGACTTTCGCGCCATAGACGACATCAGTTTCACGGTCGAGAAAGGCGAGATCCTGGGGTTCCTTGGCCCGAACGGGGCGGGGAAGACCACGGTGATGCGCATCCTGACTTGTTTCTTCCCGCCGACCCGGGGCAAGGCCATGGTCGCCGGCTACAACTGTTTCGAGGATTCGCTGAACGTGCGCAAGCGCATCGGCTATCTTCCCGAGCGGGTGCCGCTTTACGAAGATATGGAGGTAGCCGATTATCTGCGCTTTGTCGCAGCGATCAAGGGCACGCCGGCCAAGGAGGTCCAGCGCAAGGCCGCGCGCGTGATGGACGACTGCGGCCTGGGCGAAGTGGCCCACAAACCGATCAAGGCGATCTCCCGGGGCTACCGGCAAAGGGTGGGCATCGCCCAGGCGCTGGTCAACGACCCCGAGGTGCTGATCCTCGACGAGCCCACGGTCGGCCTGGACCCCAAGCAGATCAAGGAAATCCGCAAACTTATCAAGGACCTGGCAGGCCGGCACACGGTGATCCTGAGCACGCATATCCTGCCCGAAGTCAGCATACTTTGCGGCCGCGTGATCATTATCAACAAGGGCAAGCTGGTGGCGGTGGACAAGCCCGAGAACCTTCGCGCCGAGGGGTCGCGCAGAACTTATCTGCGCATCAGCGGCGAGGCGCGCCGAGTCGAAGAGGAACTCGCGCGCCTCGAAGGCGTGAGCGGCCTCACTCGGGAGCAGGCCGCCGACGACACCCAGGCTTTCATTCTGGCCTTCACCGATGAAAAGCGTGGTCGCCAGGCGATCAATTCCATGATTGAACGCAACCACTGGGATCTCATCGAGATGCGCCCCATAGAGGCAAGCCTGGAAGACATTTTCATCAAACTGGTTACCCGGGAAGAGGCATGAATCCCCGCAACATCGGCCTGATCCTGACCCGGGAATTGAAATCCTATTTCAGTTCCCTCACCGTCTATCTGGTCATCGTGATGTTCTTGCTGATGACCGGTTACTTCTTCTACAACCTCCTGGCCACCTTCTCCGTGGTCAGCGTGCAAGCACAGGCCGACCCCATGCTCGCGCGTCAGTACCAACTGCTCAACATCAACGAGACGGTGATTCGCCCGCTCTTCGGAAGCATCAGCATCATCCTGCTCCTGATGACTCCCCTGTTGACCATGCGGTTGTTCGCCGAAGAGAAGAAGACCGGCACCATTGAGTTGCTGCTGACCTTCCCGGTCAATGACGTCGATGTGGTGCTGGGCAAATATCTGGCCTGCGTGGTCGTGATTTTGGCGATGATTCTGCTCACCGCCACCTACCCGGTGATCATCGTCGTCCTGGGCACGCCAGAACTGATGCCGATCCTTACCGGCTACCTCGGACTGGCCTTGCTCGGGGCAGCGGCCGCCGCCCTGGGAGTCTTCACCTCCTCGACCACCGAGAATCAGATCGTCTCGGCCTCGATCTCCTACGGTCTGCTCTTTTTCTTCTGGCTGATCAGCTACTCCGTGCCGCTGGTTTCGGCGGGCTTGGGGCAAGTACTCGCCTACCTTTCGATCAACGAGCACATCACCAGCCTGTCCAAGGGCGTGGTCGATTCCGAGGACCTCATCTATTACCTTTGCCTGGTTGCGCTGTTCCTGTTTCTCACCCTGAGAAGCCTCGAAACGAATCGGTGGAGATGATGAAACACAAGGGATGGTTTGTGCCGCTGGGGATGTTTTCCGGAGTGCTGATCGCCGCCGGCGGCATCGTCTATGCGATCACCGGGGTCATGGGCAATCTGCCAGTCACCCTGATCTGGCTGGGACTGCTGGGGCTGATGCTGTTCTTCTATGTCTACTTCCCGGAAATCCGCGGTTTCATCACCAAGCGCTCGACCAAGTACGCGCTGAACACCGCGATCATGAGCGCGGTGTTCCTGTTGATCATCGGCATGATCGGCGTGATGTCGATCAAGTACAAGCTCAGAGTGGACTTGACCGCGGACAACCGCTACACGCTTTCCTCCCAGACCATAAAGATTCTGAAATCCCTGCCCGAAGAGGTCGAGGCCATCGCCTTCTACCGCAGCGACGAACGCACACGCCAGGCGATGTTCGACCTCCTGAGCGAGTACGCTTATCACTCGCCGAAATTCAGTTTCCGCTTCGTCGATCCCGACCGAGATCCGACCGAAGCGGTCAAGCATGGCATCACCTCGTATCGCACGACGCTGCTGAAATACCGTGACCGGCAGGAAATGGTCGGTACCGAGTCCGAAAACAAGCTGACCAATTCCCTCATCAAGCTGATCGCCAAGGACACCAAGGTGTTCTACTTCGTCACCGGACACGGCGAGAAGCGCATCGACAGCCTTGAAGAGAACGGCTATGCCTATCTCAAGGAAGCGATTCAAAGAGAGAACCACCAAGTGCGCGAGTTGCTGCTGATCAGCGCCGACAAGGTCCCCGAGGATGCAGCGGTGCTGGTGGTGAGCGGCCCCGAAACCGACTACCTGCCGATCGAGTTGGACAAGATCAGCACCTTCGTCAAGAAAGGCGGGCGCGTGCTGTTCATGCTCGACCCGGGCGGTGCGCCGGCATTTGTGCCCTACCTGCAGAGCTTCGGTTTCGAACTCGCCTCCGACCTCATCATCGACAAGATGAGCCAGGTCTACGGCGCCAACTTCCTGATGCCGGTGGTGGTGGCTTATTACAAGAACCATCCGGTGACCAGCGACTTCGATCTGGCGACCTTCTTTCCCATTGCGCGCTCGGTCCGCATCAAAGAAGACCCGTCCAAGGGCAGTTATGCCCTCGCCCTGACCAGCGACAAGAGCTGGACGACCGGCGCCAAACTTACCAAGGAAGACGAGCAGTTCAACGCCGAACGACACAAGCCCGGGCCAGTCAGCGTGGTGGCGGTCACCGCGGTGGAGGTCGATGTCGGGGGCCAGAAGTCCGCCGACCGCGCGGAGAGTATCAAGACCTGGGGAAAGATCCTGGTCGTCGGCGATTCCGACTTCGCCAGCAACAAGTTCATCAAGACCGCCGGCAACAAGGATTTCGTGCTCAACACGCTCAACTGGCTGGCCGAGGAGAACATTCTCATCTCGATCAGGAAGAAGGAGCCCGGACTCACACCCCTGATGCTCAGCATGGTGCAAGGCCGGGTGGTCTTTTGGGTCTCGGTGGTGATCGTGCCCTCGCTGGTGCTGGCCTTGGGTCTGGCGGTTGCCGCCAGAAGAAGGCGGGTGGCGTGAGTTTCTTCAAGAAAACCCTCTTCTGGTTCATCGTTCTGATCGCCCTGGCGGGTTCGTTCTTCTTTTTCGACGACAAGCAGGAGAACCTCAAGCAGGCGAAAGAGGCTGATCTTAAGCTCCTGCCTTTTGCCGTCAAGGAGGTCTCCGAGTTCTGGATCGGCCCGATCGACAACCGGCCGTCGCTCAAGGTGGTCCGCCTGCCCGAGGGCTGGCAATTGACGCAACCCTTGAACGCCAAGGGCGACGACAAGGTGATCGAGAAGTTTCTCGGCAATGTCCTGGGGGCGCGCAAGGACGCCGTGCTGTTTTCCCAGGCGGAGCCCGCCAAGCTGGCCGAACTGGGTTTCGGCGATCAGGTGCTGGAAATGGGCCTCACCGCTGCCGGCACGGAGACGGTGATCGTCTTCGGTGAAAAAGGTCCGACCAATAACGTCGCCTACGTGATGTTCAAGGGCCGGCCGGAAATCTACCGCGTCCACTCCGATCTAAAGAAAGAAGCCAGCAAGGAAGTCCACGCCCTGCGCGACAAGACCATTCTCGATTTTGATCCGGTCAAGATGCGCCGCCTTGAAATCGCCCGGCGCGGTATGCCCAGGGTCGTCGTCGAGCAGGAGCAGGGCCGCTGGGACATGATCGAACCGATGCAGGGGCGGGCTTCCATGACCAAAGTCCTGGAGCTGCTCTACGCCCTGCGCAACGGGGAAATCAAAGTCTTTGTCGACGAGAATCCCGGCGAACTCGCACCCTACGGCCTGGCCTCGCCGCAGCTCCAGGTGAGCGTCTTTCAGGAACAGAAGAGCCTGCCCTACATCCTCACCGTCGGCGACAAGGACCGCGCCAACAGAGGCTACTTCGCCCGCAGCAATCAGGTGAAGAAAGTCTTCGACCTCGAAGAGGATCTGGTCAACACCATTTTGTTGAGCATGGATCAGCTTGCGGAAACCGCGGCCGCCAAGTAGGTTCCGGCGACCAAGTTCAGCGACCCCTCAACCCACCATCATTTCGGCCGCGCCAGCGCAGCTCGCCGGCCGTCCCGGTGCCGACTCCGGCCAGGGCTGCGAGGCCAGGATGTGCTTGGCCACGACATGCCCGCGCAGCAGCCGGTCGCGCACCGAAACGCCTTCGCGATAGCTCGCCTCCAGGTGCAGGCCCGGGATCTCTTTGAGGCGGGCGGCGATCGACTGCATGCGACGCTGATAGGCCCCATGATAGAGAGGAAGAGCCTCGCGCTGGCGATCGACGCGAACCATGTCCGGATCGGCCTTCAAGCCAAGCAGCGGCCGCAGCGTCTGAAGCGTTTCCTCGACCAGCCGGGCATCATCCCAGTCCGCGGCAAAAGGCGCGCGCGCCCCGCCCAGGTAGGAGGTGAGTAGCACCTTCCCCGGCGGAGCGCGTTCCGGGAAGAGCGTGCTCGCCCAGAGGTTGCCGGTCAGTACCGGGCTTTCCGCTTTGGGCGCCAGAAAGCCAGTGCCATTGAGCGGGTGCGCCACGGCTTGCCGCGAGAACCCCAAATGCACCAGTGCGACCGACGCGTAGCGGATCTGCTGGAGCATGGTGGAGAGTTCGGGGTCCAGCTCGGCGAGGAGCTTCGCGGCGGCGGGGGCCGGAGTCGCGAGAATCAACTGCCGGGCGTAGGCGCTGCGTTCTCCCTGCGGGGTATTCGCCCGGACGCGCCAGCCCTCCCCTTGGGCACGCAACTCGGTCACCGCATGGCCGGTACAAAGCCTGACGCCGGGCCCCGCCGCCAGCCGATCGACCAGCGTGCCCATGCCGTTTTGAAAGGAAAAGACCTCGGTGCTGCATGCAGTGCGCCGACGCAGCACGCGATTGACCAAAACACCGGCGGCCAGACTGCCATAGCGTTGCTCCAGCGCCGTCAGACGGGGCAAGGCCGCGGCCGCGCAGGTCTGATCCGGATCGGCAGCCAAGGTGCCGGCAACAAAAGGCTCCACGGCCTTGTCGAGAACTTCTCGACCCAAGCGGCGGGTGATGAATTCGCTGACCGATTCGCCGGGGCGGCCGCTCGAAAAGATGAAGGGCTCGGCCAGCAGGCGCAGCTTGCCCCGCAAGCTCCACAGGGGCGAGCCGATCATGCCCCCGAGCTTCATGGGCAGCGCCTTGAGGCCTTGGCCATGCAGCAGGTATCGCTGGGCTTCAGCCTCGGCGCGACGCCGCGTCTTGGCCGCTTCAAGCCCCGCTTCGTGCATCAACTCGCTGACCTCGGGACGGAAATTCAGCACCATGGAGGCAGCACGTTCCGTGAGGTAGCCCTGCTGCCGCGTGCTTTGAATCTTGCCCCCCGGCCGTTCGCCAGCCTCCCAGACCGCTACCGACAGGCCGCCGCGCGCCAGCCACCAGGCCGACGCCAGGCCGGTGATCCCGCCACCGATGATCAGAACGTCAAACTTCTCCATCTGCTTCCCAGGTCCGCGGTTCGGCCGTGCCGTTCGCCTTTTCCCGCTTGTTGGCGCGCAGTTCCGCGCGCATCTTCTCGAGCAGCTCCTGGCCCAGCAGTTCGCCCGGAGCAGGTCTGGCGGCGACGAATCCGCGGATCGCCGCGAAGCGCTGGTCGGCTTCAGGATTGTCGATCAGCCGAGGGACGCGTTCGCGGGCAATGGCATAGGCGTCGAAACTTAGTTCCTGCATGCCGAAGCCCTTCATGCGCTGCACCGCGCGCATCATCGCCTGATTGCGAAAACGGCTCAGGTCGCTGCCACCGATCCGATCCAGGCCTTCCTTGCGCGCACGAAACTCGGCCGCCTTCTTGATTCCCGCGCGAATGAACTCGGGCGCCGACAGCACCCGCGCCAGGGCTTCCTGGTCCCACTCGACGCCGCCCGTCAGTTGTGCAATCGCCGCCTCGGCATCCGGACGTTCCACCCTGACCGCGCGCCGCTTGCGACAGACCTGCTCGGCCGCGGATTCGAGCGCGGGCCCGACGAAAATGCTCGCTTGGCTCGATTTCCCGGCCAAGTAATCCTGGAGCAGGCGGTTCGCTTCATCGCTCCATGCCAATGTGCGCCCGGGTTGATTCTCGGCTTGCAGTCGCGCCAGCAACTTGACGTTCACCTCCAGGCGTCCCTCGGCGCGTGCCACGTCTTCCGCCACGGCGCGTACCCCCTCGCGCAGGAACCCAGGGATGGCCGCCAATTGCGCGCTGGCCTCTTCGCTCCAGGGGAGTCCGGTACCCGGCGACACCGCCGTCGGCTGGCCCGGCACCGGGCTGGCGGCCACGTCGCCAACCGCCGTTTCGGTGGACGGCCGGTCCGCTCGCGGCCCGGTGGCCGCCCCTGTCGCCACCGGCGTGGTAGTCGCCCCTGTCGCCCCAGGACGGGGCGGGCCATCACTACCGAAGCGTCTCGCCGCCAGGGTTGCCAAATGCTCTTCGGTGACCTCGCCAAGTCCAAGCTCCTGGACGTAACGTTCGGCACGGTTCATCACCATCTTGCGCAAAAAGGACGGCACTCGCGACAGGCGCAGGCTCGCCTCCTTGCTCCAGGCCATTTGCTGGGCACGGATTGCCAGGGGCTGAATCAACGCGGTGCCTTCCGGGACATGGATGCACCAGGGATCGGTGTCCATCAGGTCGCCTTGCTGGGCGAGCGGCCGCGCCCGGCAGCCGCCGCAGAGCAGCCTGAACTCGCAACTGCCGCACTTGCCCTGCAACGTGGGCCGGCGCAAGGCCTGGAAGCTGGGCGCGCGCTCCCAGATGTCCCAAAACGCCTCACCGCGGATGTTGCCTTCCTCCTGTGGAATGTATGGACAGGCGGTGACGCCGCCTTGGGGAGTGATCCGGCAATAATGGATGCCTGCGAGGCAACCGCCGCCTTCATACCCGGCGGCGCGGGTCAGGCTAGACGCTGGGTTGCGCTGGTAGGCCAAGCGCTTGAAATGCGGCGCGCAGCGGGCGCGAATGAGCAGATCCTGGCTCTGTTCCTGGGCAACGACGAGTTGTTCGAGCACCCGCTCGTAGGTCACCGGACTGATATCGGACATCGATTCGCCGCGACCGGTGCAGACCAGAAAGAAGACATTCAACACCCGAGCCCCCAGGCCACGGGCGAAATCGATCATGCCCGGTACTTCCGCGGCATTGGTCTCGGTGACCGAGAAGTGAATCTGAAAAGGCAGGTCGTGGCGCCGGCAGGCCTCGATGCCGTTCATGGTCTTCTGCCAAGCGCCGGGCAGACCTCGAAACGCGTCATGCCGCTGCGGATCCAAGGAATCGACGCTGATTCCCACGCCCATCGTTCCGGCTGCCTTGAGCGAGCGCACGCGGAGGTCGGTGAGCGCCATGCCGTTGCTGCCCACCACCATGGCCAGCCCACGCGCCGTTCCATGGGCGACCAGCGATTCCAAATCGGCACGCAGGAGCGGCTCGCCGCCGGTGAGTACGACCATGGTCGAGGTACTCCGTGCCGCGATTTCATCGAGCAAGCGGCATACCTCCTCGGTCCTCAGTTCCCCATCCCCGCCATGTTGGAGCGTCTGCGCATCCATATAGCAATGAGCGCAGGCAAGATTGCAACGCTGGGTCAAGTTGACGGCAAGCAGGAACAGCTCGCTCGGCGCGGGATTAGGGTTGAGGGACGAGACCATGGTTGCTCGGGGAAACGCCGATTAAAGCCGTGACCGCGGCTAAGGCCGGTGTCCGGTTCGTTGAACTTGCTGGATTCGGGCTTGCGCCGGAATGACGAATCCTGATTCGATCAGCGTCTTCATGGCGTTCAGTCGCCACGATGGCGTGGATCGGTGGGATCCAAGTGAAACTGCCCGCTCGTCTGCCACGTTTCCTTAACCGCGCGCACCGTGGCGGCATCGATACGCGGCAGTCCACGCTGCCTCGCCCAGGTCTCGACTTCCCGAATCAGCGCGCCGCGCACCATGTCGGGAGCACGGCTGAGACCCGCGCGGGCATCTTCATCCCAGGGCATGCTTTCGACCACTTCCGCCGATCCGCTGCGGAAGCTCTCCAGCACTTGTTGGACCAGCGCCGCGGTGATTTGCCGGGCACCGTTTTTGGCGGCGATCGCGGTCACGGCCTGGCGGCTCAGGTCGCGGCTCATGCCGACCGGCAGGCTTTGCAGCAGCGCTTCGGCTTCGACGGCCCAGGGCAGTTCGGTCTCGGCTGCGGTGGCGCCGCCGCCGTGCCCGAAGGGGCAGCCACGGCGCGCGGTCGCGGGCGCCGCTTCGGCTGGCGGCGAGACCATGGTCCGCGCACCTTCCATCGCCGCCCGCGCCAGTTTGATCCCCTCCTCGGCTAGCGCCAGAGTCACTTCGGTGTGCCCACCCTGGCGGACGAAGTCCTCGATGGTCTTCTTGCAGCCCTCGCGCATGAAACCTTCGGGGACCCGCATCAGGCGCGCAAGCGCCGCGGCATGCCAGGATAGAGCATCCGGCGCGATCGACGTTTCGACCTTGTCGGCCGGGGTCGACGTAGCAAAGCCTTGCCCCTCCGTATCGCGAAGGAAGGGGGCAAGGTGATCCGCCTCGACCAGCCGCGATTTTTCCTGGCGCGCCTTCTTTTCGGCGCGCATGCTGAGGTTGCCCCGCACCGCGAGATCGCTGATGCCAAGCAACAGCGCGCTGGCCTCCTTGGACCAGCGCAAGCTCTCGTCCCCGGCGGGCGGAGCTTGCAGGGCACCGGCCTCATGCGCGGCGACGATTTCCCGCATGGCGCTTTCGGCGTGCCCAGGCATCAGCCTGGCGGTGGCTTCCTCAACGATCTTTTCGGTGATGACGGTGTGGCCGCGTTCCTGGGCGTAGCGCAGGATGGCCAGGCGCGCCATGTTGCGCACGAAGGACGGCACCCGCTCCATTCTGGCCTCTGCTTCGTGTGTCCAGGAAGTGGTGACGTCGGCGATGAGCTCGAGCGCGGGAACGTGCTCACGCATGCTGAGCCAAATGGCACAGGCCGCATGCTCCAGAAGATGCTCGGCGTTACCGCCGATATCGAGCCCGTCATCGGCGTGAATTCCGAGCTTGCCGAGCACCAGGAGCGAGGGTTTGATGCGGGCGAGATATTTTTCGATGGCATCGTAGGGCTTGCCGGCCAGAAGTTCAGTCTCGACTTCCACTCCGGCTTCTTGGGCAATGACCCGGGCGACCTGCAGATGGCCTTCGTAGATTCTGGCTAGGCCGGAGTCAATGATTTCTTCGTGTAGCTTTTCCTGATCCTTGAACTTGAACACCTTGCCCGCCTGCTCGGACAGCACACCGGCGATACGGTTAAAGGCGACGTAATGGTAGTAGGGATCGAAGGCGGCGACGACCTTGACCGGGACTCGCCAATGTCGCGCCAACCCCAGTGCCGTGATGAGCCCGCCATAGGCCTTGGGCGATCCATCCACCGCCACCACGATCGGTCCGCGCTTGATGGGGTGGTCGGGCTCCTTGATCACCAGCATGTCGATGCTCGCGCGCCGAGTGACCCGCTTGCACACGGTTCCAAGCCGGCTGCCTTGAATGGCGCCCAATCCCATGGCGCCCATGACCAGGAGATCGTGGGCCCCCGAATTCGCTTCGCGCGCCAACTCGTAATAGTTCTTGCCTTCGAGGGACCGACGCCGAAAGGCGATGCCGGCGCTCTTACTGGCGGCTTCCGCCTGATCGAGGTAGGAATCGGTGATGATGGACAAGCCGCGGGTGATCAAGTCGTCATGCACCTCACGCTGGCGCTCCAGTTCCGGTTCTTCCCGGAACTGCTCGGGCAAGCCGCCTTCCATTTGGCGGAAACGCCGGTCATGGAGTTTGGCGGCGTAGACATGCACTCCTGCCAAAACCGCGCCATTGCTCAAGCCCGCTAATTCGAGCGCATCCCGGATCGCGGCATTGGCATGATCCGAGGAATCGAGCGCCACCAGGATCCGCTGGGGCAAACCGGCTTCGACTGTCGGTTGAGGGGCGTCGGCAACGACACCGAAGGCTTGCGAACTCATTGGTGTACCTTCCCCCCGCGCCCTTCCAACGGAGGGGGGCGAGTAGTATTCGCGGGCTGCACCCGCTCCGGTCCTTGGCTTGCGCCCCGTTCGGGCGGCCCTGCGGAGACGCTCATGCCAGTACCTTTTTCACTTCGAACTTACGACCACTGCCGGGGCCGAGCAATTCGGCTGACGGACTATCGCGAGGCCCGGGGAACTTGTCAAGGCAAAGGAGAATTCCCCCGCCCCAAAAAGAGAAAGGCATCGCCAGGATTATAATCCCTGGCGATGCCTCGCTCAGATTACGCTGAAGAACTCGTGCACCTCAATCCAGGCGGCGCGCCCCGGAAGCCGATTCGGTGCTTTGGTGATCGAGGCCCTTCAATGGCTGACTTTGAGCTTGATGTCGCCCGGCTTGAGCCGGTTCCCGCCTTCGACGAAGCCACCGCCGACCAGCGCACCCCCACGGCCCGCCATATCCGACTCGATCAACTCTTGCACTTCCTTGAACTCGGGGCTCTTGGAGGCATTGAGCGCATCAACGTCGCCCTTGATGCCCTTGAAGGTTGACTTGGGCGCCAGATACTCGGCCACCGACTTGGGCGGCGCAACATCCTGCATAGCCCTGATAAAGGCCACGATGTTCCAGATGTCCTGATCCTGCAACACGTTGCCCCAGTTCGGCATGGACGACGACAAGGAAACCGCCTCACCACCGCCTTTGATCACGGTGAACAGCTCGAGGTTGGTCTTCTTGTTCATGTAGTCGCCACGGGTCAGAGTGCGGGGCCGCGGGTTCAGCTCGATGGCGCTTGGACCATCGCCATGCATCATCCAGCCATGGCAGGCGATGCAATAAGAGTAGTAGTAGGTCTTGCCGTGATTGGGATCGGCACCGGGAACGAGCGAGGTATCGAACTTGGGCGACCAGTTGTGGGTCCATTGGTCGTAGACGTCGGCGCCTGGCGCCGGCTTCTTGACCCGATCCCACAGCTCAGTCTTATAGGAACCCTTGGCGTCACCATAGCCGCTTTCGGTCCGGTAGGTCTTGGAGTCGGTATTGGCACGCTTGCCCACGCCGGTAAGGTAGTCGAAGGGCGCGACGCCGTAGGTGCTACCGCCTTTGCCCTGCTCATAATCGGACGCTTCCTTACCGTATGCGTCGGCCGCCTTCTTAACCGCTGCATCGCTCTGAGTCGGGCACTCGACCTTAACTCCACCCGCCGTGCAGCGCTTTTCCTTCTCCGCGGCAAAAACCGAGGATCCGGCCGACACCATGATGCCCAAACTCACAACCGCCACTAGGGACGTCTTCAATTGATCGGAATTCATCTTAAGTCTCCCACGAGGAAGTGGCCCCTCCCGAAGGAGGGGGTAACTCGGCCATATTCACCTGTTCGCAACGCAAAACCTACTGGGCTTTGACGCGTTCAGCAACCGTGATCTGGCCTTCTTCCAACAGACCAGCGATCTTCTGCGCTTCTTCGTACTCGCCCTGCGCAAGGTTGGATGGCCCCTTCTTCGGATCATCGACGAAGAACGTCGCCCTCATTTCCAGATGCAACGGTCCACAGAAGTGGGAACAGAAGATCTCGTACTCGCCGGCGACGTCGGCGGTGAACTCATGCACGGAGGTCACACCGCGCGGCAGGTCCATGTTCGTCCGCAGGCCGTAGGGACCGTAGATAACCAGGCCCATGGTGACATCCGGGTTCTTGGTGATGCCGGCGGCCTTGTCGATATTGGTCGCGAACAACCTGACCTTGTCGCCCTTGTTCACACGGACCTGGCGCGGAATGTACCCGTAGCTGAAGGCTTTCATATGAACTTCCTTCACGCCATTCACCACCTTGACCCCCGGCGCGGTAGTGTCCTTGGGAATCATGTACCGCCTTACCTTGGTGTGGTGTGCGGGCGTAAGTATGGGCGTCATTCCCGTTTTGAGCAGTCCGCCCCGCTCGGCCTCGCCTCGCGTCCAGTCCTTGACCAGATAGGACATGAGGCTCTTGGCGTTGTGGGGCTCGCCGTCCACCGGCGTAATCTTCAAGGTCTTGCCGTAGGTGGGACTCTTTTCGCGCGCATCCCACATCTCGAAGTTGACCGGATAGACGATGCCGGTGGGGCTGAACAGGCCAGTCGAGAACTTGTTCAAGGCCATCACGTAGGAGTTGTCGGCGCTGATGGAGATATGTCCCGTGCGATAGTGCGTGGGAATTTCGTCCACAACTTCAAGCTTCTTGAGGTCGACTTTGACGTTGGCGTCGGCGACGAAACAGCTTTCGTAGGCGTACTTCGAGGTCAGCCCTTCGGGCTTGTCGATACCCGCGCGATACGCGCCACCATCCTTGTTGTACACATCCATGACCGAGTGCAGCGGGCCGGCGCAGGTGGGCAGCACCTTCTTTACCGCCAGCTTTTCGGCATCGATGATGGTCATGGTGGCGGAAAGCTTGTCACTGACCAGCACCATGGTGCCTTCGGGGATCACGTCGGTACCGTGCGGGTTCTTGCCCACCGGGATTTCCTTCACCAGCTTGAAGGGACTGGTGGAGAACACGCCCACGGTGGAGTGGTAGTAGTTGCCCGCGAAGATGTATTTGCCATCCTTGCCAGCGTCGATGTAGTCCGGCGCGCTGGGCGAGGGACCCCAGTCGATGACCTCGGTCTTGCCCGTGGCAATTTCGGTCTTGGACATCTTGCCGGTGTATTCTCCGGTGCCGTAGAGGTGCTTGCCGTCCTTGCTCAAGGCGATGTGGTGGACGCCGAAGGGGAAGGGCAGCGCGATGATACGTTCCATGAAGCCGGTCTGCAGGTTCAATTCGCAGATCGTGTTGGCGCCCTTGTCGTTGACCCACATGTACTTGCCATCGGGCGTACCGTTCTTGTTACCTGCGGGCAAGCCGCTGAACACGTTTTCATGCAGGTCCACCCCGCAATCGATGTGCCGGTAGGTTCTGAAGCTGGGCAGACCGATCACCGCCACCCGGCCGTCCAAACCACCCGCTGCATAGAGCAGCATCGGGTCCTGCAATGGCGCGTCCTTGAAATCCTGGGCGGCATTTTGCCAGCCCGGGATTTTCGCCTTCTCCGCCGCCATCGGCGACGCTATCATCAAGCAACTGGCCGAAAGTGCGCCCAATACCGCAATTCTGTACCTGCCTTTCGCTTCCATTATCGATCCCCTGTTCAGGACTGCTCTCAAAACTACCGATGACTCTGCCTACTTAAACTTGTCCGCTTCGACTCGATCGCCGCAGCACCTGCGGTACCGACCGCCGCCCCGCCGACTCGCTCGACCCGTGGTCGAGCGCAAAAAACCTGTCAAGCGCCTGCCCCGCGCCGGGCGAAGTGGCTGAACACGACCCTCCGCTCACAATCCCAACCGCGCCGGCCAAGCACTCAGCAAATTGGGCGAACATCCGTTCGTGTCATTTGCCCTGCGGCAAAATGCCGCACTCAGGCGGAGTTTACACACCTGTCCGGCCCTCTGCCAGACATTGTTTGATAAGAGTCAAGGACTGCAAGGTTGCGCCCCGGGTCGCTCATAAATCCGCGCCTTGCGGCTCCGCCTGAGGGTCATCACTCCGCTTGCCGGCCCGGACCGCACCCACCCCGAATACCGCGATCCCAAGCAGAACCAGGAGCAGGAATTCGTAGGCCGGTACACCACCCCGCAAAGTGAGTACGCTGTCGAGCAGGCCCACCATGACCAGGATGGCGCCGAACAGCTTGATGATCACGCCCTTGCGCCGGGTATCGGTGGTCATGTTTGAGCCTTTCGGTATGGCTTAGCGCCGACGCGCGGCCGCGCCGCGACCCCACCAGATCAGGCCGCCGGCCACCAGCAGGGCGACGATCAGCCCCAGCAGCAAAGGCCGGTAGCCGACCGCCGGCTTCAACAGCATCCAGTACCAGGTGGTCATGGTGTGCTTGGAGCCCTTTTCGCTGTTGTTGCTGCCATCCCAGGCGGCAAAAGCCACCGGGATGAACTTGCCTTCGACGAACTGAATGTCCTTGTCGGTTTCTGTGGTCGCCAGGCTGCGGATCATCAGCACTTTCCAGGTGCCATCCTCATAGCTCGCCTTGGCGGTCAGTCCGATCGCCGCGGCGTCACGCTTCTCGATTTCCTTGAAACCTCGGCTGCTCAGCAAATTGACACTTTCCGCGGTACCTTTGCCGGCGCTTTTCCAGTGCCAGATGTTGACCGGGTGGGCCGCGTCCCCCATGCCGAAATAAGGCTTCTGCATGTCCGAGGGGATGACCACGGGCAATTGCACCGCCACGGCGTCTTCGGTGAGGGGTGGGTCGGCAAGCTTCTCCGCGCCCTCGTCGCCGGGAATACTCTTGGTACGATCATCCCACTCCAGCAGAATGGCGATCGCCTGGTCGTTGTACATCGCCCGCACGCTGATGGTGTCGTTCGCGGGCGTAAAATACCGCTCCTTGCCGATGATTTGCGGCACCATATAGAAGGTCGTGGGCGCCGCCTTTTTCCAGCGCTCATCCACGGGTGTTCCCGGCAGTTCACCGTCGACCTTGTCCGCCTTGATGACGGTATCGTCGGCGGCAACGGGCTTGCCGGATTTGGCCAGGGAGGCGACATAGTTGGCGACATGCCAGGTTTCCTCGACCGTCAGTTTCTTGTTGCTCTTGGGGTCGGCGAAGGAAGGCATCTCGGTGCCCGGAATGCCGGTGGAGACCCGGGTGAAGATGTCCTTGGGATCGGCGCTGCCGCGATAGGTCCAAGGCTTGGTCAGATTGCGCGGCCAGGTGCGTTCCCCGCCGTCTCCTTTCAGGCGCTTGGTTAGGCTGCCTTTGCCGGACTTGCCATGACATTCGACACAGCGGTCGCCATCCTCGAAGAGTTTCTTGCCCTTCTCGATGCTCTCGGCGGAACTTGCGACCGGCGAGCCGTAATCGACCATCTTGGCGGGCGGTTTGTCGTATTGCGCAAAACTCTTCACGTAGGCGACCAGATCCCACATGTCTTGCTCCGAGAGCAGATCACTCCAGCCCGGCATGGCGGTCCCCGGCATGCCGTCTCGGATCATGCGAAACACGTCTTCGTCGCTGGGTACCATATCGTCGAAAAACGAGCTCTTGATCTTATAGTTGCCGCCAGTGAAGTCGCGCGGTGGCGGGTTGAGGAATTCCTTCGCGGCACCAGCGCCGTCCCCTTCCGCACCATGACACCAGGTGCAGCGCTGGTCATAAATTCCCTTGCCTTTGTCCGCCGTCCCAGGTTTCGCCGCCGCCGGTCCTGCCATGAGCAGGGCCGAGCAAGCGGTGAGGAGGGCAAGCTGATGCAGGATGGCCATTGTCTTCTCCCAGCGCCGATTATTCATGTGCCCACGACCTCGGCTGTCTGCCCGTGTAGTTGTACAAGAAAAGAATCACTTTCCAGATTTCGTCCTCGGCGAGGAAGTCCTGCCAGACGGGCATCGAGGAAATCCATGGTGCCGCCTCGCCGGGCAGGCCGGGGCCGCCAGTAGCGATACGCCAGAACAAAAAAGACTCCTGCAATTGCGCGATCGTGCCCACGTCCTGGAAGTTGAGTGGCGTGGGGTTGAGACCGGCGGCGTAGGGCCCCTTGCCGTCGAGTTTGTCGCCATGGCAGTACTGGCAATTCTTGATGTAGATATTGCCGCCCTCCTTGACCAGCTCTTTGAACTTGGCGGGGTCTTCCTTCTCGAACTTGCGGAAGGGGTTTTCGAGCGTGGCCAGGTTGTAGCTCTTGCCATACGCCTTGAACTTGCCGGGCGGCGCGGGGTGGATGGTGCGCAGTTCCACCGGCGCCTCGAAGCCGGGAAGCATGCTCGAGTACACGTAGTACCCGGCCAGGAGCGGCACGATCACGAACACCACGTTGCGGACCCATTTCTTCGATGGATCCTCGACCAGGGCCTTGATCGGACCCACCAGTTCCTGGGCGCCCTCTTCGGTGAAGGTGAAGACCATGATCGCACCCGCGATCACGAAGACCATGTACATGGTGAGCAGGCTCTTGGGGATCAACTGGCCGAGCAGCACATCGAAGACCAGGATGAACCCCAAATAGACCCCGAGCACTACCAGCACCAATTGCAGCAAGCGAGGGACAATTCTTCTTCGTGGAGTGTTCATTTCTTCATTCCCGCCAGATAGTTCACCAGCATTTCCAACTCCACGGCTTTCATCTGCTCACCGTAGGTCTTGGGCATCATTCCTGCCGCGAAGCCTTTGGCGACGACCGCATCGGGATCAAGAATGGCCTGCCGCAAATACTCCTTGTTGCGGGTGGCTCCGATCTTCGCGAGATTGGGTCCGATCGTGCCAGCCTGATCACCGATCACATGACAGGCGCCGCAAGCGTGTTTGGCGACAATCGCCTCGGGAGTCTTCAGCGCCGCCTCCTCGGTCTTCGCCGCACCAGCGCCCTCGGCCGGAGCGTCCATTTTCGGAATCTCCACCGTCACCTCGCCCCCGCTCGAATCCTGCAAGTAGGCGATGACCGCCTTGAGCTCGGATTCATTCAGTCCGATGCCGCCGCCGGTGACATCCGGCATGGGGCTCTCGGTATCGTTGGTGCCCGATTTTCCGAAGCCGGCAACCACGAAAGCGGAAGGCTTCACCAACGACTCTTGCAGGTATTCCTCCACCGACTTGCCGGCACCTTTGTAGCGCGCATCCTTGAGACGCTCGGCGGCTACCGCGGCCACCTTGTCGAGCATCGGCGCCCGGCCCATGGCGTTGTGGCAGAGGGTACAGGTCCCCTTGCCGTTGTAGATCTTCCCGCCCAGGGCGACGAACTGGTCCATGGTCATCGCACCCAAATCGAGTTTGGCCTCCACGGGCGGCGGTTCGGGCTTGATCTGCGGGATACCGAAGTTGGAAAATCCCCAGAAACCGGCGATCACCAGCAAACTGAAGACCGCCACTTTGATGAAGTTCATCATGCCGTCTGCTCCTTCCAGTAGCCCTTGACGGTAGGATGTCGGCCGCTAACGGTGCTCAGCCAGAAGACGAAAATGACCATGGCCATGAACAGAATCGTTCCGACCGAAACCACGCTCGCCGCATAGCCTAGCCCTGGGGTGTAGGCATCCGGCGAACTGTCGCGGAAGATGTTGGAAACGTGCCAGTGTTGACGTATGCCCGAGCGCACGTAGCCCATCAGGCCCATCAGCCAGGTGAAAGAAACTGCCAGCAGGAACAGCGCGTATTGCGATCGGTCCGGCATTCGGCCCCAGCGCAGCGGCGCCACGTCCTTGGCGCCCTTGTACATGAAGGCATCGATAACGGTGCTGATGATAATGATGACGAGCGTGGTTAGAACCTGGGGCACCGAGGCCGCGACCTTGTACACGGTATTGGTGAAATAGCCGTAGTACACACCCAGGATGGTGATGTTGATCAACCCGGCGGTAAACAGAGCCACTTGCGCCGCGTTGCCCGCCGCGGCCCAAGACACGGTGGCGATCTTATTGGCGCGCCGATAGAAGAGAAAGCTCAGGAAGGTGAAGACGATCAGGAAATTCACCGCGGTGTTCTTGGCCGGCATGATGCCCAGCGCACCCAAGTATTTGTGGTACGGGCCGCCCAAGCCCTTGAGTTCCGAATTGGTCAGCACCAGGGTATGGGGCGTGAACCAGACCAGGAAGGCGCCGACTAGAACCACGGCGATGTACTTGATGCGTGGGTTGTAGCGGTATGCACCGTCGCTGCGCCCCATGCCGCACCACAGGTAGTAGTTGGCGGAAAGGAACAAGGCGCCGATCAGCACTGCCTGGATGATGAACAGCCACGCGAACACGCCCCCCATCAGCGTGATGCCCATCTGCTGGCTATAAGCGTAGATTTCCGCGGTGAGGTAATAGCCCGCGAAGGGCAGGGGCAGCAGCGCGGCGATGGCGATGAAATTGGCGTTGTAGCCCATCCAGTCGTAGTGGGCACGCTCTTCGGGTTTCTGCGCGGAAAGGAACTTGAAGGCGGCATAAGCGCCGACCACGGAACCGCCATAGGCCACGTTGGCGACCACCCGGTGAATGTTGATGGGGTTCCAGAGGTAGTTGTGGATCGCCGCCCAGGTGTTGCCATTGAACACGCCGGCGGCATCCACCGCCGCGGGACTCATCATGAACGTGGTCCAGGCGTTGGCCAGGAACATGAGCTGCAAACCCACGGCGTTGAGTAGCAGGCCCAGGGTCAGGTGCACCCACTTCTTGTTGCCGCCCTGAAGCCAGTGCCAGCCGTAGTAGTAGATATACAAGACCGCGCTTTCGGCGAAGAACAGGAGCGCGTAGGCGAACATGCTCTCCTTGAAGATCAGCGCCAGGTATTTGAACAAGTCCGGGTAGAACAGAACCAAGCCGAAACACAGCAAGCCGCCCAGCAAGGCGGTCAGCGAATAGGCCGTGATCGTGACCTTGATGAACTCGTAGGCCATGTTGTCATAGCGCTTGTCCCGAGTGGCCATGCCGATCGCCTCGATCATGAACACGAACATCGGCACCGCCACGACAAAAGCCCCGAACCAAAGGTGCAACTGGGCGATCAGCCAAACCGCGACTCTGGCGTTGACGCCCTTTACGGTCGGGTAATCCGCCGCGGTGAGCTTCGGTGCGGGCGGAAAGCTTGCCGCCGGCTGGGCGCTGGCGGCGCCATCCGCTCCGCTGCTCGCCGTCGGAGCCGTAGGTGTGGCCGCCGTGCCGCCAGCGGATGCCGTGGCGGCAGGTGCAGTCGCCGTCGCGGGCGGGTCTGCCGAGTGAACCAGTGTCGGCAGCGCCAATGCGGCCGAAATCGCCAACGCAAAGGCCCCGCAGATTGTTCTGATGTTCCGTGTGAGCACGATCAACTCCTCCTTGTGCACCCAAGCGCCCCACCTTGAAGACGCGATTCCCGCCAAAGCGGTGTTGGCAAACTCTCAGTGACTGTAGACGAGCGACAGTCCGTGGAGCTTCATGATGGTGAAGTCCAGCGCGAAAAAGACCAGCGCGAACACCAGCAGCGCCGCCACAAACGGCAAAAGATTGGCTTTCATC
>JACPUX010000057.1 GCA_016192065.1 Betaproteobacteria bacterium
GCGCCATGGCCTGCGCATGGTGTACGGCAACCTTGCCGAGATGAGCGGGCAGGGCTTGCGGCTCGATGTCCATACCAGTTGGGGCGGGGCGCAGATAAACAGTGCACTGGTTGGGCGCTTCAACGCAGCGAATCTGCTGGGCGCCCTGGGAGTGCTGCTGGCGAGCGGCATCGAACTGGATAAGGCAGTGCAGTCCTTGAGCAGGGTGCAGGCGGTGGCCGGGCGGATGCAGCGGGTCAGTGTTTCAAGTCAGCCGGGGGGCAGTCAGCCGACGGTCATCGTGGACTACGCGCACACGCCGGACGCGCTGGAAAAAGTGCTGCTGACGCTGCGCGAAGTTGGCGCGTCTTCCGGTGGAAAACTGATCTGCGTGTTCGGCTGCGGCGGCGACCGCGACCGCGGCAAGCGCGCGATGATGGGGCGGGTCGCCGAGAAGTTCTCCGACCATTGCATCGTCACCAGCGACAACCCGCGCAGCGAGGACCCGCAGCGCATCATCGCTGAAATTATCGGCGGCATGACTGAGGGCAATCATGAAGCTGTCGTCGAGCGCGC
The DNA here is from genome assembly GCA_016192065.1 of Betaproteobacteria bacterium. Lineage (GTDB taxonomy): Bacteria > Pseudomonadota > Gammaproteobacteria > Burkholderiales > Casimicrobiaceae > JACPUX01. The sequence goes on from JACPUX010000057.1 coordinate 556, forward strand.
CGCGGCCATCGGACGCGCCGTCGGAATGGCGCGGCAACGCGACACCGTGCTGGTCGCGGGCAAGGGGCATGAGGACTACCAGGAAATCGGCGGCGTGAAGCACCCGTTCAGCGACGTGGACGTTGCCGCGCAGGCGCTGGAAAAATGGAGGGCCCCGGCATGAATAACCCGAGCATGATGCTGCTCTCGCAAGCCGCGCAGGCGATCGGCGCGCGTATGGCCGGCGCGGATGCGCGCTTCGCCGCGGTCTCGACCGACAGCCGCAAGATCAGGGCAGGTGACCTGTTCATCGCCTTGCGCGGCGAGCACTTCGACGGCTACGAGTTCGCCGCCGCCGCCCTGCAGTCCGGCGCCGCCGCTGTCATGGTCAATGCCGATAGCTACGAAGCGCGATCCTCGCTCCTGAATCCTGAATCCCGAGTCCTGGTTGTGGAAGACACGCGCCTCGCGCTGGGCCAACTCGCCGCGCACTGGCGCGCGCAGTTCGACATCCCGCTGGCGGCAGTCACCGGCAGCAATGGCAAGACCACGGTGAAGGAAATGCTCGCAAGCGTTTTGCGCGAAGCGGCGGGCAGCGATAACGCGGTGCTCGCCACCCAGGGCAATCTCAACAACGACATCGGCATGCCGCTGACCCTGCTGCAA
>JACPUX010000058.1 GCA_016192065.1 Betaproteobacteria bacterium
GCCGACTTCGCCCACTGGCTGGCGCTGCGCGGCTACGCCGTCGCCACCTTCGACTACCGCGGCATGGGCCATTCGCGCCGCGGCAGCCTGCGCGGCTTCAAGGCCGACATCTTCGACTGGGCGCGGCTCGACTGCGGCAGCATCGCCGACGCGCTGCTGCAGCGCTTTCCCGAGGCACCGCTGTACTGGATCGGACACAGCCTCGGCGGCCAGATCATCCCGCTCTGCCCGCAACACGCGCGGCTGCGGAAGGCGATCACCGTCGGCACCGGCAGCGGCTACTGGCGCGAGAACGTGTGGACGCTGAAGAGCTACGTCTGGTGGCTGTGGTACGTGATCGTGCCGCTGACGCTGCCGCTGTTCGACTACTTCCCCGGCCGCCGGCTGAAGAAGGTCGGCGACCTGCCGCGCGGCGTGATGGCGCAGTGGCGGCGCTGGTGCCTGGACCGCGACTACGCGGTGGGCGCCGAAGGCGAACCGGTACGCCGGCAGTACGCGGCGGTGACGGCGCCGATCGTCTCGCTGTCGTTTACCGACGACGAGTTCATGTCGGCGCGGAACACCGCCTCGCTGCACGGTTTCTACACGAACGCGCAGCGGACGATGAAACGCATCGCGCCGCAGGACATCGGCGTCGGGCGCATCGGCCATTTCGGCTTCTTCCGCCACCGCTTCGCCGACACGCTGTGGGGAAGCTACCTGCTGCCGGAGCTGCGTTAGTTCTACTGTGAAACCACTGCAATCCCTTGCCTCCGATCTGAAGCAAGCCTAAGGCAGACACACATCGCCATCGTCGGACAGCAGGGCGCACAACGCTTCTCCCTGAAGCTTGCCCGGACGCACGTATTTCCGTGCAGCGGGCGACAGATCGGTGATCGACAGCGCATTTTTCGACAACAGTGCGCCGGCAAGATCTTCGACGACACCGATCAATTCGCTGACGATCCTTTCAAGATCGCGTTCCTTTTTATCGCTTCCGGCAACAAAGCCGAGCACCTCCGGGTGGCTGACCGGCACGAATTCGGTAAATCCCTCGACCGGCTGGTAAAAGAGTGCATTGATGCGGCCGGTGCAATCTCTCGCTATGTAAGGCATTGATCGTCTCCCTGTGTCGAAGCCGGCCGAGCCGCCGTTCCCTCGGTGCAAAGATTCCAACACCGCCGGCCGACCGACCGCTGCTTCATATCAAAAACGGAACATGCCGACACTTGAACGAAGCCTTTCCGCCAACCCGTCCAGATGTCGCGACTGGGTTGCAGCCTCGCGGGCAACGTCGACGTTGTGCTCGCTCATCTGCGCAATTTTTTCTATCGCCAGGGCGATCTCGGTATTGGCGCTACGCTGCTCGACCAGGGCATGGCCGATGTCGTTGACGACCTCGGCTATCTGTTCCGAACTGTCCTTGATACGCTGGATCGACGCCTCCGCCTGGCTGGACCGCTCGACGCCGTTCGCCATGCACGAGGTGATCGCCGCCATGCCTTGCACCACGTCGAGCGTCACTTTCTGGATGCAGGAAACGACGCCGCTGATCTGCGCGGTCGAACTCGACGTGCGCTCCGCAAGCGCCCTCACCTCGTCGGCGACGACGGCAAACCCGCGGCCCACGTCGCCGGCGCGAGCCGCCTCGATCGCCGCGTTCAAGGCCAGAAGATTGGTCTGGTCGGCCACTTCCTTGATGACGCGGACGATCAGGGAGACCTCGTTGGACTGCCGTCCCAGTTCCTCGATGGCCGCGGAAGCGGCAGCGACCTTTTCGGAAATGTTGCCCATCTCCCGGGAAACGTCGCTGACGATGGCCCGCCCGTGCTCGGAAAGCTCGGCGGCGCGACCGACGAAGCCGGTCGCCTGGCCGGCGTTTTCCGCAACCTCGCTGATCGACACCGTCATTTCCTCGACGCTCGCCGCGACTGACGAAGAAGCGTCGCTCTGGTGCTGCGAGTTCTCGTTCACATCGACGACGATGTGCTGCAGGCGCCCCGAGGCGTCGGTGAGCTGTTCCGCCGCCCCATGCACCTCGGCGATGGCCCGCGACAGCGACTCCTTCATCGCCTTCATGTTGGCCAGCAAGCTGCTCTGGTCGCCATCGTCCAGTCGCACATCGACGGTGAGATTACCGTCGGCGATTTCCTTGACGATCTTCGCCGCATAATCCGGCTCGCCGCCGAGCCGGCCGAGAATCGCCCGCCGGATCAGCGTCGCCACCAGCACCAGGACGCTCATTGCCGCCGCGACGAAGAGAAACAGCGTCGACGTGCTCCGCCAGTAGGCGCGGTCGATGTCGTCGATATAGACACCGGTGCCGACCACCCAGCCCCACGGGGCGAAACCCCTGACGTAGGAGATTTTCTCCACCGGCTGCTCGCTCCCGGGTTTCGGCCAGCGATAGGAAACGAAACCCGCACCGCTTTTCCGCACGGTGTCGGAGAACTCGATGAAGATCGGCTTGCCGTCGGGGTCCTTGAGGCCGGACAGATCCTTGTCCTCCAGTTCCGGCTTGGCCGGATGAAGCACCATTACCTGCTGCAGGTCGTTCATCCAGAAGTAGTTGTCGCCGTCGAAGCGCAGCTGGCGGATCATCTGCTTCGCCTGTTTCTGGGCTTCATCCCGCCCCAACGCCCCCTGCGTCTCAAGCGAATGGAAATGGGCCAGGATGCCGAAGGGAAGATCGACGAACTGCTTCACCTTCTCCTGGCGATCGGCATAGAGCCCTTGACGGGACAGCGACATCGCCACCAGCGAGACGGCGACGAGGCCCAGCGCCGCGACGCCGAGGAGCAGGAAAAGGTTTTTGCGGACGCTCAATTGACGAAAAATGTTCATATCGACTTCCTTTCTCATGGCCGATCATTTTTGTCGGCCTCGGGCGGCAGCTCGCTATCGGCAAGCCGCGCCGCGATTTCTCTGACTTCATGCTCGATCGCGATAAAAGCATCGACCACGTCGGGATCGAAGTGCTTTCCCCGGCCTTCACGGACTATCACCAGTGCCTGCTCGTGGGGCAAGGCGGGTTTGTAGACGCGGCGGGTAACGAGGGCATCGTAGACATCCGCAACCGCCATCAAGCGCGCTGCGAATGGAATCGCCTCGCCGCGCAAGCCTTCGGGGTAGCCCGTTCCGTCCCACCTTTCATGGTGGGAACAGGCGATCTCCCGGGCAAAGCGCAGGAACGAGCTGGGTTGTCCGACCTCGCGCTCCACTTCCAGCAACGTGTCGCGCCCGATGATGGTGTGCGTCTTCATTACCGCGAACTCTTCCGCAGTGAGCGCACCCGGCTTGCGCAGGATGGCATCGGGAACGCCGACCTTGCCGATGTCGTGCAAGGCCGCCGACTTGTAGAGCAGCTCGATCGTCGCATCGTCGAAAAAACCGGCGAAGTGCGGATGCAGCCTGAGTTGCCGCGCCAGCAGCCGGACGTAGTGCTGCGTGCGGCGGATATGGCTGCCGGTTTCGTTGTCCCGCCGTTCGGTGATCAGCGCCATCGCCAGAATGGTCAAGTCCTGGACGGCACCGAGTTCCTGCATTCGCCGCGCCACTTCCGCCTCGAGCCAGGCGTTCTTGTCCTCAAGGAAGCGGCGCGCATTCCTCAGCGCCAGGTGCGTCCGGACGCGCGCCAGCAGGATCGGCGGACTGATCGGCTTGGCGATGTAATCGACGGCGCCCAGCCGCAAGCCCCGCTCTTCTTCCTCGACCTTGCTGCGCGCGGTCAGGAACACGACGGGGATAGCCGCCGTCGGCGGGTCCGCCTTCAGGCGGGCGCAAACCTCGTAGCCGTCCATGCCCGGCATCTCGACGTCCAGCAACACCAGATCGGGCTGCGGGCTGGCAGCGGCAAGCTGCAGCGCCCGCTCGCCGTCGGTCGCCACCCGTGTTTGATAAAGCTCCTTCAACAGGCTCGCCACGAGCCGGACGTTGTCCGGCGTGTCGTCGACGATCAAGACGGTTTGCCGGGGCGCGGAATCGAAAATCCCGCTCACGATTCGCCTCCCGTCGCCGGTTGCCGGCAAGCGTCCGGAAGCGCGCCAAGCAGTGCCAGCGCGGCGGCAAAATCGTAGTTCCGGACCGCCGTCGTCAAGGCGGCAAAATCGGAACCCGGCAGGATTTCGCGCAAGATGTCGGCATGCGCATCAAAGTAATCGGCAACCTCGCCGTCGTTCCGCTGCAGCGCGGTCGTCAGCACCCCGACAACCTGGGCTGGCGAGCCTCGTGCGCCGGCACCGGCAATCTCGTCCGCGCCAAACGCAGCGGCAAGCGCCGTACAGAGATCATCCAGGGCATCATCCAGACGCATCAAGCGCAACTTGAGCGCCTTCCCCCGAGGACTTTCCCGAATGGCATCATCCACCTCGGCAGCGGCCTGCGACAACGGCATGGCCCCGATGTTGCCGGCAACGCCCTTGAGCGTGTGGGCCAGCCGCGCCGCCAGCTGGAAATTTGCCGCCGCCAATGCGACATGGATGTCATGGACAACCAGCCTCTGGCTGTGCAGGAACTGGCGCAGCAGTTTGCGGTAGAAGTCCATCTTCCCGCCCGTGCGCCGCAACCCGGCCGCGGCATCCAGCCCGGGCACGGCGAACAGCGGATCGGCTTCCGGCGCCGCCACCGGCACCGCCGCCTCGGCGCCACGGCAGGCGCCGTAGCGGGCCAAGGTCCGGAACAGTTCGTCGGGATCGATCGGCTTGGCCAGATGGTCGTTCATGCCGGAATCAAAGCAACGTTGACGCTCGTCGGCCATGGCGTGCGCGGTCATGGCGACGATCGGCAGATCGGCGAAGCGCGGATCGGCGCGGATCAGGCGCGTCGCCTCGTGCCCTCCCATCACCGGCATCTGCAGATCCATGAGCACAATGTCGTAAACACCCCCCTGCACCAGCTTGTCCACCGCCTCGCGCCCGTTGCCGACGACATCGACCGACGCGCCTGCCGATTCGAGCAATTCGACGGCAATCTGCTGGTTGATCTCGTTGTCCTCGGCGAGAAGCACGCGCAGCCGGCTCAGTTCCGGCGGCGTCGGCTGGAGCCCGCGCGCAACGTCGCCGGCGATTTCGCCTTCGGCCGGCGGAAACAGCGTCACCAGCGTATCTTCGAGCGCCGAAGGACTGACCGGCTTGACGAGGAACAGGTCGATGCCGCTCTGCTCGGCGCGAATGCGAACGTCCTCGCGGCTGAACGCCGAGACGAGAACGAATGCGGGCAGCGCACTCAGCCGTGGATCGTTCCTGACCGACTGGACGGTTTCGATGCCGTCCAGCCCGGACATGCGCCAGTCGATGAAAGCGACGCGATAAGGATCCTTCAGGGAGGCCGCGACGACGACTGCCGCCAGCGCTTCCTCGCCGGAGGCCACCGCGTCGACGCGCAGTCCGAAGGATTCAAGCGCCCTGAGCAGAACATCGCGCGCAGCCGCATTGTCGTCGACCACCAGCGCGCGCATGCCGCCGAGGTGAGCGGGCAATACCCTGCGTTTCTTGCCGACGTCACCGTTGCCGGGTTCGAACCAGGCCGAAAAGAAGAAAGCGCTGCCTTTTCCGGGGACGGAGGCAACGCCGATCTCGCCCCCCATCAGTTCCACCAGCCGCTTGCAGATCGACAAGCCGAGGCCGGTGCCCCCGTATTTGCGGGTGGTCGACCCGTCCGCCTGCGAGAACGGCTGAAACAGCCGTGACATCTGCGCTTCGCTCATGCCGATCCCCGTATCCCGAACCTCGAAACGCAGCTTGACTTTCGGCGCCACGGAATCGCATAGCTCGAAGGCGACGGTAATCGTTCCCGCCTCGGTAAACTTGACGGCATTGGAGACGAGGTTGGTCAGCACCTGCGACAGCCGCAACGGATCGCCGCGCAAAAAGCGCGGCACGTCCGGCGGCAGGTCGAAGAGCAATTCGAGGCCCTTGTCCTGGGCACGCTGGCCGACGACGACGGCGACGTTGTCGAGCACATCGTCGAGGCAAAAATCGATGCATTCGAGGTCGATCTGCCCGGCCTCGATCTTGGAGAAATCGAGGATGTCGTTGATGATCCCCAGCAGCGCCGTTCCGGCGTTGTGGATCTTCTTCACATAGTCGCGCTGGCGTGCCGTCAACTCCGTTTTCTGCGCCAGGTGCGACAGGCCGATGATGGCGTTCATCGGCGTGCGGATCTCGTGGCTCATGTTGGCCAGGAACATCGACTTCGCCTCGGCCGCCGCCTCCGCCCTGGCCTTGGCTTCCGCCAGCGCTTTTTCGGCCGCCTTGCGCTCGGTCACGTCGTCGAAAATCCAGATCGATTTGCCGAGCGGACTGGCCGGCTCCAGCGCACGGGCGCTGACATGGCACCACAGGCTGCGGCTATCCATGCTGCGCATGGCGATCTCGCCCGAATACACGCCGCACTCGCCGAGAATCCGGTAGATCTCCTTGCCGGCGGCCTCGAACTCCTGCGCGGAAAAATAAAATGCGCGCACCGAGCGCCCGGACAAGCCCCCCGGCGGATACCCGAAGATTTCTTCCATGCGCCGGTTGCAGCGGACGACGTGGCGATTCTCGATCACCGCGATGCCGGCCTGCGCGTTGTCGAGGATCGCTTCGTTCTCCAGCAACGCTTGCTGCAGTGCGGCCTGCGCCGCCTGCCAGGCGCTGCGATCCTCCAGGAACCAGACGGTTCCTTCGGCGGCATTCTCCGTATCGAGGACATAGCCGGTAAGTTCGACCCAGAAGACCGTGTCGTCCTGGCGGCGCATGGTCAGTTCGGTTTGCAGCGGCTTGCCGGCAGAGAGCAGCGGCACCGCCTGCGCCCCCAGCGCATCGTAGGCTTCCGGCGACGGATAGAGGACGGATGCGGCCTGGCCGACGCCCGCCTCGCCGGCAAAACCGAACATCTCCGCAAACTTGCGGTTATAGCGCGTAATGCGGCGGTCGCGCGTCACCAGAACGCCCACCGGAGCGTTCGCCACGATCGCCTCGACTTCCCGAAAATTCGCCGTATTCATTCTCCCTCCCTGATCCGGCACAAATACCGGTCGAAATCGGGGCCGGCTTCGACCAGAGCCGTCCTTTCCAGGACGATGGTCGAATTGAGCAGGCGGATACCGCCATCGGCGGCAAGAAAATCCTTCGGCACGAAGACCGACAGGTGCGCTGCGCCGTCCTCTTCCTCGCCACGCTCCGTCTGCTCCAGCACCAGCACGACTCGGGCGCCATGATCGAGCGAATGCTCGGCCCCGGCCCCGATGGCGGGGAACGCAAAGACCGAACCGCGAAGAATTTCCACTCCGAGTTCGGCGCTTTCCGCGCCGTTGCGCTTCATCCACCGCGTTGTTCCCAGGGAAATTTCACCCTTGTGCGGGCAAACCGTGGCGACCAGGGCACCGACCCCGACGTCAGCGGCGGCGGACGGCAAGGAGATACGGCAGCCATGCTCGCTGACGTCGAGGACGACGCACTCCTTGAACCCGCTTGCGCTGTCGGAGAGGCTTCGGACCCCTCCCCTCCGCACCAGGGCCGAGACGGGACCGAACCTGCACGACAGATACGCCGAGCGCACCGCCCCGACGCGCCGACCGCCGCGCGCCGGCCGGCGGCCGTCCTGCCACCCTGCCCCCCGCACGGCTACGGCATGAGCAGCCTCGTGCTGCGCCTCGCTTCCGTCGCTGCCATGCCGGGACAAAAACGCCTCCAGGCGCTCCAGCACCTCGCTCACCGGCACGAGTCGACACTTCCCCCCCTGCGGCAGCCGACCGTCCCCGCCGTAGCGTTCCAGACGGCCCGACACGGGATTCAACAGCGCGACCGGACTCCCGCCAGGCGCTTTCTCCAGCCGAATCCCGTCGAGACAGTCGTCGAGTGAGCCGTCGAGCAAGGAGAGGGCAGGCAGCGACAAGGAATTCGGGCGCAGCCAGTCGAGCAGGAGCATCGCCAGGTAGTCCCGCTCAACCGTCAATAGACAAGGAGTAGCGACCGGCACGCCGTTGCCGGCGCGACTCGCCTCCCAACGCTCGACACGCTCGTGGAAGTAGCCTGCACGCAGCCACAAGTGCGAAGGCGGCTGTTCGTAGCGCAGCCACGACCATTTGGCGCAGCACCGGGCAACGCGCATGACATTCGCGGCAAAAACGCCGGGAGGCGCATCGCCGGACGCGCCATCGACAACTTCCGGATGCTTGAGGCAGGCCGCAAAAACATCGAGCAAGGCATAAGCTAGCTGCTTTGCCGTCGCCGAGAGATAGGCCACCGAGAAACCGGAACGGGCATCGATGCAGCGCAGCCACAAATCGTCGAGGCTCGCCGCCGCTCTCGCGCCGAGTCTGTTCACCTGTTCGAAGACAACCGGCAGCGACTGCGCGTCCCGGAACGATGCTATCCGCTGCAGCTCGTCCACGGCGACGGCCAGCTCCTTCAGGCTATTGGCAGGCCCTTCCGGCGTGGCATCGGGATTCCCGGTGGAAACCGTTTCTATCCTGAGCAGCATCTGACCACCTCATCGCAAAACATTGATCAACCCGATATCGGACATGCGATCCGACCTCCCCCACGTGCACGCCAACCAGTCGCCGGCTGCAGGCAGCACGCACCTCCACAGCCAACGATGCAAAGCCTAAGCGGATTCAACGCAGCAAATAAGACGGACAATCGCTCGCATTGCGGCGGCGCCACCCGGCGACGCACACGGGCGCCCGCCACAACCGCCAAGCTACAACCACCATCGGTAGAGGGTGTGCCCGCTATGGACACAAGGGCGCAACCGGGATACGTTTCGGCAATGCCCGGTGGCAAAATCCCGCAGATGAAGGATTTGACGGAAACCCTCAACCACCTCGCGAAATTCAACTCATGCGGAAGAAGCATCCCGTTGTGATTTGCCCCGTCCCCGACAGCTGCGAGCCACTGATGGAATACGAAACCATCTTCAACAACGCCTTCGTCGGCATCGCCTTCACGCGCAACCGCGTCATCACGCGCAGCAACCCGCGTTGCGGGGAAATCTTCGGCTACTCGCCGGAAGAGCTGAACGGGGTTTCGGCACGCATGCTGTTCCCCTCCGACACCGACTACGAACTCGCCGGCGACGCCGCTTTTACCGCTTTGAAGCAGAAGCGCGAGTTCGGGGGCGAGGTGCTGATGCGGCGAAAGTCGGGAGAGTGCTTCTGGTGCGGTTTCAGCGGGACGATCGTCGGCCCGGCGGCAACCGCCGGGGTCGTCGAGACCGTCTGGATTTTTCAGGACATCGATGATCGCAAGCGGGCCGAACTGGCCTTGGCCAGCGCCCACCAGGAACTCGAAACCCGCGTCGAGCAGCGGACGGCCAGGCTGGAGGCGGCAAACCGGATGCTTCAGGCCGAAATGCAGGCACGGCGGCGCATCGAAGAGAAACACCAAGGACAGCAGGCGGAACTGGCCCGCATGGCGCGCATCAATACCGCCGGCGAAATGGTATCGTCGCTGGCCCACGAGCTTGGGCAGCCGCTGGCGTCGATGCTGAACTACGTCCATGGTTGCCTGCTGCGACTGGCAACCGGCAACGCGACGCCGGAGGAATTACGGCACGGGCTCGTGCAAGCGGTGCGCAATGCCGAACAGGCCGGAGAGATCGTGCGCCGCGTGCGCCGTTTCCTGCACAAGCGCCCCCCGGAGAAGCGCCTGCACAACATCAATCAGGTTCTCAACGAAATCGCTGCCTTCCTCGACGCCGAAGCACGCCGCCAGGAAGTGACCTTGCGCATCCGGCGCACCGAACGTCCGCTGAAAATTCTGGTCGACCGCGTCGAGTTCGAGCAAGTCATCGTCAACCTCGTCAAGAACGCCTTCGAAGCGATGGCCGGGACCTCCGGCCGGCCGAAAACAGTGGAAATTTCCTGCCTCGAAAGCGCCCGGAACACCGTCGTCGTCGCGGTTGCGGACAACGGCCCGGGCGTGCCGCCCTACCTTCGCGAATCGATTTTCGAGCCGTTTTTCACTACCAAGGACAAGGGAATGGGCTTCGGTCTCGCCATCTGCTGCTCGCTCATCGAGACGCAGGGCGGCAAGATTCGGCTGGGCGAAAGCTGGCTGGGGGGCGCCTCGTTCGAAGTCATACTGCCATCGGGAGAAACACCGTGACGAACCAGCAGCAAACCGTATTCGTGGTCGACGACGAAATTTCGGTCAGAAACTCCCTGAAGTGGCTGCTCGAATCGGTGCGGATCCCCGTGCAGACTTTCGAATCGGGTCACGCCTTCCTCGCCGCGCACACCGACGACCGGCACGGCTGCATCGTACTCGATGTGCGCATGCCGGGAATGAGCGGGCTGGAACTGATGAAACGCCTGCACAACATGGGCGTGCGCACGCCCATCATCTTCCTGTCCGCGCACGGGGACGTACCGATGGCAGTCCAGGCGCTGAAGGACGGTGCCTTCGACTTTCTGGAGAAGCCCTACAACAACCAGAGGTTTCTCGATTGCGTGCAAAGCGCGCTGGAACATGACGCGCTGAACCGCCTGCATCGGAACGCCGACGAGGACCTGATCGAGCGGCTGAAGAACCTCACCGCGCGCGAGCAGGAGATCATCGGCCTGGTAGTCGCTGGCAAGAGCAACAAGGACATCGCCAGGCTGCTGGGTATCAGCCACAAGACCGTCGAGGCGCATCGCGGCCGGCTGATGGCGAAAATGGGCGTCAGCAACCTGGTCGACCTGGTCCGGATCATGACCGCCCATTACGCCGCCCATGGCGACACCCCGCCGCCCAGGGACCTATAACCTGCCCCGCTGCCCGGCAGAGCGCGCGCACCGGAATGACCAACCCCTGCTACTCAAGCCGGATCACCAGCCGGCGGCCGCAGGCTTCGGCATAAAGCTGCAAGACCCTCAGCGAGGGAGCCTGCCGCATGCTGCGCAAGGCGGCCTCGACGCTGGCGACGCCGCCAACACTCACCCCCATTCGCCGAGCGACTTCGCCGCGCGTCAACCCCGTTTCCCGGCGGATATCCAGCAGTCTGCCCAACGTTTCGTACTCATCCATTTCGTAATCGGCCGTCAGGGCACCAGAACAGCGTTAATGCAACATCTGCTCGATCATCCGGATCATCTCGGAAGCCGGGGTTGCTTTGGCAATGCTGCGGCGGACGACGATGTTCCCATGGGGAGCGCAAACCTCTTCTGGCAAGACGAACGACGTCAAATATGCAAACGGGATTTCCCGCGTATCTTCACACGCGAAAAATCGGCAAGAAAGTTCCCCGCCATTGACGTCCGGCATGTCGATGTCGCACAGAATCAAATCGGGCTCCAACCGCAGCGCGAGATCCACGGCCAGCCCCGGCTCCGTCGTCGCAACCACGTCATACAATGGCCCGAGCGTCTGCTGCAGATAGCTCAATACGGCTTCGTCGTCGTCGATGACAAGAATCTTTTTTTTGGGAGACATCACTTTCAACCTCGGTGTTTATCGAATGGCGTCCGGTCCAACCGGATGGAGCGACTGTCATTGCAGCAACTGCTCGATCATTTCGATCATTTCCGGCGCCGGAGTGGCCTTGGCGATGCCGTGGCGACCGCCGACGTTGCCCCGCAGATCGCGCACCTCGCGCGGCGAGACGAACGAGGTCAGATACGCGAACGGAATGTGCCTGGTGTATTCGCACTCGCGAAACTTGACGGAAAGCTCGCCGCCGTTGATATCCGGCATGTCGATGTCGCACAGGATCAGATCGGGCTCTACCCGCACGGCGAGATCCACAGCCAGCCCCGCCTCCGTCGTGGTGACCAGGTCGTACAGGCAACCGATTTTCGTTTGCAGATAGCCGAATACCGCTTCGTCGTCGTCGATCACAAGAATCTTTTTTCTGGTGGACATCATTTTCAACCTCGGTTTTATCAATGGGAAACATCGCGCCCCTGGGCGCGTGGACGGACTTTGACATGCGCCAGATGCTGGTCGAGCGCGTCGACTTGCAAGGCAAGCAATTTAAGGTCGGCGCTCCGATGCTTGTCTTCAAGCTCGCGGCAGATTTGCGCCGCCCACTTGAAGCCGTACATGCCGAAGCTCCCTTTGAGCTTGTGCGCCAATTGGCGCAAGGACTCCCGGTCCCCGGCCCGAAGCGACTGGCGCAACAGCGCAGCCAGGGCGCGCCGCGATTCGAGAAAGCCGGGGATCGCCTCGAACAGGTCTTCGTCGACCCACACGGTCGTCTCCGGCAGCACTTCGGGTACGACATCGGCGCTGCGACTGCGGAACCCGCTTCCGGCCAGAAGCGCCAGGATTTCGTTCTGCGAGCTGGGCTTGCTGAGATGCAGATCGAAGCCGGCGGCGACGCTGCGCCGCCGGCTGGCTTCGTCGTCATGGGCGGAAAAGGCGACGATCCGGCTCGGCGCCTCCCCCCGCTCTGCCTGCAATTCACGGATCCGCTTCAGCGCTTCGAAGCCTCCCATGACCGGCATTTCGAGATCCATGAAAACGACGTCCGGGCGCCGCACCCGGCATGCCTCGACCGCCTCGCGGCCGTTGACTGCCGTTTCGACTTCCAGCGGCGGACTCGGCAGGAACAGCTTCATGATCAGCATGTTGTCCGGGTCATCGTCGACCAGCAGGATGTGCAGCGCCGGGACCGTCTCGCCGGCACCGGGCGAAGCTGTCGGAACAACGGGGCCTGCGCCCGGCTCTTCGCGGGGCACATCCCATTCCGGCAATGGCAACAGTTCCAGGTCCAGTGTGGTCCCCGCCGTCTCCGAGGTTTCCATCGTCAGTTCGCCGTGCTGGACGCGCGCCATCAGACGCGCGGAATAGGTGCCCAGCCCGGTGCCCCGGCTTTTGCCGTAGGTGGCGTATTTCTCGAAGAACGAGGCGCGCACCGGCAGCGGCACGGCGCCGTCGTTGTGAAGGCGCAACCGGACCGGATCGCCGGCCTCGACCGAAACGTCCACCGTCGTCCCCTCCGGCGCAGCCTCGACCGCATTCTTCAGCAGATTGGCGAGAATCGAGTAGCAGAGGGTTTCCTCGGCGCGCACGAACACCGGCGGCTCGCTCCCGCCGATCCGGAAATCGACGGCCTTTGCCCGTGCTTCTTCCGCCAGTTCCCGCGTTACGCCCCGTACGAGAGCGGCGATATCGAACGCCTTGGGACTGAAGGCGTAGCTGCCTTCCTCCATCCGGAACAGATCGAGCGACAGGCTGACCATGCGCAGAACCCGCCTGGCCGAGCTTTCGATCATCGACAGCAGCGCTTCTTCCGCTTCGTCCGGCTGCCGGTTTCGGCGCAGCAGGGCGGGAATCGCGGCAATGCTGTTCAAGGGGGTCTTCAGGTCGTGCCGCGCGATGCGTTCCACTTCTTCCTGCACCTGCATGGCCCGCGCGAGGGCGGCGTTTTTCGCTTCGAGTTGCCGGGCCTGCGCGTCGACCTGCCCCTTTGCCTCCTGCAGTTGCCGGGTTTGCTCGGTCGCATGACCGATGGCGACAACCAGGCGAGATGCCAATGTATTGATATCGCCAACCAGGCGACCGATTTCCGTACCCTCCTGCCCGGCGGGCGGACTCAAGCGCTCGCCGACCTCGGCATCCATCCGGTGCAAGCGGTCCGAAATGACCTTGATCGGCCGCACCACGTTCAACAACACCAGCACCAGCAAGCCGCCGCCAATCACCAGCCACTGCGCGCCAAGCAACAGGCCAACAAATTGCGCGTCGTCGGCAACGCGTCGGGAAATGGCTGCCGGATCGGGATCAAGAACGATCTCGCCGACGATCTGCGCCGGATCGAACGGAGACGCGACGCTCCGGACCAATCGCCCGTCGGCAGCCGAACTGACGAATTCGGAGGATTCGGCGGTATCGGCAGCGCCGGGCGAAGCCCGGTATCTGCTCGCCAGTTCGCGATTGTTGGCGCGGATCGCCACGCCCAGCACCTTGCTGTTCTTGAGCATGCCGCGCACCACTTCGGCGGCCAGCGCCTGATCTTCGACAAAGCACGCGATTTGCACCGTGCTCTCCACGGTGTCAAGCAATTCGCCCAGTTCCCGGGCAGAATTCGTCTCCGCCCGGTCGCGCGTCACTGCCATGGTGACCGCGAGGGACAAGCCACCTGCCACGACGGCCATCCAGACGATGGTGAAAGCCGTCTTTGGGAGGAGCCCCCGGCAATGCGGGCGAACAGGACGCTGCCTACTGATCATGGTCCGGGCTGAATACGATCGTCAGCCGTTGATCCACCGAGGCGCGGTCCACATAGGCGATGCCGCCTTTTCTGGAAGCCAGCAGATGCAGAACCTCTCCGGAATTCTCCGTTTTCAGGGGCGGCAACGTTCGGCCAGAGAAAACAAGGCGGGCCCAATAGGCATTGATTTCGGCCATGTCCTTGTCGACCAGCAGGCGGTAGAAGCGCGCTTTCAGCGGACTGCCGTCGGGCTGGTCAATCGGCTCGGCCGGCAGGCCCGAGGGAAACTGACGGAAGCGGCCGAGAAAAATATTGACCACCTGCTCCCGGCTCAACCTGCCGACGCCGCTCGCCGCATTGGCGACCACCACGACCTCGCCGGCACCAGCCGCGCACGGCAGGAACGAGAGCAGCGCAAGAATCCGGGCGAACAGTTTCATGAGGCTGCCTAAAAAACGAAGTCCAGCGTCAGGCTCAGCACATCCGTCCGGCCGTTCCAGGCCGGACTTTCCCCCTGCTGGAAGGCGACGCTGCCCGGCTCACCGCGCACCCGGTCCCACTGGAGCTTCACGGCGACGTTGGGCCGAACGTCCCAGCGCACGCCGGCAAACAAGGTGCGCTGATCGACATGCGTTTGGCGCATGATCGCCGCCACCCCGCCGTTCAGCGCCGCGAACGGCGGAACGGCGTCGGGCAGGCCCGTCGTCAGAGGATTGGCGCTCGACCTGACGCGCGAAAACCCGAGATAAGGCGTCAGCGAAGAAACGCGGTAGGCGAGCAAGCCATAGCCTGCGCTGGAGCCTTCGAACAATGCGCTCTCCTGCGTCGTGCGGCTGAACATCAGCTGCGCCTGAACCGGCCCCTTGTCGTAGACCACTCCGGCCGAGTAGTAGTGCGCGCGCCGGTCGGCGACCGACAAGGCGTCGGCCGCGGCAATCGCCGACGGCACCCCGGTAAGGCGCAGCCCGCCGCGCACCTCATTGATGGGGAAATCGTGGCGAAAGCGCAATTGAGCGTAGGACAACCGCCATTGCCACGCGCCCTGCAGGTAGTCGACGTAGCCACCGAACATCCGCGAGCCGGAGAAGTCCCAGACCCAGTCGGCGATGGGTATTTTCTCGCCGGCGACGCCGTAGAACGCCTTGAACTTCGCCAGCCCCGGCGCTACCGGAACGGTCAGGGTGGCATCGCCGCCGTTCATGTAATAAATCGGCAACGGTGTGAAATAGTCGGTGGGCGGACGAACGGGAAGATAGGAATAACCGATCAGACGCGAATCGGCCAGCATGTAGAACTCGGTACCGATGCGGCCGGCCCGCAGGCTCAGGCCCGGGTCCGGATCGTATTTCAGGAACGCCCAGCCGACCTCGGGCCGGAAACTCTTGTCGTAACGATAGCGACTGGCGACTTGCACCACCCCCTCCAGTCGATCGTCGAAACGGTAGTTGGCCTGCACCCCGAGCAGCGAATCGACCTTGCCGGTCCACTGCCCGCGTGACCCGTCCGGCTGCGAGAGATCACGGACAAAATCCGCCTGATCCGAAGACGAACGCGCCATGCCCAGCGTGCCGAAGCCGCGCAACGAAAAGCGGGGAGTAGCCAGTTCTTCCGGTTCATCCGCCCAGGCGGGGAAAACCGACTGACGCGCCACGAGTGACAGCAACAGGAGCCGGAAGAAGATTGAAAGATGCGGCCTCATTGAAAGCCCTGTTGCCGACGCCGCCTGAACCGGGACGGGCAGGCGGCGTCGGCGACCGTTGCATTCGATTCATAGCGCATCACTATTTCTTCAACCTTTGGCGCCGGGGGCGACAAGCAATCGAGATCCCGCAGGCGGCGCATCGCCGCAAGCCACTCATTCTCCTGCCTTAGCAGTTGCCAATGGCCGAGCACCCTGCCCGCGATGAAGCCAACGAGGACAGCAAGCGCCAGATCAATCACGGTCATCGCTGCACCAGGAAACCGGCCAACAAGGCCCGGACCCGCCACCCGCGGCTCGAAGCATGCCCGACCAGGCCGACGAATCGCCCCCATCTGTTCAGTGCCACCATCTCTCACCCCCCATCCGCACACGGGACGAACGCCCCCCGACACGCAGAGATTCCCGAGAATCGTCACCGGAGCAACGGCAACCGGCGCGTCCTCATTCACTTTCGGCATGCTCGTGAGCAATATTAGCGTTAGGCCGCAAAACAAAAATCCGGACGAATCCCCGTGCAATAGGGTATTCACCCTTGGTCGACACAGGAACGCCACGCCGGACCGAGGGAGAGTGCCGCCTTGAATCCGTCCATCGGCGACTTCCCGTCTTCGATTTTCGCGGCCAGCGCCGTTCGAATCGACCCGCCGGAAACCGACACCTACCGCAGAGAAAACATCACCCGGTTCGCTTTCGTCCCGGATTCTCCATCGGGGACACCGGTGGATTTTGTCCCGACGATGAACACCCGCTCCGCCGGCACTTGGCCGTTTTTCAACAACCATTCCTTCGTTGCCAGGGCGCGCTGGTTGCCAAGGGCTTTCAGGTCGTCGTCGCCCACCTCGGCGTTGGCGATCATCAGTTTTTCCATTTCCCCCACCGGCAGATCCTTCTGCAAGCCGATCAGGTTGCGCGGCTTCGGGAATTTCTCGGCCTTGTACGCCCGAGCCAGCAGGGCCGGGTATTCGTCGCGGCTTACCGTGACGCCATCCACGTCGGCGGACTGGCCTTTCGCCACCAGATCCTTCAGCCTCAGCGCCCTCGCCTTGCGCTCGATGGTGGCGCGCTTGAGGCCCTCGCGATCCGCCCCGAAATCGACGCCGCCGGAAATTTCCAGTTTGAGCGCGGGTCGGTCGACGAGCGCCTTGGCCAGCGACTGCAGCTTGCCCTCCCCCGCCGGCGCGATGGCGGCGCTGCCGGGATCGAATTCCAGCCACGCCAGTTCCTCGCCACCGCCGAACATTGAACCGAGCAGGGCAAAAGGCGCGGTGACGGCCTTGCTGATGAGATTGACGATCACCTTGACGACGAGGCTTCCGACCGAGAACTGCGGATCGTCCAGCGAACCGCCGATCGGCAGGTCGATGTCGATGACGCCGTGGCGATCACGCAGCAGCGCCACGGCCAGATGCACCGGCAGATCGGCGGCGTCGGGACTGTCGACCTTCTCGCCGAAGGTGAGCTGGTCCAGGATCAGGCGGTTCTGTGCGGCAAGCTCGCGGTTTTCCATCTTGTAGGCCACCTCGAAGGAGAGCTTGCCCTTGTCGATGCCGTAGCCCACGTATTTGCCGGAATAGGGCGACATCGGCGCCAGTTCCATGCCCCGGACATCGGCCTTGAGGTCGAGGAAAAGATCGCCCTTGAGCGGATTGATCCGGCCGGCGATGCCGAGCGGCGCGCCGTTGACCTGGCCGCGCAGGTCAACGCCGGCGGCGGAGGACGCATCCGACGACAGGTCGGTCACCGTGCCGCCCAGTTCCATCAGGTTGGCCGTGTAGTTGGGTTTGATGAAGTTGTCGGTGAAGCGCACGCTGCCGCCCTGCAGCGTCAGCTTGCCGACCTTGATCGGCGGCACCTCGCCCGGGACCTTGCCATTTTCCGGTGTCGGTGCAGCCGCCCCGGCCGGCGCGTCGTGCGCGTCGGCATCGCTGCGGACGATGTCCTGCAGGTTGATGCGGCCCGCGCCATCGACGATCACCCGGGCAAAGAAATTCTTCACGGCGACCTGATCCGCCGCCAGGGCGAAGGGGGCCAGCCGCAGGTCCAGGCCGGCGAGCGAAAGCGACTTCCAGCGCAGGAAGTCGTTGGCGCCGAGCTTGTCCACCGCCGCCAGATCGCTGACCGCCAGCGCCCCCTTGAAGCCGCCTTGCCAAGTGCCATCGTTGCCCTGCGCCAGCCGCAGCCGGCCCTTGCTGGTCAGACTGGCTCGGGTGACCAGCAGATTCACCCGGTCGGTGATGTAGGGTTGCAGCGGGAGGATGTCGACGCCCTTCAGATCCAGCGCCAGGTCGGCCTGCAGCGGTGCGAGCCCGATGCCGCCGCTCAGCGCGAGGCGGCCGGTGTTGTTGACCGTCGCCTTCAGCTCCACCCTGCCCGGCGCCGAGCGGGCGGTAGACAAATCCTGAAATGAGAGGCTCAGGGGCGCCACGACGGTGACCGCCGGCCGGGGCAGGCTGCGGTCCTCCAGCCGGACGCTCCAGTGGTCGACGGCCAGCCGGCCCACGCTCATGGCGTAGTCCCCATCCGCCCGGCCTGCCGCCGGTTTCTCTCTGCCGCCCGCGGACGCTGCTTTCGTCTCCACCGCGGTCGCCGCTCCCGGCTTGCCCTGGCGCAACACGATGCCGGCGCTGCCCGAGGCAATCTCGCCCACGCTCACCGTCCGCCCGGCCGGATCGACCGCCACCTGGCGCACCGCCAGATCGAGCTTTTCCACGCCGACGCTCAAAGGCCGCGCGCCATACGCGTCGGCATAGCGCAACGCAGCGCCATGGATATCGAGTTCTCCCACCGCCAGGCTGACCGCCGGGGGCCGGGTCGCCGCAACGGCGGCCCGGCCCCCGGCCGGCGGCAGCAGGCGCATTACGTTCAACTCCCCGTCGCGGCCGCGGCTCACGTCCGCCTGCACGCCGACCACCACCGCCCGCGCGATCTCGAAGCGCCCCGCGAACACGTCGGTATTGCCCAGGCTTGCCGTCAGCAAGGGCAGCTTCAGGACCGGCTTGCCCCCGAGGTCGGTGACCTGGACGTCGCGGAAGGTAAAGCTGCCCCCCAGCATCAAGGCGGGAGCCGTCTCTTTCGGCTGCCGGAAACTGGCGGTCAGCCGCAGGTCCAGTCTGGCGCCGGGTACCTTGAAGCGCGGCTCGAAGGGCAGATATTCCAGGTAGTCGGTCAGATCCAGCCCCTCCAGGCTCAGATTCGCCACCGCTTCCCGGGACTCAGTGAAGGGAAGGACCTTGCCCTTCACCTGCACCGGCGTGCCGTTCACCTTCATGCTCAGCAGCGGCTCGACGAACACCGCCACCGAAGCCGGCAGCGACGAGACGAAGGGCACCCCGAGCCGGATATCCGCCACCGTGTGGGTGGTCTTCCGCGGCCGGTCGTCGAACTCGATGCGACCGCCTTCGACCTCGATGTTGTACACGGAGAAGCGCACCGGTTCGTCGGCAGGCGGCTGCTTCGCGATCAGCTCGACGAGGTCGTCGACGTTGTAGCGATGGGCATCGGTTCGCACCAGATGGACATAGGGCCGGGTCAATTTCAGCTCGGCGACCACCGGCGCGAGCCGGAACAGCGATTCGGCGGAAACCCTTGCCTCCAGGGAGTCGAAGGCAGCGAATACAGCCTCGCTCTGCGCCTCCAGGAGCTTCACGCCCTGCGCCCTGACGACCAGGGTGAAAGGGTTGATCTCGACGGCAGCGATGGACAACCGGCGATGCAGTTCCTCGACGACGAAGCGTTCCGTTCGGGACTTGATCAGGTCCGGGAGAAAGAAGTGGACGAACAAGCCCGACAAAAGGACAACGGCACTCAAAACTGCCGCAAAAAGACGGAGACCGGGCTTGCGGGCGAAATCGGCGGCGCGTCGGCGAAGAGTCGGGGACATGACGGGTAATTCTCAGGAAACAAAGAGAGGGAAGCGCAAGTCGCGGGCCAAGCTCACGACGGAATCCCCGTCCCGGAAACGGATCGCCTCGCCGACGCCGGACAGCCGACGCGAGGCAGGCGACAGGCCTTTTCAGGCCTGTCGGTCAAACGTCGACTATTTCGCCGCCCCGCGAACCTCGATGACGGTCCGGCGGTTCGGCCCGAGACACGCGATGAGCGCCTTGCGCTTGAGCTTGGCGTCGCAATCCTTGATCGGCGCGGATTCGCCCTTGCCGGCGGTCTCGATCGACTCGGCCTTGACGCCCTTGCCGACGAGATAGGACTTGACCGCCTCGGCACGCTGCATCGACAGCTTCTCGTTGTACGCCTCCGAGCCGAGACGGTCGGTATGGCCCGTGACCAGGACGACTTTCACCGCACTGCAGGAAGGCAGCCGAGCGATCACCTGGCCGTCGATCCCCGCCTTGGCGGCGGCGTTCAATTCGGCCTTGTCGAAGGCGAAGGTTTCATCGTTCTGCAGGCTGTAGGCGAAGTCGCAGTTCCCGGGTGCCGGCTTCGGCGCCTCGGCAAGCAGAACCGGCTTGGGCGCTTCCGCCTTCTTGACGAGATCGGGGTCGCACTCGGCGACCGCCATTCCGGGCGTCCAGTACCCGCTACGCCAGCACAGGCCATGACCGCTCCTGGCGTACTCTCCGCGCGCATCGCGCCAGTAGCCGGAATCGTCCTGCACCTGCGCCTGAGCGGCAACGGCGCCAAGGCCGAGGCAAATCCCCAGCACCGCATGAACGACACCGCTTTTCGTCTTCAACAACATATCTATGCTCCGTATAAATGGATTGGGTGAAACTGTTTTCCTGCTCTTTTCCGCTCGTGCAGCGCACGAACGACAGACGTGCCCCGCCATGCGAAACGCCAGACGCCAGGCATGGCCGGAGTCCGGGTTCGTAGCCCCTGCCCTTCAGTTGGCGAGTCGGGGCCCGAGTTTTGCGACGACCTCTTGCGCGTCGAAGACGCGCTCAAGGCCGGGTTGGCGCTCCGCGCAGGGCCGGATCTCGCCGACGACCATCCTCGCCGGCCGTCCGGACGGGTCGGGCCGGTTCCGGAAATCGGCGCGCACCAGCCGGAAGTAGCCCTTACCGTCCTCCAGCGTTCTGACCGCAGCCTGATGCAGCATCGCCAGTTCGACGCGGTCCGGATCCGTTCCGGCATTGCCGACGGCGATCACGCGATAGCCGCCATCGGCCATCCGTGTCACCGACGGAGCCTCGGCGGCAGACGCCGCCACGCTTGCTCCCAGAAGCAGAAAGCCGCCGACAGCGAGGCGCCTGGCAATTTCCATCGTCCGCTCTTCCAGCCTCAACTCATGGCCCCTACCGCGCGGTATGCGGCCACCGCCGGCACAGGCGAGTCCTCCGCAGGAGAACCGGCAAGAATCGACGACAGCGCATCGTTGAAATACCGCGCCGCGGTAAGGTAGGGGGCATGGCCGACGGATGGCGCGACAAGGAACCTGTCGGTGCCGAGCGCATTGGCCAGCCAGGCGCCGGCCCAGACCGGAGCGATCCGGTCGGAGAAGCTGCTGACCACGGAGACCGGCGTCCGGATGCGCGGCAGCATCGGGCGCAGATCCAGCGCGGCGAGGTCGTTCAGGCAGGACGAGGCAACCACGGGGTCCGCTTCCAAAGCAACGACGCGCCGCATGGTGCGTGCTACCCGCCGGTTGTAGACTCCGGGGAACACCAGCCCGATGTAGTCGCCGGCGGCACGGGGAAAATCGGCGCGCAAGCCCGCAACCAGACCCGCCACCTCCGTTTCCGGCAGCCCCCACCTGAAATCCGGTCGCTGCGCCAGGCACGGTGTGGCGGCAGCCAGGACAAGACCGGACACGGCGCCGGGAGCCGATGCGGCATAGGTCATGGCCACCGTCGCGCCCATCCCCGCGCCGACGAGGACCGGCCGGTGTATTTCAAGTTCGCCGAGCATGAAGCGCAGGTCTTCGACCAGGGTTTCAATGCTGCACTCGCTCCCGGGTTTGTCCGAACGGCCGAACCCGCGGAAGTCGAAGGTATAAACCTTGTGCCTGTCCTGGAAGCCGTAGATCTGGGGCGCCCACGCGCACGAATTCATCATCAGGTCATGGAGGAAAACCAGCGCCTGCGCCCCCTGACCGCGATGATCGAACCAAAGCCGACATCCATCTCTCGTCAAGAACATAATTTTCCTCCGCTGCGAAACCCGACCTTCATGCCGGCAATGCCGACCGGATTGCCGACGGGATCGACGACCATCTACACAATCTCACGAAGACCGGCAAAGGGAAATTGGGGCGGCGCCCTGCTTGATAGAGTAATGCCCCTTGGTTGTTCCGGACTGCCGGGCTACTCCAACCGGATCACCAGCCGCCGGCCGCAGGCTTCGGCATAACGATTGCAGCGAACTCAACGACGGCGTACGGCGCATGCAGCGCAAGGCGGTCTCGACGCCGGCGACGGTACCGACGCTCACCCCATCCCGCGCGCCACATCGCCGCGCGACAAGCCCGCCCCCCTGCGGATATCGAGCGACACTCCCGGCGTTTCGCATTCCACGACCTCGCTATCGCTCATCCGGCCTGCTGATCGCTGCATTACCCGCCGTCCCGGCGGGCTGACGCGGGCGAAAGCGGGCAGACACCGACGCCGTTGCCCCCGGCGCTATGGCATCGAGATTCCAGCCCAGCACCCTGTAGTCGGTTTCCGGAACCTTGACCCGCATCTCGCGGCCGTCAGGGCGGCGCACCACGCGAAACAGCGGCGGCGCGTAATACATCCGGCCGTCCAGGCTGGCAAGGAACTCGGCCGGCCTGGCGCTACTGGCGACGTACTGCATGCCCTCGGGAACGGCGATGCTCGCCAGGACCGAGTCGGCGGGCACCTTGCCCTGGTTGCGATAGGTGGCCGCGTATTCGACGACGTCGGCCTGAGCTCCCGCGGTTTCCTTGCCGGCGCTCCCGGCGGCAACCGGCGCCTGCCTGAACGCGACCTCGACGTCGTCGTCACCCTGCGTCCGGGCGATCCCGTACGGCGCCAACGCGAACAACGCACCGGCCAGCACGGCACCCGGCGCCCGAAAAATCCCCTTTCCCGCCACTCCTTCCCCCTCTCGATGCAAGCATGTAAAAAGCCACCGCCACGCCTCACCCCGGCGGCGCCGGCACCAGCACCGTCCGGTTGCCGTTGCTCTCCATCGGGCTGACCAGTCCGGACGCTTCCATCTGCTCGACGAGGCGGGCGGCGCGGTTGTAGCCGATGCGGAGCTGGCGCTGCACCGCCGAAATCGAGGCGCGGCGGGAGCGGATCACGAAGGCGACGGCATCGTCGTAGAGCGGATCGGACTCGTCGCCGAAGCGTTCCGCCTCCGCCCCCTCGCCGTCGGCGTCCGCCGCGCCGCCGAGCACGCCTTCAACATAGTCGGGCGCACCGAGCCGCTTCAGATGCTCGGCGACGGCATGCACCTCCTCGTCGGCGACGAAGGCGCCATGCACGCGCTGCGGATAGCCGGTGCCGGGCGGCAGGTAGAGCATGTCGCCCTGCCCGAGCAGCGATTCCGCCCCCATCTGGTCGAGGATGGTGCGGCTGTCGATCTTCGATGACACCTGGAAGGCGATGCGCGTCGGAATATTGGCCTTGATCAGCCCGGTAATGACGTCGACCGAGGGGCGCTGCGTGGCCAGGATCAGATGGATGCCGGCGGCCCGCGCCTTCTGCGCCAACCGCGCGATCAATTCCTCGACCTTCTTGCCGGCCACCATCATCAGATCGGCGAACTCGTCGACCACCACCACCACGTAGGGGAGCGGCGAAAGCGGCGCCGGGTTGTCCGGCGTGATCGAGCAGGGATCGGCCAGCAGCACCCCGGCCTCGGCGGCGTCACGTACCTTCTGGTTGCAGCCGGCCAGATTGCGCACGCCGAGCGCGCTCATCAGGCGGTAGCGCCGCTCCATCTCGCCGACGCACCAGTTCAGCGCGTTGGCGGCGAGCTTCATGTCGGTAACCACCGGCGCCAGCAGATGCGGAATGCCGTCGTAGACCGACAGTTCCAGCATCTTCGGGTCGATCATCACCAAGCGCACCTCGTCCGGCGTCGCCCGGTACAAGAGCGACAGGATCATGGCATTGACGCCGACCGATTTGCCCGAGCCGGTCGTTCCCGCCACCAGCAGGTGCGGCGCCTTGCCCAGATCGACCACCACCGGCTCGCCGGCGATATCCTTGCCGAGCACCATGGCCAGCTTCGAGGCATGCGACTGAAACACCCCGGACGACAACACCTCCGAGAGGCGGATCATCTGCCGGCGCGGATTGGGAAGTTCGAGCCCCATGCAGGTCTTGCCCGGAATGGTTTCGACCACGCGGATCGAGGCCACGCCCAGCGCGCGCGCCAGATCCTTGACCAGATTCGCGACCTGCCCGCCGCGCACCCCGACCGCCGGCTGCACCTCGTAGCGCGTGATGACCGGGCCGGCATAGGCGTCCAGCACGTTCACCCTGACGCGGAATTCGGCGAGCTTTTCCTCGATCAGGATGCCCTGGTCGATCAGATCGTCCTGGCCAATCGGCGCCAAAGCCGAATCGGCGGGCTGCAGCAGCGCAAGCGGCGGCAGGCACGCAGCGTCGTCGAATCCCGGGCGGAAGGGGTTGTCCGGCGGACTGCGCGGCGGCTCGGCCTGCGGCCGGGGCTCCGGCCGCTCGTCCGGCGGCGGGGCGCCGAGGGCGACGCCCGACAGGGCTGGCGGATCGGCGGGCAAGTCCCGCGCATTGTCTTCGCGCGGAGCCGTCATGCATGCGACGGGCATCTGCACCGTTGCCGGAACGAAAGGCAGCCGCGGCACGCTCGCCGGGGGCGGACGCGACGCCCCATGCGGCTCGACGGCGAGGGGGCATGGCCGAACCCGAGCCGGGGCATGATCCACCGCTTCGATCTCAATCTCGTCGAGATCCGGCTCCCGGCGCAAGATCAAGCCGACCAGGACCGCAGTAGACACGGTCGCGCCCCCGCCGCCTGGCGACGCGACGACCGCCCCCGATCGACGTACCGGAGCGCAGGCCACATCCGCCGCATCGATTGCGGGTTCCCTGTACAAAACCGTGCCGTCCTGGGCAACTGCCGGCTTGCCGCCGGCGCCCGTCCGAAGCGGCCGATCAGGCGGTACAACGCGCCGCGGCAATGGCTGCAACCGGGTTGCGGCAGGCCACAGCGCGCCTGTCGCGGCATGTTCCGGGGGCATCTCGGCCGGACCGTCACAGACTGCTTCGCGGGCCACGTCCTGGCTGCTGCCCGGCCGGTCATCCCGCGCAGCCTCCCTCGTCGGAATTCGTTCCATCGCCGGCGCCCCGGAGACGCCCCGCTCCGACGGTTCGGAATTGCCCCGCCGGGCGCGGCCGGGCAAGCGCCCGCCGTGGATCGCCATCACCCGCCGCCGGATTTCATCGACATCCATCGTCACCGGCGGCGCCGCCGCAGGGGCCGGTCCGGCCGTCGGCCTGGCGGAGCGCCTGCCGCCATACTGCTTATCGAGGTTCGCCAGTATCCAGGGAAGATCGATCACCTCCACCGGCCCGGCCGGGGGGGCCGGCTTGTCCCGCTGCGATACGGCGACCGGAACGGCGCCGCCCTGCACGCCGGCGGCGCGAACGGTACAAGTGGCAGCTTCCGCCGGCGCACGCCGCGCGCCGCGCCCGCGCAACGAACACAACGGCAGCAGGCAGGCCGCTTCCAGCCGCCCACCCAACGATTCCAGGAGATCCGGCCATGAGCGACCCAGCCAAAGCGGAACGCCGACACCCAGGCCGAATCCCGCCAGCGCCAGTGCAACCCAGGGCGCACGGGGCGACAGCCCCAGCCAGCCAGCCAGCAGCGAACCGAGTCGAGGTTCGGGCACGCCGCCGTTCAGATATTCGCCAGCGACCAGGCACGCATAGAGCACGACAAATCCTGCCAGGCGCAGCAGGCAAAAGCGCAGGCGATCCTCCGTCGGCCACCGCCACGCACGCCAGCCCGCGCGCGCGAGCCCGACGACGAGCAACCATCCGGCACGCCCGACGACTTCCCGCACCGAAGTACCGTCCGGCGCGGCCAGCGACCACGCCAGCGCGGACGCAACCGCCAGGCACGCCAAAGCCACCCCGCGGCCTCGCCGGCCGCAATCCTTACTGAAACGCATCGGTTCGCGGAACTGGGGCAATCGGGAGCGCCTGCGTCAACAGCCGCCCCACTGGCAGTGACATTTCATCCGCTGACGGCGACCTTGAACGAAACCACCTTCCGCGCCGGAATCCGTATCCTTTTCCGGTCGCCGGATTGCGGCAGTCGCGGGCCGCCGAAGTGTCCGGCGCACGGCCGAACGTCGGTGGCTGCGGTTTTTCCATCATTCCCATTCGCTCTACATCGTCAACGCCGCGCGCACGCGCGCGCACCAGTGGCGCGGGTTGTCGTAGCCGGCGATGCCCCATTCGCGCAAATGCATGGCGCCGCAAACCAGCGGCCGGATGGCCTGGCGATTGCGGATTTCACCGGTGTCCCCCCAGGCGCAATCGTGGGCATTCCAGGAAAGGCACTGCACATCGCCTTCCGCCGTCAGCCCCAGATACACATCCATATCGGCCATCGGCCTGCCTTCCCGATCCACCAGCAGGCTGCCCAGGCGCCATTCCCCCACCGGCAGGATCGACATCCCGGCGCGCGCATCCTGCGGACGCATCTGCCGCAAGGCACGGGAGCACCAGTGGCGCGGATCGTCGTACCCCGTGATGCCATGCTTCGCCTTGTAGTCCTCGCCACAGGCAAGCGTGGCCGGCGTCCCGGACCCGGGCTGCGGGTCGTCGATGGACTTGCGATAGTCGCAGTCCGCGCCATTCGCGGCCAGGCACTCGACCTCGCCTTGCGCGTTCAGGCGCACCACGCGCCCTTCCCGCTGCGTCCAGGCCGTCGGCAATTTCAGGTTCTCTCGCGGCACGGGCCGGTTCGGAGGCGGCGCCTTCCCGATGCACAGGCATTCGTAAGGCGTAACCGGCATTTCCTGCCCGCCCCAAGCCACCCAGCAGCCTTGCGCCCAATTCGGGCGCACGTTGTTGCCGGCGCGCTTGCCCTCGCCATGCGCATCGGCCCGGCAGACGTAGTACGGGTGTTCGTTGCGGCGCATGCCGGTTTCCAGCGCGCCCCGGCCCGCCGCCTGGCAGACCGTATCGCAGGACTGGTTCGCGGCGGGCAGCCATTCCTGGGCCGGTCCGGCCGCCGCCGCGAGACCGGAGAGCGGCCCGCAAATCCAGAAAAGAACTCCCGGCAGACGAAGCCCATGAACGCAGCCGGACCGATGTCGGCGAAGCATCAGGGGAGGTTCCCGCCAGGAACGATCAGGAGCACGATAAAACCAAGCAACTGTATCGGAAGGGTCAGCACATCCACCAGCAGAGCCAGCGGAATAAGGGCATCGTAGCCGCCCACGCCTGCCGCCGCCGAATCCGGCGGCGGATAGAAACGCAGCACCGGCTCCCGCCGGACATCCGGCGCCCGCGTTGCGTCCGCCGGAATCCCGCTACGCTTCGTCCGCAGCCCCCTGACATGGAAGTTCCGGACCATCCCGTTCAGTTCATCGCCGGCAAAACCCTGGCGGCGCAGGGCAGCGAGTTCGGAGTCGGTCAGCGGCTTTTCCTGAGTTGCAGCCACGTGCAGCGCAACCTCACCCCAGATGTCTTCATCCTTGACGAAGAAACGGCCGGGCTCCAGGCGGACGTTGCCCGCCCCGAACCGCTGCCGCACCTCCAGCAGCCCGTCGCCCCCTTCCAGGATCAGATAGCTGTACTGCTCTCCGACGAAGACCAGCGCGTGGCCGTTCTTCGATTTGTCCCGCGTCGCCTCGTCCGGTCGGACGACGGCAAGAACGGCATCCTGATAGATCGGTTCATTGGCCCTGGCCTTGGGGCTTATCGCGGCCATCTTCCGCGCTTCGCTCACCAGAGCGGTCGCACATCCGGAAACCAGCACCGCGAGCCCGAGACCCGCCGCGAACCGCAGCAAGCGGCCAAGCCTCGGACGAAGGTCAATGAGCGTGATCGACAACCCGTCAGCGTCCGACCCGGACCAGCGCGCCGTTCTCGACCCTCACCCGGTCGCCGGCCTGCAGGGCCGGCCTTTCGGTATAACCGAACTGCCGCACCTCGCCGTCGTCGAGGCGCACCGAAACCTGGTAAGCGGTTTTTTCCTTGAGCTTCTTCTCGACCTGGTAGCCGCCGTAGGCGCCGGCGCCGGCGCCGGCGACGGTGGCTACCGTCTTGCCCGTGCCCTTGCCGACCTGGTTGCCGAGCAACCCGCCGGCCAGGCCGCCGGCGACCGCGCCGAGCGCGCCGCCCTCGCCCTCGACCTTGACCTCGCGCACCTCGGCCACCTGGCCGCAATCGACACACTTCGGCGCCTTGCCGGCCCGATTGCCGGGGTTGTGATCGGTTTTTTCATGGTCGTAGCCGGCGCACTTCGGCGACTTGCCGGCCCGAACCCCGTTATCATGACGCTCCGGTTCGTTGCCGCAATCCGCGAACTTCGGCGCCGCGCCGAGGGGCGCGGCGGCAATCGTCGCGACGGCGGCAACAAGGGTCAGCATTTTTTTCATGACAATCTCCTTCCCAATCGGGAAACACAAAGCACCGTAGTTATATTGTGCTTTTTCTCGCTTGTTGATAATTGAGTGGGAACAAGACGCTGTATGCGATCCAACACGTCAACCGTTCCCAACGATCCTCATCCATGGTTTTACTGCTTACCGCCATCCACCAAGGGTTGATCGAGTGCATTCGACTCACCGAATTCGTTTAAAGCTCACCTCGACCGTGATGCCGCCCGCGACGGGAACAACGACAAGGGCAGCACCTAAAAATGATGTTTTTGACACATATTTCCCATTACCATCGAGATCGACCCCGAATTCGTTTGTTTGGTTCACAATACCGGTATAATGGACGAACTTCCCTTCAGACAATTTAAATCCGGTTTCATTTTTACTCAAAAACAATTTTCCGGATCGAAGGTCGAAATCCTTTCCGTTTTGCAGGCTCCAGCTAACCGTTCCCTTACTCCCGGAAATAGCGCGCAACTGCAAATCCCCCCCCTCTGAAGCCGATATCTCCAATTTCTCATAGGCATCATGTCTCAGTTCGGGTTTTCTCATGGCTGGCCACAAAACTTGGCTTAAGTAAGTGCGGGGATATCGTTGGTTATCACCAGTCTCACCAAGATTCCGGTAGATGCCATCCAGATTGTCAGTGGTGAGAATGTCGGCAAAAGGCAAGTTACCGGGCGGCGCGTGGTGGGCCATGCAACCCGTCAATAACACAAGTAACGCCAGTAATCCCCCATATCTGAAGTAGCTCATTAGTAAAGGGCAGACGTCGCGCATGAAAGGCCTCCAATCAAAAAGCAACCCCATTAATCCTGATTGGCAACGAACGTCAGCCATGGTGTGTGAGCTTCCCCCGAAATTTCGTCCTCCAGCGAACCGATTCGAAGCATGCGCCGCAGGCGGCACCGGATCGATCCACCATTTCGACCCGGGGGAAGCCGGGAAGACGAAGACAGGGGGAAGCTCATGGACAATGATAGGTATTCGCCCGGAAATGAAAATCCGGTCGCACACTTCGCAGTCATAGGGTCAACCCTTCATCGCCATACGCCCCCCCTGTCGGCATGAGGTTCCCTCGGTTTCTCGTGAGAAGCGTCCGATTTTTTGTGCGAACGGGGACTTATCGATTGCCCCGCTCATTGAGCGGGGTCCCGGGAGGGCTATCCCCGGCGGCAGCCTCAAACTCACCCGAGTAGCGAAACACCTGGCCAAGCAGCGGGTGCATCAGACGGAAATCCATCGCGAAACGAGTGTCGTCCACGGCAGCTTCAACGATGGTTGTGTGTCCGAGAACCAGGCATTCGGGTATTGGCAGCAGCACCGGCCCCAGTTTCACCAGGAACCTGACGCCGCGGTAATGGAGCCGGCCATCCTCCACACATGCAGCCATCTGCAAGCCGAATACCGGATTGACGAATTCGATGAGTTGGTTGCCGCCGGCCGAAACCCAGTAGCTATTGAAGCGGACCACCTTCCCGTCGGGGTAGGTGACGGTCCGCCGCCAGTACTGCCGATCATCCACGACGTTCTTTTCGACGACCGTGGATACCTGCCGGCCGTTGCGGTTGACGAGCGCACCGAAGACTCGCAGCACGCTCAGGCAGACCTGCATGAATCGCGGATATTCGATATCCAGGTGGCCGGTGTCGGTCGTCGCGCCAAAGCGATGGTGCGCCTGCAAGGCCGACGGCAGCTTGCCCCAGTCCGCGCCAAGCGCACGTTGCATCAAGCTTTTCATGATTGCGCTCCTGGTATGTGCTTGAAGACCATCAGTGCCACCACGAGCACCATCGCGATGAAGGCAGGAACGCCCAGCCAGAACCACCGGCGCGCCATTCGCCAGTAGATTTCGGGCAAAGGGGCGTCGCGGGCGACTGCGTCCGCGGCGATTTTCTGCATGCGGATCTGCAGCCAGACCACCGGCAGCCAGCAAACGGCGGCCAGGACGAACAGGAAGAGGCTGGCGGCGACCCACGGCGTGGTCAGTGGCAGATCCAGCAGATACGCCATCCACAGGCCGCTGACGGGCTGGAAGATCACGGTCGGCGTGGTGAAAATCCAGTCGGCCAGGACGACATGCCGATTGGTGACGGCGATGCAGGCAACGTTGCCGCTGCGATCGGCCATCCATTTGTAGAACGCGCTGCCAAGGCCGGTACCGAACAGGAGCACCATGCTGAGAATGTGCAGTGTCTTGAGCAGGGTGTAGGTCATGATGGACTTTCCGTGGGCGCGACATCGGAGAAGAACAGGCCGGGTTCGACGGTCCGCGGCATGCGCCCCAGGAACCGCGCCAGCGGCCGAACATCGGCCCGATGGCCTGTTTGCAGCATGCGCAGATTCTCCGGCCGCAGCATGGGATTGAAGTGGCGCCCCAGGCAGACGCCCGCCATCGCCAGCGGGAACGGGATGCGCAACACCCGGGCACGCGGCAAACCCTGGGCCTTGCGCATCATCTGCAACCACTCCGCGAACGTAATGGTTTCGCTACCGACGATGTCCAGCGTCTGCCTTGTCTCCGATGAGACGAGGCTCCGCATCACGGTCGCTACCACATCGCTGATGTGGACCGGCTGCAGTTCCTGCCGCCCGTCGCCGACGACCGGAATCAATGGCAATGCCGCCAGGCGCATGAACAGGCCGGCGCTTTTGCCCCCCCGGCCATAGACCAGCGAAGGGCGCAGCACGAACCAGTCGAGGTCGAGGCTGCGCAAGCAATCGTCGGCCGCACGCTTGCTCAGGTGGTAGGCAGAAAACGCCGTCTCGTCGGCCCCCAGCGCGGAGATCTGCAGCACCCGGCGAATTCCCGCCTGGGAGCAGGCGCGGAATAACGCGGCCGGGGCAAGGGTATGCAGGGGTTCGAACCGCTGGGAGCCGCTTTCCCCGATGACGCCC
Source organism: Betaproteobacteria bacterium (assembly GCA_016192065.1). Lineage (GTDB taxonomy): Bacteria > Pseudomonadota > Gammaproteobacteria > Burkholderiales > Casimicrobiaceae > JACPUX01. Next base: position 31,233 of record JACPUX010000058.1, read on the forward strand.
ACGCTGTTGATGACGGCATCGATCCCTTCGAGATGCGGCAACCAGTCCGCCGGGGCGAGCATGCGGGAGAAATCGATGCCGTGACTGCGTGACACGGGCTTTACCTGGTAGCCCGCGGCAGCCAGGGCGACCGCGATATTGCGGCCGATGAAACCGCCGGCACCGGTCAGCAGGATGTTCATGATGCGCTCCCCGGTTGCCGGGGAGCCGTCACGAACTGGCCCAGGCGCTTGCCGATCGAGAGCAGGCCGATCAGCAACCCGCCCAGGACCGCCATCAACGCGAGGCGCAGACTGTCCAGCGGGTCGCTGAAGTGCGTGAACATATCCACCGCCAGCACGAGGAGCAGTGGGGCGATCGTCAACATCACCCTTGTGTAGCACAACCAGAAAACGGCCGCCTGTTCATCCGGGCAGATTCGGACGAGGACATTCACCAGCGGGCCGGAAAGCACATAAAGCACCGCGAGACTCACGACAACGCTGATGAGGGATTCGGCGAACAACAGGAAATAGGCATTCATGAAAGGCTCCCGATGGGTGACTGGAGCCCTCAGTCTGGAGATTGGCCGCCTGAAATTCTTCCGTTCCGATCGAACCGGAACACTTTTCGGCTCCGGAAAGATCATTCCGGAGCAAGAGGCGCCCACATACCCGCTATTCGGTGGCGTTCAACTTGCGGTACCGGCCGGGGGTCATGCCCTCGATCTCACGAAACGCTTCGTAGAAATTCGATTGCGAAGTGAATCCGACACTGAGCCCGACGGACAGGACCGAGGCGGAGGGTTCCTCGCGCAACATGGCCTTGGCGGCATCGATGCGCAGTTCACGCAGGTAGCGGGAAAAGCCCTTGCCCAGCCGGGCATTCATCAATTCCGACAGCTGATGGGTGCTGAGTCCCAAACGTTCGGCCAGCCCCGGCAAGCTCAAGTCCGAATCCATGTAGATCCGCTCGGCGATCATCAGGGAGGTCAACCTGACCAGAACGGCATCGCAATCGACGTTGGTGAGCGTGGAGCTGGCATAGGCAGTCTGCACGGTTTCTCCGACCTCGGCAGGCAACTGCGGCCGGAGGCCGAGCGTCGTCTGCACCAGAAAGAAGGCCAAGCCGATCGAGATTGCGTAAAGGCTGAAAAACAGCTTGCCCGGCAACGCCGCCTGGGCAAGCCCGAGCACCGACACGCCGATAGCAATGACGAATACCGTTCCCAGCAGAATCATTTCCGAATGAAAACCGGCACGCTCGCGGCGGAGGGCATAGAGACTGCGCGCCAGCCACAACAGATAGCCGGCGCCAACGACGAACGCCAGCGGCAGCGCCAGGTCGTCCGGAAGCAAGGGAGAGATCGCGACAGGCAGCGCATGCCCGAGCAGCGCCGGCCTGATCGGGAACAGAATCGGCGGGCGCAGCAGCGGCCGGCTGAACAGGAAGAAAGCCGGCGCCACGGCAAACAGCGTCATACGGTAGGGGATTGTCGCAACCCATGCCAGATCGAGGTAGAGCCATGAAAAATGGGCCAGCTGCAAGGCGCTCAACGCCAACAGCAAGACCCTCCCCATGGTTCTCGACATTCCCTGGCCCTGGTAGTGCTCGCTACGGAAATGCGTCACCGCCAGGACGATTGCGCTGAATATCGAAAAACCGATGAGAAGAAGGGCGAGTGAGGTCACAGGAAGTGCGAAGTGCGCCGGCCCCGATTTTTCCGGACGCGAATCCGGGGCAAAACCGTGTCGGGAAAAAGGGTGCTGGAAAGCCGAACTGCCATTGGCAGGCTAGCTCGGGTGGCGAGGTTGCCGACGACGCTTCCCGATGCCGGCGAGGCACGCGCCGGCTTTTTCGCCCAGGGCAGCGCCGCCCGGTAATAGCAGCTGAAAAGGAATTCGGAAAAGCGCTGCTGCCAAACGCACGCGCCCATACCCTCAGCGTTCCCCCATGGTGCTCTGCAGGCCGCGCGCAATCGGCCGCAGCAGAAAGGCGAGCACGGTGCGGCGGCCGGTAATCACGTCGACGTCGGCGACCATCCCCGGCAGGATGGCAAGACGCCCCTCGGACGTCTCGATGGCGTTGCTGCGGGTCCGCACATAGAGCCGGTAATACACCGCGCCGGTCCGCTCCTCGGTCTGGCTGTCCGGGCTGATGCGCTCGACCACTGCATCCATGGCGCCGTACAGGCCGCTGTCGAAGGCCGAGACGTGCACCTTGGCCGGCAAGCCGGTACGCAGATAGGCGATATCCGAAGGCTTCACCCGCGCCTCGACGAGCAGGGTATCGTCGAGCGGCACCACCTCGACCAGGGTCTTGCCGGCGCTCGCCACCCCGCCCACCGTCGTCACGTACAGGACCTTGACGATGCCGTTGACCGGGCTGCGGACTTCGGTGCGCGCCAGCACATCCTGCTTCGCCGCCAGCCCGCCTTCCAGCGAATTCAACTGCGTCTGCCGCTTGCTCATGTCGTCCCGCGACTCCGAGCGGAACTGGTTCTGCCGCTCGCGGATACGGTCGTCGAACTCGCGCACCTGCGCATCGGCCGAAACGGCCCCCTGGCTGTTGGCAACCACCTGGGAACGCAGGTTCGCCTCTTCCTTGCGCAACTGGATCATCTCCATCGGCGCCGCCGCGCCCGCCCGGCTCAGCGGCTCGACCAGCGCAAGCTGCTCCTGCACCAGTTGCAGCGCCTTTTGCGTCTGCGGCAGGCGGCCCCGGAAATCGGCCGCCTCCGCCGCCTTCTGCGCCCGCTGCTGGCGCAGCACGGAAACCTGGGCATCGAGCGTTTCGGCGCGCTCGCGGCGCAGTTTCTCCTCGGTCTCGATGGTTTTGCGGCCGTCCTCGGTTTGCCTCAATTCCTCCGGGTAGCGCGGTTCGCTGCCATCGGTTTCCGCGCGCAGACGCGCGATCGCCGCCATCAGGCCCTCGCGCGTCGCCTGCCGTTCGGCCACATCGCCCATGGCCTGGGCCGGGTTGAGGCGGAACAGCACATCGCCCTTCTTGACGATGTCGCCCTCGCGTGCGCGGATTTCCGCCACCACGCCGCTCTCCAAGGGCTGCAACTGCTGCACCGTGCTGACCGGCACCACCTTGCCGCTGCCCGAAGCGATGATTTCGATATGAAACAGCGCCGCCCAGACCAGGAAGAGCGCGAGCAGCGCCAGCAGCACCTTGACGATCAGCCTGGTGCTCGCGGGCACCGGCTCGAGCGCCGCCTCCTCCAGCGCATGCGAGGTGGCCAGCGAATACGATTCGAGATTGTTCCAGCGCATGGTTCAGGCCCCCGCCAGGGCGGCGCTGCCGGCCCGCGCATCTGCCCGCGCATCTGCCCGAATGCCGCCCGTCAGAATGGCCAGCGCCTCGTCGCGCGGCTTGTCGAGCACGACCCGGCCGGCTTCCAGCACCACCACCCGGCTAACCAGGGCCAGCAGCGCCGGACGATGCGTCACCAGGATAACGGTGCGGTCCTTGAGCGCCTCGCGCAACGTTCCCAGCAACTGTGCCTCGGCGGTCTGATCCAGCGCGCTGGTCGGCTCGTCGAGGAGCAACACCCGCGGCTCGCGGATCAGCGCCTGGGCGATCGCCACCGACTGCTTCTGACCGGTAGACAAACCCGCGCCGCGCTCGCCGAGGCGCATGCCATACCCTTCCGGATGCAGGCGCGCGAACTCGTCGACGCCGGAAATCTTCGCCGCCCTCAGCAGTTCCTCGTCGCTGGCATGCGGCCAGCCGGCGACGAGATTCTCGCGCAAGGTGCCGGAAAACAGCAGCGGCTCCTGCTGGACATAGCCGATCAGGCCGCGCACCTCGGCGGGGTCGATCTGCTGCATGTCGATGCCGTCGACGCGGATCACCCCGCCGGCCGGCGTCGCCACGCCGGACAGGATCTTCAGCAGCGTGCTCTTGCCCGAACCGTTGCGGCCCAGAATCGCCACCCGCTCACCGGCGCTGAAGGACAACGACACCTCGCGCAGCGCCTCGACGAATTTTTCCGGCCCCGCCGGGTAGCGGAAATCCACCGCCTGCGCCGCCAGTTCGCCGGGCAGATCCGGCCGGCTGACATAGGCATGGTCGGCCTGCCGTACCTGCGGCAGCGCCATGAAGCGCGACAGGAAAGTCAGCGCCGTGCGCGTGTGGTATAGCCGGATCAGCAGCCCGGCAAGCTGGGCGAAAGGCGACATCACCCGGCTGTTGAGCATACCCGCGGCGACCAGCGCGCCGGCGGTCAAACTCTTGTCGCTGATCAGCACCGCGCCGAAAACCAGGATCAACACGCCCGAAACCTGCACGATGAACGAAGTGGTATGCGAAGCCAGCTGCTGGTAGAAACGCATCTGGTGGCTCGACACCGCCGACGTCGCCACCTGGTCGCGCCAGCGCCGGCGCATCGTGCGCTCGGCGCCGACGGCGCGCACCGCCTCGGCGGCGATGATCGTCTCGACCAGCGTGCCGTGGCGCTCCTGGCCGTGCAGCATCGACAGCCGGCTGCTCTGTTCCATCGGCCGCTGCAGGATCAGGTTGAGTGCGATCATCGCGGCGATGGCCAGCACCGAGATGAAACCCAACCAGCCGCCGATATAGAACACCAGGGCCAGGGCGATCAGGGAAAACGGCAGCTCGACGACGCTCAGCAGCACCGCCGAACTGAAAAACTCCTGCACCGTGGCATAGCCGCGCAGCATGTCGGCCTGGGTTCCCGCCGCGCCCTGCATGTGCTCCAGCTTCATGCCCAGCTGCTGCTCGAAAATCGTGCGCGACAGGATCACGTCGAGGCGGCGAGCCGTCCGGTCGACCATCGACGAGCGCAGCTCCTGGGTGATGAAATCGAACACCAGCACCACCGCAACACCGATGGCCAGCGTGGTCAGCGTACTCATTGCATCGTTGGGCGCGATGGTGTTATAGATCAGCATCGAAAACACCGGCACCGTCAGGCCGAACACCGACAGCACCACCGAAGCCATCGCCGCATGCCGATAGACCGCGCGCTCGTTGAGCAGCGCCTGGCGCAGCCAATTCAGGCCCGCCTTGTCCTGCCCCAGCAGCTCGGCCCACACCCCCATGCGCTGCGCCGAGAACAAGCGGCGCCCGCAGCGCAGCCAGATCACTCGCGGGCCGTCGCTGCCGCGCGCCGTCTCGGCGCTGCCGCGCACCGCCGCCAATAGCACCTCGCCGTCCGGGTCACGCCGGGCGCCCCCGGCGTCGTCGAACATCAGCACCGATCCGCGGTCGCCCAGCTCGCTGGTGACGACCAGGCGCACCGGGTTCGCGGCGTCGTCGAGGTCGATGCGGATCAACGGCGCCATGCCGGCCAGACCCGCCACGCGCTCGGCCGGCACCACGTCCATGTTCAGGCCGAAGCGCCGTCCCGATTGCCGGTAGCCGAGCACGTCGGCGCCCTGCCTCAGATCATGCCCGTCGGTCAGCAACGACAGCACCGCCTCGATCGACATCGAAAAACCCAGCGAACGGGCCGCCAACACCATCGCGCTGGCCATCTGCTGGTGCAGATGATGGATCGGGCCTGCCGGAGAGTTTTCCGCACCGCCAGCCGCCTCGCCGGCCACGGCCGGAACGGACGGCCGACGTCCCCATGCGAGCAGGGTCGCGCCGAGCGCCGCGCACAGCGAACCGAGCGCGGCCAACAGGAAAGCCAGCGGCAGATACAAGACCGCCGCGGCACGGCGCAGCAAAGCACCGATCGAATGAAGCGCGCCCCGGCTCATGCGCCCTCCCGTGCCGATTCGCCAGCCGCGTTGCGGCAACCACCCTGTCGATCTTTCATATAGCAACCATCCTGAAAACGCGGTTCGTCGGTCGGGTTGGCGATAGCGCCTCCATGGCTCACGACCGCGTCGCGAGCACTTGCTGCGCGGCCAAACCCGACGACCGCCCAAACGATCTCACGAAGACCGACGCAAGAATATTGGGGCGACGCCCTGTGCAACAGAGGGTCGCCCCTTGGCCGTGACGGGCGGTGTAGATAGTCTGGCGGTGCCATTACCGCAGCGGCAGCAGACCGACCCGAGGCCCATCGTGCTCGATCTGTTCAACCGCGAAGTTGTCGGCTGGTCGCTGAAGCCGCGCATAACGGCGGATATCGTGACGGATGCGCTAACCATGACCTGGTTCAGGAAGCGGCCGGCACCGGGGCTGATGCACCACTCCGACCGGGGCAGTCAGTACGCCAGCCATGCCTTTCAGGACAAGCTCAAGGCCTACGGCATGACCTGCTCGATGAGCCGGAAAGGCAACTGCCGGGACAACCTGCCGACAATTCACGCTCCGGTGAACGTACCGCCGGGATTCGGCCATCGGGAAGGGTTGCCGCCCTGGAGCGCCCGGTGCCGCCATTCATGCCGCCATCCATCGCGGATTGCAGGGGGGGGGCACGCATCCGGCGAGGGCTAACCCGCTATGGCGTAGGGTGTCGTCCGGATTTCCGTTGTTCGCGTGAAGGCCCAGTATGGGGCATCTCCAGGATTGGGTAGAAAGCTGATGGCCATTGGCGTTCGAATTTCGTCTTCCCGCAGCCGTTCGGGAGGCCGTCGGCTGGCGCGACGCC
>JACPUX010000059.1 GCA_016192065.1 Betaproteobacteria bacterium
GCAATGCAAATCACGTGCGCCGCCGTGCAGGCGGCTTAGAAGCGCCGAGTCGGCAAGGCCACTGCCAGCAATTTGTGCGCCGCCGTGCAGGCGGCTTAGAAGACCTACAGCGACGACAGCGATGTACTCGTTTTGTGCGCCGCCGTGCAGGCGGCTTAGAAGAGGTACAAGGCGCGTTCCATGCCGGATTGGCCGTGCGCCGCCGTGCAGGCGGCTTAGAAGAAAATATCGGGGTCAATTTGGTTGCTCTGGGCGTGCGCCGCCGTGCAGGCGGCTTAGAAGGTCAGGCTGGCGGTGCTCGCCGTGCCCACCACGTGCGCCGCCGTGCAGGCGGCTTAGAAGAAGCGCACAAGTAGAATTTCGGGTCATTATGGGTGCGCCGCCGTGCAGGCGGCTTAGAGGTTGAGCGCTGGTGGCAACAGTGCGAGGAACAGGTGCGCCGCCGTGCAGGCGGCTTAGAAGACTTCCTGAATGTGGTACTCGCCGGTCTTTGGGTGCGCCGCCGTGCAGGCGGCTTAGAAGACAAAGCGGGGTGCTGTTCTGCTGCGAAACACGTGCGCCGCCGTGCAGGCGGCTTAGAAGGAATCGCGCAGATCGCTCATGATTGGCCGCTTGTGCGCCGCCGTACAGGCGGCTTAGAAGTTACCGCCTTCCGTGAGTGGGCGGGTGAACATGTGCGCCGCCGTGCAGGCGGCTTAGAAGAAATGAAATTGCAGGTCGCGCAGGAACCGCTCGTGCGCCGCCGTGCAGGCGGCTTAGAAGTGGAAGGGCCCACCGAGCGGAAGCCCCGCCCGGTGCGCCGCCGTGCAGGCGGCTTAGAAGTGCAATTCGACCGGGTGGTCGCGCAGCCAAGTGTGCGCCGCCGTGCAGGCGGCTTAGAAGCGCAGGCGCACGGTGCCGCCCCACTCGGGCACGTGCGCCGCCGTGCAGGCGGCTTATTGAGCTTTCCGTCAATCATGACAACCTTTAAAGCCTTGATGCGTTATACCGGTACTGGGCAAGTATTGGAGGTAATGCATGGCGACCAAGCGATTGGACGAAGCGGTGAAACGGCGGGTGCGAGCAGGTCGAATGCTGCTGGCGGGCAAGACGCCAGCGCAAGCGGCACAGGCGGTGGGTGTGGCAAGACAAACCGCATACACGTGGAAGGCCGTGCTCGATGAAGGCGGTATCGACGCCCTGCGCGCGATGCCTACGCGAGGCCGGCCGGCCCGCCTGGACGACGAGCAGTTGCAGGCGTTGGGGCGTGCGCTGCTGCAAAGCCCGACCGCGCACGGCTTTGGCACCGAGCTGTGGACACTCAAACGGGTGGGCGCGCTCATCAAGCGGCAATACGGCATCCAGTACAGCCAGACGCAAATCTGGCGCATCCTCGGCGCCCTGGGGTTCTCGGCACAGAAGCCCGAGCGCCGCGCGATCGAGCGCGACGAGAATGCCGTGCAGACCTGGAAGCGCAAGACTTGGCCCGCTCTTAAAAAAAAGCCAAGCGCGAAGGGCGACTGATCATCTTCATCGACGAGTCCGGGCTGAGCGAGCGACCCACGCGGGTTCGTACCTGGGCGCCGAAGGGGCAGACGCCGGTCATTCAGTTTCACTTCAACTGGACGCACATCTCGGTCATCGCCGGGCTCAGCCGCACGAACCGCCTGTTCAGGATGTACGAGGGCTCGATCAGGAAAGAGCAGCACGTCGAATTCCTCAAGGCGCTGCGTGCGCACCTGAAGCAGCCACTGCTGATCATCTGGGACGGGCTCAAGGCGCACCGCAGCGCGTTGGTGCGCGAGTATCTCGACTCTACCAACGGCGAGATCCAGATGGCGTTCTTGCCGCCATACTCGCCCGATCTCAATCCGGTGGAGTACCTGTGGGCTTGGCTCAAGCGTCATGCCTTGGCCAACTTCTGCCCGGCCAATCTCGACGCACTCAACGTCACCGCCCGCAACAAGCTCAAGAGCGCTCAGCATCGCCCGTCGATCATCGCCGCGTGCTGGGTCCAGGCCGGGTTGTGGTGATGTCATGATTTACGAAAAGCTCAATAGATGGATATCGTCCCCTCGCGGATCCTGACGGCAGGGTTTATACGGCTTGTTCGATGTGTAAAGCACCCAGTCGCCAACCCGCTCGCGTGTGGCAAATGAAACCTCGCCAAAGTCCTCAGGGCTGAGAACGTAGTGACAGCATAAAACGCTGGCCGCCACACTGAGTTTGCCGGTCCGAGTGCCGTTTTCAACGCTGAACCGCAGCCATTTTGGACGTAACAACAAATCCCCGTGGCAAAGCCCTTCGAACGGAATATGCACGTACCCGCCCCAAGCCTCGATTGGCGTATCCCAAAGCCCACCGTCAGGGCCGTAAAGGGTAAACGCGTCCTGCACATGCTGCCCGCTAAGACTTGCGCGCTTAACTTGTTCCGCGACCAGCTCGCGCCAGAGTGCCGGATCATCATAGGGACACGAAACGGACTGGACATCAGGGCGACGGATAAGCTCCAGTACTTTCCGCACAACGCCTTTGGGCAAGCGAACCCGACGATCAACCTGAATTGACTCATAGAGACGCTCGCACCTTCTCTGGTGCTTGGGCGAATTGTCTTGGGGGTCAGTCACGATTTTCAGTTTCTGTACCAAGGCCGTACTTGGGGATACCGCTACCGTTACCGCACCCACGACAACAAGTAGCTAGTGGGCAGCACGCCATTTAGGGCACCTTGGCAAGTAGGTCTACGGGTGGTTCGGCCTTGCTATTTGCTGGAGAGTGCGGAGGGGGGGAATCCGCCGCGCTTGAACCCGCCGGCACGAGACGCAAGACCAGGTAGCGAGCCAACATGTCCACGCACATCAGCTGCCCAGAGCACGCACAGTCGGGCTCGTTCGGTGGCGGGGGCTGTATCGCGCTGAGGTCGCGCACCGGCGGCGGAAGAAAACTGAGGGAAAAGGCCATCGAACGTCTCAAAGTGTCGTAACCGTCTAAGCCGGGGTGATCCCGGCGCCATTTTGGTTGCTGCGACCTCGGCCAGTGCCGTCTTGATCGGGACGAGGGGCGCCAACACCGGTTTGAGCGGTAGGGGCAGCCCTTTGGACGATCGGCCAGCATCCACGCCAGCTGGGCCGGCGCCGAGAACGCGGGCAATGCCTTGTTCAGTGCGCTAACGCCAAACGAGTTATGGCTCACGCTCAATAAGCGCATTGCAGCCTTCCCAACAGATGAAAGGCGGCCTGCCGCACCGCACCGGTCGGCGGGCTATTGGCAAAGCCCTTCACGTCGAAGATTTGCGGTCCGTCGCGATCAAAACGGAAACCGACACAGCCCAGGCGCTTGCTGTGCAGGGCGTCGCGCACCGAATAGATTTCCATGCCCCGCGCGGCACACTCTTCGATGTAGACCCGCAGGCAGTTTCTCATCGCCTGGGATTCGCGAATCAGCGCAGCCGACGATTCAATCGGCACGATTCGCAGCGGCCCGAGCTCGAACTCCTCGATCCGCGTCTCCCAACGCAGTCCGGGATCCTGACGCAGCAGAGCATCCACCGACTCTTCTTCCTGCCATCGGCGAACGAAGCACTTCCAGCCGCCTTTGGTCTGATTGGCATCGAGCACATCAGGGAGGCTCTCGGACCAGAAACAAACACCGAGAAATTCCTCCGCAAAGCCCTCTACGGCGCTAGCCTGGCGCTTGCGGTCGGCCTCGATCAAGCCGGCGCGCAAAACGAACGGTTTAGCGCTAGTTTGGAAGTCCTCGCGAATGATCGCGGCGTTGCCGCGGTGGGCATTGAACCCGTGCAGAAGCGCCCGCGCAATGGAGGGCGGCGGCGGGGGCGGAAGCCCGGAGGCCTCAAGCGCGCGAAGATACCGCACGGCCACTTCGAAAGCCGGCTGTCCCGAAGCTGCGCCGGCCTCCCAAGCGGGCCGGAAAAGGCGCGACCCGTGCCGCGCGAAGTAGCGCCAGGTCGCCTCGGCCAGCCCGGCCTGGCGCAGCGCGCATTTGAGGGCCAGCACCGGGTCGCCAGCGTCCAGTTGCTCTCCCACCGGCAACTGCACAACATAGGCGAGCAGTAGCGGCAGCATCTGCGGGTTCTCGCGTGCGGCTTGGCCAAAGGCGCGGTCGTTGCGCCAGACTGTGTTAAGAATCCATGAGGGCAGAATTGGCCCGACCGGCAGGCGGCGGGAAGCCAACGCGATACCAAAGATGTCGCGCGGGAATCGCAAGAGACGCGGCAGCGCTTGTTCACGAAATTGCCGAAAGACCGGATGGCGCAGCAGGAGGCGATAGGCCGCCTGTTTGAGCCAGTCGGCCAAACCCTCCTCCTCTGCGGGATGGAAGAACACATCACGCTGTGGAGCATCGATTAGATTGAGGTTGTACAAGAGCGGGGTTAACCAATTCGGCGAAATGAGCGGCCGGCCTACTTCGAAAGCACCATCGAGCGGTTCGAGCCGGCGCTGGTAGATCGCCTGGGAGGACACCGACTGCTCATCCAAACAAACGGTGTAAGCGAAGCTGTCGAAAACCTCGACGCGCCAGCCGCGTGGGCCAACGCGCTCCACACGCGCCGGGCGCTTGAGCCTCCCGTCCAGCCAATCGCATAGCTTGAAGAGCCGATGCTTCGCCTCTGCCCGCTGCCAGGGCGCGTACCAAACCGGCGACTCGACAGTGCTCGCCGCCTCGCGCAGCGACTGGCGGGCGATGGGCTCCACCACCAAGTCTGACGGGGAGTGCCGCAGGCTGACCCAACGCCACCAGGGTTTCCTTCCGTCGGTGATGTGTGCGTACTGATCTCGGCTCATGCCAAATTCAAAAACTGCGCCGCAGGCAGCGACGCGGTTGGTGGAAGTAGGGGGGAAAGGCCACCATTCGTCGCTCCGGGGGTAATAGGCCGCTTCAGCATTACAGCCGGCAGGATCAAGGCCTATGCCTTACCGGAGCACCCCGGCTTCCCGCCTGACGTATATGACGATACGCTCGGAGTAAGACCGAAACCGGAATTCCCCTAATTTTTCCAGGAGGCAATATGTGGCCGTTTTTCCAACGCCAGCCAGGCAACCAAGAAGGCGCGCAGGACAACAGGCGGCGACCGATGAAGTTCACGGAGTTGCTTGACGGCATCGGGGACTTCAGCGATCTGCAATGCCACGACAGAGCGCTCAAGTTTTGGCTGCCCGAGCCGGCATTCGCGGCTCTTGAAGAGCTGTGCAGCCGCAATGCACTTTCGATCAGCGAAACACTAAGACAGTTTTTTGCTGTGCATTGCTACGGCGCCTACACCTGTGAATTGATGGTCCAGGCAATCCCGGGCTTGTTCAAGGACTGGGAGGATGCAAGTGCTTTCCAGCCCATTCGAGAATATGAGCGAGGCCGGCCCGCAACCTATTGGGTGCCCGAGCTAGGCAAGAACGTAGCATCGGTAAAGGTGTGGGTGCCCAAACGCATGGCGACGGAGTTGACCACGCTCGCCGAGCATGTCGGCGTAAAACGCTCGCAGTACCTGAGGGAGATCGTGATCTCGCGTCTGCTCGGGCATGGCACGCTGCCCATGCGACCGCGAATGCTGAGTGCGGAGGTGCTGGCGACAACCGAAGCGTGGTGCGACGGCGAGGACGACACAGCGCTCCCCATGCGACAAGTTAGCGAAGAGGAATACTCGGACGCGAACCTAGGGGAAATTCGGTGGGTGGATGGGCAAGCTGCCGAGGGGAGAGAGAGGAGGCACCAGAAGACAATTGAGCGGTAGCTGCTGCCAATTAGGGCAACGAGGGCAGATACGATCGAGACGTGTTTCCTCAACGCTGCCGAGTGGCAGTGCTGCGGGCTTTACTTTAGGGCGAGACAAAGCCATCATCCTTTTCAACATTGGAGACCGCTATTGGAAATTCTTCCGGCGCAACACCTGCCTTCTTGATGGCGCCCCCTATTCTTCTCGCCGTCCGTCTTCTGCGCGCGTTCCATTGTTCCGGTGCCGTTTCTGCCTCGCCCATCCAATAGCACAGCAGCGGTGCCGGGATGCGGAATATTCGCGTGGTGGGGTCGGGCAGGTCGGCAACCGTGCCGAGTTCGTCCAGCAATTGCGTGACCACGTAGCTGCAATCGATGGCTTTCTGCTGGCAAAGTTCGAGCAGGCCCTTGAGATCGCGCAGGCGGGTGTGCTGGCCGCGGTATTTAACCTCGAACGGAATGATCTGCCCGCCCACTTCGGCGACCAGGTCGACCTCCTGATCTTTCTTGCCGCGCCAGTAGCTGAATCGCACACTCTGCGCGTAGTAGCGGGTAAACAGATGCTTGAACACGGCAGCCTCTGCCCGGCTTCCCACGGGTTCTCGCGGCCGTCCGCGTTTTCCGGAGCAGCAATGCTCCGGCCTCATTGAAGCCATTCCAGATTTGATCGATTTACGCATGCGCCGCTTGCGCCACCAACTTGACCCCCAGCGCCGCGCAAACGCGGGCGACGGTGTCGAAACGAGGTTGTGCATCGGGGCGCAGCGCCTTGTACAGCGCCTCGCGGGTGAGACCCGAAGCCTTGGCAATCTCGGTCATGCCGCGAGCGCGGGCGATGTCGCCAAGGGCGGCAGCCAACAGTGCGGGGTCATTGTCTTCAAGGATCGCCGTAAGGTACTCGGCCACCGCCTGATCGCTGTCTAGGTGCTCTGAGAAATCGAAGTCTGGCAATTCGGACACCTTGACTTTTCTAGGCATGATTCAGTCCTCCAGAGTGGCTGCAAGTTGAATGGCCTTGGCAATATCCGCCGACTGCGTGGATTTATCCCCGCCGCCCAGCATCACGATTAGCACTGCCCCGCGCTGGAGGTAATACATGCGCCAGCCCGGCCCGAAGTGCTCCCGCATCTCGAACACCCCCTCGCCGACCGGCTTCACGTCACCGAGGTTGCCAAGCGTCGCCTTACGCAAGCGGGCCAGCAAGCGCCGATGGGTTACGCCGTCCTTTAGGGCGAATAGCCAAGCGTCAAACTCGTCGGTGCGCTTGAGCAAGAACATGCGGGAAGTGTAATCGATGGATTACGCTTTATCAAGCCGCCGGCGGTGGTTCCCCCCGCGTCGTGGCGCCCCGCTCGCCATCGTGCCGGCTCCGCGACAAGACAAGCTGATTCGCGTTTCCGGTAGGTCGAGCGAGATGGACGCGCTGCGGCGCCCCCCACCGCCTTTGGTTTCCCTCCACCCTAACCGGTGGATCTAGTGACCGCCGTCACTGCATTTGACGGCAGGACGGTGGCCGCACGCAACGTCAACATGACCCACCTGGCGTGAGATCGACGCCGCCGCCAGTGGATCAATATCCGCGGCGCAGTTCTCGCAAAGTTTGGCCAGCGTTTTGCTGTCGCTCACGTGCAGCTCCAGGGTATCGTTCTCCGCCTCCCTCAAGGTGCCCTCGGTCAACTCATAGCTGAGATGAACTTCGGCGAGGTTAATCGGCGCTCCGCACTTGGCGCAAGGCTCGATCGGACCGGCACCATACGCTCGCGGATGAATACCGCGTGCGGCAAGAAATGCTTCCGCACCCGGATCGGCGCAGGCCAGCGAGCAATAGCAAGTAGCCTGCTCCGAGTTGAGAACCTGAAGCTTGACAGTTGGGTGGCTACCCTCCGGCGCATAAACATACCTGACGATCCACTGGTCGAGTGAAACGTGCTGCGCCGGATTGGGTGCGCCGCAGGTCTCGCAAGGGCCAAGAAAGTCGGTGAACGGCACGGTCAGCCGCCTTCGTGACGAACATGTCGCTTCATGAGCGCTGCTGCCACGCCGTCCAAGCCTCCAGCGCCGCCGCGAGCACTGCGGTGTCGCGCCGGTGACCCTTCGGGTTGGTCGTTTGGTCGATGAGTGTCTTGGCCTCCGATGGCGTCACCCACCGCACGGAAACCGTCTCGGGGTCGTCTTCCGGCAGCCCGCCGCTGCCAATGGGCGCCAGCATCACAAAGTAGCGGTTAATGGTTGTGCCGCCCGCATATTCGCCCGGAATGGGCGTAACAATTTGGGCCGCGGCGCCGGTTTCCTCCAAGGTCTCGCGCAGGGCTGTTTGTTCAGGTGTTTCGACCGGATTGGGCCGGCCCTTCGGAAACGTCCACACGTAGCCGTCATAGTGCCCGTGCTGCTCGCGCATCAGGATGTTGCCATGTTCGTCAAACACCACGCCACCGTACGCGAGCTTATACCCGGCCTTCACGGTCGTCGGCCACGGCAGCTTGTTCGAACGGATGGGCGCGAAGTTCTCCGCCTGAAGTGGAAGCATTGCCGCCCAAACTTGGTGATAGCACTGCTCGCGCGCCTTGCCCTGTTTCTTGGCAACTTCGCTCTTGAAATTGCTGTAATCAACATCCAGCACAATCTTGCCCACTGCCCGCGCCAACGCCTCATGCGAGACGGTGCCCCGGAAAGGGTAATCGTTTCCCGGCGTGGCAAGCACTTCGGACAACTCCGGCAAATAGCGGTCCCGCAGCGCGAGCAAATCCTCTTTGACGCGCGCACGTACGGTCAGGTGCTTGGTCTTGGTTTTCTGGACGATGCTGAAAAAGCCGATGGGGGTAAAGAGCCACATGCACGATTCCTTTTGGCGAACTGTTGGTGTTCAGATAGCGGATCGGCGGCAGGGGAACGCCGGCCCAAGTGCGCATTGTGGCAAAGTGCGGGCTCAAAGAGTGAGCCTGGTCAATAGGCCAGGGGCTGTTGCAAAGGAGCACGGCGGAGAGCCTCCGACTCGGAAGGTCGCTTAGGCGACTCGCTGGCTGAGTGCGCGCGCCCCAGCCGGTAGTCCGCGTAGCCCATCATCTCGTTGACATTCTTCTCGGGGTTTCCAGATTTCGGCGAGTGGTTTGGGTAGCATGAGGCCATGCGATTGAGATTTTAGGGGTTGTTTGGCGCCTTGATGCATCGCCTGTCGGGCGGAATGGTTGGCGAGTATGAGCCTGTCGCCCCTCCTTAAGCCTGCTTACCTGCGACGAAGAGCGAGGCCGCGGCTATAGCCCCTGAACGCCCATGGGGCGGTCGATTTCCGGTTTTATGCTTGGAGGGATGGATCGCCAGGGCAAGGAATGACGCGCCCCGCCTGTCGGAGAAACCCACAAAAAAAGGGAAATCGGCCGGGTTCCCCTTTCCATTCTTCGCGACAACTCGCGTTGGAAAGAGCACCCCGATGCAGCAGGATCGACGAGCGACTTGTCGCCGCCGGCTTCCTGATGCAGGTTTGCGGCGAATGCGCAATTGAAACGGGTAAACGAACGGGTAAAGAACACACTCAAATTTTACAAACCATTGCTGCGTGCGCTTTTGCGGCAAGGGTTCGATTCCTGGTGCCGCACCACTCCACCGGCGGAGCGCACCGGCGGCACCAGGGGGTCGATCGTCGGATGGTCGACGATGACCAGGACAGGTTCGCCATCGCGCGCGACATGCACTGTGCCCTAATGAGCTGAGGTGGTTCCGGAGAGAGGCGCACCAAGGCGGCCGTCGGTTTACGAGGTAAGCGCTGATCGGTCCGCCACACCGCCCGGTCTCCAGAGCGGAGCTGACGATCTGAATTTCACCGGCGTACGCCGGCGTCAAGGTGTTTGACTCTCCTGAGTGACTCGGCTCGCCGAAACTTCGATGCTCAACCTGAGCAGCGCTTGCCTACGCGTCATCTCCCCTTCGATTGAGTCGCAAGGTGGCGGGGTCGGTGTTGGCATAAAGGCGCTCGACCAGCGCCGCCCGACGGGTGAGCACGGCGCGCTGGTTGATGTAGCCCTTGTCGGTGATTTCATTGGCGTCGATTGAAGGTGGTTCGGCCATGAGCAGTGCGCGGGTGGCGTGCTGGGAACTACCGCTGCCGTCTTCCTTGAGAACACCCAAAGCGCCGATCACCCGCGCCGTGAGGCGCGGGTCGGCGAGCACGGTTTCGATTGGGACATCGGGAGCAAGATCGGGACAAAGGCTGCGGCAGCCCGCGGGATGGGCGAAAATCAAGAAACCCACCTCTTCGCGGTCGTGGCCCGCGACCACGATATCCTGGGCCACCGGCGAGAGCGCCGCGAGCGCTTTTACGCGCAATGCCCCGACGTGGACCCAGACCCCACTCGAGAGCTTGAAGTCCTCGGCGATTCGCCCGTCGAACTCGATGCCCTGAGCCGGATTATCGGGGTCGGCGAATTTTCCGGCGTCGCCGATCTGGTAGAAGCCTTCGGCGTCGAAGGCGTCATGGCTCAAGTCCGGGCGCTTCCAGTATCCCGGTGTCACGTTAGGGCCGCGCACGCGCATTTCGAGCTTGCCTTCGCGCGGCACCAGTTTCAGCTCCGTGCCGGGCGCCGGCAGCCCGATCACCCCGGCGCGTTCGATGTTGAAATGTACCCCGGTGACCAAGGGAGCCGTTTCGGTCGCGCCCCAGGCGGATACCATCACGGTGCGCCGGCCGCACTGTCGTATGGAAAGCTGCTCAAGTTTTTCCCACAAGTTCTGGGGCAAGGCGGCGGCCGCGTAGAAAATGACTTGCAGGCGCCGAAAAAAATTCTCGCGCAAAACGTCGTCGTGTTCCAAATAGGGAATCAGCGCGTCGAAACCGCGGGGGACATTGAAGTAGATCGTGGGCGAGATCTCGCGCAGATTCGCCACGGTCCTTTCGATCAAGCCCGGCACCGGTTTGCCCTCGTCAATGTAGAGTGAGCCGCCGTTCTTGAGCACCATGTTGAAGTTGTGGTTGGCGCCAAAGGTGTGGTTCCAGGGAAGCCAATCGACGATGACCGGAGGGGTGTCGGCCAAAAACGGCCAAAGCTGAGAAATCGCCTGCTGGTTGGAACAGAGCATGCGCTGGGTATTGATCACCCCTTTGGGTTCGCCGGTGGACCCGGAAGTGAAGAGGAACTTGGCGATGCTTTCCGGTCCCAGCGCGGCGAAGGCGGAATCCACTTCCGGACCTGCTGGTGTCGCCAGCAAGTTGGCGAAGGCGGTGGTGCTCCGGCCCGCCGGGGCATTGGCGCTCACGACGATTTCCGCGTCGCCGAAATCCACCGCCTGCAACACCGCTGAGAACTTGGCACCGTCGGCGGCATAGACCAGGCCGGGGCGCAGCAACGTGGTGATCGCCTTGATCTTGGCATGATCGCGCGACATCAAGGAATAGGCCGGCGATACCGGGGCGATCGGCACGCCCACATGCATGGCGCCAAGCATCAGCAAAGCGTGATCGATGGCGTTGTCGGAAAGCACCAGCACCGGACGCTCGGCGGACAGGCGCCGGGCGAGAAGGGCGGCGCCGATGGCGCGTGCCTGGGCGAGCGCGTCGCCGTAACCAAGCTTGCGCCAGCCCTCGGCACTGCGCTCGGCAAGAAATACGCGCTCCGGCGCTTCGTCTGCCCAACGTTGGAGATGCACGCCCAGGCAGCGTGCGTAACTCCCGAGAGGCTGCGGGGACCGCAGCACCATTTCTCCGTTGGCACGCCGGTCGATCTCAACCGCCGCCGGAGCGAAGGCAACATCGGCAAAGGGAGGTTTCATGCTTGATCGAGGCCTGTTGCTGAGACAACTGTACCGGCCGTCCCGAGGCATGTGGCCGCCGTTGCGGTGCGAACACATGGCCCCGGGGTAGGGCGCCGACGTGGGGCGGCTACTTGAGCAGCTTCCAATCTCCGTTGGACACCGTGGCCATGATTACCGCGCGCCCGTCGAAGCCGTTGTGGTCTGTCGGAGTGGTGTTGTACACGCCATGCGCGGCTGGCAGTTCCTTGATGCGCTCGAGCGCTTCGCGCAAGGCAACGCGGAACTCGACCGTGCCTGGCTTGGCTTTCTTCAACGCTTCGGGCACGGCGCGGCTCAGGAGCAGATAGGCGTCGAAGGCATGCGCGCCGAAGGTGCTGCGGCTGTTGGCGCCATGCGCACCCTCATACAGCTTGACGTACTCGAGACCCGGCTTCTTGGACGGGTGGTTGTCGGGCAATTGCTCGGCCAGCAGCATGGGGCCGACCGGGAAAATCGTCCCTTCGACACTTTTGCCGCCGACACGCAGAAAGTCGCGATTTGCGATGCCGTGAGTCTGGTAGAACTTGCCCTTGTAACCACGTTCCACCAGAGTCGATTGCGGCAGCACGGCGGGCGTACCCGAACCGGCGATCAAGACCGCGTCGGGGCTTGCCGACATCAGTTTGAGGGCTTGGCCGGCGACACTGGTGTCATTGCGCTGGTACCGTTCGGCGGCGACGATCTTGATGCCCTTGGGTTCGGCGGCGCCCTGGATGGCTTTGAGCCAGAGTTCACCATAGGGATCGGCGTAGCCTATGAATCCGATGGTCTTGACGCCGTTGGCGGCCATATGGTCGGCGATGGCGCGCGCCATGAGGCCGAAGTTCTGCGGCGTGGAAAAGATCCACGCGCTCTTGTCTCCCGCGGGTGGCACCGGCGCCATGGCGATCTGCGGGGTCTTGGTTTCCACGGCCACCTCCAGCATGGCCATGGATGTCGGCGTGGTGGTCGAACCGATGAAGACATCGGCCTTGTCCTCGGCAGCGAACTTGCGGGCGTTTTTTACGGCAGTGGTGGGATCGGTGGCGTCGTCGAGCAACACCCACTTCACTTTTTCGCCAGCGACGGTCTGCGGTAGGAGCGCCACGGTGTTTTTTTCCGGGATGCCCAGCGAGGCCGCCGGACCGGTGGCAGAAACGCTGACGCCGACGGTGAGGTCGGCATGCGCCAGAGTGGCGCAGGCGGATGCAAGCAAGGCAAGGGTGAGCCGACGGACGATCATGGGATTTCCTCCTGGAAAGGTACGGGCCTGCTTGAGAGAAGGTGTTCAGCCCGGATGAGTGCCACCATACGCTGCGCCAACTGACTTTGTCAAACGGTTGTTAGGCGAGTAAGTAATTGCTACACTGCGGGCATGCCCAGGCCAGCAAATCCCGCCCCAATCCGCCTTGCCGTGGAACGCGGGGCGCTTTGGCACGCCGCCCAGCATCCGGAGTGGGGCCAGGCGCGGGTCGCCGCGGCCCTGGTGGAGCAAGGCCTCAAGGTCTCGCCCGCGGGCGTGCGCTGTATTTGGCAGCGCCATGGGCTCGCCACCGCAATTCAACGCGCCGCGGCCTTGCAGAAAAAGCGTGGCGAGCGCCTGAGCGCCACCCAAGTCGAGGCTCTGGCGCGTATCCAGGAGCGGCGTGGCGGTCGCGTCGGTGTTGAAGACGCCGCCGCCAGCCGGGACCGCATCCTGGCCGTGGCGGTGCGTGAATTCAGCCAAAAGGGATTTGCTCGGACCTCGATGCGTGACATCGCGCGCGCGGCCGGAATTCAGGCGGGTTCGGTCTACTATCATTTCGATTCCAAGAACGAGCTTTTCGCCGCCGCCCACGCCGCCGGCATGAGTGAGGTCTTGCGTGCCATCGAGGCGGCGTTGACCGGGGTGAGCGACCCCTGGCGGCGATTGGAAGTTGCCTGTTCGGTGCATGTCCAGCACCTGGTCTCCGGCAATGACCTCACGGTGTGGACCGGTGCGGCGCTGTTTCTCTTCAATTCGCCGCAAATGCAGAAGGAACTCCGGGCCGAACGCGATCGTTTCGAGGCGATCTACCGCAAACTTATCGCCGCCCTGCCACTGCCCGCGGGCATCGACCGTCGGCTCTTGCGCTTGCAGCTCCTGGGCGCACTCAACTGGACCCGCACCTGGTACCGGCCGGGCAAGCGGGGTCCGGAGGAGATTGCCCGGCACCTGATGCGGCTGCTGCGGGCGCCGCTCGGCTAGGGAAGCACAGTTTGCGTCCGACACACCAGCGAAATCAAATACCGCCACCCCGGCGAGGGCCAGAACCATCGCAGTGGCGAAGCCCGGGGTCCAGTTCGTCGAACTTCCTGGGGTCCGACCTTCGCCGGAATGGCGAGTCTTTGTTTGGTCACGGTCACCGAGCGTGCCGGAGGCAGTTTGTGTGGCACGGCGCGAGTTCACCGCGCCAGCTCGGGATCTGCGCAGTGGCCCCGCATTGCCAGAAATGGCGGACTCGTTTATAGTCGGCCTATGTTCCGCGCAGACCACATCGCCGTTCTCTTCTTCCAAGCCCTCCTGCTTGGCGGTCTGCCGCTTCTGCTGCGCCCCGCGCGCTAAATACTCACACCCCTCCCCATTCGAGTTTCAGGTCTCCCGCGAGCAGCCAGCGGGGGAAGAGCCATTTTCAGTTGCCGCATTTCCAGGAGCCCATGATGAAAGATTCCTTGATCATATTCGACACCACCTTGCGCGACGGCGAACAGAGTCCGGGCGCTTCGATGACCCGCGACGAAAAGATGCGCATTGCCCGACAGCTTGAAAAGCTGCGGGTGGATGTGATCGAGGCAGGGTTCCCAGCCTCCTCGAACGGGGACTTCCTGGCGGTGCAGGCGATCGCCAACAGCATCAAGGACAGCACGGTCTGCGGCTTGTCGCGGGCCAATGAGAAAGATATCCGCCGTGCTGGCGACGCCCTGAAGGCGGCCAAGTCGGCGCGTATTCACACCTTCATCGCCGCGAGCCCCATTCACATGGAAATGAAGCTCAGGATGAGCCCCGATCAAGTTCTCGAACAGGCGGTGCAAGCGATCGCTTGGGCGCGCGAGTACACCGATAACATTGAGTTTTCCCCCGAGGATGCCGGTCGCTCCGAGCCCGATTTCCTTTGCCGCCTGATTGAGGCGGTGATCAAGGCGGGAGCCACTACCATCAACGTTCCCGACACCGTGGGCTACACCATGCCCTGGCAGTTCGGCGCCCTTATTCGCAGTCTGCGCGAGCGTATTCCCAACTCGGACAAGGTGATCTGGTCGGTACATTGCCACAACGACCTCGGACTGGCGGTTGCCAACTCGCTCTGCGCCGTGGCCAACGGCGCGCGACAGGTGGAATGCACCATCAACGGCCTGGGCGAGCGCGCCGGGAACGCCTCGCTGGAAGAAATCGTCATGGCCGTGCGCACCCGCCAGGACGTGTTCGATTGCGAAACCCGCATCGATGCGACGCAAATCGTGCCGGCCTCGAAACTCGTCTCCGGCATCACCGGTTTTCCGGTGCAGCCCAACAAGGCCATTGTCGGCGCCAATGCCTTTGCCCACGAATCGGGCATCCACCAGGACGGCGTCTTGAAGCACCGCGAAACCTACGAGATCATGCGTGCCGAGGATGTCGGCTGGGGTGCCAATTCGATCAAGCTGGGCAAGCTCTCCGGGCGCAATGCCTTCAAGACTCGCCTGCAGGAACTAGGTATCGAACTGGCGAGCGAAGAGGCCCTCAATCACGCCTTCGCCAAGTTCAAGGAACTGGCCGACAAGAAACGCGACATTTTCGACGAAGACCTGCAGGCCCTGGTCTCCGACGAGGCCTTGACGCCGGAACTCGAACACTACAAGTTGGTGTCTCTCAAGACGGTCTCGGAAACGGGCGAAACGCCCTTTGCCCGAGTGACCCTGGCCGCCGGTCACCAGGAGCAGATCGTCGAGACCACCGGCGACGGACCGGTAGACGCGACCTTCAAGGGTCTGGAGCAGATCGCCGGCAGTGGCGCCAAGCTGGTGTTGTATTCCGTCAACAACATCACCAGCGGCACCGATTCCCAAGGCGAGGTCACCGTGCGTCTCGAGCACGATGGACGGATCGTCAATGGCCTGGGTGCTGATACCGATATCATCGTGGCCTCGGCCAAGGCCTATGTGAACGCGCTCAACAAGCTGCACAGCAAGCGCGAGCGCCTCAATCCACAGATGGAGGGGGCCTAGCGCGACTGGCCCCCTGAGCGCAGTGGGGCGGTGGCGGCGCGCCATGCCCCGTCGGGCCGCTCCCAGATTTGCTGTCGGGCAGGCGGCGGACAATCGCGTTGTCATAAAGTCGGCGCTTATGGCAAAAACCCCGGGAAACTCGGGTTTTTGCTTTTGCGCTTGACAATTCAGCCCTGGGCTTTAATACTTCACTTTAACTATGGAACGCAACTTCGCCCAAGGCCAATAACTCCGGGGTTTTGGAGTCGGTTGGATCGGGGTGGCGGTTGCGGTTCCGGTCACGAAGCGGATCACAAGGGAAATAGTTATGAAATGCCTCAAACTCCTACTTGGAATCTCGTTGGCGGCAAGCCTGCAAGTCGCAAGCCCGGGTGCCCTGGCGCAGGGCGGCGGCGAGAAGGCGTTGACCACCTATATCGGCTGTTTGCTCGATCCGCTCGAGAATGTGCCAGGGGTCCCCGCTTATCAGCTGGTCGCCGCCAACCTCATCGGATTCGATCGGGTTGTCGTCTGGCGCCACGCCTGCCTTGACAATCCCACCAAGAGTGCGATTCTCATTCGGGTCTTTCCCCATTACCCCGATATGACCCTATTGACGGGGAGTCTGATCAGCGCCATCCAGAACGGCAATAACGTCGGCCCGTTCAATCTGCTGCAAACCACGCGCGATGTCGACGGCTACACCGGGTATCTTGACCAGCCGCGTACCTTCATCCTGGCCCAAACCAACACGCTGCCCCTACTGCTCGAAGAAAACGACGCCTTCAAGCTGCTCTTCATGACCGGGGGCGCCGCGGCGTCGCTCGATATCCCCAGCAAGGCCTCGACCTTGCCGGTTTATGGGTACGCAATCGAGTACTACAATACCGGGACCGGTCACTATTTCATCACCGCCGACCCGGGCGAAGCCGATCTCATCGATCGTGGCGCCGCGGGGCCCAACTGGCAGCGCACCGGCCTACACTTCAAGGTCTGGGCCACTTCAGCCGGCGGGGGCCTGCCGGTTTGCAGGTTCTACGCGCCCGCGGGGATCGGGCCTAATACTCATTTCTACAGCGCCTTTCCGCCGGAGTGCGCCCAAACGGCCAATGAACCGGTCTGGATCTTTGAAGGCGTAGCGTTCTACGCGACCTATCCCTACCAGGATGGCATCAACGTCTGCCCGGCGAACGCGCAATACCTCTACCGTCTCTACAACAATCGCTTTGCCCAGAACGACAGCAACCATCGTTATGTCACCGATTACGCTGTGGCCGAAAGCATGATGGCCAGTGGTTGGGCCTACGAAGGCCCGGCGATGTGCGTTCCGCGCTAGAATAGCGCCGATAAACAGCGGCCGGGCGCATCCGCTCCCGGCCTTGCGACCCTCGCCGGTTGCGCCGTGAACCACGGCGCCCGGCAGTCCGCCAGTACCCCTGGCGCTGGTCGCCAAGCCCCTGGAATTCTCTTATCATGCACGGTTCAGCCGGCGCTTGCCGGTGGCCGCAGCCCCAATTCGTCACAAGGAATCTGCAATGAGTACGCAAACATTCGGACCGGGAATCGAGGTCACTGGCGCCATCACCCCGGAATTCGCCAAAATCTTTGCGCCCGACGCGCTGGCGCTGGTGGCCAAGCTGCATCGGGCCTGCAATGCGCGGCGGCGCGAAATGCTCGCTCACCGCGCGGCGCGCCAGCTGGAACTTGATGCCGGCAAGCTGCCGGATTTCCTTCCCGAAACCCGTGCCCTGCGCGAAGGCGACTGGAGCATCGCGCCCATCCCCAAGGATCTGCAATGCCGCCGCGTGGAAATCACCGGACCGGTCGAGCGCAAAATGATCATCAATGCGCTCAACTCGGGGGCGGACGCGTATATGACCGATTTCGAGGATTCCAATACGCCCAACTGGATGAACCAAGTTCAGGGCCAGATCAATCTGATCGATGCGGTGCGCCGGGACATCTCGCTCGAACAGGGCGGCAAAACCTATCGTCTGAACGAGCGTGTCGCCACTCTGTTGGTGCGGCCTCGCGGGTGGCACCTCGACGAAAAGCACGTCACCATAGACGGAGAACGGGTGTCGGGCGGAATTTTCGATTTTGCCCTGTTCATGTTCCACAATGCGCGGGAGCTGATCGAGCGCGGCAGCGGTCCATACTTCTATCTACCCAAGATGGAGTCGCATCTCGAAGCGCGGTTGTGGAACGACATTTTCGTCATCACACAGAAAGAGCTGGGCATCCCGCAAGGAACCATCAAGGCCACGGTCCTGATCGAAACCGTTCTCGCTGCTTTTGAGATGGACGAAATCCTCTACGAATTGCGCGAACACAGCGCTGGTCTCAACGCCGGGCGCTGGGACTACATCTTTTCGTGCATCAAAAAGTTCAAGAACAAGCCTGGTTTCTGCCTCGCCAATCGTGGCCAGATCACCATGACCGTGCCGTTCATGCGCGCCTACGCGCTCTTGTTGCTCAAGACCTGCCACAAGCGCCGCGCGCCAGCGATCGGCGGCATGGCGGCACTCATTCCGATCAAAAACGATGCCGCGGCCAATGAAAAGGCTTTGGCCGGAGTGCGCTCCGACAAGGCGCGGGACGCCAGCGACGGCTACGATGGCGGCTGGGTGGCGCACCCCGGGCTGGTGCCGATCGCGATGGAAGAGTTCGTCAAAGTGCTGGGTGACCGGCCCAATCAGATCGACAAGCAGCGGCCGGATGTTCAGGTCGGGGCCACTGACCTGCTCAACTTCCAGCCTGAGCAGCCGATCACCGAAGCGGGCGTCCGGCTCAACATCGACGTCGGCATTCAGTACCTTGGTTCGTGGCTGGCGGGAAATGGCTGCGTGCCCATCCATAACCTGATGGAAGATGCCGCGACCGCAGAAATCTCGCGCTCGCAGGTCTGGCAGTGGATACGCTCGGACAAGGGCAGGCTCGACGATGGCCGCAAGCTCACCGCTGAAATGGTGCGCGGCATGATCCCGGGCATACTTGAAGACATTCGCAAAGAACATGGCGACGAGAACTTTCAGCGCATCCCGTATACGCGCGCCGCGGAGATCTTCCAGGAGATGTCCACCTCGGAACAGTTCGCCGAGTTCCTGACCCTGCCGCTCTACGAACGGCTCGATTAGGGCCCCACCACACCAGTACCACCCGGCAAGTATTCACTTTCGCATCGTAAGCTGTTTGCGGGGCGTGGCAGTCGCACCGCGCGGCAGGCAGCGCCGAGTTTCCCGACCATGCGACGCCGGGCGATGGGACTGGCGCCGCTGCCAAGAAAATTCTTCGGAGGAGGAAAAATGTCGGCCTATCCACATTTGTTGGAGCCCCTGGACCTTGGTTACGTCAAGCTGAAGAATCGTGTGCTCATGGGGTCCATGCACACTGGCCTGGAGGAGGCGCCCGACGCTTTCGAGCGCATGGCGGCCTTCTTCGCGGAACGCGCCAAGGGCGGCGTCGGGCTCATCGTCACCGGCGGGTTCTCGCCCAACCTCTGCGGGCGCGCATATCCCCGCGCCTCGCAGTTGTCCTTTCCCTGGCAGGTGGGCAAGCACCGGCTGATCACTGAAGCGGTGCATCGCGAGGACGGGCGCATCTGTTTGCAAATTCTGCATACCGGCCGCTACGCCTACCATCCGCTGTCCGTCGCACCCTCGCGTCTCAAAGCGCCGATCTCCCCGTTCCGGCCGCGTGCGCTCACCCGCTGGGGCATCAGAAAGACCATCGCCGACTACGCCCGCTGCGCCCGCCTGGCACAAAAGGCGGGCTACGACGGGGTGGAAGTCATGGGTTCGGAGGGCTATCTCATCAACCAGTTCATCGCGCCACGCACCAACAAGCGCGAGGATGAATGGGGCGGCAGTTTCGAGAATCGTATCCGCTTTGCCGTGGAAATCGTGCGCAAGACGCGCGAGGTGGTCGGGGCCAACTTCATCATCATCTTTCGCTTGTCCATGCTCGATCTGGTCGAGGACGGCAGCACTTGGGAGGAGGTCGTGGCACTGGGCAAGGCCATCGAGGCCGCCGGGGCCAGCATCATCAACACGGGCATCGGTTGGCATGAAGCGCGCATTCCCACCATCGCGACCATGGTGCCGCGCGCGGCCTTTACGTGGGTGACACGGCGCATGAAAGGTGAACTCTCCATTCCGCTGATCACCACCAATCGCATCAACGACCCCGAAACCGCCGAAGAAGTGCTCGCGCGCGGCGACGCCGACATGGTGTCGATGGCCCGGCCCTTTCTGGCTGATGCCGATTTCGTCAACAAGGCCGCGGCCGGAAAAAGCAGCGACATCAACACTTGCATCGCCTGCAATCAGGCCTGTCTCGACCACATCTTCGAAGGCAAGGCCTGCTCCTGCTTGGTCAATCCGCGCGCCTGCCGGGAAACCGAAATCGTCCTCACCCCGGCCACCCGCAAGCAACGCGTCGCGGTGGTGGGCGCCGGGCCCGCGGGGCTGGCCTGTGCTGCCACGGCGGCAGAGCGCGGACATGAGGTCACGCTCTTCGACGCGAACGAATCCATCGGTGGTCAGTTCAACCTTGCCCGGCGAATTCCCGGCAAAGAGGAATTTGCCGAAACCCTGCGTTATTTCCGGCATCGCCTGGCCGCAGCCGGGGTGAGGCAGATCTTGGGCGCCAAGGTGGAAGCCGCCACCCTGCTCGCCGAAGGCTACGATCGCATCGTCCTGGCCACGGGGGTGGTGCCGCGTACACCGACCATTCCCGGCATCGATCATCCCTCGGTGGTGGGCTATGCGGAGGTGGTTGAAGGCCGGCGCGAGGCGGGTCGGCGCGTCGCCATTCTGGGCGCCGGAGGCATCGGTTTCGACGTGGCTGAACTCTTGAGCCACGCGCCCGATGCACGCGGCGAACTTGCCCATTTTCAGCACGAGTGGGGCATCGACCCGTCTTACGCCCATCGTGGCGGCGTCTGCCCGCCTGAGGAGCCGCAAGGCCTGCGCCAAATCTGGCTGCTGCAGCGCAAGACCAACCGCGTTGGCGAAGGCCTCGCCAAGACCACGGGCTGGATTCGCCGCAGCCTCCTGAAGCGGCGCGGGGTGAAAATGCTCGCCGGGGCGAGCTACGAAAAAATCGACGATGCCGGCCTGCACCTTCGCAGCGGGGATGAAACCCGAGTGCTCGAAGTCGACACCATTGTGGTCTGCGCCGGACAGGAACCGCGGCGCGAACTGCTTGCCGCCCTAGAAGCGGGCGGTGCCAAGGTGGATCTGATCGGGGGCGCGGATGTGGCGGCTGAGCTCGATGCCAAGCGCGCGATCGAACAAGGGACGCGGCTCGCCGCGGCGCTGTAGGAGGAAACTGGCCTCGCTCCGGGTGGCGGACCAGAGGATGAGAAGCAGAATCCTCGAGGTTGCGCATCTGCCTGCACCCTCGACGTGCCGGCCAGCGGCTTGGTCGGCGCGAGGAATTTGCTCGGCGCGCCCCTAACTCGCAAGCAAGACCGCGCGGATGCGCTCGTGGCCACGGCGCGAGATCGGCAGACGGGTGCCGTCACTGAGGCATGCCACCAGAGTGTCTTTGCCGGTGCGCTCCACGGCCTTGAGGCGGGCGATGTTCACCAGATAGGAGCGGTGAATGCGCAGGAAGCCCTGGGGGTCGAGCTGCGCTTCGAGATCGGCGAGGCTCTGATTCTTGAGCAAAGCTCGGCCCTGGGTGTGGATGGCGATGTAATCATCTTGCGCCTCGATATAGTCGATCTGCTCCACCGGCACCACCTCCACGCGGCCGCGCACCGGCACCAGCAGACGGTGCAGGCGCTCGGTTTCGGCGGCGACCAGGCGCCCGAGACTGGCCTGGGCCGAGGCCCGCGCCTGACGCGCCCGGTCCAGGGCGGCATCGAAGCGCTCGCGGGAGAACGGTTTGAGTAGATAATCGACGGCATGAAAATCAAAGGCACGCAGTGCGAACTCGTCGTGCGCCGTGGTGAAGATAACGCCGCCGCGCCGGCCACTGGCCTCTAAGACTTCGATGCCGTTGATGCCGGGCATTTGAACGTCCAGAAAAACCAGATCCGGCGCCAGGGCGGAAATCCGTTCCAATGCTTCCAGACCGTTTTCGCATTCACCGAGGATGATGAGATCGGCATGGGGCGCGAGGAACTCGCGCACGATGCGCCGGGCGAGGAACTCGTCGTCCACGATCAAGACGCCAGCGGGTTTCTGGGCCATCACGGCTGGTCGGCTTCGAATTCCAGGGGCAGCACCAGTTCCACCAGAAAGCGCCCCGCTTGCGCTTCCCAGGTGATGCGAGCTTGGTCGGCATAGAGGCTGGCGAGCCTCTGGCGGCTGTTCTTGAGCCCCAGGCCGCTGCCCGCGACCGGCTCAAGGGCGAGCGGCAGGGGATTCTCGACCGCGACAAAAAGATGTCCTGCTCGCACCAGCGCCCGCAAGTTGATCCGTCCACCCGCAGGGCAATTGCGCACGCCATGTTTTACCGCGTTTTCGATCAACGGTTGCAGGATCAGCGGGGGCAACAAGGCCTGCCTGGCTTCGGCGCTGAGTTCGAGGGCAACACCCAGTTTGTCGCCGAAACGGATCTTCTCGATCGCCAGGTAGCTTTCCAGCAATGCGATCTCCTCGGCCAGAGGAATCTTCTTGCGCTCGGAGAGCGCCAACGTCTGCCTGAAGAACTGCGCCAGCAGCACGGTCATGTCGCGCGCGGCGGCGGGATCGATACTGGTCAGGGCGCTGATCGAATTGAGGCTGTTGAACAAGAAGTGCGGGTTGATTTGCGCGCGCAGCATTTGCAACTCAGCCTCACGGGCATGCAGCAGTGATTCGGTGGCGCGGTGTTCAGCAAGATGGACCTGCTCCACGGTCAGGAGCAATTGATGGGCGAGCATCGACAGTAGCGCCAGTGCCGAGCCGCTAGCGACGAACAGCGCGCCTTGGCGGCGCGTGATGGAGAAGACCAGTTCCGGCCCCCCCAGGATCCCCAGGGCCTCGCTCCAAAGCAGCGCCAGCCCATAAGCGGCCAAGCCTTTGAAGGCCAAGTTGCCCGCATGATACAGAAGCAGCACCGGTCTCGCCCGCTGGC
The DNA here is from genome assembly GCA_016192065.1 of Betaproteobacteria bacterium. GTDB lineage: Bacteria > Pseudomonadota > Gammaproteobacteria > Burkholderiales > Casimicrobiaceae > JACPUX01. Next base: position 22,741 of record JACPUX010000059.1, read on the forward strand.
CTCGGTCCCAGGCGCGCGCCAACGCATAGTCGGAAAGCAGCAGAAACCCGAAGCACACCACGACCGGTGGTGCGAAGGCCAGGGCCTGCATCCAGGTGGCGCTCTCCGCCCAAACCAGCAGCGTACCAAAACCCGCGCCGGCTGCCAGGAGCAGTGCCGCATAGGAGAGGAGCTTGCGCGGGTCGGAGAGTATGGGGTGCATTGAGCGCAGCCGCGTCAGGGCAGGCGAATGGTCTGGTCGATGCTGGTGAAGAGGTCAAAGCAAGTACCGCGATGGATTCTCGCCGCGGCGCTCAATTCTTGACTTCGACCCCACCCATGATCGCATATCCCTCGATGATCAACTGCTTGGCGGTATTCATCGGCGGCAGCGTCTTGTCCTCGATCGCGCCCAGCAGCGGCATGCCGTTGAGCACCACGCACCAATCCTGCGGGACCTTGATTTCGACGCCGCCCCAAAACGCGAAGACGTTGATGCGTGCCTCACCTTCGAGTTGGGCGAGCCGCAAGTCCAGTTCCACCCCGCCCATGATCGCCGTGGCCTCGGCGCCGCGGAACTGAACCGCGGCCAGACGCTGCTTGTTGCCGCTCATGAAGGCGATGGCGTTGAGGCTCCCCTCGGCCGCGCCCTGAGTGGCGGCAGCGCGCGCGGCGGTGTCGCGCTCGGCGAGCCCCCGCCAGAGCAGGAAGGCGCCCACCGCGATCAGGATGGCGGGCCACCAGTCACGCAGCCGGAAGTAGATCACACCGGCCTGGTGCAGGGTCATCAGGAGTCCCACCAGCACGAAGGCACCGCCAATCACATACCCGGCCCGGTTGTTCGAAGCATGGGACTGGTAGAGCTTTAAGCCGCCCACGGCAACGAAGACCATGGGCCAGAAGGCGATAATGTCGCGGGTACTGAAAATCCGCAGGTTGTCGAGCAGGAAGAGCGCGCCCAGGATCAGCACAAAGGCGCCGAGCAGAACCTGGCTCTGGTTTCTGGGTTGATTCATGACAGTGATTCCTGATGTGCGTTTCGGTTCTTCCTGGTCAGACCGTCGACGATCATCGACGCGCCGCCGGCGACCATGATCGCTGGCCAGGTGGTGGCGAAGCTCCAGCCCCAAAGATGTTCCTTGCAGACGTAGATCCAGGCGCCCAGGAGCACGATGAATGCGCCATCCGCGTATTGCTTGAGAGTTTGGGCAGTGGCCAGATCGATCAGGCCGGCGACCACGATGGCCATGGGCCAATAGGTCCAGAATGGCCCCAACTCGAGAAAGCCCAAGCGATCGGCCAGGAACACCAGGCCGGCGAGCATCAGCGCCAGGCCCCAGAGGATGTGCTTGCGGGAACGAAAATCGGTGCCACGGGAAAGTTCGGTCATGGTTGCTCCTCGGTTGCGAGTTTGCCGCGCCCAGAGTCGGCTGGCAGTGAGCGCACGATACCTAGGCCGGGAGTGCCTGTCATGCGCTATTCGGCGAATGGCGCCTTGGCGTCGGTGAATGCCGCCCTGCCGAGTCAGCAAGGCATCTGGAGCGCGGGCCACCCCGGGGGTTGGGGAGACGCTGATCAGAGCCGTCACCCTGGCGGGGGGCGAGGTCCGTTGGTTGAGCTTCCTGGATTCCGGCTTTCGCTGGCATGACCAATCCAACTTGATCGGGGTCTCCTCAGCAGGCTTGCGGGGTGCCTGGTGTTCGCTCGGACGACGCTGCCGTTCCTGGGTGCAGCGTGGCGGTGGCGGAGCCTCGTCCCGCGTCGGGCTCTGCCAGCAAGCGCGCCGCGGCGGTTTCCAGGATAATGTTTGCCCCCGCCCGTTACTGAACCCCCATGCCCATTCAATGGTTTCCCGGTCACATGCACACCGCGCAGAAGAAGGTGTCGGAAAGCCTCGCGCGGGTTGACGTGGTGATCGAGGTGGTCGATGCCCGCCTGCCCGAGGCCAGCACTAATCCCATGGTGCATGCGCTGCGCCAGGCCCGGCAGCGGCCCTGCCTCAAGGTGCTGAACAAGACTGATCTTGCCGACCCCGAGGCGACCGCCGCCTGGCTCAAGGCCTACGGCGGGCAGGTCGGCATCACGGCGGTGGCGGTTTCGTGCAAGAAGCCCGCCGACGTGGCGAAAATCCTTTCGCTCTGTCGCAAACTCGCCCCGCATCGCAACGACCCGACCAAGCCTCTGCGGCTGATGATTCTGGGCATTCCCAATGTGGGCAAATCGACCCTCATCAATGCTCTGGCCAAACGACGTGTCGCCGCGGTGGGTGACGAGCCGGCGGTGACCAAGCAGCAACAGCGGGTTGATTTGGCGAGCGACGTATCAGTGCTCGATACCCCGGGCCTGATGTGGCCCAAAATCGAACACGATGCCGACGGTTTCATGCTTGCCGCCAGCCATGCCATCGGCCGCAATGCCGTCAATGATCTGGAAGTCGCCGAATTCCTCGCTGGGCTGCTCCTGCGGCGCTATCCGGAGCGGCTGGCGCAGCGCTACGGCGTGCCCGTCGCCGCCCTCGACGCGGTCGGCCTCATCGAGGCTGTGGCGCGCCGCCGCGGTGCTTTCCTGAAAGGACGTGGCGCCGAGCCCGACCTCGAAAAAGCCGCCATGATTCTCTTGCAAGACTACCGCGATGGCGCCTTGGGCCGCGTGAGCCTGGAGACGCCGGGATCGAGGCAGGAGATGCTGGCGTCGTGAGCGCGAAACCGCTGGCAAGGCGCGACACTCGAAAGCTTGGGTGTCGAGCATAGGAAACCCCGGCACGGGTTGATTCCTTTCAGATCGGTTTGGCGGCCTTTCTCGTCGCCTCCCGCTCCCGCAGCACCCGCCTTTGCACCTTGCCGGTGGTGGTCATGGGCAAGGCGTCGATGAACTCGATTTCCTTGGGGTATTCGTAGGGGGCGAGGAAGGCGCGCACATGGCGCTGCAAGTCGGCTTCGAGTTCGGAAGAGGGTACCTGGCCGGGCGCCAGCACGATGAAGGCCTTGATCACGGCGCCCCGGGTTTCGTCGGGGCTAGGGACTACGGCCGCGTTGGCCACGGCGGGGTGCTTCACCAGACAGTTCTCGATTTCCGAGGGACCAATACGGTAGCCCGCGCTCTTGAACATGTCATCGGCGCGGCCTTGGTACCAGAGGTAGCCCTGGGCATCTTCGGTGGCGAGGTCGCCGGTGCGGCACCAGTCGCCACTGAACTTCTTGCTTGTGGCCTCGGCATTGTGGTGGTAACCCAAAAAGAACACCGGGTCCAGGCTGCCGTCGGAACCGTAGCGGTGGACGGCGATTTCGCCGATCTCTCCGGGCGCCGCCATGGCTCCGACCTCATCGATCAGGGCCACGCGGTGTCCGGGGTAGGCCTTGCCCATCGATCCGGCGCGTGCCGGCCAAGAGGTGTGCGAATTGCCGACGATGTAGTTCATCTCGGTCTGGCCGAACATTTCGTTGATGGTCACGCCCAGTTCCCGTTGCGACCATTCAAACACCGTGCTTCCCACGGCCTCGCCAGCACTCATGACGCTTCTGAGCTTGAGCTCGAAGCGCTCGCGCGGATGAGGCAGCGCCTTCATCATCAGCTTCAGTGCCGTGGGAAAAAGAAAGGTGTTGCGTACTGCGTACTTCTGCAAAAGAGCAAAGGCTTTCTCAGCCTCGAAGCGGCCGCGGTAGCCGAGTATGGGGAATCCGAAATAGAGCGTGGGCAGCAAGGCGTCCATGAGCCCGCCGGTCCACGCCCAATCCGCCGGAGACCAGAAGAAGTCTCCGGGCTGGGGGAAGAGGTCATGCGAATAGATGAAGCCCGGCAAGTTGCCCAACAACGCTTGCTGCGGCATCAGCGCGCCCTTGGGCGGGCCGGTGGTGCCGCTGGTGTAAATCAGCACCGCTGGGTCGCGCGACAGGCTGCCCACCGGTTCGAAATGCGTCGCGTGGGGAGCGAGGAATTCCTCGAAGGGCACCAGGCCTGGCGCGGTGAGCCCAGCCACGCTCACCACCGTGCCAAGCCGGGGCAGGCGATCGCGCAGAGCCTGCAAATTCGGCCAGGACGCGGCATCGACGAGGGCCGCTCGCGCGTCGCCGTCGGCGAGGCGGTACTCCAGAGCCTCGGGTCCAAATAGAAAGGACAGCGGCAACGCCACCGCGCCCATTTGATAACAGGCGATGTGGGCGATCGCCGTTTCCGGGCGCTGCGGCAGAATGATCGCCACACAATCACCGGCCCGCACACCGGCCGCGGCGAGGGCATGGGAGAGTCGATTGGCGGCCGCCTGCATGGCGGCAAAGGTGAGCGTGGCGGTCTCGCCGCTCTCGTCCTCCCAGTACAAGGCGATTCGTTCCGGGTCGCCAGCCCAGCGCCGGCAGCAGGCCTCGGCGATGTTGAAGTCGCGGGGCACTTCCCAGCGCCATTGCGCGTGCAACTCCGCATAGCGATCGGTTTCCATCCGGCTCTCCTGTGAGCTTGCGTGTTGGCGGTTTCGAGACGGGCTACACCGGGGGCAGACGCTTCAGCAGCTTCAGCCAGGGCAGCTTCAGCCACCAGAACAAACTGGCTCGGCGATTGATTTCGTGCGCACGGCGAGTGAGTTGTTCGGCTTGGCGCACCAGCGCCTGATCGCGTTCCTTTAGCCGCCCGTCCATTTCGCGCAGGCGGCTGGAATCCCGCGCCGCGGCGGCGTGCAGATCGAAGGTCTGCTTGGTGAGATTGGTGATCTGCGCGCGTAGCGCCTCGACTTCGATGCCCGCCTGCTCGCGCTCCACGGCGAGGCTGGCGCGGCAGTCGGCCACTTCGCTGGCGCTTTCCATCAACTGTGTGGTGAGTTTCCGGCACTCGGCCTTGAGGTCGCTCGCATTTTGTTCGCGTTCGGCGAGCAGCGCCCGAGCCTCGATGAGTAAGTGCTCGGCATTGGCGAGCTGATAGGCCAAGGCCTCCCGAGCCTCCAGAGCGGCGTCGATGTCCGAAGTGTCGCCGGGTTCAGGCTGGTCAATCAAGGCGCGCTTCCTGTTTGTTGACGGCGATGTCGCGCGGTGTTCGCAAGAAAAAATCGACTCCTGGCACCGGGTTCCTCCCTGGGAATCGTCAGCGAGGAGCGGTCGTACCTCAATTTAGGCCATTCGATACGCCCCAGCGCCATGCCTGGCAAAGTATGCCACAGCAAGCGCCGGGAGGTGAATGTCGCCGTTCCGCCGTGGCGGTCCGCGTTACCGGCGGTGAGCGGTGCGCAGGCTCCCCATCCAAGCCGCCAAGGCACGCGCTTGCTGGCTCTCCGAGCTTTCCAAGGCCGCCGCTACACGCTCCTGATCGCCCTCGGCGCGATTCTGGCTCAGCTTGAACTTAGCCCTAACGCCCAGCACTGGGATGCGAAAGGCGACGATCGCCTGACGCAGACGACCGAGCATTTTGGGAGTGAGCTGCGGGGTCCAGGGATGGGCCTGGTGATCCTCGAATCGTCTTACCGTGAGGTCGAGGATGGCGTCGATCTCGCCGTCGTCGCTGATGATCCGCGGATGGCCGGTGCAATGCACGACGGCGTAGTTCCAGGTGGGCACGGCGCCAGCAGGGTCGGCGTACCAAGTGGGTGAGATGTAGTGATGCGGGCCTTGGAAGATGGCCAGGGTCTTCCCCGCGGCGAAATGCTGCCAATGCGGATTGGCGCGTGCGACATGTCCGATCAGCGTTCCATAGGGCTCGCGATCGGGCACTAGGAGCAGGGGCAGGTGCGTGACCGCGAGTTCGTCACCGCAGGCCGTGATCAGCGTGGCGAAGGGGTGTTCGCTGATAAGGCGGGCGACCGCCATGCGGTCATCGCAGAGGAAAGCCTCGGGGGTATAGAGGCTCATGGCCGCGAACTTTCCTCAAGGGGCTCCGATGAAGCTTGATCTGATCAGCATCGCGCTAGCTGGCGCTGCGCGGTACTGCGTAGATGGTTAGCGGCAGCGCCGTGTTCTTGTCAAAGGTCGCCCCGGCTTCGATGCCCAGGCGGGCGATCTGCTCGGCGCTGCGCTCCTGGGCGTAGGCCGAGTGCATCGCGCCCAAGGCGAAATCGCGGCCCGAACCCGCCGCCCAGAAGCGCGTGTATTCGAATACCTCGCGCATCGAATAGACGCCGTAAATGCCACGCGGATTGGCGATGAGCGCGGTGATCTGGGTCGACTCGTAGGGGTCGTCTTCCTCTTCCTTGGGATTCAGGAAGTGGCGCTCCTTCAAGATCGGATGGAGCTTGCGGAAAGTCTCAAAAATTGCCGCCTTGCTGGAGAAATCGTACTCGCGGCTGCCGTTCAAGAGGCTTTCGAACACCAGTTGGTGCGCTGCGCTTCCGCACAAGCCGATGAAGGTGTCGCCGTGATGCACAATTTTGTCGAACGATGAATCGAATTCGGCGGAAAGCCGGGTGTCACCAAAGGTGGTGAGAGAATCGGCGGCGATGGCGATCTGATCGTCCTTGCGGACGACAACGAGTGTGGTCATGGTGGAATCCGAGGTTGCCGATGACGCGGGTCAAAAACCGCAAACCCGCGGGAGATGGAAAGCCTGAATTATACCGTTTCACCGCCCGCGGCGACGGGTGCTTCGCACGCCGCCGCATTTGGCGGCGAAGCAAAACCCGCTTCGCCGACCCTGATACCCAAAGCGCGCGGGATCGCGGCGCGGCGCCAGTGCGCGAACGCCCAGGGCCAGAATTCCCTGGTGTCTAGCCATGGTGGCGGCGTCTCCTGTTGGAGAAAAGCCCAGGCGGCCTTGAGCGAGGGCAGCGGATCGTCGAGCGGCAGCGCCGCCGCCCGGGTCTGCTTGGAGAGCTTTTCGCCATTCGCCGCGGTGGCCACGGGGATGTGCAGGTAGCGCGGCGTTGCAAGAGCGAGCACTTGCTGCAGATAGATTTGCCGCGCCGTGGAAGGCAACAGGTCGGCGCCACGCACAATGGTATTGATACCCTGCGCGGCGTCGTCCACCACCACTGCCAAATGATAGGCGAACCAGCCATCGGCGCGGCGCAACACGAAATCGCCGACCTCGCGCGCCAGATCCTGGCGCTGCGGGCCTTGCAACAGATCCTCGAAAGCCACTTGAGCTTCCCCCACGCCAAGCCTCCAGGCGCGGCGCCGACGCCCCGCCGGCACGCCTTTGCGACAGGTGCCGGGATAGACATGTTCGCCTCCCGCCCCTTGCGGTGCGAGCTGGAGCTCGGCACGGGTGCAGCCGCAGGGAAACACCAGACCTCGGGTGCGCAAGGATTCTAGCACCGCAGCGTAGGCCTCACCGCGTGTGCTCTGGTACCAGACCTGGCCATCCCACTCGAAACCATAGGCTTCCAGGGTCTTCAGGATCAGCGCGGCAGCGCCCGGTTGCTCACGCGGCGGGTCGAGGTCTTCGATGCGCACCAGCCATTCGCCCCCGTGGGTGCGCGCGTCGGCGTAGCTCGCCAGAGCCGCGAGCAGGGAGCCGAAATGCAATGGGCCAGTGGGGGAGGGGGCGAAGCGGCCGCGATATGCTGGGCCTTCGCCCAACGAGGTCGAATCCAGGAGTTGTTTCATGCCGGTTCCAGGCTCTTGCATATGCAACATCCGGGGAGGCGACTGATCGAGTCGAGGTTTGTCATTCCAGCGAATGCCGGAATCCAGCAAGCTCGACCAACCGGACAGCGGCCATCTCTGGTGTGATGGACTTGATTAGTGCTTCGCTCAGCCAAGCATGGTCAATCGGGCTCCGGCGGTCAGTGCGCCAGGACGTTTGCCACCTTCACGCTGTCTTCGGCCGGATAGGCCCAGTTCTTCTTCCAGGCGGCCAGCACCGCGTTGGGATATTCGGCTCGACCCAGGCTGCCGTTGTAACGGCCGAGGGCGCGAAAGAGATCGCCCTTTTCGACATCGAGGTAGTGCCTGAGAATGGTGCAACCGTAACGAAGATTTGTTCTGAGGTGAAACAAATTGTGCTCGCGATCGCCGATCGCCTTCACCCAGAAGGGCATCACCTGCATGAAGCCGCGCGCCCCCGCGAGCGATACCGCATACTTGCGGAAATTGCTTTCCACCTGGATCAGCCCGAGCACCAGTTGCGGGTCGAGTCCGGCGCGGCTGGCTTCGTAGTAAACCGATTGCAGAAGATCGAGCCGAACCTTGGCGTCGGGGACTCGGCTCGCCAGGCGCGAGGACATGATCGCCAGCCAAACCCGGGACTCGCCTTCGTGGACCGCGGCTGGCCGAGTGGCGGCATGGTCGCTCACCGCTTTGGATAGCGCCGCCTGCACGCTTGCTGCCAGTTGTTCTTCGTGTTGCGCGCCGGCCCAGCCGAGTGGGCTGAGCAGCGCGAGGAACAAGGCGAACAGGGCGCGGCGGGGCATGGTGGACTCAGTGGCCAAGTAGCCCGAGAACCTGGGCTTCGATAGCGGCCAGTGGTACGCGCCGCGCGGCGCTCTCCAGTCGGCCCTGCACTTCCACCACGCCTTCCTTCAGGCCGCGGTCGCCGATGGTGATGCGCAGCGGTACACCGATCAACTCAAGGTCGGCGAACATGACACCGGGGCGCTCGTCGCGATCGTCCAGAAATACCTCTATGCCGGCGGCGGCCAAGCTCTGGTAGAGCTGGTCGGCGGTTTCCTTGACTTGGGCGTTGCGGCCGTAGCCCACCGGCGCGATTGCCACGGCGAACGGAGCCATCGCCGGGGGCCAGACGATGCCGCGCTGGTCGAAGTTCTGCTCGATGGCGGCCGCGACCACGCGGGTCACGCCGATGCCGTAACAACCCATTTCGATGGGGCGTGCCTGGCCCGCCTCGTCGAGATACTGCGCGCCCATGGCGGTGGAGTATTTGGTGCCCAGGGCGAAGACATGGCCCACTTCAATGCCGCGGCAAATCTCCAGCGGCCCTTTGCCGTCGGGACTGGGGTCGCCCGCGACCACGTTGCGCAGGTCGGCGATCTGCTCAGGCGCGCGCGCGTCGCGCCCGAAATTGACGCCGGTGAGGTGGTAGTCGGCGGCGTTGGCGCCGCAGACGAAATCACTCATGGCCGCCACCGTGCGATCGACGATCAGCGGCAGGCCGGCCGGTATGCCGACCGGTCCGAGGTAGCCCGGCGGGCCGCCCACGGCGGCGCGGATCTCCTCGTCGCTGGCCCAGCGGAAGCCGGCCAGGCCGGGCAGCTTGGAAGTTTTCACTTCGTTCAGGGTGTGGTCTCCGCGAATGAGCAGCATGTGTACCTGGTCTTGCGCCCACAACATGATGCACTTGACCGTGCGCGCCAGCGGAAGTTCGAGCAATTCCGCCACCTCTTCACAGCTCGACTTGCCCGGTGTCGGCACCTTCTGCATCAGCTCCGCCGGCGCCGCGCGGGGCGAAGGCGGTGCCAGGGCTTCGGCCAACTCGACGTTGGCGGCGTAATCGGACTGCGGGCAGAAGGCAATGGCATCCTCGCCCGAATCAGCCAGCACCTGAAACTCATGCGAAGCGCTGCCGCCGATCGCTCCAGTATCGGCCGCGACGGCGCGGAACTTGAGTCCCAGGCGCGAGAAGATCCGTTCGTAGGCGTCATACATGAGCTGGTAGCTGTTCAGCATGCCGGCTTTGTCGAGGTCGAAGGAGTAGGCGTCCTTCATGATGAACTCGCGCGAGCGCATCACGCCGAAACGGGGGCGGATTTCGTCGCGAAACTTGGTTTGGATTTGGTAGAAATTCACCGGCAGTTGGCGATAGCTCTTGATTTCGCGGCGCACCACATCGGTGATGACTTCTTCGTGGGTCGGCCCGAAGCAGAAATCGCGCTCGTGGCGGTCCTTGATGCGCAGCATCTGCGGGCCGAACACCTCCCAGCGGCCGGTTTCCTGCCACAGCTCGGCGGGATGCACGGCCGGCATCAGCAGTTCGATGGCGCCAGCGCGGTTCATCTCCTGGCGGATGATGTTCTCGACTTTGCGCAGTACCCTCAGGCCCAAGGGCATCCAGGTGTAGATGCCGCTGCCCAGGCGTTTGATGAGCCCGGCGCGAAGCATCAGTTTCTGGCTGATGATCTCCGCCTCGGCGGGCGCCTCCTTGAGTGTGGAAAGGAAGAACTGCGTGGCCTTCATGGCGTGCTACCGTGGAAAGGAAAGGATTTATACCATGCGCCGGCTTGCCGGCCCAAGCGCCGGGCCGCATCAGCCCTGAGGGGCGGCGCTCAAAAAGCAAAGAGGCCGGACAAGCCGGCCTCCCTGGAATACTGGTCGGGGCGAGAGGATTTGAACCTCCGACCACCTGCACCCCATGCAGGTACGCTACCAGGCTGCGCTACGCCCCGAAAGCGCGAATTATACCTGCATCAGACCGATTGCGTCAGCAGCGTGCGTATCGCCAACAATTCGCGCCGCAGCAAGGTGATTCCTTCAAGCTCGGCGCGGGCCTCGGCCTCGGGTTGCACCGCGGGTACGCGCAGGTCTTCGTCCTCGAGCCGATGCCGGGCGCCGTTGATGGTGAAGCCTTGTTCATACAGCAGGTCGCGAATGCGCCGCACCAGCAGTACTTCATGGTGCTGGTAGTAGCGGCGGTTGCCACGCCGCTTCACCGGCTTGAGCTGCGTAAACTCCTGCTCCCAGTAGCGCAGCACATGCGGCTTGACGGCGCATAGCTCGCTCACTTCGCCGATGGTGAAGTAGCGCTTGGCCGGAATCGGCGGAAGATCAGGCCGGTTTTCGCTCATGGCTGCTGGCTTCCACCATGGCCTTGAGTTTCTGGCTGGCGTGGAAGGTCACCACGCGTCTTGCGGTAATCGGGATTTCTTCGCCGGTCTTGGGATTGCGGCCCGGGCGCTGCGGTTTGGCGCGAAGCTGGAAATTGCCGAAACCGGAGAGCTTGACGCTGTCGCCGGATTCCAGGGCATGACGGATTTCTTCGAAGAAACACTCCACCATGTCTTTCGATTCGCGTTTGTTGAGCCCCAGGCGTTCGAACAGAAGGTCGGCCAGTTCCGCTTTGGTGAGCGTCATTTTTTAGTCCTGCGTCCTGAGCTTGGCGTTGAATTGTTTTGCCGCGACGCCGAGCATTTCCTCGATGACGGCGTCGACGTCCTGATCAGTCATAGTCTTTTGAGTATCTTGCATAAGCACCAGAATTGCAAGGCTTTTCTTCCCCGATGGAAGGCCTTGACCGCGATAGACATCGAACAGGCCGAGCTCGCTCACCACGTCCGGGCGAACCTTGCGCAAAGCCGCCAGCAGCGCTTCGCCCGGAACGGCCTCGTCCATCACCAAGGCGAGGTCTCGGCGCACCGTCGGGAAGCGCGAGGGGGGCGTGCCGCCCGGCGCGGGCAGGGCCAAGAGCGGCTCCAGATCGAGTTCGGCGACAATGGGGGCGCCGGGCAACTCGTAGCGCTGCAACCACTGAGGATGCAATTCTCCGAGGTGGCCGATTTCCAGCCCGTCGACCAGTACCTTGGCGCTGCGCCCAGGGTGCAGCGCCGGGTGGACCGCGGCCACGGTGATGAGGCGACGGGGCCAGACCAGGGCTTCCAAATCGCCCTTGAGGTCGTAGAAGTCCACGCGCCGCGCTGGCGTACCCCATTGCAGCGGCGCCTCCGAGCCATAGGCCAGCACCGCCAGACGCTGCGGCTGGGCAAAGGCCTCGCCCTGACGCAGAAAACAGCGTCCCTGCTCGAAAATGCGTACCCGTTCCTGCTTGCGGTTGAGGTTCTGCCTCAGGCAATCGAGCAGGCCGCCCAGCAGCGAGGACCGCATGACGTTCATCTGGCTGGCGATGGGGTTCAAGAGTGCGATGGGCTTGGCCACTCCCGCGAGCGTGTGCTCCCACTCGTCCGGCACGAAGGCGTAGGTGATCACTTCCTGATAATCGCGCGCCGCCAAGAGACGCTTCAGCCGCGCTGGCGGGCGCTCGGTTTCCGCCAGCGGCAAGGCGCGCTGCGCGCCTTGGGCAGGCTCGGCGGGGATGTTTTCGAAGCCGTGAAGGCGCGCCACCTCTTCGATGAAGTCCTCTTCGATGTTCAGGTCGAAGCGGTAGGACGGCGGCGTGACCCGGAAATCGTCGCCCACGCTTTCAAGAGCGAAGCCCAGGCGCTGGAAAATGTCGGCCATGGCGGACGGTGCCAGTTGCAGGCCGAGAATGCGGTTCACCCGCGCTGGGCGCACCAGTACCGGCGCACGCGGCGGTGCGCCGAGCTGGTGGTCCTCGATCGGTCCGGCGCTGCCACCGCAGAGCGCCAGCACCAGTTCGGTCGCGCGTTCGAGGCCTTCCACCGCGCCGGCGTAATCCACGCCGCGCTCGAAGCGGTGCGCCGCGTCGCTGCCCAGATTGAGCCGCCGGCCGCGCCCGGCGATCGCCTCCGGCGGAAAGAAGGCCGACTCCAGAAAGACCTCGGTGGTGGCGTCGCTGCAGGCGGTGCTGGCGCCGCCCATGACGCCCCCCAGGCCGATCGGCCCGGAGTCATCGGTAATGGCGACCATGTCCTGCGCGACCGTCACGGTCTGCCCGTTGAGGAGTTCCAGTTGCTCCGTGCCATCACCCCAGCGCACTAAGATCTCACCTTGGAGCTTGGCGTAGTCGTAGGCATGCAAGGGGCGGTTGAGCTCCAGCATGACGTAGTTGGTAACGTCCACCAGCGCTGAAATCGAGCGCTGGCCGCTGCGTTCCAAGCGCCGTTTCATCCATTCCGGAGTCGGCGCCCGCGGGTTGACGCCGCGGATCACCCGGCCGGCGAAACGCGCGCAGGCCAAGGGATCGGTGAGCCGCACCGGCTGGCGCGCTTCGTCAGCGACGGCGGCGGCTGCGATAGCAATTGGCGTCCACGGGGTTTGCGTGATCGCCGCCACTTCTCGGGCGATGCCGCGCACGCCCAGGCAATCAGCGCGATTGGGGGTGAGCTTGATGGTCAAGATTTGGTCGTCGAGGCCCAGGGCGTCGCGCAAATCTTTGCCCACTGGCGTTTCCGCTGGCAAAACCAGCAGGCCCGAGGCATCCTCGGAAATGCCCAGCTCGCGTGCCGAGCACAACATGCCGAAGGACTCCACTCCGCGCATGGCCACTTTGCCGATAGTGAGACCCGGCAGTTGCGCGCCCAGTGTGGCGCAGGGCACCAGCAAGCCGGCCGCGGCGTTGGGCGCACCGCAGACGATTTGCAGGGCTTCCCCAGTGCCGACCTCGACGCGGCAGACGCGCAAGCGGTCGGCATTGGGATGGGGCGCGACTTCGAGGATGCGCGCCACCACCACGCCGGCAAACGCCCCGGCTACCGGGCGCACCGTTTCCACTTCCAGCCCGGCCATGGTGAGCGCATGCGCCAGCGCTGGGGTGTCCAGCGGCGGATCAACGAGGGTGCGTAGCCATTGTTCAGAGAATTGCATGGTCGATCACCCTCAATTGAATTGGCGCAAGAAGCGCAGATCGTTCTCGAAAAACAGGCGCAGGTCGCTGATGCCATAGCGCAGCATGGCGATGCGCTCCAACCCCATGCCGAAAGCAAAACCCTGCCAGACCTGCGGGTCGATGCCCACTTGCTTGAGCACATTGGGATGCACCTGGCCGGAGCCGGCGATCTCCAGCCAGCCATCACCAAAACTCATGTCGATTTCCGCCGACGGTTCGGTGAAGGGAAAGAAGGAAGGACGAAAGCGCACTTGCAGGTCGTCGCGTTCGAAGAATTTGCGCAGAAATTCGCTGACCACGCCTTTCAAGTCGGCGAAGCTGACTTCGCGATCGATCCACAGGCCTTCGATCTGGTGGAACATGGGCGAATGCGTAGCGTCGCTGTCCACGCGGTAAACGCGACCGGGCGCAATGATTTTCACCGGCGGCGCGTGTTCCTCCATGAAGCGGATTTGCACCGGCGAGGTGTGGGTACGCAGCAGCCGGCCGCCCTCGACGTAGAAGGTGTCGTGCATGGAGCGCGCGGGGTGATTCTCGGGAGTGTTGAGGGCGGTGAAATTGTGGAAATCGTCCTCGATTTCCGGCCCTTCGGCGACACTGAAACCCATCGAGGCGAAGATCGCCGTCAGGCGCTCCAGGGCGCGCGACAGCGGGTGCAGGCCGCCGGTGCCCAAGCCGCGGCCGGGCAGGGTGACGTCGAGCGCTTCGGCGGCGAGCTGGGCGGCGAGCCGCGCCTGGGATAGGGCCTCGCGCCGGGCGGTGAGCGCGGCTTCGATGGCGCTTTTGGCTTCGTTGATCCGAGCGCCCGCGGCGGCGCGCTCCGCGGCAGCCAATTTGCCTAGATTCTTGAGCTGTTCGGTGAGCGAGCCGGACTTGCCGAGGTAGCGGGCCTTGGCGTTTTCCAGCGCGGCGGAATCGTCGCAGGCCGCGAATTCGGCCCCGGCCGCGTTGACGAGCTGTTCGAGTTCCTGCATGTCTGGCTACTCCCACCCCGCTGGCGCGCCCGAGGCGCACCGCGCGGGAAAAGTTGGGCAAAAAAAAGGGAGGCGTCCACGCCTCCCTCACTGTTTCGGAGTGCTCAGGCCAGAGAGGCTTTGGCCTGCTCCGCCAATTTGCTAAACGCGACCTTGTCGTACACCGCCAGATCGGCGAGCACCTTGCGGTCGATTTCGATCGCGGCCTTCTTCAGGCCGTTCATGAACACGCTGTAGGACAGGCCCAGTTCGCGCGCCGCGGCGTTGATCCGGGCGATCCACAGGGCGCGGAATTCGCGCTTCTTGACCCGGCGATCACGGTAGGCGTACTGCCCCGCGCGCATCACCGCTTCTTTGGCGACCCGATAGACATTACCGCGGCGGCCGCGGAAGCCTTTGGCCTGATCGAAAACCTTCTTGTGCCGCGCGCGCGCGGTTACACCACGTTTGACTCTTGGCATGGCTCAGGCTCCTCAGGCGTAGGGCATCATGGCGTGCACCGATTTCACGTTGGTTTCGTGAATTTCGGCCGGGCCGCGCAGATGACGCTTGTTCTTGGTGGACTTCTTGGTGAGGATGTGGCGCTTGAACGCCTGCGAGCGCTTGATGCTGCCGCTGCCGCGCACTTTGAAGCGCTTGGCGGCCCCGCTCTTGGTCTTCATCTTGGGCATGACTGTTTCCTTGGTTTGCCGCGGTGGGTGCTTCGCGAGGAAGACTTCAAAAACCCCCTGCCGGCTTGTCGTGGTGATGTCTCAGTGCTTCTTCTTGGGACCCAGCATCATCACCATCTGCCGGCCCTCAAGCTTGGGAAATTGCTCGACCACGCAATACGGATCGAGATCGGTACGAATTCGCTCCAGAAGCCGCACGCCGAATTCCTGGTGGGCCATTTCCCGGCCCCGAAACCGCAGCGTCACTTTGGCCTTGTCACCTTCAGTGAGGAAGCGGATCAGATTGCGCAGCTTGATCTGGTAGTCGCCCTCATCGGTGCCCGGCCGGAATTTCACTTCCTTGACCTGGATTTGCTTCAACTTGAGCTTGGCCTCGTGCTGCTTCTTGGATTCGCGGTATTTGAACTTGCCGAAATCCATCAGCTTGCAAACCGGCGGACTGGCCTGGGGCGCGATCTCCACGAGATCGACCTCCATTTCTTCCGCCTTGGCCATTGCTTCGGAGAGCTTGACGATTCCCAGTGGCTCTCCCTCTTCTCCAATCAGGCGGATTTCCGGCGCAGTAATTTCGCCATTGATCCGCTGGTCCTTTTCCTGGGCTATTGTCCTCTCCCGTCCACAAAAAACTAAACCGTGCTACCGGGTGGCAGTTCGGCGCCCAGCTTGTCGAGCAGCGCGTCGAATTCCATGGCACCCAGGTCCTCGCCGGAGCGAGTACGCACGGCAACCGTTAGCGCTTGCATTTCCTTGTCCCCGGCGATCAGTTGGTAGGGCAGTTTCTGCAAGCTATGTTCGCGGATTTTATAGGAAATCTTCTCGTTCCGCAAATCTTCGATGGCGCGAAAACCGGCCGCCCGCAGCCGCCGGGCCAAGTCGGCCACATAGGCGCTCTGGCGCTCGGTGACGCCCATGACCACCATTTGCACCGGCGCCAGCCACAGAGGCAGCGCCCCAGCGTGGTTTTCGATCAGAATCCCGATGAAGCGCTCCAGCGACCCTAGGATCGCCCGGTGCAGCATTACCGGGGTGTGGCGGGCGTTGTCTTCGCCCACGTATTCGGCGCCCAAACGCCCCGGCATGGAGAAATCGACCTGCATGGTGCCGCATTGCCAGGAGCGCCCGATGGCGTCCTTGATGTGGAATTCGATCTTGGGGCCGTAGAAGGCACCTTCGCCGGGCAGTTCCGTCCAGCTCATGCCGCTGGCGGCCAGTGCCTGGCGCAAGGCGGCTTCGGCCTTGTCCCACACTTCGTCGCTCCCCACCCGCTTGTCCGGCCGCAAGGCGAGCTTCACCAATACGTCGGTGAAGCCGAAATGCTCATAGACCTTGAGCACCAGCGCGTTGAACTGAACCACCTCGGATTCGATCTGGTCCTCGGTGCAAAAAATGTGGCCGTCGTCCTGCACGAAGCCGCGCACCCGCATGAGGCCGTGCAGCGCACCCGAGGGTTCGTTGCGGTGACAGGAACCGAATTCGCCGTAGCGCAAAGGCAAGTCCCGGTAGGAGCGCAAGTCGGAATTGAACACTAGGATATGCCCCGGGCAGTTCATGGGCTTCACCGCGAAGTCGCGCTTTTCCGACTCGGTGGTAAACATGTTCTCGCGGTAGTTTTCCCAGTGTCCGGTCTTCTCCCACAGCGTGCGGTCGAGGATTTGGGGGCAGCGCACTTCCTGGTAGCCATTGTCGCGATAGACGTGGCGCATGTACTGCTCGATTTGCTGCCACACGCTCCAGCCGCGGGGGTGCCAGAACACCAGGCCAGGCGCTTCTTCCTGCATGTGGAAGAGGTCTAGCTGGCGCCCCAGGCGACGATGATCGCGCTTCTCGGCTTCCTCGATGCGGTGGAGGTAGGCGTCGAGATCCTCCTTCTTCGCCCAAGCCGTGCCGTAGATGCGCTGGAGCATTTCATTGCGCGAGTCGCCCCGCCAATAGGCCCCGGCGACTTTCATCAGCTTGAAAACCTTGAGCTTGCCGGTGGAAGGCACGTGCGGCCCGCGGCACAAGTCGGTGAAGCCGCCTTCTTCGTAAAGCGAGACATCTTCATTGGCCGGAATGGACTCGATGATCTCGGCCTTGTACTTTTCGCCGATGCCCTTGAAATACACCACCGCTTGATCGCGCGGCAGCACCTTGCGGATGATCGGAAGGTCGCGCTTGGCGAGTTCCGCCATGCGTAATTCGATTGCCGCCAGGTCGTCCGGCGTGAAGGGCCGCTTGAAAGAAAAGTCGTAAAAAAAGCCATCCTCGATCACCGGGCCGATGGTGACCTGCGCTTCCGGGAACAGCTCCTTCACCGCATAGGCGAGCAAATGCGCCGTGGAGTGCCGAATGATTTCCAGGCCTTCGGTATCGCGCTCGGTGATGATGGCAAGCTCCGCATCGCGCTCGATTACCTGCGAGGTATCGACCAGCTTGCCATCGACCCTGCCGGCCAGCGCCGCGCGCGCCAGGCCAGCGCCAATGCTGGCGGCGACCTGGGCCACGGAAACCGGGGCTGGGAAGGAACGCACCGAGCCATCGGGAAGTTTGATGTTCAACATGACGGACTCCAGAAACAAAAAAGTGCGGTCGAGCCGCACTTTTTTCTAATCACCAAAGGAAAGTCGGTTCGGGTTGCTACCTGAAAGAAAAGCTAGTTCGCGGTGTCATAACCCAATCCTTTTCGTCTCGCGGCGTCGGCCGCGTTTGCGGCACGACCGCGCCGCTTCGAGCCTTGCGTTCCTCAGGGGACCGGGCAAAGCCCGCATTCAAGAGTCCTGGTAGGCGCGATTGGACTCGAACCAACGACCCCCACCATGTCAAGGTGGTGCTCTAACCAGCTGAGCTACGCGCCTGCGAGGGGCGCATTATAGCCGAAGGCTTGCGGGGCGGGCAATGGTGCGGGGGGGGGGCGGTGTGGTCGGTGCTTGGCGGCGGGAAATCTCCCGCGGGCCGTGCTGGTCGCATCAGGCGCGAGGCGGATGCCGACTATTCACCTTGACGCCCTGGCGGCTGTGTCACCATGCTTGGGGCGGTTCATGCGTTTGGCATGGACGGTGCTCACTGCGGCGCGCCGCGGTACAACAATTTCACGACACGCTCGGTTCAGCAAAGTGGGCGGCGCCGCGATGGGTCAGGACGAAGCGCCGACGGCGGCCACCGTTCAACGCGACGGCCGCGGCGTGCTTGGCGAAATCGTTGTCGCGCAGTTGGCGGAGACTTTCGACGGCTCGTTGTTGCGCGGCGGAGTTCAGGGGCCGCGGCGGGAGACACAGCTTGATCTACCTAGCACCTGCGGCGACTCACAAGCAATGGCACTCTCGATCCTTCGTTCGGGGTGTAGGGGAATGTAGCACTCTCAAGACGAACTCCTGCGGCACAACGAGCACCAGGTGGAAATGATTCCGCTTGGGAGCTATTCGTAGCCGCTTTGCCTGCTTCGGGCGAAAACGCGCGATATCGCGGAGTGCTGCGATCCCGAGCAACACTGGTACTGGGCGCTGCCCGCGCGGCCGGCAGGCGGGATGACTCGCGCCGAAGTGGGGCGGCGCGTCAGACCAAGGAAGTTGGCCCATTCGATCTGATCTGGGCGGTACAAGGTGTTGTATGGAACGGCGCGCGTTTGAAGATAGATGCGCTAGAATTGTGGGCACCGCTCTTGCTCATCCGCGCATCGAGTACTGAACTTGCCTATTGATTTTCCAAGTCGGCCGCGTTTTTCCGTCCCGATCCTTTGCTACCACGCGCTGCACGCCAGCGGCCCCGACTATTGCGATAACGACCATGTTGCGCTGATCGAGGACTTGCAGGTCATTCGCCGTGCCGGTTATCGCATCCTCGCCCTGTCTGATCTGGTGGACGCGCTTCGCCACCAGGATGATGGGAAGGGCCTTCGCCAGGGCCGTTTCGTCTGCCTTACCTTCGACGATGGACCCAATGTCGACTATTTCGACTATGCCGATCCAGTGGTCGGGCTGGCCAAGAGTTTTCACCGCATCTTGGTGGAGTTCCGAGTGGCCCATCCCGAGGCGATCGTCGATCCTGACAAGGCGCTGGCGGTTTCCTTCTTGATTGCCTCGGAAGAGGCGCGCACCACGCTTGACCGCAGCTGCATCGCTGGCAGAGGCGACTGGAGCTCCTGCTGGTGGCGGGCTTGCGCTGCAGGTGGGGTAATTGCGCTGGGCAATCATAGCTGGGACCATCTGCACGTTTCCTTGCCTGTGGTGGCCCAAAGAACGCAGCGCAAGGGCTCTTTTCACGCAATCGACAATGACGAGGACGCGTGCGTGCAGGTCGCCCAAGCGCGGGAGTACATTGAATCCGTCCTTGGCATGCCTTGTACGCGCTACTTCGCCTACCCCTACGGCCACGCCAGCAAATATTTGGTGAACATCTACTTTCCGGACCGCCAAGCCGAACATCTGCATCTTGCCGCTTTTGGTACGGGGGGAC
This sequence comes from Betaproteobacteria bacterium, assembly GCA_016192065.1. Taxonomy (GTDB): domain Bacteria; phylum Pseudomonadota; class Gammaproteobacteria; order Burkholderiales; family Casimicrobiaceae; genus JACPUX01. The sequence goes on from JACPUX010000059.1 coordinate 42,125, forward strand.
GTCCCGCCACAGCCGAGTCCAACGTTTGGAATATTCCCCGCTTCGTGTGCGGCGAACACTGGCAATCTTCCCGAGAACTGGAAGAACTTCTGCAGCGACTTGCGCAGAGGAGTGATTCATGAACGCGATTCATCGGCTAGCCTCCTGGCTGTCTCCGTCGCTGCGTGCACGCATACGCGATCTGCTGCCAAGTGCATGGCGCAATGGTTTGCGCGCGCAACTGCGCCAAGGGAGTGTGGCGGCGGCGATTCCGCCGCCAAGGTCCATGAGTGAAATGTTGCAGTGGGAGAAACAAATGGCGGGGAAGCTTGAGGAGCAAGTTGGGGGGGCCGCTGCCGCGTTGCAGGAAGTCGCGCCGGCGCGGCTCGAAGAGATACTCGCGGTGAGCGAAGTCGACCAGGCCGACTTCTTCGTGGGCGATCTCTTCCGGCGGCGCTTCAACACCAGCGCTGCCCCGGACTACCCCCGGCACTTTGTGGCGTTCTACAAGCCCGCGCCCAACACGCTGATTCCGGTGGGGTATGTGCACCAATCCACATGGGAGGGCTGCCATCTCTGCGGTGGCCTGGTCATCGACGACCGGCTTTATCGCCGCATCAATCCGGCGCACCGCAAAACCATACGCGATGCCGGTGGAATCGCGGAGCTGCTGCTCAAAGAGAGTTTCGCGCGGGTGATGCCGCAGTCGATCGCGATTTGGGGCTACGTCGGCGACAAGCAGGCGGAGCAGGTTGACCTACGCGTGGGCTTTCGGCATACCCACCACCCACTCGTGATGGTCATCTGGAACCGCGAACTCGACGAGGCACAGAAGGCGCAGTGGATTGATCGCGTGGTCGCGCTCGGGCCGTTCTAGGCTGAACATCCCCCGTACCTTCCGCCATCAGTGCGGCGCGAACGCGCGTGCCTAGTGTTGCCGGGTTGCGGACTTCGCTGCGACTGATTTCCTGAGCTGAGGCTGCTCAATACTCCTTCGCCGCCCGCCGTTCCCGCAGGCATCGCTGCATGGTCTGAAAGCGTGTCGCGCTGGCCTGGCCGGCGCTGATCGCCTGGCGCAATGCACAGCCCGGTTCCTGTTCGTGGGCGCAATCGCGGAAGCGGCATTGGCCGGCCAGCGCGGCGAACTCGCGAAAACCTGCTTCGATGGCGCCCAGGCTCAAGTGGTGTAGGCCGAACTCCTGCATGCCCGGCGAATCGATCAACCAGCTTTCGGCGTCGAGCCAATAGAGCGTGCTGTGGGTGGTGGTATGGCGCCCGGCGTTGAGCGAGCTGGAGATTTCGGCGGTGCGCGCGGCGGCTTCGGGCAACAGCGCGTTGAGCAGGGTCGATTTGCCCATGCCGGACTGGCCGATCAGCACGCTGTGCTGGTGAGTGAGATGCGGGCGCAGCGCGCTCACATCCTGCTTGGCGCACAGCCGCAGCATCGGATAGCCCAGGGCCGCGTAGGGCGCCAGCGCTTGGTGCGCGGCTTGGGCGCCGGGCAGGTCGATCTTGTTGTGGACGATCAGGGCGCGGCAGTCGTTGGCTTCGGCCACCACCAGCCAGCGGTCCAGGAGCTCGGTGCTAAAGGGCGGGTCGCCCGCGACCACCATCACCACCTGGGTGACATTGGCGGCGATTAGTTTTTCGCGGAACTCCGAGGCGCGGTAAAACAACGCCCGCCGCGGCGCGATGTTTTCGATCACCGCGCCCTGGGTGCTCAGCGTGAGTTCGACGCGATCGCCGCAAGTGGGCGTGAGCTTTCGTCCGCGCTGAATGGCTTCAACGCGCTGCCCCGGCGCCAGCTCCACACCAAAATGGCGCCCGAAGGCTTCCACCACCAAGCCTTGGCTGCGCGCCGTGCTTGGCTTCACACCCCGGTCAGACAAGGAGCAGGCTTTCGACCCGCGCCGCGCCAATGAGGTCGTTACGAGTGATGGCGGCGGCGCTGTGCGTGGAGTAGCGCACCGTGACGACGGCGAAACCCACTTGGAGGTCAGGATGGTGATCGGCGCGCTCTGCCACCCAGGCCACGGCGTTGACGAAGGCGATGGCTTCGCGGTAGGTCTGGAAGCGAAAGCGCTTACTGAGGGCCTGGCCCTCGACTTGCCAGCCAGGCAGCAGCGCCAGTGCGGCGGCGAGTTCCTCGGGCAGAAGCGGGTTGACGCCGGAGCGGCAGCGCTCGGCGGCCAATTGCGCGAGGGGGGTGTTCATTGCTTGAACTGGTAGAAGCGTTGGTTGAGGTAGGTCGCCAAGTGCTCTTCTTCTTCTGGGAAAAGCGGCGTCTTGAGCTGTGTGCCGCAGGCATGCACCTGCTTCACCAAGGATTCGTGGTCACGCGCGCGACGGTCGGCGCGGGTGAAAATCGCCGTCGCATCGCCTTTGACCACTTGGCCGTGGCATTCGGTGCAGGGGCCTTCGACCATTTTGCGGGCACTCTCGACGTTGGCGACGGGGGCGTTCTGGGCTTGCGTCAGTCCGGCCAGGGCGAGTGCAAACAGGAAGATAGAAGAAGGGTTCATGGTCGTGCTCCCAAAAGACGACTCAAGTGCTCCGGGCGGCGAGGCGCGCCACACGCGATGCCGCCGGCGGATGCGAATCGTAAAACGCCGAATAGAGCGGATCAGGGGTCAAGGTGCTGGCGTTGTCTTCATAGAGCTTGACCAGTGCCCGCACCAGATCCTGTGCCTCGGCCTGCTCGGCGGCATAACGGTCGGCTTCGAACTCGTGTTGCCGAGAATACATGCTCGCCATGGGCGTGAGCAAGAAGCTGAATTGGGGCAGGGCGAGAAAGAAAAGCAGCAGCGCCACGCCAAAATGCGGCGGTACCGCCGCCCCCGGCAGCCCTAGGCCGGCGTAGAACCAGGGCTGCAACATCAGCCAGGACAAAAGCCACAGAAAGGCGAGGCTTGCGCCAAAAATCCAGGCCATGCGCTTCAGGATATGGCGGCGCTTGAAATGCCCCAGCTCATGGGCCAGCACGGCCACCACCTCGGGCGGCGTGAGGCGCGTGAGCAAGGTGTCGAAAAAGACGATGCGCTTGGCGGCGCCAAAGCCGGTGAAATAGGCGTTGCCGTGGCTGGAACGGCGCGAGCCGTCCATCACGAAAAGCCCGCGTGAGCGAAAGCCGCAGCGCGCCAGCAGCGCCTCGACCGCCGTGCGCACCCGCTCCTCGGTGAGGGGTGAAAACTTGTTGAACAAGGGCGCGATGAAAGTGGGGTAGATCGCCAGCAGCAGGAGCTGAAACGCCGTCCAGGCCAGCCAGACATAGAGCCACCACCACGCCCCCATGCGCGCCATCAGCCACAGCACCAGGAGCAGCAAAGGCAGGCCCAGCGCCGCGCCCAGGGCCAGCGACTTCAAGAGGTCGGCAAGCCAGAGCTTCCAGCCCATGCGGTTGAAACCGAAACGCTCCTCGATGACGAAGGTGCCGTAGAGGTTGAAGGGCAGGCTGACGAGCCCGGAGATCAGCATGACCCCCACGATCAGCGCGGTGTCGCTGAACATCGGCTGGGTGAAGAGCTCCCGCGCCAGACCGAAGACCCAGGCCGCGCCACCGCCCAGGGTCAGCCAAATCAGAAGGGCGGTTTCCAGCACGGTTTCCACCAGCCCGAGGCGCGTTTTGGCGCAGGTATAGTCAGCGGCCTTTTGGTGCGCGGCGGGGCTCACGCGTTCGGCGAAGGCTTCCGGCACGGTTTGGCGGTGCGCCGCGACGTGGCGCATCTGGCGCACGGCCAGCCACAGGCGCGTGGCCAGCGACAGAATCACCGCCCCAAGGAAGATCTGGGCAAACAAGCTTGCAGTCATGCCATCGCGGGGCGCTCCCGCCTGTGAGAAAATGGGCAGCTATTACACCACAAACGGCAGCGCTCATGCCTCAAGACGTCAACAATCTCATCTGGCTGGACATGGAAATGACCGGCCTTTATCCCGAAAAAGACTGCGTGCTCGAAGTGGCGATGGTCATCACCAACAGCCAACTCGAAACCGTGGCCGAATCTCCCGTGCTGGTGGTGCACCAGAGCGACGAGGTGCTGCGCGGCATGGATGCCTGGAACCAGGCCACCCATGGGCGCTCGGGCCTCATCGACAAGGCGCGCGCCTCGCGCCTCACCGAAGCCGAAGTCGAGCGTCAGATGCTGGCCTTTCTGGAGCAGCATGTGCCGGCCAAGGCCTCGCCCATGTGCGGCAATTCGATCTGCCAGGATCGGCGCTTCCTGGCGCGCTGGATGCCCAAGCTCGAAGACTACTTCCACTACCGCAACCTCGACGTGAGCACCCTCAAGGAATTGGTCAAGCGCTGGCGCCCGGAACTGGCCAAGGGACTCACCAAGCACGGCAAGCACGAGGCGCTGGCCGACATCTACGAATCGATCGAAGAAATGAAGTACTACCGCGAGCACTTCATTCGGCTCGAAACTGCTTGAGTAATGCGCGCCAAGGCGAAGCGGCATGAAATTCTGTAGCCACTGCGGCAGCGACCGCATCGTTTTTCGGGTGCCGCCGGGCGACACCCTGCCGCGCCACCTATGTGAACAATGCGGCACGATCCATTACCAAAATCCCAAGGTGGTGGTCGGTTCCTTACCGGTTTGGGAAGATGAGGTGCTCTTGTGCAAGCGCGCCATCGAACCCCGGTTTGGTTATTGGACGCTGCCCGCGGGTTTTCTGGAGAACGGCGAAACCATCGAAGCCGGCGCGGCGCGCGAAACGCTCGAAGAAGCGCATGCGCGGGTGGACATCGAAAAGCTCTACACCATCATCAGCCTGCCGCACATCAGCCAAATTTACGTCATGTTCAAAGCGCGGCTCTTGGACCTCGACTTCGGCCCCGGAGAAGAAAGCCTGGAGGTGCGGCTTTTCAAAGAAGCCGAAATTCCCTGGGGCGAAATCGCCTTCCGCACCATCAGCCGCAGCCTGCGGCTCTACTTCGCCGACCGCCACAGCGGGCAGTTCGGTACGCACCTCAGCACCCTCGAGGCGCGCCGCCCACCTTTGCCGGATCAAACCGGGGCAGCGTAGTACGTGAAGGCACTGCGCCGCGGCGTTGCTATGGTGTTTGTTGTCGCGGTGGCGCTTTGGTTGCTTCGCGATGCCTCCTGGGAATGCAGCATGGACGTCACGCCCGCCGTAGTGCTGGCTAGCGATGCGCGCAGCCTGCATTTGGCGGGCGGGGGTGTGCAGTTTGAAGGAGTTATGTTCTCGACTACACGGCTGGTATTTGGCGGCGAAGGAACGCCGAAAGTGCGCGAATTCACCGATCTCGGGGGCCGGGGTAATTATCGCTTGGAGTATCGCGGCGAAGTTGGCGAATTGTCCCTGTCTTCGCCGCAGAGGGTGCTTTACCGCGGGCCTCCAATCGAGCGATTGAATACTGGGCCGGGCGCAGTACAGTTGGAGATCAAAGGCACCGGCCGTCTAGGCGTGCGCCTCATCGATTCGTGCACGATCGGCTCGCAGTGGGAGTTTTTTGCCCGATCTTGAGGCGGCATCCTCACGAACAAGAGGGGCAAGCGCACCATTGGAAGGCAATCTTTTCCCCGCTCGATCGGCACAGATGGGGTTGACAGTGCTTGTGTAGCAAACGATAATAATTATCATTAGTGTTTATTGTTCCTATCTTTATTCCCAACCTGAGCCTCGATCGGCCGATGAGCATCTTCCAGTGCAAAACTTCGGCGCTAGCACGCGGGCGCTCGACGGCGCTGCTTGTCGCGGTGTTGGTGCACGGAGTTCTGGTCTGGGCGTTCTGCGGGCAGGGGCAAGTTCTGCTCGAAAGAGCAGCGCTGGTGCGGGAAGTGCGCCTGCTCGCCGCTGGCGTTTCGAGCCCGCGAAGGAAGGCCTCTCGCCGATTGCCTGTTGGGTGCAAGTGCCCAACGCTTTTGATTTGAGGAACGCATGAACCCTCGTATGAGCCGCGCCGCGGCCCAGCGTAGCGGCGACACTCCAGCCGACCAAACGCCCGCCGCCGACACCCGCGCAGGCGCTTTGCCTATCGGTCCGGTGATCGACAGTCGCACCCTCTTTTGTTTCTCGCGCGTGCTGACCATCGAGCACGGGGGCGAGCGCTACGCGCTGCGTTTGACGCGGGCCAACAAACTGATTCTGACCAAATGAATGTCTTGTACCACCAAGGTCCCTTCCGCAGCTTGCAATCGTCACCTATTCGGCGTGACCGCCTTTGACCAGGGCCGCCTCATCACCGTGGCGCGCAATCCGCTGCTGAGCCCCGTTCAGCGCCGGGACGTGACTGTCATCAGCAACCCCGGAAAACCCGACATGGAAATGAGCGTCAAAAAAGGCGAACGCATCGACCGCTACCGAGCCAGATCTCATCAGCCACGGCGCCTACGGGCGCGTCAAGGATTGGTGCAAACGCCGTCGCACACTCTGCTTGTTTGCCAGAAGCCCTGGCGTTACCGCGTTTTCGCGGTGCCTTGCATCCATGGTGGGCGAGTCGGTGGAAGCCAAGCCGATCGTGTGAAACGACCGATGCAACGAACCCCAGCGCATGTTCTGGCTGAGTTGGTCGCACCGACGAAGCCGCGACCAATTGCCGCATGCGACAAAATGACTCGGGGTAACCGCTCTGCTTGCGGTTATCTTCTCCCGGTTTCGTTGCTTACAACCCTGGGGGAAGAAATTGAAAGTTGCACCAGCGCTGGGCGGATTGCTGGCCCTGAGCGGCGCCGTTGCCGCGGCCTCGGCCGAAGAAACCAAACACACCCGCCTCGACGAGGTGAGCGTCACCGCCACGCGTGAGGCGCGCGCCACTGCGCAAGTGCCCCAGGCCATCTCCGTGGTGAGCAAGGAGCAGATGGACCAGCGCAAGATGTTCAACGTCAAGGAGGCGCTGCAAGAAATCCCGGGTGTTCTGATCGACAGCAAAAACGGCGGCTTCGATGCCCGGCTCATCATCCGCGGCGCGGGGCTCAAGGCGGCCTACGGCATACGCGAGATCATGGTGCTGCGCGACGGCGTGCCGTTGACCGACCCCGACAGCATGACCCGCCTCGATTTCGTCGATACCCTGGACATCGAACGCATCGAAGTGGCCAAGGGCCCGGGCAATCTCTTCGCCTCGGGGAGCGCCGGCGGCGCCATTCAAATATTCTCCAAATCAGTTTTCGACCAAAGCGGCAACAACTTCCGCGCGGGCTTGGGCAGCGAAGACACCCAAAACTATCACCTACGCTTCGGGCGCAAAATCGGCGAAAACCAGGCCTTTGCCTTGACCGCCACCCATCGCAAGCAGGACAACGACTGGCGCGCCTGGAACCAATTCGACACCACCCAAACCTCGGTGAAACACGGCTGGGCCTTCGACTCGGGCGACGTGCTGGAAAGCGAAGTGTCCTATTCCGAAGCCAACATGCAATTGCCTGGCAGCATGGATCGCGCACTCTTCGATCAGTTCGCCGCCAGCGGCGAGCAGACCGGCACCTCCGAGCCCTGGAAACACTCCGGGCGCTATTCCAAGATCGGCTTCTTCAACACCAAGCTGGAGA
>JACPUX010000060.1 GCA_016192065.1 Betaproteobacteria bacterium
GCGCATGTACGTGCAGACCGGCAGTTTCCTGCCCCCGGACGACCCTGAGCAGGCACGCGCCTTTGTCGTGCTCGGCGCGAAGATCAGGCAGGAACTGTTCGCCGGGCAGAACCCGCTCGGCAGCTACCTGCGCGTCGGCGGGCAGCGCTATCGCGTGATCGGCGTGATGGAGCCGAAAGGGCAGGTGCTCGGCTTCGACCTGGACGACACCGTTTACATCCCCGCCGCGCGCGCGATGGAGCTGTTCAATCGCCCAGGGCTAATGGAAATCCATGTCACCTACCGCCCCAGCACCGAGCTCGAACAGGTCGAGGCGGGCATCCGCAGCATCCTCACGGCGCGGCACGGCAGCGAGGACTACACGCTGGTGCCGCAGGAAAAGGCGCTCGAAGTGCTCGGCTCGGTGCTGGACGTGATCACCTTCGCGGTCGGCGCGCTGGGCGGCATCTCCCTGCTGGTGGGCGGCGTCGGCATCCTGACCATCATGACCATGGCCGTCACCGAGCGCACCTCCGAGATCGGCCTGCTGCGCGCCCTGGGCGCGCGCGAACGGCAGGTGCTCGCGCTGTTCCTCGGCGAGGCAATGCTATTGTCCGCGCTGGGCGGCCTGGCGGGGCTGGCGCTCGGGGTCGGTATCGCGCAGGCGCTGCACCAGCTGTTTCCCGCGCTGCCGGTGCATACGCCGTGGCAGTTCGCGGTGATCGCCGAACTCAGCGCGGCAACCATCGGCCTCGCGGCCGGCGTGATGCCCGCAAGGCGCGCGGCGCGGCTCGACCCGGTGGAGGCGCTGCGTGCGGAGTGAGCCTGACATGCCGCATAGTTGCGACATCTTCTGCAACGTCGTCGACAACTACGGCGACATCGGCGTGTGCTGGCGGCTGGCGCGGCAGCTGGCGCAGGAGCATGGGCTGGCCGTGAGGCTGTGGGTGGACGATCTGGGGACTCTGGCCAGGTTGTGCCCGGAGGCGGATGCGGCGCGGGATGTCCAGCATTGCCGGGGGGTGGAGGTGCGGCGCTGGCAGGGGGTAGACAGGCCGTTCACCCTTCGATACCTCAGGGCGAACGGGGAAGAGGAGGCGATACTGCCCGCCGAACTCGTGGTCGAGGCCTTCGCTTGCAAGCTGCCGCAGGGTTATATCGAAGCGATGGCGGCGCGGGAGCCCAAGCCGGTCTGGATCAACCTCGAATACCTTTCGGCCGAAGACTGGGTGGCGGGCTGCCACAAGCTGCCTTCGCCGCAGCCCAGCCTGCCGCTGACCCGGTATTTCTTCTTCCCCGGCTTTACCCGGCAGACCGGCGGGCTGTTGCTGGAGCGCGACCTGTTTGCGCGGCGCGATGCGTTCCAGAGCGACGCCGCGCGGCAGCGGGCGTTCTGGAAGGCGCTCGGCATGGAGATGCCTTCGGCGGAGACGCTGAAGGTCTCGCTGTTTGGCTACGAAAACGACGCACTTACCGGCCTGTTCGACGCTTGGGCGGGCGGCAGCCAGCCGGTGCTGTGCCTCGTGCCGGAAGGGCGCATCCTGCCGCAGGTTAAGCAATATTTCGAAGAGGTAGGTCGGGATTCATCCCGACATGCAAGCGTCGGGATGAATCCCGACCTACCGAGCTATTCATGCGGCAAGCTGGAGGTGCGCGTGCTGCCGTTCGTCGAGCAGGAGCGCTACGACGAGCTGCTCTGGGCCTGTGACATCAACTTCGTGCGCGGCGAGGATTCCTGCGTGCGGGCGCAGTGGGCGGCGCTGCCCTTCATCTGGCATATTTACCCGCAGCACGACGGCGTGCACATGCAGAAGCTGCGCGCCTTCATGGCGCGCTACTGTGCTGGGCTGGCGCCGGAAGCGGCCCGGGCGCTGCAAGGCCTTTGGGATACCTGGAACGGCGAGGCGGCTGTTCCGATCGGCCAGGCGTGGAACGATTTTCGGGAGCACCGGTCTATGCTGCGGCAGCGCGCCCAGGGCTGGGCGCAGGAATTGGCAGAAAACAATCTGGCGTTGAATCTACTGGATTTTTTCCGGGAAACCGGTAGAATGCGCGCCTTCGAAATTGAGGGGCAGTAAACATGAAGACAGCACAGGAACTCCGCGCAGGTAATGGCGGGATGATCGGCAACGACCCGATGGTCGTGCTGAAGGCTGAATACAGCCGTTCGGGCCGCAACGGCTCGGTGGTCAAGATGAAGATGAAGAATCTGCTGACCGAGGCGCCAAAAGAAACCGTGTACAGCGCCGACGACAAGTTCGACCAGATCATCCTGGACCGCAAGGAGTGCACCTATTCTTACTTCGCCGACCCGATGTATGTGTTCATGGACGGCGAATACAACCAGTACGAGATCGAAGCGGAATGCATGGGCGACGCGATCAACTACGTTGAGGACGGCATGCCCTGCGAAGTGGTGTTCTACAATGAGAAGGCGATCTCGGTCGAGCTGCCCAACACCATCGTGCGCGAAGTCATCTACACCGAGCCCGCCGTGCGCGGCGACACTTCCGGCAAGGTGATGAAGCCCGCCAAGATCAACACCGGTTACGAACTGCCCGTCGCGGCCTTCATCGAGATCGGCGACAAGATCGAAATCGACACCCGCACCAACGAGTTCAAGAAGCGCGCTTAATCCATACCGCTTTGCGGATAGTGAAAGGCCAGCCCCCAGCTGGCCTTTTTTCTGTCTGCCGTTTGCAGGATACGCTATCCGCAAAAGCCGGCCGCCGGTGGTAGAATGCGCCGGCGATGGGCGGCGGTGCTTTCATGAACCTAAAAACTGAATTCACCACGAAGAACACAGAGATCACGAAGATTTCTCATGGAATTGCATGATTGGGCGCGATCACCGGCAAGGTGATTCCCATTTGTTGTGCAGCGCATTTCTTCGCGTTCTTCGTGGCCTTCGTGGTTAACTGCTTTTTAAGGTAAAACCGGGATAACACAGCGGAATGGCGCAACAGAACGACGAATTGATCCAGGCACAGGCGGAATTGCGCGATTTCAAGCGCACGGTGCTGGCCCTGCGCCAGGAACTGGAGAATGCCCAGGCGGAGGCGGATGCGCGGCTGCGCAAATCCGTTACGGACGCCAAGGCCGAGGCCACGCAGCTTGAAGCTACCGTGGTCACATTGCGCGAGGAACTGGAGGAGGCGCGGGCGGAACGCGAAAGGGCGGTGCAGCAGGCCATCGCCTCGAACCACAACGACATCCAGCAACTGAAAGCGACCGTTGCCGCGCTGCGTGAGGCGCTGGAACTGGCGCGCATCGACAAGAATAACGGCATCGAAAAGGCGGCCAGCACGGCGAATGCCGAAATCGCCCAGTTGCATGGCACAATCCGCACCTTGCGTGAGCAGATCGAGGCGCTGTCCGCCAAAGCCGCAGCCTGAACCCGAACCCGCAAAAATGGACCAACCGA
>JACPUX010000062.1 GCA_016192065.1 Betaproteobacteria bacterium
CTGGACCGAACTGGGGGCCAAGCAGGTCGGCATCATGCAAAGCCTGATCGTGACCTGCCGACTGCATGGCATCGATCCGTATGAGTATCTCGTCGACGTGCTCCAGCGCGTCGGCCAGCATCCGGCCAGCCGTGTCCATGAACTCACGCCGCGGTTGTGGAAGCAACACTTCGCCGACCAGCCGCTGCGCTCGGCTTTGCATAGTCTGCGCACGTAGGGAAGAACGCCGGGGAGTTAACGGTTACGGCGCCTCGACGAACTCCTGCCCTTGCGCCAAAGTATGCCGGAGTGAAACCGCTGCGGGGAAGGTGGGGTGGCTGGACGCTTACTCAGTGCCGACATGGCCCTGCGCCTTGCCAAGGCCCTGGGCGGCAGCGCCGAATCGTGGCTGCACATGCAGGCCAATCATGACCTGTGGCGGGCAGAGAAGGCCTTGGGGTCCCAAGTGGCAATGATCCGGCCGCTGAAAGAAGCGGCATAGCACCTGCTCTGCTCAGAGCGTTGAAGGGAAGCGGCGCGGCGAGGATATCCGACCCTGGCCCATTTAACCCTTATGACGCATACCTACTGCATTGGTGACGATTAGCTTTACCGTTGGCGAGACATTTGAAAACCGTAAGCGCTCGCCAAGCAAGTCAGTCGGCAAGTCTCGATAAAGCTTGCCGAAACACTCATCTGCGTAGCTCGAACTCACGATGCCAACTCCAGCAAAGTCCACTAAAACAGGGCGACCGGAGTCTTGGATCAGATTTTGGATGTAGCAACGCATATCACGACCTGCGGCGCGTGTGCCGGTACCTACGGATATCTTCTTGATTGGGGCGACCAAGAAGCCCTGAGCATCCTCCAAGCTCTCCATTCGGAGATTGACGGGTTCAAAATCACCGTGAAAAGCGGCCAGGAGATCTATGGAGCGGGACGCATCCAATTGAACATCGACAATCGCACCAGGATTGTCTCGATCCAGCACATAGACGGTGTCGAAGTTCTTGATGTGGCCTGTCTGGCGATTGTAGAAGACTGCTCCACCGCCACTGGATATGGTCATCTGGCCGCGGTTCTGAGTGATGATCTCTGAGGCACCCCAAAGTCCGTTACCTTGGCATTCGGCGTTGCTTGTCACTCCCCGTTGGATGGCGAGGGTAATCGCGTCGACTGCGGATATTGGTCGATAACGGGAACCAGAGAAAGAGTTAAGAACCCCGATTCCTTGGTCGGCAACGCAGAAGGAAAGCCGGCGGCGCTCCTGCTGTAGCTGAAACATGAAGTACCCAGACTGGACATGCGCATGTTGGAACACATTGTCCAGCATCTCCCCAATGCACCACTCTAAAGCCAAAAGAACCCCACCTTCGCAAACCAACTTTCGCGACAGGTAGTCGAGTACGACGTCGAGTAACGAGGCCACTTCGGCTGGGCTACTGTATTTCCACACAACTCCAGAGGGGATGCTAGCGGAAGCGATACTTTCTTCGGAAGGAACTAGCGGAGCATCGAAATTGGTTTCCGCGAGTTCTGGTACGTCATTGTGAATAGTGACCTTCACTCCCAAGTGACGGAGGTAGTCGATCATGCACGCCAATGGTGAGACGGCGTTTGGAAAGACCCGAAAATGCCTGGGGAAGTAAAGAATCACGTTGTTCGTCTGAGGGTTGTGCAATATCCACTTCGTAAGTTTTGCGAGCGTGCCCAAATCTTCATGAGTTTCGAGTGCGTTTACGAATATGCGCTTGCCCTTTCTCCCAAGGCGTTCACCCTCAGTGCTCACGAAGTTCCTGCCCACTTGGTACAAGCGTGGACTCCTGCTGGACCTAGCCGGGATAGGAAGAAGCCTCGCGGCTCCTCCCACCCAAACCACCGAACCTACGGGTCACGTATCCGGCAGTTCGATGAACTGAATTCCTACCGTGGCGCAATGCAGGGAGTTCCAAGATTTCGAAGTAGTGCAATGGCGAGTCCGGTGCCTTCGACAGTCGCCATGGGCTGTGCACCGACTCGCTTGTGTTCCACGCCTCACCTACCGTTACCCCGCGCTTTCGCAGATCCTGGTACGCGTAGCAATGCACAGGCTCCGGGCCACGGCGCATGGCTCGTCGACGGGCGCTGTTTGTCAATATACGACTCCGCCCCTGTTTTCGCGGCGACCCAATTTCGCTGCTTTTGCGCGCCTGTTTTCGCGCTCGAATATTTCTTCTCTTCCGATAAATATCGGACCCCGAGCGTTTTATTCTCTGGCCCATTTTATTCTTAGGCCTGACCAAGCGCCCGAGTTGCGTCTGCACAGAGTCGTCGCCCCAAGGCTGCTTAGATTGCAGCGCAGCAGCCTTGTCGCTGCTTCCACTCCGCCCACGTGGTGGTCGGATTGTCCGGGAATTCGCGTAGAAGGCGCATTTCGCCGTTCTGCTTCCGCCTTGTGTTGTCCGCCCAAGCGCTTCCACCTCCGGTTCTAACTGCAGCATAAATCATCGCCGCGACAGCACTCGAGACCTTCATATCATCCATGCCGTACCGGAATACGATGTCCGCCGTCTCCCGCGGGTACTTCTGTACCCAATACAGGTAGTCGTGGACGATGGCAGGAAACGTGTAGGCCCCGTCCGTTGGCAGAACGGACCAGAACACACGCGGGATACTTGCCAAGTCGGTGACGAAGCCGGCCGGCACAACTACAGCGGGACCGTCTTGGTCGAGACCTGGGGACCACTTGATTTCCTTGTCGAGATAGTAGACGCGGTCACGGAATCGTCCCATGTGCAATGCGCCAGCTACCGCGCCTGGCGCATGCAGTAGCGGTAGCAGCCAGCAGTCCGCAGCTTTGGGGTCGGAATATGGCTCTTCCGCTCTAAGCTTCTGCGTCAGGGTACCCGCGCCCAGCGCGAGCACGAGCCCACCCGCTCGAAGCACTTGTCGTCGCGTGTTGAAGTGTTTCATGTCAGCCTCCAATTCGCAGCCGTGAAATCGGCTCGCTGAACCGATAAGAGAAGCAGCACTCAGCGACCTTGAAGGTCGTCTAGAAGAGCTTGCTTGGACTCGTCCACTAGGTTCCGGATATATTCCCTACTCGAGTTGGCCGAGGATGCACAGGAGCCGAAGCCAATCACTATCGCAGAAAAGTTGCCGAAGTCTACCTGAACACCCCTCTCGCCCGCAAGTGTGAAGAGGTACGCACCAATGGCACCTCGTCCTCCTCTGGCGCACCGTATTCCAGAATCTTTCATCAGGAGACGAAACTGTAGCATCCGGCCTCTTAAGAAATTGCGTGCACCAAACAAGACTCCCTGTAGGATGGCGTTGCTCATCTGCTCTCGGGTTTTCCCAGTATGCCGCATGAGGCCTTCGTCATCCATTTCCACGAAGCCCTCGTCCTCTAGCTTTGAGACGAAGACCTCGGACAAGGCGTCGGGCACTGATGGCGTCTTGGCAATCGCTAAGGCACGTGGTGAACGCTGGATTTCGATATCCACGGCGGCTTGGTAGGCGTCCAATCCCTGCCGCTTGAGCACTCTGATGAACTGAGCAGCGAACTCGGGAGAGGTATCTACGCGAAGGCTCCAGTTTCCGTGGGGCATGCGCGCTGCCAATTCACTTACCCTGCCTTCACCGTATACCACGTACTCTATAGCAGCGGGACCTCGCTGAGAAATTGCCGGCGATGTCCTGGCGAAGCCATGGCTGACCATCGCGCTGCCCGGCTTGGTATTGCCGTACTGGACGTTGAAGCCGAACTCGTGCTCAGCGACGGACATGAAGATTGGAGGAAAGGTAGTGTCGAGGCCTCTTGATGCGTTGCCGTTCGAACCCGGACACCTCTTCGCTTGTTCGATGTACGACGATGTCAGAGCGGAGTACCGACTCGAAAAGTTCGATCTGTAGTCAGAAAGTAGGTCCAGAGTTGCAGAACGATAGCACGCGATGCCTCGTCTGCCGCGAAATGTTGAGTGAACGCACCTGAAGCCCTCGAGGGAAGAGGCAGGCGGATGCGCCAAAAAGCAGAGCTTCACGTCGCTCCCAGCGGCGAAGTCTCGGATGGCTTCTTCGATGGCGCCGGTCGGGGACACGCACCTGACGTTTGGCCGCTTCAGGCTGGAAATTGTCTCAGCGATATCACTGCACGCGTTAATCCGGTTGAGATCTATGTCGGCCGCCAGGCAAACGCAGGTAGCGAACGCGGCAAAAATTGGAAAGATTGCTTTAACGGCCAATGCGTGCGTAGTCATTGGCGTTCCAGTAGCGCATCGCTTCAAGAATTGTCAGGTCCGGATAGGGTTCCTTTCGGTTCGAACCGCGCAGGAACGCTTGAGTACGATGCTCTGGCAATCCATGGTCGTCGACAGTGACCGTGTACGAGCCGGCCAGTTCTAGGTTCGTCTCGAAGTCACCGCCACCGATATGCCCCAACGATATGTTGAATGCAAGACCCGCCAGGAAGTCGGCTCCGAGTTCGATGCGGTGGGAGTTCTCTCTTGGGTTTAGCACCGCCAGACCGCCTGCATCTCGCATTTGCACCACGTGCGCCAACTCGTGGACGATGGGTGCGAGATAGTTGGACCCCACCTGGCTCGGATACCGGATCAGAAAGCGTTTGCCGTCGCTACTGTCAGGCATGGCCGAGAACCGCCCGCCGGGGCAAGACTGGAAAGTGACGGCACTTGTTGGAATTCCGAACGTGCGCATGACTGCCAAAACGTTAGGATTCGCCCCTATGCCCTTGGCGTCAGCCCCGCAAGGCGCGACAGGCGTTGTCTCGTTGCCTTGTGTGAAGGTCCCCCCGTAGAGGCAGTTTGGGATTCGGTCTTCTGCAAATGCCCGGTAAGGCGAAATTAGCGAACCAGCAACGGCTGCCAGCGCGAGGAGCGTGTGCCCAAGATTCATGACCAGGCAGTGCTACTACAGGGCAACCATTAGCCGCATACCCCCTGCCAGGCGTAGCCACCTGCAGGGCACATCTGCGGGCACATGCGAGGCATCGCATAGCCACTCTTGCAGGCTTGGTTGGGCTGGCCATGCCCCGGGGCCACCGGTCCCCAACAGCCGCAAGGAGCGAGAGCCGTCCCCGGCGCAAGCCCGCCGCTTTGTCCTGGCTCCTGTGACCGCGCTGGAGGCCGCCGGCGGCTTGGCGCGGGTTCGTCTTCCTCTTCGTCATTCTGTTCGAGGATGTCGCGAACCTCGTTTGCATTCATGCCGCAGAATCGGGCGATGGTAGCAACGGTCTTGCCTTGTCGAGAAAGACTCTTGATCTTGCTGTCGGAGCAGGCCGCGACCGCCTCGGTGGGCACATATGCCAGCAAAAAAGCCAAGGCGAAACGGGCGAGAAGCTTGTGCAGCCGCCAAGGGCACTTAGAACGTGGCATCCCCGTCTCCAGTTTGTTGATCTGGCTACAACGCAAGTACAACATCGTAAATCCCAAGTTTTTTCTAACGAGGTATGAATCAAAGAATCAAAGGGGAATCAAATGGGCCGTGGTCGAATATTCCAGCCGGCCAAGTAGAACAATTTGCCCACGGACTTTGGGACAGGAGCATCTGGTCTGCCTTTGTTGATCGCCATTTTCCGCTCCTCTCGTCATAGCTCGCGACGCAACCTTCTCGGTCCCATGGCAGCCGAGCAAACGCGAATCAAATAGCGGCGCCCACACCCGGAAAATTCTGTTGGGGACAATACACCTGGCCAAATGGTCGCGCATCACCCAAATGAGTGAAATGCGACAACTTGCAATCGTGGTGTTGCGCTGCAACACGACCAGCCAATCTGCACCACAATAGAGAAAGGGCACGCGCCCGATAAACTCTCCGGGTTTCCCCGGAGTCAAAAACCCTCCACTCTCCCGCCCTACTCCCCTGACCCCAACGCCGCCCCGACCCACCTCGCAAAGACCTTCAACGCCGCCGCAAGATTTGTCTCCCCCACCCCCGACACCCCCTCCCCCAACTCAAACCCAACCCCGCCGATCCCCAGCACCTCCACGCTGAACTCTGGCTCGCCATACAACTGCCGATACACCGCGAGCAACTCCCCCGGCGATAAGGCGTGGCTCAACGCACCCCGCCCTTCAACGCGCGGCGCGGCGGCAATGGCACAAGACACCCCATTCGCCACCACCGCATCCACAAACACCACCCGCTTTCGCCCCACCAGCGCCAACGCATCTTCAATCTGCCACTGATAGGCCCACCGGCATTCCAATTGGCTAGCCGCAATGGCCTCTTGGTATTCCCGCTCCAGCGCTTCGATAAACAATGGTCCCAAGGCATCGTCACCACGGCTGGGGTTGCCGCAGGCGAGTACCAGTACGGGTGCTACGCTGGGCGGGTGGTTTTCAATCGCCACGGCTGCGGCGGGCGAGGAGTTCGCCGGCGGCATCGCGCAGTTCCACTTGCAGGGGCATTTTGCCGAGGGCGTGGGTGGCGCAGGAGAGGCAGGGGTCGAAGGCGCGCACGGCCACTTCCAGGTGGTTCAGGAGGCCTTCGGTGAGCTCGCGGCCGTCGAGGTAGCGCCGCGCCACTTCGCGCAGGGCTTCGTTCATCGCTTGGTTGTTGTGGGTGGTGGAAACGATGAGGTTGCACCAGGTGACGAGGTCGTCTTCGCCGACGCGGTAATGGTGGATGAGCGTGCCGCGCGGGGCTTCGATGACACCTATGCCTTCTTGTTTTCGTGGGCCTTCGGTGAGGAGCGGGCCGCTACGGGCGGCTTCGTCTTGTAAAAGGTCTTTGATGGTTTCGGCGGCGTGCAACATTTCGATCATGCGCGCCCAGTGGTAGGCGAGCGGTGCGCGCAAGGGCTCGCCGCCGGCATAGTCGATGAATTCGCGGCGCTCTTTTTCGGCCAGGGGCGTGGGGATGAAAGCGCAGTTTTGCACGCGCGACAGCGGCCCCACCCGATACCAGCCCTGCGCCTGGCCCAGCGCCTTGAGAAACGGGAACTTCATGTAGCTCCAGGGCTTCACTTCTTCGGCGAGGTAGTCGAGATAACGCGCGGGTTCAAGCCCGTCCATCACGATGAGGCCGCCGGCGTTGCGCACGCGAATGCGGCCGTCGTACAAATCCATTTCGCCTTGCGGGCCGACCAGCGACAGAAGGTGCGCGCGGAAGGCGCCAAAGCTGTCGTAGAGCGCGGGGTTGGCCAAGTGCAAATCGCGCACCAGGCTCACCGCCTCGCGACACCAGCCGATGATGGGGTAGATGTCGGCGAGCAGTGCGCTGGCGTCTTGCGCATTGAGCGCTTTGTTCACGCCGCCGGGAATGGCGCCAGTGCCGTGGATGCGTTTGCCGGCGACAGCGGCAATCACCTCTTGCCCGAACTTGCGCAAGAGCACACCGCGCCGCGCCACTTCAGGGTGTTTTTCAGCGACGCCGACGATATTGCGCCGCGCCGCGTCGCTCTCGAACCCGAACAACAAATCCGGCGCGGCGAGGTAATAAAAATGTAAGGCGTGCGATTGCAGAATTTGCCCGTAGTGCAAAAGCCGGCGCAACTTTTCCGCGGCGGGTGTGAGGCGGTGTGCGCCGACCACGGCATCGAGCGCTTTGGCCGCGGCAAGCTGATGGCTCACCGGGCAAATGCCGCACAGGCGCTGCACCATCACCGGCACTTCCCAATACGGCCGGCCCTGGATGAAACGCTCGAAGCCGCGAAACTCCACGATGTGCAGGCGCGCTTCGTGTACGCGGTTCTTGTCGTCCAAGAGCAGAGTGATTTTGCCGTGGCCTTCGACGCGCGACACCGGATCGATGGCCACGCGGCGCAGCGGCTTGGCAGGGGCGGAGGTGGGCGCGGCTTCAGTCATAGTGGATGAGGCGCGTGGGCAAGTGGGGCTCGCGCCCGGCCAGCAGGTCGCTCAAGAAGGTCCAAAACACCTCGGCCGAGGGCGGGCAGCCGGGCAAAAAATAATCGATGCGCACCACTTCATGCAGCGGGTGCACTTGCTCCAGCGGCAGGGGCAATTCGGCATCGTTGGGAATACCGCCCCCGGCCAGGCCGGAGCTTGCCTGGTAGGTTTCGTGCAACACCGCGGCAAGCGAGAGATGATTGCGTTGCGCCGGCAAACCGCCGTTGATGGCGCAAGCACCCACCGCCACCAGAATGCGACATTGCTTGCGAAAAGCGCGCAGCACTTCGACGTTTTCGGCGTTGCACACGCCGCCTTCCACCAGGCCAACATCGCAGGGGCCGCAGGTTTTGAGGTCGGTGAGCGGCGAGCGGTCAAATTCCACTAAGGGCAAAAGTTCGAAAAGCCGCTCGTCGATGTCCAAGAGCGACATGTGACAGCCGAAACATCCGGCCAGGCTGGCGGTGGCGATGCGCAGGGGCATGGGTCAGAGTCTCGTCAAGTATCTTCGCGCCGCGGCGCCCGTGATATCGGCGCCCCGCCCATGGGCACCTCGGGCCCAGGCGCGCATTCACCAAGAGACTGCGCTGGTGCGTGTTGGTCGATTTCGGCAATGCTGTGGCGATCGTAGGTGCGCTCGCCTAGGGGCACCTGAAAACCTTGGCGCTTTTTGAGGATGGCGCCCACCGGGCAGACCCGCGCCGCGAAGTCGCCCACCGCGAAGTCGGTGTCGCCCAGCCGGCCGCTAGCGGCATTGACCGTGAGGCGCGTGCGCAAGCCTCGGCCAGACAGGCCGAACACGTTCTTGCCATCGACATCGCGCGAGGCGCGCACGCAAAGCGAACAAAGAATGCAGCGATTGAAGTCGAGGAGAAACTCGGGGTGCGAGGCATCGACCGCGCGGTCGGGATAGAAGTAATCGAATTGCGGCGCCAGCATGCCCAGGTGGTAGGCGGTGGCCTGCAATTGGCAGTCGCCACTTTTCTCGCAGGAGGGGCAGAAGTGATTGCCTTCGACGAAAAGCATTTCCACCAGCGCGCGGCGCATCTGCTGCACTTCTGGCACCTCGCTTTCCACCACCATGCCCGGCTGCGCCGGAGTGGCACAAGCGGGAAGCAGCCGCCCGGCCACCCGCACCATGCAGACGCGGCAGGAACCGTGGGCTTTGAGTTCGGGGTGGAAACACAGGTGCGGAATGTAACGCCCTGCCGCACGGGCGGCCTGGAGAATGCTCTGACCGGGGGCGAAGGAAATCTCGACGCGGTCGAGCGTAAAGACTGGCGCGTTCACTGGTGGACCTTTCCACACGGCCCTTCGCTGCGCAAGGGCGTGCGTTCGCTTCGCGGGCTTTGCCCACTTTGGCAATGGGCTTGCGCCCGCCTAGCGCCTTTGACAGTGGGTATACAAGCGCCTATGCTCGCGCGAGCTTGTGCTCGATTTGGGATTACCCGGGTCGAGCACAGCTTGAACCATTTGCCGCTCGCTCGATCAACGACATTCTCGGGAGGTTCACCATGAGTTTCCTGCGTCTTCAGTTTGTTGCCGTCGGCTTGATGCTTCTCTCCCTGGCGGCGCCCGCCAGCGCTCAGGTGCTCGTCCTGAGCGGCACTATCGACGGGTCCGACCCCACCATGCCGGTGGTGTTCATTACCAATCCGACCTGCGCCGCGCAGGGTGTCACTCCGGTGCTTTACGAAGCGCGCCCTTTCTACGTCGCCGCGACCGGGGTCTACAACCTCTCGCAGGCCTCGCTGCCCGCGTCCTTCGCCTCCTGGTATCTTTACGAATACACCTTCAGCCCGCTCGCGGGTACGACCAATTGCGTCGCCGCGATGAACGGACCCGCCGATCCCCTGGCGACGAACGTCACCCTTCAGGCGTTCCGCCAGTACATCGCGGTTCCCTTCGACGACACCGTCGCGCAGACTGGCGGCAGCTATACCCTGACCATCACCGGCCCCGGCGTCATTGCCGAAGGCGCGCCCGCCTTTGCCGCCGTACCCGCGCTTCATACCTGGGCGCTCCTCGGTCTGGCCGCCCTGCTTGGGCTGGGCGGGCTGCTGCGCATGAAACGCCGCATTTGAGCCCTGCCTTCGGCAGGGGTGGTACGCTGCTGAATTCACCCCTGCCGCTCCAAGTGTGAAGCTGGGTCGTCGCGCCCGGTCATGGCGCGGGCCGTGGCCAGCGCCCGATCGAGATCGAAGGCGGGCACGAAGGCTTGATGCGCGAGGCGACGGTCATAGGCCGGGCGAAAGTGGGCGATGCCATCGAGCACCGGGTTGCACGCCGACTGGCCCAAACCGCAGTGGCTCAGGGTCTTCAGTTCGTGGTTGAGGCTCTCGATGCGGGCGAAATCCTGAGGCGAACCATGTCCGTGGGCAAGCTTGTCCATGAGATTGGTGAGCAAGGCGGTGCCCACTCGGCAGGGCGTGCAGAAACCGCAGCTCTCGTGGGCGAAGAAGTGCACGAAGTTGCGCGCCACTTCGAAAAGGTCGCGGCTTTGGTCGAAGACCAAAAACGCGCCCGCGGTGCTCAAGTCCTCGAAGCTCATGCGCCGCGCGAACTGCCCGCGCGGCACGGTATGCCCGGACGGGCCGCCCACCTGCACCGCCTGGGCCTCGGGGGCACCACAATCGGCGAGCACGTCGGCGACACTCACCCCGAAAGGATATTCGTAGATGCCCGGACGGGCACAGTCTCCCGACACCGACAGCAGTTTGGTGCCCGTGGACTGCGCCGTGCCCAGCGCCGTCCAGTTCGGCGCCCCGGCAAAAACGATATGCGCGGCGGCACAAAAGGTCTCGATGTTGTTGACCACCGTGGGCTGCCCGAGGTAACCCCGAGTCACCGGAAACGGCGGCCTTAGCCGCGGCGTGCCGCGCTTGCCTTCGAGCGACTCCAGAAGCGCGCTCTCCTCGCCGCAGATGTAGGCCCCGGCGCCCAGGTGCACGGCAATATCGAAATCGAAGCCCGCCACGCCCAGAATGTTCCGCCCCAGCAGACCGCTTTCGCGGCGCGCATGTAGCACCGCTTCGAGTGCGGCTTGCAGATGCCGATACTCGCCCCGCAAATAGAGCAAGCCCTGCCGCGCCCCCAGCACCCAGGCGGCGATGCTCATGCCTTCGAAGAGTTCCTGCGGGTGCCGGGCCAGAAGCAAGCGGTCCTTGAAGGTTCCGGGTTCGCCCTCGTCCCCGTTGGCGACCACATACCGCGCCTCACCGGGCGCCAGCCGCGCCGCGGACCACTTTGCGGCGGTGGCAAAACCCGCCCCGCCGCGCCCGCGCAGCCGACTCGCCTCGAGCTCGCGCAAAGTGCCCTCGGCGCCGCGCGTGATGGCCGCGGCCAATGCCTCCCCCGGCGCAAAAGCTGGTTGCAGCAGGCGCTCGCGGCGGCGCACGCCGTCTTCGACCACGAAGAGTTCCGTGGGCCAGTCGGCCAGCGCACGCCCTTCGCGGATGAACCCGGCAATCGTGCTCACCCGTGCCGCATCGAGGCGCGTGAGCGGCCGGCCGTTGATCAGCGCGGCCGGTCCCTGGTCGCACAGGCCGATACAAGACGTGAGATCGACGCTCACCAGCCCGTCTTCGGACACCTTGCCGCGCTCCACCCACAGCTCGCGGCACAGTTGCTCGCAAAGCTCCAGGCTGCCGGCGTGACGGTCGGTGATGTTGTCGGAAAAGCTCACCTGGTAGCGCCCGCGCGGCGTGAGATTCAGAAAGGCGTAAAAACTCGCCACCGCGACGATTTTGCTGCGCGGCAGGGCGAGTTGCATCTGTAGAGCGTCGATGGCTTGGGGCGCGATCCAGCCTTCCTGGTCCTGCAGCTCGATCAGGACTTGCAGCAGCTCCGTGGGGCGGTGGCCGCGCTTGGCGCAAACCTCGTGAACACGGCTGGCAAGCGGGTCGGTGGGATTGGCCATAGCAGGCTGATCTTAGCCTAAACGCCCCGGCGGCGCATGCTCGGGTCTGCGCTTCCCTAGTGCGCGAAGGCCAGGCTCAAGATCCCCAGCAGGGCCAGAATCAGCGGCACCATAAGCGCCCAGAGCAACAGCGGATTGCGGCGCAAGAACAAGCCGTGCAGGTGCCGTGTGGTGCGGTAAGCGCTTGGTGGCAAATCGCGCAGAAGGTAGAAATGCAACTCCGCAGCGTTCCACTCGGCGTGCAAGCCCAAACCTTCGGAGCGCAGCGGGAGCAATTCGCGCCCGACCAGGATGCGCTTGCCATCGGTGAGCACCTCGCCCAGCGCGTAGGCTTGCGGCACGCCCTCCCCGCCATCGAACAGCACTTCGTCCCCTTTCCGGCCGAGGCCGCGCGCGCCGCGCTGGTGCTGGCGCCACCAAAGCCCCAAGCCGATGACCACGGTGGCGACCACCAGCAATATGGTGACGATGCCAAGCAGGCGCGGATCGATCTTGAACACCGGCCCGAAGATTCGAAGCTCGAGATAAAGAACGATCGCCACGGCAACGCTTTGCACCAGGACCAGGCGCTCATGCAAGGCCACCTGGCGCTCGTCGGGCGTGAACCAGAACTCCGCTTCCGGATCGAGCGCCGGCAACACCGGCGCTTCGCCCCGCCCGGCGGCATCGCGTCGCGCCTGCCGAATCGCAAAGAACGCGCCCAGGCCGATGGGAACGATGACAAAGAGCGCCATGGCGGCAATTTGCAGCGCTTCGTAAACGCCATGGCGACTGTTGGCTCTGGCCATCGAGACGCGAAAAGTTTCGTCGCCGAATTCGGTGGCCCGGTCGTCGCTCCAGGACAGGCGATGCACCCGACCGCGCACGACATCGGGCACGAGCACGGTATCCTTGTCGAGGGCGACGATCTGCGCCGGTTCGCCGCCACCCAGATCGATTCGGCCGGTGCGCCGCCCCTCGCGATCGACCCGCCAGAGTTGATGCGTGGCCCGCCGCGTGGCGGAATAGGCGACATAAGCCCCGCGGCGCTCGCCGCTCCAGGCTGCCGCCCACACGTATCCTTTGCTGGCAGCGTCCTCCGCGCTCAGCTCCCAGCGCGGCCGCGCCGGGGTCAGTTGGCGGGCACCGGCTTCGGCGACCAGCAGCGTTGGCCGATCAGCGGCGAATAGCCCGATTTCCTGGGCCTCGAGCCAGAGCGCGGTGCCGCCGTCCAAGGCTTGCGGTCCTTTGCTCTGGGCGAGCAGATTTCGTTCGCCGTCGAAAAGCAGCAAGTCGCCGGCGCTGAAGTCCGCAAAAACCCAGCGCTGGCCATCGGGCGCGAGGGCGACGGCGCCTTCGGCGGCATTGCGCATGGCGAACGGGCCGGTGAACAGATCGCTGCAATCGAGCGCCACGCCGCTTTCCCCAGCACGGCAGTCGCGCCAGGAGCGGGCCTCGAAGTCATGCAGGAGCACGCGATTGGGGCCGAACGCGACCATGGCGTCGACCACTTTGCCCAAGCCGTTGGCTTTGCCTTCGTAGCGCGCGAGGGTGACACCGCTGGCACTTAGGCGCCACAACCTGGACTGGCTGTACACCCACACCGTGTCGAAACCGGCGGCGACGCTCTGCGGACCGTAGTAGCTCTTCGCCAGTCCGGCAAAAAAAAGGTAGGCCAGGAGCAAGACCCCGGCGCTGCCAACAATGAGCAGCCAGGCTAACCCGCTCTCCGGTGCCCGGTGTTCCGATTGGGCCGGAGGTCCCCCCGGCGCCGTGCTGCGCGCATTTTCGCTGGTCATCGCTGTGCTCCCTCTTGCTCGCGCCCCGGCCGCTGGCCAAAGGGCGATGACGATATCATAGCCGCAGACTGGCGCACTGCCTACCCGGCGAGCGGCGGCGGCGCCTGGTGCGCTAGCTTGGGCCGGCGAAAGCGTTCGCGGGAGACTGCCTGGCGCGCCCCGCGCGCCCTCAAGACTGGTGCCTGGAGATCGCCCGCGCGCTATGCCTGCTCGGCGCCCGCCGCCGGGCCGCGCGGCACTTCTCCGGCCATGCGCCGGATCGCTTCGCGCGCTTCGGTCGGCAGCACCAGTGCGGCGTACTGTACGGGGGTGGCGATGCGGGCATCGAAGTGGAGCGCGCCGGCTTGGTCCTCGGTGAGCCACTTGGCGTCGAGCAGCGTGGTCACGAAGGCGGAAAACAGATTCTTCTCCGAAAACTCGGGGGCATTGAAAGCATAGAGCAGGTTGAGGCGCTGCGACAGCAGATGGCTCGCCTCCTCCAGCGCCTTTCGGGTGAGCTTGCCCGAACCATGGTGCTGCAGCAGCGACAGGGTGAGGAAGTGCCGTTCGAGTGTGGGCCGGATGATTTCCCCCAGCCAGCGCAGTTGCGCGAAGGCGGGCGTGTTCGCCTCCGCGGCGGCCAGCCGGGTGCTGCCTTCGCGCTGACGCAGCAAGCCCAACTCGGCGAGCACGCCGAGCTGGGAGTCGAGGGCCGCCGGCAGGTCGGCATCGCCGCCGGGCAGGAACAGTTCGGTCCGGAGCAGCGCATGGATGCCGCCGCAGACTTCGCGCAGGCGCTCGCGCTCCATCCGCCGGTTGCGCGCCATGAGGCAGGCCACCAGCGCCGGCAGCGCGAACAGGTGCAGCACGTTGTTGCGAAAGTAGGCCAGTTGCGGCGCGAGCCCCGCGCGCACACGCCAGAGGTCGCCCAGCGGATGCGCCACACGTTCCACGAACTCCAGCCTGGCGGTCGCCGCCAGCGCCTCACCGGGAGAGACCTGGCTGAGGGCGACTCGCGGTACCGGTGGGAGCCGCGTGAGCAAGGTCTGGCACAGCGCCACCTGGGCATAGAGTGCCTGCTCATCGGCAGTTTGCTTGGGTGTGGTCAGAAGGGTCAGCGCCACCAGGTTCACCGGCGTCACCACCGCGGCACTATTGATGCGCTCGGCCAGGGTTGCGCTCACGGCATCGATGAAATCGCGCACCCAGGGCGCGCGCGGATCGCGCTCCTCGCGCCAGTTCGAGTGCCGCGCCTCGAGCGCCGCGGTGAGTGGCAGGGGCTCGCCGATGTTGACGTGTACTTTGCCGTAGAAGCCACGCAAGAGACGCCAGGCCGACAACAGCGACCAGATCGATTCGCGCTCCTTGGGCCGCCCTTGCAACTCCTCGACGAAACCCTTGCCCTCGAGCAGACGCTCATAGCCCAGGTAGATCGGCACCAGGACCAGGGGGCGGGTGTGCTCGCGCAGGAAACTGCGCACGGTCATGCCCAGGAGGCCCGCTTTGGGCGCGAGCATGCGCCCGCTGCGGCTGCGCCCGCCTTCGATAAAATATTCGAGGGGAAAACCGCGCGCCAGCATCTGGTGCAAATACTCGTGGAACACCGCGGCGTAGAGCGGTTCACCTTTGAAGCTGCGGCGCAGGAAGAACGCGCCGCCCCGGCGCAGCAGCGCGCCGACCAGGGGCAGGTTGAGGTTCTCGCCGGCGGCGATGTGCGGTGGCGTGAGACCGCGCTGATGGACCACGTAGGAGAGCAGCAGGTAATCGATATGGCTGCGGTGGCAAGGCAGATAGACGATGCCCTGTCCGGGCGCGAGCTGCAGCAGGGTGTCGAAGTTCCTGATTTCGACGCCGTCGTAGATGCGGGTCCACAGCCAGGCGAGGAAGATCTCGAAGGCGCGCACCACGCCATAGCTGTAATCCGCGGCGATCTCGAGGGCGAAGCGGCGGGCCCGCGCCGCGGCGTGGGCACTGGTGAACCCGCGAGTGGTCGCTTCGGTTTCGATCGCGGCGCGCACCGTGGGCGCCTCCAGGAGTTCCGCCACCACGTTGTGGCGGTGCGATAGATCCGGCCCGATGGCGATTTCGCGCTGGCGCCGAAAGTGGACCCGGAGAATGCGCGCCAACTTGCGCTGCCCGCGCTCGGAGTCGCCTTCGCCCGCCAGGAGTTCGCGCAGCGAGAACGGCTTGCTGAAGCGCAGCATGGTCTGCCGACCGTGCAGCACGATGGCGAGTGCCTGACGCAACAGGCCGGGCGCGCGCCAGGTCTCGGCGAACAGCGCCTTGAGAATCGATTGCTGCTTGTCCGGCGCGCGGCCCCAGAGCAAAGTGACGGGAACGATCGCCACGTCCGCGGCCGGGTCTTCGCGCAGCGCCTCCACCAGGCCGGTGAGCACCGGCGAGGGCTTGAAGCGCGCCTTGGCCGAGACGATCAGAGGCGAAGGCCGATCGAGAAAAAAACAACTCCGCGGCAGCAGGCGCGCGCCCACCTGGAGTGGTGCACGCGGCGCGGGCAAGCCGGCGCGCCGCGTCTCTTCGTAGAGCACCAGGAGGTTGGATAAATGCCTGCCATGCAGCACGTAGCAGACCGGCCGCGCGGGGGCCAGCCCCAATTCCTCGACGCGCTCGGGCAGCACATCGACGCGCACCCAGGAATAGAGCACGCGGCGCAGGAACGCCAGCGACCAGCCAGTGAAATCGAGTGCAGCCAAACGCCCCTCCCGTCTTGCGCAAAGTGTAGCAAGGCCATTGCAAAAGCCCTAGCGCGGCTTGCGCCCCACCCCGTATCCATGCTGCAATGCGGTCCATGCACACCGCCCGCCGCGCCGTCGCCCTACTTGCCACCGCCCAGGCGCTCCTGCTCACCAATGGCGTGCTGCTGGTGGCGGTGAATGGACTGGCGGGCTATGCCCTGGCAAGCGAAAAGCGCTTCGCCACCTTGCCGATCGTCACCTATGTGCTGGGTTCGGCGCTCTCCACCCTGCCGGCTTCGCATTTCATGCGGCGCTATGGCCGGCGCGCGGGCTTCCTGCTCGGCGCCATGGCCGGCATGCTGGGCGGCCTGCTGGGTGCCTTCGCCATGGCTTGGCAAAGCTTCGCGCTGTTGCTGGTGGCAACTTTCTGCTCCGGCATTTACCAGGCCTTTGGGCAGTACCTGCGTTTTGCGGCAGCCGAGGTCGCCCCCGCGGATTTCAAGTCCCGGGCCATTTCGCTTACCCTGGCGGGCGGCGTGGTCGGTGGCTTTCTGGGACCCTGGCTGGGACGGCAGACCCTGGATTTGAGCACGACCCGCTTTCTCGCGTCCTATGCCTCGCTGGTCGGGCTGGCCTTCCTGGCGCTTTTGATCGCCGCCAGCCTACGCTTTCCCGCCAAGAGCGACGAAGAAATTCATGGTCCCGCCCGGCCGATGAGTGAAATCGCCCGGCAGCCGGCCTTTCTGGTGGCGGTGCTGGCGGCGACCGTGGGCTACGGCGTGATGAATCTGCTGATGAGCGCCACACCTCTGGCCATGGAGTTTTGCGGTCTGGGCTTCGGCGACGCCTCCTTCGTGCTGCAATGGCATGTGATCGGCATGTTCGCGCCTTCTTTCTTCACCGGTTGGCTGATCACCCGCTATGGGCTCGTGCCGATCATGGCGACCGGCGCGCTCCTGTACGGGCTGTGCCTGGCGATCGCGATGTCCGGACAGACCCTGATGCACTTCTGGTGGGCCTTGCTGTTTCTTGGCGTGGGCTGGAATTTCTTGTTCGTGGGCGGCACCAGTTTGCTCACCGAGGCGTATCTGCCCGCCGAGAAGGCCAAGACTCAAGGCCTCAATGACTTCCTGGTGTTCGTGGTGATGGCGGTGTCGTCCTTCACTTCGGGCGTAGTGGTCACCAGTTCCGGCTGGGACATGCTGAATCAGCTCGCCCTGCCGCTGGTTGCGCTGACCTTGCTGGCCGTCTCCCTGTTCGGACTCGCCCGCAGGCGCGCACGCGATGCCTCGGTCTAGCGCCCAGTCGCTGCGGCGCGTTCGCCAGGCGCGGGCGATCGCATGAGGTCTATGCTGCCGCCGAACGCCCAGACCTGCCGCAAGAGCGATCGAGACCAACGATCTTGAGCGCCAAGCTGGCGCTGCACTACCGGGGCTCGTAGAATAGTCCGCACAACAACTTCCCGCGCGAGAACCGCCATGACCGACCCTACCCCATCCAATTCCGGCACCCCGCCCGCCGCCGAGAATCCCTACGCACCGCCCGCGTTCCCGCAGATGGCCGCACCGCCCAAGGGCGAGCCAGGCTTTCTTGCCGAGGGCCGGCAGGTGCCCGCCGGCAACGGCGCGTCCTGGCTCGGTGGCGGCTGGGCGTTGTTCAAGGAAGCGCCGGGGATGTGGATTCTTTTCACTATCATCATCATCGCCATCTCGCTGGTGTTGAGTCTCCTGCCGGTGATCGGCGATGTCGCCATGACGCTGCTCTCGCCGGTGCTCTGGGGCGGGATCATGCTGGGTTGCGTCGCCCTCAAACAAGGAGAGCCCCTGGAGCTTTCTCACCTCTTCGCGGGGTTCACCAGCAAGGCCGGGCCACTTGTGCTCCTCGGCCTACTGAGCCTGGTGGGAACGGTGGTGATCGTACTGATTATCGGCGTGGTGGCAATCGCCATCGTCGGCGGAACCGGACTTGCCACTTTGCTGCGCGGCGACGGTATCGAAACGCTCGCGGGGCTGGGCGGTATGTTGCTTGGTCTACTGTTGGCCGGGCTGCTGTTCCTGGTGCTCCTAATCCCGCTAATGATGGCGCTGTGGTTCGCCACGCCTCTGGTGGTCTTCCAGAACCTCGATCCGCTGGCAGCGATGCGCGCCAGTTTCAAGGTCTGCCTCAAGAACATCGGCGCTTTCCTGATCTATGGGCTGCTCGGCCTGGTGTTGGCCATCGTGGCCAGCATCCCGATCCTGCTGGGCTGGCTGGTGCTGGTGCCGGTGATCATGGGGTCGATCTACGCCGGCTACCGCGATGTGTTCTTCGAGAACCCCTGAGCGGTCCGGATCTAACCAGCCCCCTTAATCCGCCTATCGACCTCGCCCCGCCCCCGCCCATGTCCGAAGCCCCCAACGCCTTCATCGGCCGCCAGCCCATCGTCGATCGCACCCAGGCGATCGTCGGCTACGAAATGCTTTTTCGGGCCAGCGCCGAGGCGCAGACCGCGAGCATCGAACGCGCGCTGGACGCCGACGTGAGTGTCCTGGTCAATACCTTCACCAACATGGGCAGGGAATCGCTGGTCGGTAACAAGCTCGCCTTCATCAATGTCGAGAAAGAATTGATCGAGGGCAATTACCTGGCCTTGCTGCAACCGCAGGGAGTGGTGCTCGAACTGCAACTTTCAGTGCAGCAGGCGCCCGAGTTGATGGAGCGTGTCAAGGCTCTGCGCCAGGAGGGCTACGCCATCGCCCTGGACGACTTCGATGCCAACCCGC
This sequence comes from Betaproteobacteria bacterium, assembly GCA_016192065.1. Taxonomy (GTDB): domain Bacteria; phylum Pseudomonadota; class Gammaproteobacteria; order Burkholderiales; family Casimicrobiaceae; genus JACPUX01. The sequence goes on from JACPUX010000062.1 coordinate 18,958, forward strand.
AGCAGGCCGCCTATTTGCCGGTAGCCAACTACGTCAAGCTCGATGTGCGCACCCATGGGCTGGAACGCTGCGGGCAGTTGGCCAAGGCCTTGCAGCGCTTCCCGGTGAAAAAAGTCGCCAAGAAACTCGAAAGCCAGGCCGAATTCAAGTTCTGCAAGGATGCCAATTTCGACTTCTTCCAGGGCTTCTATTTCGCCAAGCCCGAGACCGTAACGGCAAGGGTGGTCGCGCCCAGCTTCGCCAGCATCTTCCATCTCTTGAATCTGGTGCGCAACGGCGCCGAAGTGGCCGACATCGAAGCTGCCCTGAAGCGCGACATGACGCTTTCCTACAAGCTGCTGCGCTACATCAACTCCGCCGGCTTCGGACTATCCTGCGAAATTCAGTCCTTTCGCCACGCGGTCGCCATCCTTGGCTACCAGAAGCTCTATCGCTGGCTCACCTTGCTGCTTCTGACCGCCGACAAGAGCGGGCGCACACCACCGGCGCTGATCAAGACCGCGGTGACCCGCGGCCGATTGATGGAACTCCTGGGCGAGAAGCATGTGTCTCCCGCCGACCGCGACAATCTCTACGTGGTCGGCGTCTTCTCCATGCTCGATGCCATGCTCGAAATGCCCATGGATTCGGTGCTCGAACAGCTCAACCTGTCCGAAACGGTAAACGACGCGTTGTTGCATAACGCCGGCGTCTTCGCGCCATTCCTGCAACTGGCGGTCGCGTGCGAAGACCCGGAGATGAAGGAGGTGAGCGAGCTCGCCGGCCTGCTGGGCGTCAGCGCGCAACAGCTCAACGCGGCCCATCTCGAAGCGCTGGATTGGGTGGAGAAGTTGGGCTTGTAGGTGAACTCGTTGGGGTTTTCGGGCGCTGGGAGGGAGCGGCGGAAGCGGTCGGGGACCACCCAGAAGGCTAATTCGGGGCCACGGCGCAGTCGCCAAAGCGCGGTATCCTGCCGACCCGCGGCCAAAGTTCGCACATCAGGTTTTTGGCTTCGGGCAAGTCCCCATTCCTGACCGGACCGGTGATCGATTTCACGGATGGGTGGCCGTGATAGGACAGTTGTTGTTGTTGTTGAGTTCTTTGCCGGCCCGACGCCTCCATGCTCGCACAGCGACGGGCCCCTCGGGGTCACCCGCACGGACCCCTCTTAGCGCGCCTCGCCGGTGACCCCCGGAAACGCGGCGGACAGCAGTGCGGGCAAGACTTCTCCTGCCGGGCCACGCAAGTTGAAGTGGCAGAGCGCGTCGAGATCGGAAGCATCGGCATTGACCTGTACCACCGTGGCTCCGGCATCACGCGCGATTCCTGGTATTCCGGCCGCGGGCCAGACCACGCCCGATGTGCCCACGCAAAGCAAAAAGTCGGAGCCCAAGGCGGCTCTTTGCGCGGCGACCAATTCCCGCTCGGGTAGCATCTCCCCGAACCAAACCACGCCGGGGCGCACCAGACCGCCGCACAGGCCGCAACGCGGCGGTGCCAAACGGCCTTCGCCGCTGGGCTCTTGGGGCGACGCTTCGGGCAAAGGATACCGTGCGCCGCAGCGCGCACAGCGCGGCGCATGCAAGCTGCCATGCAGATGCAAGACGCCGGCGCTGCCGGCTCGCTCATGCAAATCGTCGACATTCTGAGTCACGACAGTAACCCTAGGCAGGTGCGTGGCCAACTGGGCAATGGCATGATGCGCAGGATTGGGCCGCGCGCGCAGCACTTGCGCGCGGCGCGCTTCATACCATCCCCAGACGAGTTCGGGGTCGCGTTGGAAGCCCTCGGGCGTGGCCAAATCCTCAGCCCGAAAATGGGTCCAAAGCCCCGTCAGGGCATCGCGAAACGTGGCGATGCCGCTCTCGGCCGAAACCCCGGCGCCGGTGAACACCACCACACGCTGCGCCTTTCGCAGTTCCCGCAGCACCTCGGAAGCGAGTGGGTCTTTCATCTGCAATCGCGCTCCCGCGATGTCACACCGCGAAAGTTCGCCTCAGGCCTAACCCAGACTCGGGCTTCGCGCGCCAACCATTGCCCTGACTCGACTTACCGGTTCTCAAGGCCTCGGCTCGCTCGCTGCGCTCGGATCGAAGCCGCTTCGGCCCGGATTTGATCGCGCATTTTTCAATCCCGGAGCGCACCTGCCGCCGCGCCGCCGCGTGGCGCTCTTTGGGCGTCAGCGCGTTCGGGAATTGGTCGTCCCAAACGAGCGCTTGGTCGATGGCGCGCGTCCAGCCTTTGGGTAAACCGCCGGCCCATTCGTCGATGGTTTGCCCCAGGGTTGCGTTGAGCGAGGCCATGACGGCCGGATCACCATCGGGCGGCAGGCCGGGATTGGCCACCAAATGATAGCGATAGCGCAGTTGCCCGGCATAAAACCACATCACCCCCTCATCCTTGCGTCCGGCGCCAAATAGTCGTCCGGCGAAGGCGTAGAGCAGCGTGGGATGCGATTCTGGCAAGCGCGCCACCACCTGCGCTTCGGGCAGTTGCCCGACCTCCTTCAGACTCAATTCCTTGCTCACGGCCGATTGCCCCACAAGCAGCAGGGCTGCCGCCAATAAGCCTCGGGCTTGCAGGAACATGGCAATGGCACCTCTGCGGCGGCGATGGCGATGAACGATGATACACCCGCGCCGCGAGGCGCCGCCGCGGGACGCTTGCCGGCTTGGGAATTGATCTCTACTATTCTTGCGAAATTTCCGTTGCCCGCACCGTTGCCCCTCCCACAAACCTCTCCAAGATATTCGCTGCGGCGCCTTCGCCACGTCACGCAACGCCCTTGGCGCTCGAAGCGACGTTCGACCGAGCGCCTGACAATCAGGCGCGCAAACAACGCGCAAGCACAATGAAACCGGTCTCCAATGTATTCGGCCGACGCGATCAAGTCATGTCGTTTCTCTTGGCTCTCATCAGCCTTGTCGCCGCCAGTTCGGCGGTGGCGCAGGGCTGGCGGGAGCGAGCCGATGCGCTCGCTCAGGCGGCGGTGCGCGAAGGCCGGTCACGGGGTTTGGTCATTGCCTGGGTCAGCCCCGAGGGCAGCGGCTGGGTGAGCGCCGGAGCGAGCGGCAACGCCGCTCGCCCGCAAATCGATGATCAAACCCTGTTTGAAATCGGTTCCATCACCAAGACCTTTACCGCCAGCCTCTTGGCGACGGCCGTCGAGCGCGGCGAAGCGAAACGCGAGGATACCCTGGGCACCCTCCTTCCCGACCTCGCCTTCGGCAGTCCGCAACTGGCCCAGGTGCAACTGCAGGAGCTTGCGACGCATCGCAGCGGGCTGCCCGCCCTTCCGCTCACCCCGGAGGGCGCAAAGCGAATTCTGTTTCATTTCGACAATCCGTATCGGGGCACTCCCGTGGAGGATTTTTGGGAATTGCTCGGCGACAGCAGTCTGCTCAACAACGCCGAGTCCAACAAACAAACGCAGCTTTACTCCAATTTTGCCGTCGCCGTGCTGGGCCAAAGCTTGGCGCGCAAACTGGGCACCGACTACGACAAGCTGATCGAAGAGCGTATTCTGCAACCGCTGGAGATGCGTACCACGCAGGTGCACGCCCCGCTCGCCCGCGAGCACTTGATGGCCCAGGGACATAAGCCCAATTTTCGCAGCACCTCGCGTTGGGATCTCGACGCGTATGCGCCCGCCGGGGGCATTTGGTCCAACGCTCAGGATCTGAGCCGCTATCTCGCCGCGCAAATCGATCAGAGCGCCCCCGGCGCGAAGCTTGCACAAGCCATCCAGGTGGCGCCCCCGCAGACGCGCTACACCATGGGGCTGGGCTGGTTTGTCGACGCGCATATGGGGCGGCAGGCCTGGTGGCACAACGGCGGCACCGGGGGCTTTCGCAGCTTCCTCGGTTTCGAGCCGGCGCGGCGAAGCGGCGTGCTGATCTTGTCCAATACGGCGCAAGGCGTCGATGACCTGGGATGGCATTTGCTCTTGGACAAACCGGTCGCGTCCGCGGCACCCGCCTTGGCGGCGCACCTGAGTACCTGGATGTTCACCCTGCTCGCGCCGCTGTTCCTGTGGAGCGCGCGGCGGCGCTTGCTCGCGCCGCCGACTGCGCGCGCACCCGAAAGCGCGCCTTCGCGTCTGGCCCAACTGACTCGAAAATTCACCCAGGCCTCGGACGCCAATTTGGATCGCCTCGGCGTACTGACGGTTTTCGTAGCGGCCTTGTTCCTGTTATCGCTGGCGCGCAGCTTTGGCGCCTGGCAAAGTTGGCCCATGGCGATTTGGTGGACCAGCCTCGCACTCAGCCTGATCCTTGGTCTTCTTCTTGGTGCCGCCGCCGCCCGCTTGCCCTGGGTTACTCGCCGCAGTGTTTGGCAATGGCTCGGATGGGGCGCGGGGCTCTTTGTGATGTTGGCCGGCGGCGGCGTCGTTTGGCTCTTCGGTTGATGCCTCAAGGAGCGCTGGCGCCGTGGCCTGCCGTTTGCGCCGGCAATCGCCTCGCCAGCTCGCGGCGCACCAGCCCATAGCTGGTCACCGCTTGCAGCAGCACCGAAGCCACGGAGACGTACCACACCTCCACCAGTTCGAAGCCAGGCCTTTGCGCCAGCCACAAACTCGGCAGGGCAAAGGTCAAGAGCCGCAGCCCCATGCTGAAGAGCCCCGGCCAGGTGTTGCCCAGTGCCTGGAACATGCCCGAACTGGCGAACACTACGCCCATGGCGGCGAAGTTCCAGGAAATGATGCGCAGGAACTGCGCGCCCACGGCGACCACCGGCGCCTCATCGCTAAAGCAGGCGATCAGCCACTCCGGGCTGATTTGGCACACGAGGGTCAACAACAACATGATGGCGACTTCCAGGCGCAAGGCGACGCGCCAGGAATCGCGCACGCGCTGCACCCGTCCGGCGCCGAAGTTCTGCCCGGCGATGGCAGGCAAAGCAAAAGATATCGCCATGGCCGGCAGGAAGATCGACTGCATGATGCGCGAGCCCAGGCCAAAGCCAGCTTGCGCCGCGGCGCCGAAGGGGTTGACGACGAAATAGATCACCGCGATGAAAACGAATAGAAAAAGAAACTCGCCGCCGGCCGGAACGCCGATCGCCAGCAGGCTCTTACAGACGCTCGCACGCAACCGAAAAAGCTTGGCATCGAAGCCCACGTAACGCTCCAACTTCAGAAAATAGCGCGTGATCAAAACCACGCCGGCGAATACCGCGAGGGTACTGGCGAGCCCCGCGCCCGCCGCACCCAGCGGCCAGCCGGTGCCCCAGCCGGCGATGAGCACGGGTGCAAGCACGATGTTCACCAGCACGGTGAACATCTGCGCCAGCATCGCCGGCTTGACCACACCCGTGCCGCGCAAGGCCGCCCCCATGACCACCAAGGCGTACTGCAAGGCCATGCCCGGCGCAAACCAGCGCAGGTAGGCCACACCCGCGGCCACGACCTCGGGGTCGTCACTGAGGCTCTGCAAATAGGCCGGGGCCAACAGCATGATCCCCAAAAAAGTGGCGGTCCCGCACAGCACCGCCAGCGACATGGCCTGATTGAAGACCAGATTGGCCTGCGCTCGCTCCTTGCGGCCGACCGCGTGGGCGATCAGAGTCACCGCGCCGACGCTGAGCATCTGTGATAGACCGATGATCACGAACATGGCGTTACCGGCCGCGCTCACGCCGGCCAGCGCCACCGCGCCCAAGCCGGCGACGAAGTAGATGTCGACCAGATAATAAAGCGTCTGCACCAGGATGCTGGCACCGATGGGCAGCGCCATTGCGACGATGTGGCGCAGCACGGAGCCTTGGGTCAGATCACGCATGGCTCAAGCACGCGGGCCCTTGGTGCCAGCGCCGAAATCGTCGCCAAGGAAAGTTGAAGTGCGCACGAGGGCTCAGCGGTTGGTAAGCATCACGCCGGCAATCACCAGCGCACCACCGAGCAACATCGAGACGAGAATCTGTTCGCCCAGCAACACCGCCGCCAAGGCGACACCGAACACCGGTACGAGGTTGTTGAACACCGCCGCGCGCGCCGGCCCCAGTGCCTTGACGCCTTCGTAATACCAAACGAAACCCAGCACCGTGCCGAAAACTGCCAAATAGCCGATCGCCAGCGCGCTGCCGAGCCCCAGGGCTTCGGGGCGCAAATCCGTCCATTGCCAGGCAGCGCCCAGACACAGCAGCAACCCGCCCCAGAGTGCGGCGTAGCTGGTGGCGGCAATGGGGCTCAATCCCTGCAGCGCGCGCCGGCCGACGATGGTATAAGCAGCCCAGGAGCAGACGCCGCCGAACATCAACAGTTCGCCCGCGCCGATGGATTCACTCAGCGCCGCGCCAAGATCACCGCGAGTGATGACCACGGCACTGCCACACAGCGCCAGGAGCACGCCGGCCCAGCGCGTAAACCCCAGGCGCTCCCCCAAAAGCAGTGCCATCGCCAACGCGGTGACGATGGGATTCAAGGCGATGATCAACGCCGTGCGACTGGCCGGCAAACGCGCCAGGGCACCAAAGAAAAAGAGGTTGTAGAGGAACACGCCGGTCGCGCCCAGCAAAAGTGTGGCCAGCACCTGCCGACCCGAGAGCCGGGGCAAACCGCCTTCGCGCTGCCAGGCGAGCAGCAGCAGCAAGGCCGCCGCCACGACGAAGCGCCCCGCGGCCGCTACCAAAGGCGGCATCGCCAAGGCCAAGACGCGTCCGGCGATGAAGGTTCCGCCCCAGCACAAGGCGACGGCGACCATTTTGAAATAGACGGCAGGACGAACAACCGCGTTTTCGCTCATCGCCGTTCCGACTCGCGACAAGTCTGGTATTCAAGCGCTACCTGGCGCGTCCCGCCCCGATGGATCGCCCGCGCGACCATCGGCATCACCTCACGCATCCCCACGCGCAGCGCACCACCGAGGGCTCAATGCGCTTTCTCCCAATTCGGGCCACTGCCCACTTCGACCAGCAAGGGCACCTCGAGCTTCGCCACTTCGGTCATCAGTCGCGGCAGGGTGCCCTGCACGTGGCGCAGTTCGGCGTGCGGCACTTCGAGCACCAGTTCGTCGTGCACTTGCAAGAGCAGCCGCGTGCCCAGTTGCTCGCGTTCGAGCCATTGCTGGACGCGAATCATGGCGAGTTTGACCAAGTCCGCCGCGGTGCCTTGCATGGGCGCGTTGATCGCGGCGCGCTCCGCGCCCTGACGCCGCGGGCCGCCGCCGGCGTTGATGTCTGGAATCCACAAACGGCGCCCGAAGACCGTTTCGACGTAGCCCTGGGCACGCGCCAATTCACGGGTCTGTTGCATGTACTGGGCCACGCCGGGATAGCGCGCGAAATAGCGGTCGATATACGCCTGCGCGGCCGTGCGATCGATATTGAGCTGGGCCGCCAGGCCAAAGGCCGACATGCCGTAGATCAGCCCGAAGTTGATCGCCTTGGTGTAGCGGCGCTGCTCGGGGCTTACTTCGGCCAGCGGCACGCCAAAAATTTCGGCGGCGGTGGCGCGGTGAATGTCGGCGCCTTCGTGGAAGGCCTGGCGCAAATTGGCGTCGCCCGACAGATGCGCCATGATGCGCAATTCGATTTGCGAATAATCGGCAGAGACGATTTCGCTGCCCGGCGGGGCGATGAAGGCCTCACGAATCCGCCGACCCTCGGGCGTGCGCACTGGAATGTTTTGCAAGTTGGGGTCGGAACTGGCCAGGCGCCCGGTGACCGCGGTGGCTTGCGCAAAGTGGGTGTGCACGCGCCCGGTACGCGGATTCACCATTTGCGGCAGCTTGTCGGTGTACGTGGACTTCAACTTGGAAAAGCCGCGATGCTCCAGCAGTAGCTTGGGCAAAGGAAAGTCCGCGGCCAGTTCCTGCAAGACGTCCTCGTCGGTGGAAGGCTGGCCGGTGGGGGTTTTCTTTTTCACCGGCAGTCCCAGTCGATTGAACAGGATTTCCTGAATCTGCTTGGGTGAACCAAGGTTGAAGGGCTGCCCGGCCAAAACATGCGCACGCTGTTCCAATTCCAGAATGCGCGCACCGAGTTCGTGGCTCTGCCGCGCCAGCAAGGCGGTATCGAGCAACACGCCGTGGCGCTCCATGATGAAGAGCACTTCGCGCGTGGGCAGTTCGATGTTCTCGTACACACTCTTGAGCTGGTCGTCCGTGGCCAGGCGCGGGTAGAGGGTCTGATGCAGTTGCAAGGTGATGTCGGCATCTTCGGCGGAGTATTCGGTGGCGCGGTCGATGGCCACCTGCTCGAAACCGATCTGGTTCACCCCTTTGCCGCAGACCTCGGCGTAGCTGATGGTCTTGACACCTAAATGCCGCATCGCCAGGCTGTCCATGTCGTGCGGCTTGTGGCTCTCAAGCACATAAGATTCGAGCAGGGTGTCGTGGGCGATGCCTTGCACCGCCACGCCTTGATTCATGAGAATGTGCTGATCGTACTTGCCGTTCTGCGCGAGCTTTTTCTTGGCAGGGCTCTGAAACCAGGGCTTGAGCCGCGCCAGCACATGGGTGATTTCCAATTGCCGGGGCGCGCCAGCGTAGTCGTGCGTGAGCGGTAAGTAAAACGCGACGCCAGCCTGCACACAAAAGGACAGTCCCACCAGTTCGGCCCGCAGCGGATCGAGGCCGGTGGTCTCGGTATCGAAGGCGGCAAGCTCCGACTCTTCCAGCAGTGCGATGAGGCGCCCCAGGGCGTGTTCATCGAGTATGGTGTGATAGTTCCGGGTGGACACTGCCTGCGCGGGTGGCGGGTCCTCCAGCAGCACCGCGGGTGCAGCGCGACCCTCGGCAGGTTGCACCCGGCGACTTTCGAGTTCCTGCGCGAAACTCTTGAATTCGAAGCGCTGCAAGAGCGGCAGCAGGGTCTCTTCCTGGGGAGCCTGGGCGACCAGCTCGAGCGGATGCACACCCAGGGCGCAATCGGTCTTCACCTGCAAGAGCCGCTTGGCCTGGGGCAGCCAGTCGCGGCTGGCGCGCAGGTTTTCGCCCACCACCCCGCCGATCTCTTCGGCGTGGACCATCAGTTGGTCCAGACTGCCATATTGCGCCAGCCACTTCACCGCAGTCTTGGGTCCCACCTTGGGTACGCCGGGCACGTTGTCGACGCTGTCGCCGATTAGGCTCAAGTAGTCGAGCATCTGCGTCGGGCGCACTCCGAATTTGGTCATCACGCCATTTTCATCCAGGATCTCGTTACTCATGGTGTTGACCACGGTGACGTGGGGCGTGACCAGTTGGGCGAGATCCTTGTCGCCGCTGGAGATGAGGCAATTCAAACCGGCGGCTTCGGCTTCGCGGGCCAGGGTGCCGATCACATCGTCGGCTTCGACGCCCTCGACCATGAGCAGGGGCCAGCCATGTGCGCGAATGAGCTCATGCAAGGGCGCGATCTGCGCCACCAGGTCCGTGGGCATGGGTGCGCGCTTGGCCTTGTACTCGGGGTACCAGGCGTCGCGAAAGGTCTTGCCCGGTGCGTCGAACACCACCGCGAATCCCTGCGGCTTGCACTCGGCAATCAATCGGCGCAACATGGACAAGACGCCGCGCATGGCGCCAGTAGGCTCGCCGCGGGAGGTGCGCAGGTCCGGCAGGGCGTGAAAGGCGCGGTAGAGGTACGACGATCCATCCACCAAGACGAGCAACTTCTCGCGATGTATCAAACCAAGCTTCCCAAGATGATCGACCCCGGTCAGGCGGCCATCAATTACACGGCCCAAGAGGCCTGGCGGGTGTTCGGGATTATGGCAGAATTCGTCGCCGCCACGGAGCGGCTGGCCAATATCCGCCCGGCCGTGACGATTTGGGGCAGCGCCCGGGTGAAGCCGGGACACCCCTATTACCAGATGACCGAGCAGCTCGCGCGGCTCCTATCCGATTCGGGCTTCAGCGTGATTTCCGGCGGCGGGCCTGGGCTCATGGAGGCGGCCAATCGCGGTGCCTATTTCGGCAAGTCCCCCTCGGTCGGGCTCAACATCGCCTTGCCGCACGAACAGGTCGCCAATCAGTTTCAGGACGTATCCCAGAATTTCCACTACTTCTTTTCGCGCAAAGTGATGTTCGTGCGCTTCGCCACGGCCTTTGTGGCGACCCCGGGCGGTTTCGGCACGCTCGACGAGCTGATGGAATGCCTCACCCTGGTGCAAACCGGCAAGACCCGGCGGATTCCCATCATCCTTATGGGCAGCGAGTTCTGGGGCGGGCTGCTGGCGTGGTTCCGCAGCCGATTGGTGGCTGAGGGCATGATCAATGCCGAGGACCTCGATCTGGTGCAAGTGATCGACCAGCCGCAGGAGATTGTCGACGCCATATTCCGCTACTACGAAACCCGCGGCTTCCAGCCCACCAAAGCCGAACGAGACATGATGCTCAATTTGTAGCAGGCCCGAGTGCGCGGTGGTCATCCACGCGGCGTGCCCGAATCGATGCAACGGGTGGGAGCCGGCCGCCATCTGGTAGAATCCTCACAGCTAACCGGACCCCTCCATGCGCAAACTTCTGCTCCTTGCCCTGCTGCTTGCCGCCCCGGCGATCGCCCAAAAGGCGCCGCCCAAGGATTTGCAGCCCCTGCCTGAACCCCCGCCACCACCGCCCGGCATGACCGAGGACCCGCTGGAGCCGCAAGTCACCATCGTCAAGCGCGCCGGTGAAACCGTCGAGGAGTATCGCGTTTCAGGCAAGCTCTACATGATGAAGGTCACCCCCGCGCATGGGCGCTCGTATTACCTCATCGATCATCGTGGTGACGGCACGTTCAGCCGCCAGGACAGCTTCGATTCCGGATTGCGGGTACCACAATGGGTATTGCATCAATTCTGAGTGTTGGTTTACAAGACAGATAAGTCACGTACCACGCAGCCGCGCCAGGGAGGCGCCCGCAGCGCTTGAACAAACCCCGGGGGCGGCGTCAACAACCCCGGCAGTTGCGGGCGAGCGCAGGGGCGAACAAGCGAACATGTCCGTATTCACACCCGTCCACGAAACCGAATTGGCCGCCTGGCTCACACGCTATGCCGTGGGCGGGGTGAGCATGCTCGAACCGATACCGGTGGGCGTGGAAAACAGCAATTTCTTCCTCACCACCGATTCCGGCCGCTATGTGCTCACCCTTTACGAGCGCATGCCGGCCGAAGATTTGCCCTTCTACCTCAATCTTATGGCCCACCTGGCTGGGCGCGACGTGCCCTGTCCGGCGCCCCTGGCGGATCGAAGCGGGGCTTATTTCAGCCTCCTCAACGGCAAGCCGGCGAGCCTGGTGACTCGTCTCGAAGGCGCGGCCCTGGCGCAGCCCAGCCTTGCCGACTGCGCCGAAATGGGCGCCGGCCTCGCCCGCCTGCACCTGGCCGGGGCAAGCTACCGCAGCCGCCAGGAAAACCGCCGGGGCGCGGCCTGGCGCCGGTCCGCCGCGCGGGCCGTGAAGCCTTTTCTGGAACCGGAGCAAAAGGAGCTGCTCGAAGCCGAGATGTCCTATCAGCAAGTTGCGCCATCGGGCAAGCTACCCAAGGGTGCCATCCATGGTGACCTCTTCCGCGACAATGCGCTGTTCAGCGCCGGGAGACTGACCGGCATCATCGATTTCGGTTTCGCCGCCACCGACCTGTTGGCCTACGATTTGGCCATCACCGTCAACGATTGGTGCCTCGCCCCGGGGGGTGGCCTCGATTCCGCGCGCAGCGCCGCGCTGTTGCGCGCCTACCACGCCAATCGTCCCCTGCAGGCGGCGGAAACCGAGGCCTGGCCCCGACTCCTGCGGACCGCGGCACTGCGTTTCTGGCTTTCCCGGCTGTACGACCGCCACCTGCCCCGGGTCGGTGATTTGGTCGACAAGCGCGATCCCGCCCATTTCGAGCGCCTCTTGCGCACCCATGTCGAACTGCCGACCCCATGTCCGCTCAGCTGAAAGCCGCTCCCGCGTTTCGTGTCCTGCCCCCCGTCGCCGGCCTGGGTTGGTTGCGGGGCGCTTCGATTCTGCTGGCTGGGGCGCGGCTGACTTGGCTCTTGTTCTTCGTTTGCTACATCGTCATCCTGGGCTTGATCTCGATCATTCCGATCATCGGGACGCCGCTGGCAACGGTGCTCAAGCCGGTGTTCACGGTGGGATTCCTGGCCGCCGCCTGGACCCAGACCCGCGGGCAGAAACCGGCCCTGGCCGATCTCTTCCGGGGCTTTCAAGCCAATCTGCGCGCGCTCATCCCGCTGGGCCTGGCCTACTGGGCGGCCATCAACCTGGCCATGCTGAGCACCGCGCTGATCGACGGGGGCGTCTTCATCGGCGCGATCTTCCTCGGCCAGCCCCTGCCCGAGGACTTCCTCACTCGGGCGGAAACGCAGTGGGTCATGCTGCTTTCCGTGGCCTGCGCCCTGCCGGCCATTTTGGCAATGTGGTTCGCCCCGGCTTTGGTGGTATTCGATGAACTGCCTTGGTACACCGCGATCCGTCTTTCCCTGGCCGCCACGGTGGCCAATTGGCGCGCTTTCCTGGTGCTGGGCGCCACGGTGTTTCTGTTCTCGGCCATGCTGCCGGCGCTCGCCCTGCAAGTGTTGGTGCTGCTCTTCGGCCCGGCCGGCCTGGGCTTTGCGCTGGTCGTGCTGATGCCCTGGTGGATGGCGCTGATGACCACTCTGTGCATCAGTGACTACGTGAGTTACCTCGACACTTTCCATCCCGAGGCGCCGCGGCCGGAACCGGAAGCTCCTGCCGCCTGAGCGATCCGCCGCCCCCCGGCTCGGCAAAGTAGCCCAAAGCCCTTGCCGGAAGCGCCTTGCACGGCTACTCTACGGTTTCCGGCTCGCCGTCGGTGGCCGGCAAGAGCGGGAATGAGCGTCTTTTCCCGCCCTGTTCCCAGCGCCGCGACCTTCGTCTCGCTGGCATTCTTGCAACCAGAGGGTATGACATTGGTCTTCGGTCTGTTTTCAAAACGCGAGGAAGACACGGCGCGCGACCCGCTCGCCGAAGGTTCGGCTCGCGCCGCGCGCTGGGCGGCGGCACTGCCGCGCATTGAGCCGGCAACGGCGCGCCGCGAAGTGCTGGAGATGCTCGCCGAACGGGTGGAGCGCGTGGCCAGGCTCACACCCGAACGCCTTGCCGGTCTCTTGACCGTCGATGAGTCGCTCGACTGGCTGCGCCTCACCCTGGCCACCCAATACGTAACTGCCGCGCGCGGCACCGGCTCGATCGAAGAGGGTTTGTGGCGCGACAACATCGAGTTCGCCAATACCTTCACCCAAGCCTATCAGCGCTTCTTCCTTATCGTCGAGGAGGACCTCGGCGCGCGCAAATGGCGGGTACTGCTGCCGCGCCTGTCGGTGCGCATGATGCAGCAGATGATGGTGGACGCCAAGTTCCGGCTCTTTCGCTTCGAGCGCTGGATACCGGCGAAATGGCAGACCCTGCACAAGCTCTACCGGCTCTGCGCCAAAGACGGCAGCGCCGAGGAGAGCATGACGGTACAGTCCGGCGGTGAGGGCGGCACGCACACCTCGGTGGCTTCGACTTACCTGCAGGTGCTGATGCTGCAACTGGTCAATGCCGGCAATCTGCCCCCGCCGCAGCTCGAATGGGTAGCCCGGCAGTTGCCGGTCTGGGTGCAAACCCTGGGCCTGAAGCTAAGCGGGCATATGCCCACCAACGGCGGTTTCTACGTTGATCCGGGGTCGACTTCCGGCTTGCATCGCCTTGACGACCACCCGCCTTCCGGGGCGCTCTTTTTCCAGACCGCGAGTCTCGAAGCGGCGCTCTACCAGCAACGCGTCGAAACCGAAAGAGAACTCGCCCGCGCCACGATCAGGGACCGGGACCGCATGATCGACTTGCGCGGCAGGCTCGAATTCCTCGACAAGCTCGCCACCCAGTTCGCCATGAACTTCCACCCGCTCACGCGGCGGGGCAACCGCGAAGACACCGATGCGCGGGTGCGCATCGTGGTGGGCTTCCAACTGGTATGCAAGGCGGTGAAGGAACAGCCGCGTGCCGAGCCATTCCCCGACAGCGGCGGCAGCAACGACGGCTACACCGTCGCCTACGAGGACGTCGCCGCCAGCGATGTCTATGGCTTCTTCCAGACCCCTGGCAACACTGTGACCCCGGCGGGGCCGGTGGCGCGCGGCGCCACCAATTTTGAAAACCTGCGCTGCAACTATTGGCGCCTGGTGGACCGCAGCGTCAGTGGCGTACGCGTGCTGGCCCCGGCCAATGAAGCCGAGTGCACCACCATCGGCACTTTGGTGGCGATCCACGTCGAGGGCGAATCGAGCTGGCTTCTGGGCATCGTGCGCCGCCTACGCCATGAATCCGCCCGCGAAACCGATATCGGTATCGAAGTGGTTGCGCACAATTTGGTGCAGGTGCAACTTCAAGCCTTCACCCCCACCGCCGAGGGCTACAAGGAGGCCGAAACCATCACCGGCTTCCCGCACAACTTCTATGGGCTGTACCTGCCCGCCGAGGAAAGTTCACCCAAGCGCAAGGAACGCACGCTGATCATTCCTCGTGAAGAGTTCGACAGCCATAAGCCCGAGGAGCCGCTGTCGCTGGTCGCAGGTCAGTTCGTTTACACCATCGGCCTCAGGCACCCGCTGGAAAAGCAGGCCGATTGGGCCTGGGCGGCGCTGGAGGTATTGAACCGCAAGCCGGTGCCGGAACCCTGAACCTAGAGGTCGATAGAACACATCGCGCCAGCGCGTCGAGCGCTGTGGCGCCGCAGCGAGCCGCAGGCGGAAAGAGCCGAGAACATGGGGATACGAGATCTACTGAAGAGCGTGACGCGCCGCCACGACGACGCCGATGACGTATTGGCGGCGATCGATCGAGTCGCCCCCTGGGTGCGCCGCCTTCCGCGCGACGACCCTGGCGCCGCCGCGGTACGCATTGTCGGCCTGCTGCACCAGCGCGTTTTGCAGCAGCGTCCACTGCAACCGGAACGGCTCGCCGCGACCCTGCGCCTCGACCGCATGACCGAATGGGCGGTCAGCGGGCTCACCACCCAATACGTGGCCAATGCCGTGCATAGCGCGCAGGAACAGGACTTGTTGGTCGAGGCGGCAGAACTGATCAGCTCCTACACCGACTCTTACACGCTTTTCCTGCGCCAGTTCGAAGAGGCCCCGCGGGACAACCTCTGGCGCCCGTTCCTGGCGCCAACCTTGGTGCGGCTGCTGCGCCACCTGCGCGCCGACTGTAAGCTGCGCTTGTTGCGGTACGAGCGCTGGATTCCGGCGAAGTGGCGCGAAGTGCATCGAATTTTCCGCGTCGCCCTTGATCATGGCTGCGTCGAGGAACACTTCAAGATGCCCACGCGCACCGACGCCGAAGCCTGGACTTCGGTAATGCGTGAGTACCTCGACATCCTGCTCTTGCATCGGCTCGACAGCGGCAACCTGAGTTCCTTCGAACTGGAGTGGGCGGCGCGGCGCCTGACCGGCTGGGTCGAAGCGCTGGACTTGCGGCTCACCGCCGAACCGCAGACCACCACCGGCTTCGAGATTGACCTTGACGGTACGGCTGGTATCGAACGCCGGGAAAGCGGCCGCCATGGCTCGCACCTGCTCTATTTCAATGCCGCGCCGCTGGAAGCCGCAATCGACAAGGCCAAGATCGAGATGGAAGCGCGTTTGGCCAAGCTCCCCAGCAACGAACGCGAACGTATACTCGACGCCGGCACCCGGGTCACACTGCTGGCCAAGCTGCGTGATCGCTTGGCGCAGGAGGCGCCGACGGATCGTCGCCTCACCCGCAAGAACGTCCAGGGACAAGCGCGAGTGGTGATCGGCATGGAGCAGGTCTGCCTGGCGGTCAAGCACCGCCCCGATTTCCTGCCGCAGAGAAGCGGCGAAGTGAGCCATGGCGCCGGGTTTACCGTGAGCTTCGGCGACACCTTGCAGTTTCAGATCGGCAAGGGCAGCGCCAGCCCGATTCCTTCGCTGATTCCGGTCGGCCGCACGGTCGAGAGCTTCGTTTGGCAACTGCACGACCACAGTGCCGACGGTTTGGGCTTCCTCGCTCCGGCGCAACAGGCGCTGCGCGTGCCGGTGGGTTCGCTGGTGGCCCTGCGCATTGGCGACGAGCGGCAGTGGATCATCGGAATCGTGCGCCGGCTGCGCCAGATCGGCGCGCGCGAGGCCACCGTCGGCGTTGAAGTGATCGCGCGCAATCTCTTGCAGGTGCAGCTCCAGGCCTTCACACCCACCGATGGCGGTCTGGTCGAAACCGAAACGGTCTCAACCAATCCGAAGAACTTCTACGGCCTCTACTTGCCAGCGGACGAAAGCTCGTCCAAACGCTGGCACAAGACCCTGATCCTCCCGCGCGAGGCATACTCGAGCTACGACCCTGAACATCCGCTCAGCCTGGCGACCGAGAAATATGTTTACTCGATTTCCCTGCGCCGCCCGCTGGAACGCCAGGCGGACTGGGTGTCGGTGTCGCTGGAAATCCGCAATCGCCGCCCCACTAATCAGGCCGCGATGGCCATGGCGGAAGGCGACAGCGTCTCGGAAGCACCGCGCGCGCATCGATGAGAACGCGCGGCAAGAACTCCGCCAAGCACACTGCTGGTCGCGCGGCTGAGCCTGGGTGGCGCACCTCTCGTTATCCGGCCGATTGCAGCTTGGCATATTCCAGCGCCAGCCACTTCACCCCGCCTTCATGGAAGTTCACCTGCACCCGCGCATCGTCCCCCAGGCCTTCGGCATTGACGATCACGCCCAGGCCGAACTTGGCGTGACGCACGCTTTGTCCGATCCGCAAACCAGAGCCGCCGGAGGGTTGGGCGCGGCGCTCCGGCACCATGCTTGGCGTGCCGCGCGCCACACGCGCATGGACCGAGGCCGATAACCACTCGATCAACTCGGGGGGCAGCTCGCTGAAGAACCGCGAAGGCACGTTGTAGCGCGTCTGCCCGTGCAACATACGGCACTGCGCCAGGCTCAGGTACAAGCGGCGGCGCGCGCGCGTGAGGGCCACATACATCAGGCGGCGCTCCTCCTCGGGCCCACCTGCTTCGTTGAGGCTGTTCTCATGCGGGAACAGACCCTCTTCCAGCCCGGTGATGAAGACGGTGTCGAATTCGAGCCCTTTGGCCGCGTGAACGGTCATCAACTGCAAGGCCGGACGGCCCTCGGCCGCCTGCGTATCACCGGCCTCCAGCGCCGCGTGGGCGAGGAAACCAGCGAGCGGCTCAAGCAGTGTTTCGCCGCCCTCGGCATCCATGACCGCCAGCACACCACCGGTTTCACGCAGGAAGCCATCCGCGGCGTTGACGAGTTCCTCAAGATTCTCCAAGCGCTCCTGGCCGTCCTTGTCGCTCTGGTAGTGGGCCTTGAGTCCACTCCGGGCCAGCATGTGCTCGACCATCTCCGGCAGCGGCAAGGCCGCGGTTTCCGTTTGCAGGCGCTCGATCAGACCGACGAATTGGCCCAAGCTCGCGCCCGCCCTGCCAGCGATGCGCCCCGCGCAGGCCGCCGCCCACAAGGAAACGCCCGCGCCGCGGGCGTGTTCCTGCAAGACTTCGAGGCTGCGCGTGCCGATGCCGCGCGGCGGAACATTCACCACCCGGAGCAGGGCGTTGTCATCCTCGGGGTTGGCGAGCAAGCGCAGGTAGGCGAGCGCGTGCTTCACTTCGGCGCGCTCGAAGAAGCGCATGCCCCCATAGACCCGATAGGGCATGCCGGCATTGAATAGCGCGTGTTCCAGTACCCGAGACTGCGCGTTGGAGCGATACAACAAGGCGATCTCCTGCGCGCTCAGCCCTTGGTCGACGAGGCTTTGCACGGCCTCGACGATGAAACGCGCCTCGTCCACATCGGTAGGCGCGGCGAAGGCCCGCAAGGGTTCGCCCTGGCCCTCGGAGGTCCAGAGGTTCTTGCCCAAGCGCGTGGCGTTGTTGGCGATCAGGGCGTTCGCCGCGTCGAGGATGTTGCCCTGCGAGCGGTAATTCTGTTCCAGTTTGATCAAGCGCACGGGCGCGAAATCGCGCTCGAATCGTTGCATGTTGGCGACCTCGGCGCCACGAAACGCGTAGATCGACTGATCGTCATCGCCCACCGCGAAGACCGCGCTGTCAGGCCCGGCGAGCTGTTGCAGCCAGCGGTACTGCAAGAGGTTGGTGTCCTGAAACTCGTCCACCAGAAGATGCCTGAAGCGCGCGCGGTAATGCCCGCGCAGCGCTTCATTGCGGGCCAACAATTCGAAGCTGCGCAGCAGCAATTCGGCGAAATCGACCACGCCTTCGCGCTGGCATGTGGTTTCATAGAGCTGGTAGAACTCCACCTGGCGGCGGGTGTAGTCGTCCTGCGTCGCCACCGCGTGGGGCCGCAAACCTTGCTCCTTCGAGCCATTGATGAAATGCTGCAAGGCGCGCGCGGGAAAACGCTCGTCGTCGATATTGGCCGCCTTGTACATGCGCTTGAGCAGCGCGAGCTGATCCGCCATGTCGAGGATTTGAAAGAGCTGCGGCAAGCCGGCATCACGGTGATGCAGGCGCAGTAAACGGTTGCACAGGCCGTGGAAGGTGCCGATCCACAGGCCCCGTACCTTGAGCGGCAGCATCGCCGCCAGGCGGGTGAGCATTTCCTTGGCGGCCTTGTTGGTGAAGGTCACCGCCAGAACGCCCCCGGGGCTGACTTGCCCAGTGGCGATCAGCCAGGCCAGCCGGGTGGTCAGGACGCGGGTCTTGCCCGAGCCCGCACCCGCCAGAATGAGGGCGTTCTGCGCCGGCAGCGTGACCGCGGCACGTTGCTCGGGATTGAGAGTATCGAGAGATATGGCGGACATCGCCGGGAGGCAAAAAATTGGATTATCCCCGCCCGCCCAGGAAAAGTATAATTCCCACCCATGAATGCCGCCTCTGTGACTTTCGTGCAATGGTTCCGCTCCGCGGCGCCGTACATTCACGCCTTTCGCGGCAAGACCTTCGTCGTCGCTTTCGGCGGCGAAGTGGTGGCCGAGGACGATTTCATCGACTTCGTGCATGACCTCAACCTCTTGAACAGCCTCGGCGTGCGCCTGGTGCTGGTGCACGGCGCGCGGCCGCAGATCGAGGAAGCACTGAAGTTGCGCAGCATCGAGAGCCGCTACGCCCACGGTCTGCGGGTCACGGATCGGGAGTCGCTCGCCTGCGTGCTCGAAGCCTCGGGGCGCGTGCGCAATCGCATCGAGGCGCTATTGTCCATGGGGGTCGCCAATTCGCCCATGGCCGGGGCCAGCATTCGCGTGGCCGGCGGCAACTACGTTACCGCAAAACCCCTGGGCGTGATCGAGGGCGTGGACATGCAACAGACCGGTGAAGTGCGCAAGATCGACGCGGCCGGCATCCAGATGCGCCTCGATCAGGGCGAGATCGTGTTGCTCTCCGCCCTGGGCTTCTCGCCCACGGGCGAGACCTTCAATCTCTCGCTCGAGGATGTCGCCACGCAGGCTTCGGTGTCGATCAAGGCGCAAAAACTGGTGTTCGTGATGGACACCGACGGGGTCGTCGACTCTGAGGGTGTGTTGCAGTCCGAATTGTCCACTGAAGAGGCAGACAAGCTCCTGACCCAGGACCAGCTTTCCGCCGACGCGCACCTCTACCTACCTTGCGCCGTGGCCGCCTGCCGGCATGGCGTGGCGCGAGCGCATTTGATCAGCCGGCATCGCGACGGCAGCATCCTGATGGAGCTGTTCACCCGCGATGGCATCGGCACCATGGTCACCGGGCTACGTCTTTCCAACTTGCGCCCGGCCAAGATCGACGACGTCGGCGGCCTGCTGGCGCTCATTCAACCCCTGGAAGAGCAGGGCATACTGGTCCGGCGCTCGCGCGAGCTCTTGGAGATGGAAATCGAACGCTTCCATATCCTTGAACACGACCATGCCATCATCGGCTGCGCCGCACTCTACCGTTTCCCGCGCGAACGCGCGGCGGAACTGGCGGGCCTGGCGGTACATCCGGACTTTCGCAACCAGGGGTATGGCGAAGATCTGCTTCGCGCCATTGAAAACCAGGCCCGCAAGCTGGGTTTGAAGAAGCTCTTCGTACTCACCACCCGCGCCGCCCACTGGTTCCTGGAACGCGGCTTCAAGCCTGCCAGCGTCGAGCAGTTACCCAAGGAAAAGCGCGGGCTCTACAACTGGCAGCGACGCTCCCAAGTTTACGAAAAGACGCTCTGAGGCCTGTGCGATAATTGTCCATTCCGTTTTTCTGCAGGAGCGGCACATGGCAAGAATGGTTCAGTGCGTGAAGCTCGGGCGCGAGGCCGAGGGCCTCGACCGCCCGCCCTACCCCGGCACGCTGGGTATGCGCATTTATGAGCACGTCTCCAAGGACGGCTGGGCGCAATGGGTGCGGTACCAGACCATGCTGGTGAACGAAAACCGCTTGTCCATGGTCGATCCGCAGGCGCGCAAATACCTCGCGCAGCAGATGGAAGCCTTCTTTTTTGGCGAAGGCGCGGACCAGATCGCCGGATTCGTTCCTCCGAAAGCCTGAGACCATGGCAAACTCGACCATCAGCCGCTTTCCGGTACCGCGGCTCGACCAACTGCCCGAGGACATTCGCGCCCGCGTGCAAGCGGTGCAGGACAAAGCGGGTTTCGTGCCCAACGTCTTCCTGGTGCTGGCCCATCGCCCGGCGGAATGGCGTGCCTTCTTCGCCTATCACGATGCCCTGATGGAAAAGGAAAGTGGCCTCACCAAAGCCGAACGCGAAATGATCGTGGTGGCGACTTCCAACGCCAACCAGTGCCAATACTGCGTCATCGCCCACGGCGCCATCCTACGAATCCGCGCGAAAAATCCGCTCTTGGCCGACCAGGTCGCGGTCAACTACCGCAAGGCCGATCTCACTCCTCGTCAAAGGGCCATGCTCGATTTCGCCATGAAGGTCGCGCAGCGTTCGGGCGAGGTTGGTGAGGCAGATTACGCCGTGCTTGAGCAGCACGGCTTCAGCGACGAAGACTGCTGGGACATCGCCGCCATCGCTGCCTTCTTCGGTCTGTCCAATCGCCTCGCCAACGCCCTGGGGATGCGGCCCAACGAGGAGTTCTACACCCTGGGGCGCTGAGCGCGGGTGGCGAATCCGCGCGATCTGGCGCGCGTCTGCGCCTGCCTGGCGGCAGACCTCGCCCGGCGCCGCCGCTGGCGATGGGGATGGTGAAGGACGGCGCCAAGGCGTGCCCATCATGACCATGGCTGGCGCAGCCCCGACAATTGGGGTAACCTCGCGCCCATGAAATCGCCGCACCAGTTCGTTGTCTCCCTGAGCCGCACACCTCATCTGGTCGCGCTCGCCGCCAAACGCGGTCCCCCTGCCCGCCCCTGAAGCTGGCCTCAAAACCGTGCCCGCCCTGGGCGTGGCCTGCGCACCACCGAGGCTTCACCATTCACACCTCCCGGACTGGAAGCAACCCTGCTCCGGCACCGGCAACCAGGTTTTCTCTTGATGATGTTGACCAGCGAAGTCAAACCCCTTGCGCTTCATCGCGCCCCTCGACCGCAACCGGTCTCCGACCTGGAGCCCATCGTCGGCCCGCGCGTGGAACTGCAGTTGCTCACCACCCTGCGCTGCAACCTGAAGTGCAGCTACTGCTCCGAATCGGTGGGCGACGTGGTGGGTTCCGACGGGCATGTGAGTTACCGCTTCGAGGATCTTGAAGCCTTCATCGACAAGCACCTTGCCGGCAAGGAAGTCTACGTCACCTTCTACGGCGGCGAGCCCACGCTCAACAAGGCCTACATGGCGCAGGTGATGGCGCGTTATCCCCAGTTCCGCTATCAGTTGCAGACCAATGGCACGCTGCTCGATGCTTTGCCCAAACCGGTACTGGCGCGTCTTTCGAACATTCTGGTGTCAATTGACGGTGGTGAAGGCGTGACCGACGGATATCGGGGCCGCGGCATCTACCGTCAGGTGATGAAAAACGTCGCCGCCGTGCGCGAAGGCGTAGGCGGATCACTCACCGCGCGCGTGACCTGGTCCAGCGACGACACCAGCTTCGAGGAACTCGACGCCCTGCTCGAGACCTTTGACTATGTGTACTTCCAGTTCGTAGCGGGAGAAGCCTACACGCCCGCAAGCATGGCGAAGAAGCGGGCCGTCCTGGAGCGATTGGTCGAGCGCTTCTTCGCGCACCCCGAACTCTACCGGATGATTCCGCTCATGGGCATCGTGCGCAACAAAGTGCTGCCTACGCGCGCCAATGAACTCTGCGCCGGAGAGACCGCCTGCCGCGTCTCCACCCACATCATCAACGTCATGCCCGACGGCCGCATCTTTCCCTGCCCCGACATGCTCTACCTGCCCGAGATGCAGCAGGGCGATCTCCAAGGCAACTGGCTGAAGAAGAGCCCGCTCCAGGCGCATCCCGACATGCCCTGCCGGGCCTGCGAAGCCTATGCCTGGTGCCGGGGCAATTGCATGAAAAACCTCTACCTCGCTTACGTCAAGGGCGACCAGCGCTATCGCCACCAGGTCACCGACCCAATCTGCGAGCTCCTGCGCGAGCTGGGGCGTTCGATCGACCGACGCGATCCGCTGGCTTGGTACTTGCGGGCCAGCAATGCGGTGCGGCGGGAGTTGCGCGATTGCGAGGTGTATGAGTATGTGGAAGTGATGCCCTGAGGCACGATATGGGTGCCCGCAAGTTTCGGTGGGCAAACTGCCTTTTCGGCATGGCCTGCCTGGGATTCATAGCGACCTTGCCAATCGGTTCCTGGGCTGGCGACGCCGCGGCGCTGAGCGCGGCACGCGCCGACCGGCAACTCGTTTCGGCCATTCGCCAGCAGGCTCAGGCGCTTGCCGGTACGCCGGCCGATTACAAGGCCTTACTGGAATCTCTGCGCGGCAAGCGCTTCGTGCTCCTGGGCGAGGACACCCACGGTAGCGAAGAGATCTACCGTGAACGCGCGCGCATCACCCGCCGACTTATAGAAGACCTGGGTTTCGACGGCTTGGTTATTGAATCCGATTTCACCGCGGTGGAACGCACCAATCGCTATGTGCGGGGTGGCCAGGAGGATGCGAGCGCGCTGGCGGCGCTGTCCGATCACCGCCGCTTTCCGGTGTGGATGTGGGTCAACGAGCCGTTCGCGGAGCTGATTTCGGACCTTCGTGCCCACAACCTCCGAATGGGCAGATCGGTGCAAGTCTTTGGCATGGACCTGCACGGCATGGATGCCGCGGCCGCGGCGGTCCTACGGATCGCTCGGGCACACCGGGCACCGCGCTCCTCCGCCATTGTCGCGGGCGTGGAGTGCCTTGCCGTCCATGGCTACTCCACCGAACGATATCGGGCGGCGATCAGCGCCAACGGCTCAGCAGCCTCCTGCGCAGCGGCGCTCGCCCAGAGCGCGGACGGGATCACCGAGTGGCTTGCCCAAGCAGGTGCTGAACTCGATGCCGAACTGCGCTTTTCGATTCAGCGCAATCTTGCTCAACTGCGCGCCTCCGAGGCCTATTCGCGCATTCAGGTGGACGCGTCCGAGAATGCCTGGAACCACCGTGACCGGTTTCTGGCCGAAACCGTGACCGCGATCGCGCGGAAGATTGAAAGCGAACAGGGGCGCCCCGCCAGGCTTGTCCTCTGGGCTCACAATACCCACCTGGCCGACGCGCGAGCGACGGATCGCGGCAAGCGCAGCGCCTACCTCAGCCTGGGCCAGGAAATGCGCCAGCGCTTCCCGGAAGAAGCCTACATCATCGGTTTCACCACCCGCCTGGGTACGGTTCGGGCGGCACCCAACTGGGGCGAAGACGACCGAGTCTGCACGCTGAGGCGGCCCGCCTGGGAGAGCGTCTCGGCGCTTTTCGGACGGGTTCGCATCCCCGCGTTCTGGTTGACCATGAACTCCAAAGACCCGTCGCTCGAAGCGCTCGATCGCAATCTGCCGATGAGGGCCATAGGGGTCGTCTATTGGCCTCACGCGGAGCGGCGGGAGCACTATTTCCGGGGCGATCTGCGGGGCATGTTCGATGCCATCATTCACCTCGATCAAACGCAAGCCCTGCGGAGGCTTCCCTGAGTGGGCCGAACCGGCGGCCACGCGACCGTTTCCAGCAGCGGAAAATCAGGTTCAGTCGCCGATCAGCGCGCGGCCATCGACGCCGCCGCCTGCTTCCTGCTCAAATGTGCAGAAATCCTCGCAGCGCGTCCAATACCTCATCCGGCGCCTCGCCCATCAAACTATGTCCCACTTCCGGCAGGGTCCGCAGCTCACACTTGGGCAAGGCGGCGACCAAGGACTGAGCAGCCTTGGGCGGGGCCATGAGGTCGCGGCCGCCCACCAGTACGAGCGCTGGGCATGGCACTTTCCTGGCGGCTTCGAGCCCCCCGAGGTAGTCATTGCACGCCGACAGGTCGGTGAACAGCACGCCGGGGGGCGTGCGCTCCATCAAGCGCAACACGCCGCCGGCAAGCCACATTCCGGGTACGACGTTGCCACCCAGTTGCTTGGGGTAGCAGAGCGACCAGCCGACGATCATGCGATACGCTGCTTCGGGCTGATCCCGCGCGGCGGTGAGCAACGGTTCCGAGACCACCATGGGCACCGCCGGCCCCAAGAGCGCAATGTGCGAGACGCGCTCGGGAAAACTCGCCGCGGCTTCAAGTGTCGCCAGCGAACCCAGGCTGTGGCCGGCGATCGCGGCGCGCTTGAGACCCAGCGCGTCGAGCAGGGCGACCAGCCACGAGGCAATGCCCGCGACGCTCGCCAAGGCGGGGCCGGCGCTGCGCCCGTGCCCAGGCAGATCGACCGCGAGGACGCAGTGGCCATGGTGCGCAAGGTAGCGGCTCTGCTGCGCCCAGACCGAATGATCGTTGGCGGCACCGTGTACCAGCAGGACCACGGGCAGGCTGGGGTCGAAGCGCTTGCCGCCGGTATAGACATAAGCTTCGTGGCCGCTGACGATGACGTGCATGGCTGGCCTCGCTCAAGCCTTGCTGGCGGCGTAGAGCGCCCGACCGAGGTCTTCGAGCAAGTCCTCGGCATCTTCAAGGCCTACCGAGAGCCGCACCAGTCCCGCGCCGATGCCCGCGGCAGCGAGATCCTCGGCGCTCATACGAAAATGCGTCGTGCTGGCGGGATGAATGACCAGCGACTTCGCATCGCCCACGTTGGCTAGGTGGGAGAAGAGACGCAGGGCCTCGATGAAGCGCCGGCCAGCGAGGCGCGCGTCGCCGCTCGCGCCGGGTTTCAATTCAAACGAGAACACCGCGCCGCACCCCTTGGGCAAGAGCTTCCGGGCCAGCATCTGGTCGGGGTGGGCCTCGAGTTCGGGGTAGTACACCTGGGCCACCTGCGCATGGTTAGCCAGAAACTCGACCACCCGCCGAGCGTTGGCGACATGCCGGTCCATGCGCAGCGGCAGCGTCTCCATCCCTTGCAAGATATTGAAGGCGGTCATCGGTGCCATGCAAGCGCCGAAGTCGCGCAGCCCTTCGCGCCGCGCCCGCAGCAAGAACGCTTCGACCGTCGCGACCTCGCTGAACACCAGATCGTGAAAGCCGCCATAAGGCTTGGTGAGGGTGGGAAAGCGCCCGGAACGCTCCCAATCGAAACGCCCGCCATCGACCAAGAGACCGCCGATGACAATGCCGTGCCCGGAAAGAAACTTGGTCGCCGAGTGCATCACCAGGTCGGCGCCCTGGGCAACCGGACGCGAAAGATACGGCGTAGTAAAGGTGGCGTCGACCAGCAGCGGCACCCCATGTTCGTGAGCAATCGCGGCGATAGTGGGGACATCAAGCACATCAAGGCGCGGGTTGCCCAAGGTCTCGCCGAAGAGGAGCCGCGTTTCCGGACGGATGGCGGCACGCCAGGCCTCGGAATCGCGCGGATCGACGAAACTGGTTTCGATGCCGAAACGCGGCAAAGTGTAGGCCAAAAGATTATGCGAGCCGCCATAGAGCGCACGCGAAGCGACGATGTGCCCGCCCGCCCCCATCAGGGTGGCGATCGCCAAGTGCAGCGCGGCCTGCCCGCTCGCGGTGGCGATGGCGCCCACGCCCTCGTCGAGCGCGGCGATGCGCTCCTCGAGCACCGCCACGGTGGGATTGGAGATGCGCGAATACACGTGTCCCGGCCGCTCGGCGTTGAACAACGCGGCGGCATGATCGGCGTCCTTGAAGACAAAAGACGCGCTCTGATAGATCGGCGTGGCGCGTGCGCCGGTGACTGGATCCGGCTGGCTGCCGGCGTGCAGTGCCAGGGTGTCGAAACGAATCGCCATGAAGGAACCGAAGCTCGCGGGCCGAATGAAGCGCAAGTTTACCAGCGCGGCGAAGTTTTGCCCTGCCTGGCGATCCGATCGCCGCGACGGGCGAGGTCCCGCCGCAAGGCGGCTCCCGTATGGTCCGGGCGGCGCCCAACTCGGCCGTGCCGGTACTTGCGACGCCATGGGCTCGCCCATGTTGTTCCGCCCAGCGACGGTTTCGTCTCGCCGGCGACAATCTTGCGCGAACTTCAAGGCCAAAGAGCCGACCAAGTGGAGCGGGCGGTCCGCCGCAGTCGCATCTTTGGCGAAGCACGGACCCAGTCCGCCACACCGGCAAAGGCCGGTTTCCAGCTCGTTGAAGGTTCTGGATTCCGGCGTGCTCCACCATGACCAAACGTGATTTGACCGGCGTATCCTTGCCCTCGTCTTTACACCTCACCAGGAGTTGCCATGTCCTCCATCGATAGCGAAGCCCTCGACCAACTCTTTTGCAAGGCCCGCACGCACAACGGCTGGACCGCCCAGCCGGTGTCCGAGGCGACCTTGCGCGAACTCTATGATTTGATGAAATGGGGGCCCACCAGCGCCAACTGCTCACCGGCGCGTCTGGTCTTCGTGGTGAGCGAACAAGCCAAGGCGAGGCTCGTGCCGGCAATGTCCGAGGGCAATCGCGAGAAGACCCGTCTCGCCCCGGTGACGGCCATCATTGGCATGGACCTGGAGTTCTACGAGCAACTGCCGCGGCTGTTCCCGCACACCGATGCCCGTTCCTGGTTTGCCGGCAAGCCCGTAGCCATCGAACAGACCGCTTTCCGCAACAGCTCGCTGCAAGGGGGCTACTTGATACTCGCGGCGCGTGCCTTAGGGCTCGATTGCGGGCCGATGAGCGGCTTCGATGCCGAGGCAGTCGATCGGGAATTCTTCCCCGAGGGCAAGGTCAAGAGCAACTTCATCTGCAATCTTGGGTATGGTGACCCCGCGCGGCTCTTTCCGCGTAACCCCAGGCTGGCCTTCGAAGAGGCCTGCGCGCTGCGTTGAGCGCGGTGCGTATGCGCAGGCGCGCGCGGCAGCTCAGGCAGCCTCAGTTCGGCATCACGAAGGCGAACGCCGGCGCGCCCCTCGCCCCTTCAGCCTCCCAGCTTCCGCCCGACGCATAGGGTGGATTAAAGCCCGGAGGCCCGAATCCACCAAGGAAGACCCTATCACGTGGAGGTCGGCCGCTTCCTGACGATGTTGGATTCGCGCGCGGCGCGCTTAATCCACCCTACGCCCGTTGCCCGCAGGACCCGCAGTCCGCCACCCTCAAGCTCGACTTCATTCATATCCTCGGCACATGGGGCTAAAATGTTCGCCTTACCAAAAGCACAAGCGAACACCCCATGGGCCCGTCGGAGGAAAGCCGCGAGTACCTCGCGCATCTTTATCCTGCAATCGAACCTTACGCCACCGGCCATTTTGCGGTGGACGAACGCCATCGCCTCTACTGGGAGACCTCGGGCAATCCGCAGGGGGTGCCGGTAGTCTTTTTGCACGGCGGACCTGGTTCTGGCTGCGCCGCCAACCATCGGCGCTTCTTTGATCCGGCGCACTACCGCATCGTTTTGCTCGACCAGCGCGGCGCCGGGCGTTCTACCCCGCATGCCGAGTTGCAGGACAACAGCACCCAGAACCTGGTCGGCGATCTCGAACAGCTTCGCCAGCATCTGGGCGTTGAGAAATGGCTGGTCTTTGGCGGTTCCTGGGGCTCGACGCTGGGGCTCGCCTACGCCGCGGAGCACCCCGAGCGCTGCCTGGGTCTCGTTCTGCGCGGAGTGTTCCTCGGTCGCGCCAGCGAAATCGAGTGGTTCATGAGGGGCATGCGGCACTTCTTTCCAGAGGCCTGGGAGGATTTCGCGGCCTTCATTCCGCCGGGCGAACGCGGTGACCTCTTGCGTGCCTATTACCGCCGCCTGACCAGCCCTAATGCGACCTTGCGCCGCGAAGCCGCGCTGGCCTGGAGTCAGTACGAGGCACGCTGCTGCACCCTGCTGCCCAACACCGAAGCGCACGGCCATGGTGAGGACGAGGCGCTGGCACTCTCGCTCGGCCGCACCGAGGCGCACTATTTCGTCAACCGCCTGTTCTTGGAGGAAGGCGAGTTGCTGGGGCGGGTCGGGCGCATTCGCCACTTGCCGGGGATCATCGTGCAGGGCCGCTATGACGTGGTCTGCCCACCGGTAGCGGCCTACGAGCTCAAGGCCGCCTGGCCGGAGGCGGAACTGACCATGGTGCCCGACGCCGGCCACGCCGCTTGGGAACCGGGCACCACCCGTGCCCTGGTGATGGCCATGGAGAAGATGAAAACCCGCGTGTAGGAGCGGGCTTGCCCCCGAATAGGTGCTCCCGGTTCTTCGCCAGCGTGTCGATCAGTCCTTGAAGGCCTCGATGGCGATGGCGATGCGGATGTCGTCGCCGATCGCCGGCAAGCCGTATTTCATGCCGAAGTCCGAGCGCTTGACCGTGGTCACGGCGTCGGCCCCGCAAAGCTCCTTCTTGTTCATGGGATGAGCACCGCAGCGAAAGCCGGTCACGGTCAGCGCTACCGGGCGGGTGACCCCCAGCAGCGTGAGCTCGCCTTCGACGCCGACCAGTCGGTCGCCGTCGAACTTGAGGGCGCTGGACTTGTAGGTCATGGCGGGAAATTTGGCCACGTTGAAGAAGTCCTCGCCGCGCAGGTGGTCGTCGCGCTTGGCCCAACCGGTATTGACCGAGCCGCTGTCGATGCTCACGGCTACGGTGCCGGACTTGGCGGCGCGGTCGAGGCTGACCTTGGCGGTGGTTTTGTCGAAGCGTCCGCGGGCCATGGAATAGCCTAGGTGGGAGACTTCAAAAGACGGATAGGTATGCGCGCCGTCGGCGCTATAGGTGTCGGCGGCGAACGCCGGCAAGGCGAGCGCGCTGGCGAGGAGCGCGGCGATCAAGGTCTTGGTCATGCGGAAAGTCTCCATGGTAGAACAGCGTTGAACAGAACTTACCCGCACCGCTCAGCGCTTCGCGGGCGTACCGGATAAATGCACGCGATAGCGCACGAGTACTTCGTTCGCCACGGTGTCGGTGTCGGACCAGGCACCCTCCCCGATCTTGAACTCCAAACGCTTCAAGGGGTAAGCGCCCTCGGCCACGAGGTTGGCACCCTCCTGGCGCACGGTGAATGGCAGCACGACCTCCTGCGTCACACCTTTGATGGCGAGTTTGCCCGCTAGCTCGAATTTGCCGCCGCCCAGCGCCTTGGCGCCCGCACCGGTGAAGCTGGCTTTGGGAAAGGCATCGACATTGAACCAGGGCTTGCGGCGCACTTCGATTTCACCGTCCTCGTTGCCCAGATCAATGCTTCCCAGCTCCACCTCGATGCGCGCGCGGGCCATCTCCGGGCGCGCCGGGTCGAACTCCAGTTCGGCGCCGAACTTGCGAAAGCGCCCTTCGGTCGCCACGCCCATCTGCTTGGCGGCAAAGCGGATTTCACTTTTTTCAGGCACCAGTTTCTGTTGCGCGTAGGTCGGCGCGGCGAACGCCAGAGTGAGCACCGGCAGGGCTATTAGTCGTGGTATCGGCAAGCTCAGCTCCTCAGGAAGGGGATCATGCGCGCCAGCGTGGCATCGCGATCGAACAGATGGTGTTTGAGGGCGGCGGCGATGTGCATCAACACCAGCAGCAGCAGGGTGACATTGAGCGTCTTGTGCACGAGCTTGAGCTGGGCCGCCAGAGGCTTGTTCGCCTCGACCAAATCCGGCAGAGAAAGGACGCCGAGATAGACTACCGAGACCCCAGCCGCGGAGCTGTAGAGCCAACCGCTGATGGGGATCAGCAGCATCAGTGCGTAGAGCAGGTGATGCGTGGCGACGGCCGCGCGCCTCTGCCAGGCCGGCATCGGCAGCAAGAGTGGGGGCGGGCTTAGGAGGCGCCAGGTGAGACGCAGCACCGCCAGCAACCAGACGGTGATGCCGATCCACTTGTGCCAGGAGTAATACTTGATGCGCTGCGGGCTGAAGGGCAAATCGACCATGCTCAAGCCCAGGGCGAAGCCGCCGATGATCAAAAGCGCCGCCATCCAATGCAGCGCCACCGCTGGCCAGGAATAGTAGCGGCGCGCAACCATCATCGGGACGCCGACTCGGCGCGCGCTTCGGCACCCTCGATGCGTTCCCGAAGGCGGGCCAGCCGTTCCTCGAGATCGCCGAGATCAGCGCCGGAAAAGCCCCCAAAGGCCGGACGCAAGAACTGCAAATGCGCCGGAAAAACTCGTGCAAATTCGCGTTCTCCCGCGGGCGTAAGGGCCACCGTAAAGCTGCGCCGATCGTGGGTTGCGTCGTGGCGCCGCAGCAGGCCGCGCGACTCGAGCCGATCGATCACGCCGGTGAGGGTGCCCTTGGTGATCAGGGTGCGCTCGCCCAGTTCTTTGCAGCTCATGCCGGGCGTATTGCCCAGGGTAGCGATGATGTCGAACTGCGAAGGCGTGAGCCCCAGGCCGCGAACGTGCCGGGACGAATAGCGCTCGAAGGCCTGGTAGCAACGCGCCAGTTCGCGAAGTATGGGCAAAAAGGGCTCCCGTGGTGGCCTTGGGAAAGGAGACGGCTTCTTCATGCGGGACAATATAGTTCTACTTAGAACTAATTGTCAACCCCGCCCGAATCGTGACCACCGAGGCATCGAATGGCGGTTCCTGATCAGGGCCCGGCGCTGCATGGCTCGCTTGGTCGCTATAATCGCTGGCGATCCACTTTGCTGAGCACCTAGACCCCGATGCGCGCCTCCTGGTTCCCGTTCCTCACCTACGCTCTGCTCGGCGCCGCGCCGGCGCTGGCCGAACCGTCCCGCACCTGCCTCGTGCTGTCTGGCGGCGGGGCGCGCGGCTTCGCCCACGTTGGCGTACTCAAGGCCCTGGAGGAACACGGCGTGCGCGTCGATTGCATCACCGGCACCAGCATGGGCGCCATCGTCGGGGGGCTGTACGCCGGCGGCATGAACGCCGCGCAATTGGAGAAGCTGGTCTTGCATACCAACTGGGAGGCCATGTTTTCCGAGCGCCCGCCCCGCCAGGAATTGAGCTTGCGACGCAAAGAAGAGGATTTTCGTTTTCCCCTGCCTTTTGAAATCGGCCTCAGGGACTGGAAATTCGGCCTGCCCCGGGGCGCCTTCGCCACCAGCGGGCTGGAGCTCGAACTCAAGGATCTGACCGCGCACTTGCCCGAGGACATCGCTTTCGACCGCTTGCCCATCCCCTTCCGGGCGGTCGCCACCGACCTCGAAAGCGGCGAAATCAAGGTCTTCGCGCGAGGGCCTTTGCGCCTCGCCATGCGCGCCAGCATGTCGGTGCCTGGTGCGTTCGCCCCCACCGAGTTGGACGGCAGGCTCTACGGCGATGGCGGGCTGGTGAAGAACCTTCCGGTGGACCTTGCACGCAGCCTCGGGGCGACGCGGGTGATCGCGGTGAACATCGGCACGCCGCTGTCACCGCGTTCTGAATTGGCCTCGTTTGTCGGGGTCACGCGCCAGATGATCAACATCCTCACCGAACAGAATGTGCGCGAGCAATTGGCGCGCCTCAGGGACCATGAAGACCTCCTGATCTCGCCCGATCTGGGCGAAATCGGTGCCACCGACTTCAAGCGCGGCGCCGAGGCGATCGAGCGCGGCTACCGCGCGGCGCAAAGCGTCGCTGGCCGCCTCGCCGCCTTCGCCCAGACCGGCGCACGGCCGCGGCCGGCGCCGCCGACCTCGGCGCCCGACCCCGAGCGTATCGACTTCGTGCGCTTCCAGGCCATGGAATTCGCCGACCCCGAGGTGCTCGCCGCGAGCCTCGACACTCAGCCGGGCCAGACTTTCGACCGCGCCCGTCTGCACGCGGACCTGGCGCGCCTGCAAGGTCGCGGCGACTTCGAACGCCTGGACTACGCCATCATCACCGAGCGTGATCGCAAAGGTGTACTGATCGAGGCGACGGAAAAGTCTTGGGGACCTAACTACCTGCGTTTCGGCCTCACCGCTTCGACCGACTTCCGCGGTGACGGCAGCTTCAATCTGCGCTTGGGCCATGTCCGTACCTGGGTCAACAGCCTGGGCGCGGAGTGGCGCAACGAGGCGCAAATCGGCCGCACCCGTCGGCTGCGCAGCGAGTTCTATCAACCCCTTGCCGCCGCTAACTGGCTCTATCTCGACGCCCATGCCGAACACGAGCGCAGCCTGATCGACGCCTACGCCGCCGGCGTGCGCGTAGCCCAATTCGATCGTGCCATCAGCCGCGTCGGTCTCGACCTCGGCGCACCCGTCGGCAAATGGGGTGAGGGGCGCCTGGGCCTGACCGCCGCGCACATTCTCGCCGAACCGAGCGTCGGCATCTTTCCCGCCACCTACAAAGCGCGCGAAGCTGGCTACACCGCAAGTCTGGTGTATGACCAGCTCGACAGCGTCAACTTCCCCCGCGAGGGCTCACGGGTGAAACTATCCGTGCTGGCCGCCAGCAACGCCCTGGGCAGTGACGCGAGCTATCTACAGACGCAGTTCGAGGCACAAAAGGCGTTCACCCTGGGGGCGAACACCATCAACCTGGCCCTGCTTGCCGGAGGCTATGGCGCTGACGACAAGACCGGCGGCATCGGCTTTTCCTTGGGCGGCTTTCAGCAGCTCTCCGGGTTTCGCAATGATGAGTTCCGCGGCAACTACCTTGCCCTTGGCCGAGTGGTCGCGTACCGGCTGATCGGCACCCTGCCCGCCTTGGGGCGGGCCGTATATCTGGGAGGTTCGCTGGAGGCGGGCAATGTCTGGGCCACCCGAGGCGAGGTGCGAGAACTCAAGACCGCCGCCTCGATCTTCCTCGGCGCCGACACCCCCTTGGGGCCGTTCTATCTTGCCTACGGGCGCGGCACCGGCGGCGCCACCGCCGTCTACATGTTCCTAGGGCGGCCGTGAGCGCCCCCGCTGGGCCGTCCCAAGGGGGCGCATGCCAAACCCCGGAGCGGGCGAAGCCCGCGAACCACACTCACCCCCTTCCTCGGGAAGGGGGCCGGGGGGAAGGTTGGTCGAGGCCCGCCCGGCCGCCCGTAGCGGGCGCATGCCAAACCCCGGAGCGGGCGAAGCCCGCGAACCACACTCACCCCCTTCCTCGGGAAGGGGGCCGGGGGGAAGACACGCCAGTGAGCGGCGCGCCAGC
>JACPUX010000063.1 GCA_016192065.1 Betaproteobacteria bacterium
CCGCCGGCGCCGATCCGGCCGGGGGCGAAGCGGGGTGGCCACTGAGCGGGATGAATTGCGCGGTGGTGTAGGTACAGGAACTGCCGCCGCCCGTAAAGCTAGCGGTGATGCTGCCCGAGCCCGTGGCGGAGGGGGCGGTGTGGCTTGTCCAGCGCGGCGTTACGCCGACCGTGCCGGACTCCGCGCTCCAGCCCGCGACGTTATGCGCGGCCGCGCTGCAGGTGTAGGCGGTGCCATTGCTCAGGCCGGTGAGGTTGATCGGGCTGGCGGCACCCGTAAACAGGATGCTCCCGGGATTGCAGGTGACGCGGAAGTTGTCGATGGCCGCACCACCGTTGCCATTGGCACTGAAGGCGACACTCGCGCTGGTGTTGCCGGGTGTGGCGGCGCCGATGGTGGGGGCATCGGGCACGGTGCGCGGCGTCACGGGTGCCGCCGTGCCCGCCGGGCCGGTGAGCGGCACGTTGTTGGTGGCGGTTACCGTGCAGGTGTAAGGCGTGCCATTGCTGAGGCCGTTCACGGTGAGCGGCGAAGCCGGGCCACTGGCCGTGTGGCCGCCGCAATCAGCGGTGTAGCCGGTGATGCTTGCCGCGGCGCCACCGGTCAGTGTACCGGGCGACGGCGCGGTGAAGGCCAACACGATTTGGGTATTGCCTGGTGTGCCCATGACCCCGATGGGCGCCGTCGGAGGTGTGGGTGGTATAGGCTGGGTGGTGACCTCGAAATTAGCGCTCGCCCCGCCAACTGTGAGCGTGGCGGTGGTTTGGGTCAAGTAACTCGCCGAGGAGGTCTGTCGGACCGTGACGCTATCGCCATTGCCCACCGTGCCATTGGCCGAGGTATAGGCGCCCCCATTGATCGCGTACTCCCCTCCACTTACGCTGATGATCGCGCTGGGGTTCACGCCGCCCACCGTTATGCTGTTGGAGGTGCGCAGATCGGTCAGAGGCACGCCGGTTTGCGCGATGAAACTGAAGGCATCGGGCGTGGTGTCGAAATTCAGAACATCGAAGTTGGCGGGAGTCTGTCCGCCACGCACGAGCCGCGCGTGATAGCTAGCCAATTTGGCGGAGGCAATGCCATCGCCAAAACTAAAGTGTAGGGGCCAAGCAAAAAGCGCAGCATTCGCGCGAGAGGTGGAGGTCCAGAAGAACTGGCTCGGCGTGCCAGGGAAGACCGTTTTATTGATCGCCGGGCTATGGCCACAGGTCTCGACTAGGCTCTCCAGCTCTTTTTTGTTCGGTAGGCGCCAATCGGCATAACCCACGAAACTGCTGTTCTTGGCTGCGGTTAGCGCATCGCTCCAGGTCAAAGTGCTCGCGGTGCCGCCGCAAGCACCTGCGCTCCAGGTTTGCCCTTCGGCGCAGACTTGCCACATCAAGCCGGTCTTGTGGTGAGTGACCGTGCCGTCGCCGTGCACGGTGTAATCGGTCTGGGGTTGACGAACTCGCGTGTTGGCTAGCGCCGTGCCCGCGTCACAAGTGGGTGCTGCGGCATGTGCCAGGTGATGCGAGGCGGGCAGCGTAAGAGCGAGGAATCCGAAGACAAGGCCAAGGGCAGAGCGCATTTCAAACTCCAGAGTCAAGATTTGGCAAGGGCGCGGGACAGGCCACCGCGGCTGGAAACAACGGCCAGCAGCGCTCGCACGATTCGTCAAGAGGGCGAGTGATGGTATCGAATCTTAGGGAAATCTTAGGCTGCTTAAAAAGACCCGCCAGCCACCACGCGAAGGTATCTATCGTCCACTTTACCGCCCCCCAAGAGCATGCCGTCGGCAGCGTTAACGCCCCATGCGATGCTCGCGTCCGCGGCCCACGTATCACCTAACTGATAGAAGTTTGTGAAAGGTGTATTGGGAAAAAAGGTGGTATCAATGGCTGGATGGCTGGTACCAAGGTGCAGCAGGCTGGACATTTCGCGATGACTCGGCAGGCGCCAGTCGTTGAACCCGCACAAATTGGCGGCGGTGAGGGCCGCGGCGTAGGCTTCGGTGTTACACAAGTTGCCGGGCAGTGTGCTGTTGCAGGTATTGCTGCCGGTGCCGCCGGCGTTGCCGCCGTTCGTAGTTGCATCGCTGCTGTACCAGGTGTAGGTGTTGTTCATGTCGCGCAGGCCGGGGGTGGCGTCGTTAGTTTTGACTTCCCACACCAGCCCGGTGGTGTTGTCCTTGACGCAAGACCATTTCGTGCCCGCCGCTTCGCTGCCGCTATCAAAGCCGCCGCTTTGCGTCCAAGTGCCGTTTTGAATGGCGAGCGGGTTGCCGACGGCATCGAGCTTGGTGTAGTCGAAGCCTTTTTGCCCGCCACCGATTTTGGCGAAAGCGCCTTGCACGTAAGCGGGGTCGCGGCCGTAACGGCCGTCCTGGCGCGGATAGGTGCTGCTATCGCCGGTGTTGGCGTTCGTGCAGACGACCATGTCGGTGCCGTCCCAGCAGGTGTCCTGCCCGGTGTCGGGCAGGCTTTGGGCGCGCGCCCAGGGTGCAAGCAACAATGAGATCAGCCCGCCCGCCGCGATTGCTGCGGCCAGGCGGGGGGAAAAACAGCAGTGGATGCGCATGGCTGGGACTCCGGTTCGACTTGCAAACGTTTGGTGGCAACAACACCCGACCTAGGGTCTGAGCGACAGCTTAGCCGGCGCCCGATTTCATTGCGTTTTTTGCTTATCGGTCGAACAAGAACTTGATGGCCGTCAATTCACCCGATCGGCAGCTGCGCATTTTGCGTCGGGCTTTTTCAACTCGCAGGGGTCAGCGTGAGCCACCGACGATGTCGTTATTATGAGGTTCCCCCAGGGCGGGGAAAACGGCAACGGCGCGATCAGCCGGGCAACTCGACCTCGATCTGGCCGTCGGTCAGGCGCACCGGAAAGGTGGCCACGGGTTCGTAGGCGGGCGCGCAGAGCGCGGCGCCGGTCTTCACGTTGAAGCGGGCGCCGTGGCGCCAGCAACTGATTTCTTCGCCGCAGAATTTTCCAGCGGTGAGTTCTTCGTCTTCGTGAGTGCAGAGGTCTTCGAGGGCGTAATACTGGCCCCGCGAATTAAAAACCGCGATCGCTAGACCCTCTTCGGTTTCAAACCGAAAGAAGCTCCCTGGCGGCGTGTCTGCGGTATTGCCGACAACGATCCATTGCCCCATGCCAACCTCGCTTCAAAACAGTCCGGTTTCCAGGCGCGCCGATTCGCTCATGCGCTCGCGGCTCCAGGGCGGATCCCACACCAGCTCGATGTTGACGTCTTCCACACCGGGAATGACGCGAATCTTCTCCGCCACTTCTTGTTGCAAGGCTTCGCCCATACCGCAGCCGACCGCGGTGAGCGTCATGTTGACGTCGACGCGAAAGCCCTTGCCGGCTTCCATGGGGCGGGCGTAGCAGTCGTAGATCAGGCCCAGATCGACCACGTTGATGGGAATTTCCGGGTCATAGCAGGTGGCCATCTGCGACCAGGCGGCGGACTCCACCTGTTCGCGCGTGATGGTATCAGCGGACAAGCCCGCCAGCGCCGGATTGGCTTCGGGTTCCTTGCCCAGGGCGTCCGCATCGCGCCCCTCGATGCGGTACATGCTGCCATGGGCGACCACGGTAAAGCTGCCGCCCAGATGCTGCGTAATGGTGACCAAGTCCCCCTGGTTGAGGCGCACCGGCGTGCCCCAGGGCACGATGGCCGCGTCACAGTCGCGGGTCAGCACCACATCTTCGGTTGCTCGCATATCGCTGTTCCTGATCTTTGCTCTCGGGACTTCTTGCCTATTCGGTCTTGGCCGTTTCGTCGGTGCCCAACACGGCGTTGTGCAAGGTGTGCCAGGCCAGCGTGGCGCATTTTACCCGCGCGGGATACTCGCGCACGCCTTCGAACACTTCCAGCTTGCCCAGATCGGACCTGGGCTCGGTCGGGTCCTCGGTCAACATGGTGTGAAAGGCCGCGAAGAGCTGTTCGACTTCGGCGAGGGGCTTGCCTTTCACCGCCTCGGTCATGAGCGAAGCCGAGGCCGTGGAGATGGCGCAGCCCTGGCCCTGGAAGCTCACTTCCACCACCACACCATCGCGCACCGTGAGGTACAAGGTGAGCTGGTCGCCGCACAGCGGGTTGTGGCCGTGCGCCACTTTGGTGGGATGCTCCAGCACGCCAAAGTTGCGGGGGTGACGGTTGTGATCGAAGATCACTTCCTGGTAGAGCTCGCGCAAGTCGCTCATCGTCGTCCTCGTTGGCGCTCAGCGGCCGAACATATCCACGACCACTTTCAGGCCATCGAACAGCCGATCGACCTCTTCGAGCGTGTTGTAGAGCCCGAAGGAAGCGCGTGCCGTGCCGGGAATGCCATAACGCGTCATGACCGGCATGGCGCAGTGATGGCCGGCCCGTATGGCCACCCCTTGGTGGTCGAGAATGGTGCCGATGTCGTGCGGATGCACGCCCTCGATCACAAAAGAAAGTATGCCCGCCTTCTCGCGCGCCGTGCCGATCACCCGCATGCCTTTGATCTCGGCCACGCGCGACATGGCGTGTGCCAGAAGTCGCGCTTCGTGGGCGTGAATGTTGGCCAGTCCCACGCGCTTCACATAATCGAGCGCCACGGCAAACGCGATGCCGCCGGCGATGTTGGGCGTGCCGGCTTCGAATTTGTGCGGCAGCGGCGCGTAGGTGGATTTCTCGAACGACACCGTGGTAATCATGTCGCCGCCGCCTTGCCAAGGCGGCATGGCCTCGAGAATAGCTTTTTTGGCGTACAAGGCGCCGATGCCCGTGGGTCCGTAGAGCTTGTGCCCGGAGATGGCGTAGAAATCGCAATCGAGCGCCTGCACGTCGACTTCGCCATGCGCCGCGGCCTGGGCGCCGTCCAGAAGCACCGGCACACTCTGAGCGTGCGCCGCGGCGATGATGCGCTTCACCGGATTGACCGAACCCAGCGCGTTGGAAACATGGCCCACCGCCACGAGTTTGGTGCGCGCACCCAGAAGTCGCTCGAATTCCTCGTATATGAATTCGCCGGCATCGTTGATCGGAACGACCTTGAGCACCGCGCCGGTTTGCTCGCACAAAAGCTGCCAGGGCAAAATGTTGGAGTGATGTTCCAGGGCCGAGATGAGAATTTCATCTCCCGCCTGGAAGCGGCTACGGCCATAACTTTGCGCCACCAGATTGATGGCTTCGGTGGTGCCGCGCAGGAAAATGATTTCTTCCACCTTGGCCGCGTTGAGGAAACGGCGCAGGGTTTCACGCGCATTCTCATAGGCGGTGGTGGCCTCTTGGGAGAGGGTGTGTACGCCGCGATGAATGTTGGCGTTGGTGTGCTCGTAATAGAACTTCTCCGCCTCGATCACGCTCGCCGGTTTTTGCTTGGTGGCGGCGTTGTCGAAGTAGACCAGCGGCTTACCATGCACGCTGCGCGCCAGGATCGGAAAGTCGGCGCGCAGGCGCGCCACTGGAATATCGCCCAGGTTTTCTTGGACGAAGGAAGGGGCCAAAACAGTCGCGTTCACAGGATTCCCTCCAGATTTTCATGCTCGGGCAGGCGCTCGATCAGCAGTTGTTCGAGGCGCTCGCGCACCGAGGCGACGCCGATCTTTTCCAGGACTTCGCGCGCGAAGCCATGCAGCAGCAGATTGCGCGCCAGGTCCAGCCCCACACCGCGAGAGCGCAGGTAGAAGAGCATGTTCTCGTCGATCTGCCCCACCGTGGCGCCGTGGCTGCATTTCACGTCGTCGGCGTAGATTTCGAGTTGCGGCCGGGTATCGACCTCGGCCTCGCGCGAGAGCAGCAAGTTGTGATTGGCCTGCGCGGCGTCGGTGCCCACGGCATGCGGCGCCACCAGCACCCGTCCGGTGAACACGCCACGCGAATGGCCATCGAGGATGCCGTGATAGAGCTCGCGGCTTGTTCCCCGAGGGCTGGCGTGTTCGATGGTGGTGTAATGATCGGCATGCTGGCGCCCGCCTAAAACGTACAAGCCGTTCAACCTGGCCTGGCAATCGGGCTCGGCGAAATGTGTGGCAATGTCCTGCCTCGACACCAGCGCGCCCATCGCCACCGCCTGCGAAATGAGCTGGCTACCTGCCGCCTGCCGCACCCGCAAGGCGCCCAGGTGCTGGGCCTTGGTCCCTTCGCGCTGCAAGCGCAGATGCTCGAAGCGCGCCTCCCGGGCAAGGCGAACCTCGGAGCGCACATTGACGAAATACGCCTCGGCGGTAAGCCCCAGGTGTTCTTCGACCACCGTGGCCGAGGCGCCCGCGCCCACGAGCATGAGGCTGCGGCTGGTGCTCATGCTGCCCGCCGCGGTGCTGAGATAGAGCACGTGTATGGGCTGTTCGACCACCACGCCGTCGCCTAGGTCGATGAAAACGCCATCGGTCGCCAGCGCGGCATTGAGGGCCGCCAGCGCATCGGGCTCCTCGCCTTCGCCGAGCACGTTTTCCAGAAGGTAGGGCACTTGCGCCAGCGCATCGGCGAAGCTCTTCACCACCGATCGAGGCGGCAAGCGGCCGAGGTCTGACAAGCCCGGCACGAAATGCCCGTCGACCAGCACCAGGCGATGCGCACCGCCTGGCAACTGCCACGCCGCGACATCGTTGACCGTGCCCGGCGAAGCCAGTGGTTCGAAGTTCTGTTTTTCGAGGGCCGCGAGGCTGGTGTACTTCCAGGCTTCATGGCGATGCGTAGGCAAGCCCAACTCGCCCAAACGCCTTCGCGCCCGCTCGCGCCAGTCGCGCACCCAAGGCAGACCGCTGCCCGGAAGGCGGGCCGCCAGAGCCGCGCCGGTGGCGAGGTAGCGGTCGAGCGCGGGGTTCATGCCGGGCGCCCCGCGGCGGCGCGCGGCTGAGTTTCGAGCCAGCCGTAGCCTCGTTCTTCGAGTTCCAGGGCAAGCTCCTTGCCGCCGGACTTGACGATACGGCCACCCGAGAGCACATGCACATAATCCGGCACGATATAGTCGAGTAGCCGCTGATAGTGCGTGATGACCAGCATCGAGCGCTCCGGATTGCGCAAGCGGTTGACGCCATCGGCCACGATTTTCAGAGCATCGATGTCGAGACCTGAATCGGTTTCGTCGAGAATGGCGAACTTGGGTTCCAGCAGGGTCATTTGCAGGATTTCATTGCGCTTCTTTTCGCCCCCGGAAAAGCCCTCGTTCACCGAACGATGGAGGAACTCGGGGTTCATTTCCACGCTCTTCATCTTCTGCTTCACCAGGGTGAGGAAATCCATGGCGTCGAGTTCGGGCAGGCCGCGGTGCTTGCGCAGGGCATTGACCGCGGCTTTGAGCAGGTAGACGTTGGAGACGCCAGGGATTTCCACCGGATATTGAAAGGCGAGGAAAATCCCTTCGCGAGCGCGCTCTTCGGGTGCGAGGGCGAGGAGGTCGCGGCCTTCGAAAAGCACCTCGCCGCCGGTGACCTGGTAGTTCTCGCGCCCGGCCAGCACGTTGGACAGGGTGCTCTTGCCCGAGCCGTTGGGGCCCATGATGGCGTGAATCTCGCCCGGGCCGATGTCCAGATTCAGGCCCTTGAGGATTTCCTTGCCCTCAACGGAGGCCGTCAAATTGCGTATGCTGATCAAGCTGCTCATTGTTGTTCCTTAACCTACCGAGCCTTCAAGGCTCACGCCCAGGAGCTTTTGCGCTTCCACCGCGAACTCCATGGGTAACTCCTTGAACACTTCTTTGCAAAAGCCGTTGACGATCATCGACACCGCATCTTCGGCCGAAATGCCACGCTGCTGGCAATAGAAGAGCTGGTCTTCGCCGATGCGCGAGGTCGAAGCCTCGTGCTCCACCCGTGCCGTGGGGTTCTTCACCTCGATGTAGGGAAAGGTGTGGGCGCCGCAGCGCTCGCCGATCAGGAGCGAATCGCACTGGGTGTAATTGCGTGCGCCTTTGGCGCCCTTCAGCACCTTGACCAGGCCCCGATAGGCGTTTTGCCCGCGCCCCGCGGAGATACCTTTGGAGAGGATGGTCGAGCGGGTGTTTTTGCCCAGATGAATCATCTTGGTGCCGGTGTCGGCCTGCTGATAATTGTTGGTAAGCGCCACGGAATAGAACTCGCCCACCGAGTCGTCGCCCTTCAGGATCACGCTGGGATATTTCCAGGTGATGGCCGAGCCGGTTTCCACTTGCGTCCAGGAAATGCGCGAACGCGCGCCACGGCATTCGCCGCGCTTGGTGACGAAATTGTAGATGCCGCCCTTGCCGTCCTTGTCGCCGGGGTACCAGTTCTGCACCGTCGAATATTTGATGTGGGCGCCTTCCAGGGCGACCAATTCCACCACCGCTGCGTGCAGTTGATTCTCGTCGCGCTTGGGCGCAGTGCAGCCTTCGAGGTAGGAGACCTGCGCACCTTCGTCGGCGATGATGAGGGTGCGCTCGAACTGCCCGGTGTTCTGGGCATTGATGCGAAAGTAGGTGGACAGCTCCATGGGGCATTTCACGCCCTTGGGGATGTAGACGAATGAGCCGTCGGAAAAAACCGCTGAATTGAGCGCGGCGTAGAAGTTATCGCCCTGCGACACCACCGTGCCGAGGTACTGGCGCACCAGTTCGGGGTGATCGCGCACCGCGTCGGAGAACGAACAGAAAATGATGCCGTGGGCGGCGAGTTTGTCCTTGAAGGTTGTGGCGACCGAGACCGAATCGAAGACGGCGTCCACCGCCACACCCGCCAGGGCGGCGCGTTCGTGCAGCGGCACGCCCAGCTTTTCGTAGGTTTTGAGCAGTTCTGGGTCGACCTCGGCTAGGCTCTTGGGCGCGTCCTTCTTCGACTTGGGCGCGGCATAGTAGTAGATATCCTGGAAATCGATGGGCGGGTAAACCACCTGAGCCCATTGCGGATGCACCATCTGCTGCCAATTACGAAAAGCCTCGAGACGCCATTGCAGCAGAAAATCGGGCTCATTCTTCTTGGCCGAGATCATGCGCACGATGTCTTCATTGAGGCCCTTGGGGAAGGCCTCCATCTCCACCGTGGTGACGAACCCCGCTGCGTATTCGCGGTCGAGGAATTGGTCGATCTGGGTTTGGCTGCCGCTCATGATGGATTTCCGGACGAGCTGCGCACCGTCACCGGCACGCCCTTGAATTGGGTGGTACCGCGCCGCGGCACGGGGGGACGGATCATGTCCGCGAGAGTGACGTCTTCGAGCGCCTGGCGGACGATGTCGTTGATGCGCATCCAGTTGGCGCGCATCACGCAGGAAACCTCCTGGGCGCAGTTGCCTTCATGGCTGCTGCATTCGGTGAGGCCAAAAGGCTGCTCTTCGAGGGCATCGATCACCTCGGCAAGGGAAATTTCCTCAGCCGGGCGGGCCAGCGCATAACCGCCACTGGCGCCGCGAAACGCGGTCAGCAGACTGTGCTTGGCCAGGGCCTTGAGGATTTTGCTGACCGTGGCTTGGCCCAGTTGCAGGCTTTGCGCCAGTTCCGCGGCGGAATGCAGCGCCTCGGGGTCCTCGGCCATGTAGGCGAGCATGATGGTGCCGTAGTCGGAAAGTTTGCTGATTCTCAGCATGAGCGAACGCCCCCAAAGCCGAGGCAGCCGCCAAAGCGCTTGGTGTCGCTGTTCTTACCTGTTGCCTCGCTGATCATGGCTGCGTCCTGGCTGCCCCGGTTGCTGGCGGGTACCGAAGGGCGCCCGCTCATACAGGACTATTTTAGTACGCATTGGACTGGGGATGCAAGCCGACCGCCAGCCTTGAGTCCGGAGGTGGGCGTATTTGTCCCCATCAACAAAGAGGGCAGCCACCCGGCTGCCCTTTTTTTGGTGCAAGAACGCGCTTATTTCTTCAGGCACTCGCTCATGAATTTCTTGCGTTCGTCGCCTTTTTTCTCGCCTGCGTCTTTATTACAGGCGGCCATTTTCTCCTGCTGGGTCGGCTTCTTGGCTTCAGCCTTGGCAGGCGCGCCATCTTTCTTGAGGCACTCGCTCATGAACTTCTTGCGCTCGTCGCCTTTCTTGTCGCCCGCATCCTTGTTACAGGAGGCCATTTTGTTCTGCTGCGGGTTGTCCGCGGCCAGGGCGCTGCCACAACACAGGAACAGACCCGCCACCATCGCTGCCATCAGTTTCATGTACGCTCTCCTCGGAATTGAAATTCGGTTTGCCCAAACTGCGGCAGGCGCAGTCTAAGGCATCGCCCGCCCAGCGGCAACGGCCAGGCGGGGCCGGCCCGGCCGGCCCTTGAACTCGCGCCCGGCTTTGCCGCGGTGCAACAAAACCGGCGCTTTTTGGGCTAGAATCGCCCTGAAACGTATTTCCACTTTTCCCCGAAGGTCGCCATGATTCTCCTGCTCGAACCCAACACCGACCCCAGCAGTATCGATTACAACATCCTGATCGAGCAGCTCACCCGCCTGCCCGGCGTCACCCATCGCGTGCATCGCGAAATCGGCACTGAAATCACCGTGACCGAAATTTATCTCATCGGCAATACCGGAACCCTGAGCCTGGAAGACATGGAAGCTCTGCCTTGCGTGGAGCGCGTGGTCCGGGTGTCCGAGGCCTACCGGATTTTAGGGCGCCACAAACATGGCGACGATCGGCCAGCCCACTTTGAATACAACGGCGTGCGCTTCGGTCAGGACACCCTGCACGTCTTCGCCGGCCTGTGCGCCGTAGACGTGCCCGAGCACGTCGAACAGATGATGAAGGCCTTGCAGGAGCACGGCCAGGTTTGCACGCGCATGGGCGCTTACAAGCCGCGCACCAACCCCTATGCCTTCCAGGGCCACGGCGCCAAATGCCTGCCCTGGGTGTTCGAGCTGGCGGGCAAATACGGCATCAAAGTCATCGCCATGGAAATCACCCACGAATCGCACGTGGAAGAAATTCGCCAGGCGCTGCGCCAGACCGGCAACCCCACCGGGGTGATGCTGCAAATCGGCACGCGCAATACACAGAACTTCGAGCTTTTGAAGCAGGTGGGCAAGCAGCAGGAATTCCCGGTGCTTTTGAAGCGCGGCTTTGGCATCACTCTCGACGAATCGCTCAACGCCGCCGAATACCTTGCCTCCGAGGGCAACCGCAAAGTGATTTTTTGTTTGCGCGGCATGAAAACCAACATGGGCGACCCGCACCGCAATTTCGTCGATTTCGCGCACGTGCCCGCGGTCAAGCGCTTGACGCGCATGCCGGTGTGCATCGACC
Organism: Betaproteobacteria bacterium; assembly: GCA_016192065.1. Lineage (GTDB taxonomy): Bacteria > Pseudomonadota > Gammaproteobacteria > Burkholderiales > Casimicrobiaceae > JACPUX01. Next base: position 11,131 of record JACPUX010000063.1, read on the forward strand.
CCTCGCACTCGGTGGGCACCCGCGCCGTCGACCCGCAAGGCGTGCTCGATGTCTTCCATGTCACCACCCAGGGTGTGATCGCCGGCGCCAACATGGTGCTGGTGGACTTTCACCCCAACCCGGCCAAGGCCCTGGTCGACGGGCCCCAGGCACTGCTCATGAAAGAGCTGCCCCACTTCCTGGAAGACGCCGCGCTGGCGCGCGAGGCCTATCTCAAGCGCCAGGCCCTGGCACAAAAATACCGCCACTGAAAGGCCAATGGCGGAACGCGACCCCCTGCGCTCGGCACCGGGCTACCGCCCCCCGCGCTGGCTGCGCGGGGGCCATGCCCAGACCATCTATCCTTTCTTCTTGCCGCGGCGTCCGGTGGCCTACCGGCGCGAACGGCTGCTCACACCCGATGGCGATTTCGTCGACTTCGATTGGCTCGACGGCCCCCGCGATGCGCCCACGGTAGCGCTTTTCCACGGACTGGAGGGCAACTCGCGCTCGCATTATGCCCTGGCCCTCGCTCACCAACTGCAAGCGCGGGGATGGCGCGGCGTGTTCCCGCATTTTCGGGGCTGCAGCGGCGAACCCAACCGCTTGCCGCGCGCCTATCACTCGGGCGATGCCGATGAAATCGGCTGGATGTTGCGCGAGGTGCGGGAGCGCATCGACGGCACGCCACTTTTCGCGGCCGGCATTTCCTTGGGCGGCAACGCGCTTCTGAAGTGGCTCGCGCGGGAAGGCTCGGCGGCGGAGCAAATTCTCGAACGCGCCGCGGCGGTCTCGGCGCCGGTGGATCTGGTGGCGGGCGGACACGCCGTGGATCAGGGTTGGTCGCGCGTTTATGTGTGGCACTTTCTGATGACGCTCAAACCCAAGAGCTTCGCCAAAGCTCAGTTGTTTCCGGAGCACTTCGATCTCCCGGCCATCCGCCGCGCCTTCACCCTCAAGGCTTTCGACAACGCCGTCACCGCGCCCATGTTCGGCTATCGCGATGCCGTCGATTATTGGCGGCGCGCCAGCAGCAAGCCGGAGCTGGCCGACATCGCCGTGCCCACGCTGGTCCTCAATGCCAAGAATGATCCTTTCCTGCCGGCGGCTGCCCTGCCGCATCCGCACGAGGTTTCGCCCGCCCTCACCCTGGAGCAGCCCGAAGAAGGCGGCCACGTGGGCTTTTTGACTGGCCCCTTCCCCGGCCGGCTCGATTGGCTGCCGCGGCGGCTGTTAGAATTCTTTTCTCTCGCGCCCCCAGAGGGCGATCAACCGAAAGCCCATCCATGAGCACCCTTGCCCCAGAAATTTTCAAGGCCTACGACATCCGCGGCGTGGTCGACCAAACGCTGACCGTCGAGGGCGTGCGCCGCATCGGCCAAGCGCTGGGCAGCCTCGCTGTGGAACGCGGGCGGCAAAGCGTAGTGATCGGGCGCGACGGCCGGCTCTCCGGCCCCAAGCTTGCCGCGGCTCTGGCCGAAGGCCTGCGCGCCGCGGGTGTCAACGTGATCGACCTGGGGATGGTCGCCACGCCCATGACGTATTTCGCGGCCTTCGAGTTGAACACGATGAGCGCGGTGATGGTGACCGGCAGCCACAACCCGCCCGACTACAACGGGCTCAAAATGGTGATCGACGGCGAAACACTTTCCGGCGACACCATCCAAGCCCTGCGTCAACGCATCGAAGCCGGCCAGATCAAAGACGGCGCGGGCGGCTATCGGCAGCACGACATCGCGGCGGCTTACCAGGCACGCATCGTCGGTGACGTGAAGCTCGCACGCCCCATGAAGATTGCCGTCGATTGCGGCAACGGTGTGCCCGGCGCCTTCGCACCCCAGCTCTTCACGGCGCTGGGCTGCACCGTCGATCCTTTGTTCTGCGATGTGGATGGCAATTTCCCCAACCACCACCCCGACCCCTCGCAGCCCAAGAACTTGCAAGATCTCATCCGCCGTGTGGCCAGCACCGAGGCCGAACTGGGCATCGCTTTCGATGGCGACGGCGACCGCCTCGGTGTGGTCACCAAAGACGGGCACATCATTTACCCCGATCGCCAATTGCTGCTCTACGCCGCCGATTTGCTCTCGCGCAACCCCGGCGCCACGGTGATCTACGACGTCAAGTCGACCATGAATTTGAAGCCCTGGATCGAGCAGCACGGCGGCAAGCCCTTGCTTTGGAAAACCGGGCACTCGCTGATCAAAGCCAAAATGAAAGAAACCGGCGCGCTTTTGGCCGGGGAGATGAGCGGCCACACCTTCTTCAAGGAACGCTGGTACGGCTTCGACGACGGCCTCTACTGCGGTGCGCGGCTTTTGGAAATTCTCTCCCGCCACGCCAACCCCTCGGCCGTGCTCGACGCCCTGCCCGATACCGTGAGCACACCCGAACTCAACATCAAAATGAGCGAAGGCGCGCACCACGCGCTGATCGCCAAGCTGCAAAAAGAAGCGCAGTTTCCGGGAGCCGCCGACATCATCCGCATCGACGGTTTGCGCGTGGAGTACGCCGACGGCTTTGGCCTCGCCCGCGCATCGAACACCACGCCGGTGGTCGTGCTGCGTTTCGAAGCGCGCGACGCGGCGGCTTTGAAGCGCATTCAGGAGGCGTTCCGGGCGGTGCTGCTGAAGGCGGAGGCGGGGTTGGGGTTGCCGTTCTGAGGCTCGCTGGGCGCGCGGGCGATCGGTTCGGCGCCGGCGCCCGCCTCGCGGCACGTCGGCTGCACAGTCCAGTTCCGAGGGTCGATCGTCTTGCAGCGAAGTTCTCTGATCGAGATCTCCAGGGTCAGCAGGCGCTCTGGTGAGGGCGGGTGGGCATCGTCTGAGGCATTTTTTGGTGCGAGCCTGGCCAGTTCGATTTGCAGTTTATGCTGGCGCGCGCCCGTTTGATTCTGGCGTGTGCGGTTGAGGTTTTTGCGTGGCCGGGCGGGGGGCGTTGGTCGGAGGCGGCGCGCGTCGCGTTTGGATTGGCAGACCCCATTCTCTATCGCGGTGGCGGCGGCGCAGCGTCCACGGCCTGAAAGCCTCACGGCGCTGACGCCGCTAATCACGTCCTCGGGCGGGACCCCGCGCCTCGCGCGTAAGAACCAGCAATGCGCACCCACCCATCAAGCCCGCGCGTGGCGCGACCCGCCAGTCGGACAGCGGCGTAAAGCGCCGCCAGGCTTTCAGGCCGCGGACGCCGGACGAATCGTTGGCGGTGTGCCGGGAAAACCCCGAGCGGTATCTTGGGCTGGCCGGCCTCGCGTTCCGAGACCGCTTGAGCGGCACGGTCGATTGGAGCATCATTTGCAGCAACTATTTCGCCGGAGGCGGGACGGCAGGGGCAGCGGCGCGGGTGAGGCAAACCAATCAAGAAATCGGGAGGGCTGGGAAGGATGGTTTTCCGTTTTTTATTAGGACGTACTAAAACCGGACGGGGCGTTGATTCTATTGGCAACAGTGGCCCCTCCGGTCCGGCCATGACGGTTTATTTTCCGTCTTTTCGGCGCCCCATTTAGAGGTTGGGCGTCACAGGAATCTGCGTGGTCAGCCATTCCCATCCCCATCCCTGCAATGACACGTAGGCTTGGCTAACGATGCCGAATCTACGGCTGGTTGTCCTGACAGTGCTAACCATGATTGCGTTTGCGGGCAATTCATTGCTCTGCCGTGTCGCTCTTAAACACACCACCATTGATGCAGCGAGCTTCGCTGCGATTCGGTTGATTTCAGGTGCGATGGTGCTCTGGGTAGTGGCGCGGCTGTTTCGTGCCTCTCACGCCGGCAAAGGCAATTGGCTGTCGGGATTGTCGCTATTTGCGTATGCCGCGTGCTTTTCTTTTGCTTACGTGAGCCTGCCTGCAGGAACAGGTGCGCTGTTGCTCTTTGGTGCCGTCCAGGCGACCATGATCGGTCATGGCATCTGGACAGGAGAGCGTCTGCGCGGGTTACAGATCAGCGGCATGGTGCTGGCTCTCGCAGGCTTGGTTGGCTTGTTGTTACCCGGACTTTCAGCACCTCCGCTGGCAGGCTCCACGCTAATGCTGGCTGCCGGTGTTGCCTGGGGCATCTATTCCTTGCGCGGTAGAGGCGCCGGCGACCCTACCAAGGTGACTGCCGGAAATTTCCTGTTCAGTGTTCCGTTCGCAGTGGCACTGAGTATCGTATCGATTGACGGCGCCAACCTGGATAGCTTGGGCGTGGGATACGCCGTTGCGTCCGGGGCCGTGGCTTCAGGGATCGGCTACGCCATTTGGTATTCCGTGTTGCCCTCGCTGAAGGCCACCAGCGCCGCGACAATTCAACTCAGCGTGCCTGTAATCGCGGCGTTTGGCGGTATTGTCTTTCTCGGAGAATCCATGACCGTGCGGCTTGCGCTTGCTTCCATAGCCATTCTTGGCGGAATCGCGTTGGTAATCCTAGAAAAGCAGCGGCTCGCAACGTGACGCCCAACCCTTCGATCAACCCCGCTCCCTTCGGTCGCTGGACGCTGCGCGATGAAGCCGCGCAGCGCCGGTCACCTTGAACGTTGGGGCACTACAACGGAAACTCATCCAAGTTTCAAAGTTGGAAATTCATTCGGGTTTGCCGTAAGGAATAAATAGTGGACTTTGTCTCCGCCGCAAATTGGTTCATAAAGCGCACTGGGTCTCTGAGTGTCACCTTGGCAGCAGCGGTGGCAATCGGGGTTCCCGCTATTCTTGCCATTGCCACCACAAACAGCTATGCGCCAAAGGCAGGTGTTGGCGCGTTAAGTAACATGATCCTTTGGCTCGGCTTTTACGGTGCAATAGGCGCCGTAATTCTGTTGTTCGCGGTCGGTGAGCATCTGCGGGTCTTCAAGTATCAGCGGCCCAATGGAGAACCAACTGTCGAAGCCCTCTGCTCAATCTTCAACAACGCCGCATCAACAAATGGAACGAAGACCATGGTCATCCTGTTTTGCACTTCGTACCATTGCTTTGTCGGATCAATGGCAGGTTCCGTCGGTGCAGTTTTGGCACAGCGCTTTGTTTTGGGTACTAGCCCTTGAAGTCTCCCACTGCAAAGTGCCCCAACCCGGCGGTCGACCCCGTTCGCTTCGCTCTCTGGACGCTGCGCGATGAAGCCGCGCAGCGCCGGTCACCTTGAACGTTCGGCATCACTATCTCACCTTCATCGGAGCCACCATGAGTAAGCCGTACCAGATCTTTGTCGGATGCCCGTTCAGTCGTGAAGTACGATCTGTATACGACCACCTTAAGCGTGAGATTGAAGCCGAGACGCCGTTGTCCATAATCCTCGCAGACACAGTTGGAGTGAGTTCCTCCGACTATCTTCTTGAACACATCACAGAGCTGATTCGTGACTCTGCCGCCTGCGTGTTCGACGTCACTGGTGCGAACCCCAATGTTTCACTTGAAGTGGGTATCGCGCATACCATACCGGTTGATTTCATCTTGCTGCTCAAGACACGCAAGCCTAGAAACAGCGCAAAAAGACCTCAGGAAAGGGAACGCGAAGTGCGGTCGATCATTAGCGACCTCCAGGGTAAGAATCGCATCGAGTACAAGACCTACGACGCACTAAAAAAGCAACTGGAACAGCGCTATCTAAATGGCCTTCCGTACATGAAGCGGTGGCGTCAATTCCATTCCCAAAACCGTGCAATGGCGCCCCATGCGCTTCGGCTATTCGCTGATCTTCGGTCAAGTGGGCGCTCAACCGGAGCACGGCTCGGTGCATTTCTCGACGGTACAGGCTTCCGGGTAAGTGACGTAATTGGGGCGCTAACGGCAAACAAACTCATCACTTCTCGTGCGGGCCGGGATGGTGGCATTTTCTACGCCTCCAAGTAGAAGGCCGTGCTGCCGAACCCATCAATCCACCGGACGCTGCGCGATGAAGCCGCGCAGCGCCGGTGATTTCAAACGTTGGGCGTCATAGACGCTATGCGGTATCTCGCAACTACAATGGCCACCGATTTCAAGGCGCCAAGCTGGAAGGCCCTATGGGTAAGGCGGCTGCTTTGGTTTATACCAAGTGCCAGTCCTGACCATGAGGCGATTTATCCGCAAGTTAAAAGGTGGCTGGTCGAGGTGGACGACTCAGGGACGCCACAACGAGAAATTGGCCTTGGCGGAGACGGTAACCCTCTGATCGCCGCCCCTGATAAAAGAAACATGGGGTTCTGGACTGACAGTCCATATCAGTTCTCTGTGAGCGAGGGTGAACCAATCGATGCCAGATATTTTGAGACAGTTTGGTGCCGCGTAAGAGGAGCAAATCAATGACGCCCAACCCTGCGGTCGACCCCGTTCCCTTCGGTCACTGGACGCTGCGCGATAAAGCCGCGCAGCGCCGGTCACCTTGAACGTTGGGCCTCACAATCCAACCATCCCATGCTCGGCAAGATCCTCAAGCACTTCATAGCACCACGCGCTGAGCTCGCCGCAGAAAGCGGGGTAAGGGGGTCGCGGGGTAAGGGGGTCGGGAGTCGAAACAGTAAGGGGGTCGGGAGTCGAAACAGGCGCCTCGAATGATTTCCCCGCCGGCGGTATTCGCCGCCATATTGGTAGGTGATGGTCAGACCGACCGGGTCGGCGACTTTTCCGACGCGGTTTCCCCCCCGCGAACAGCATTGGGTCTGCCACGCGGTTTCCTCGCGTGGCCCGCGGCGACGCCGACGTACTGCCGGTGCTGCCCGCACTCAAACTCCCCCCCGCTGCCGCTTTGGCTGACGGTGCACCGCGAAGTGCGAACCAGCGCTCGAATTCGGGCGGTCTACGACTACTTGGCCGAGGCCGTGCCGCAGGCTTTATAAGGCTTTGGTCTGCCCGAACAGCGTTTGCAGGTTTGCCAGGCACCAGGAACTGGGATTCGTCCTTATCCTGCACCCTCGATTATTCCCGCATCGTCGTAGGCATCCTCGAAGCGCTCTTTACTCTTGATCAAATGCGCGCGCATGGCCGTACGGGCTCGATCGGCCTTACCACCGGCAATGGCATCGAAGATCGCCACATGTTCGCGGTTGATGCGTCGGAGGTAGAGATTCATCATGTCCTGGTCCTGGCGTAGCGCCTTGATCTTGATACTGGGGCGCGGAATGATGCGGGCGCCCAGATAGGCGATCAATTCGCTGAAGTAGTGATTGTTGGTCGCGCGGGCGATCTCCAAATGAAAGCCGAAGTCGGCTTCGACATGGTCTTCACCAGCATCGATGCAACGCGTGAGCTCATCGAGCGCCTGTCGAATTCGCGCTAGCTGTTCGTCGGTGCGCCGCTCCGCGGCAAGGGCTGCCGTTTCGCCCTCCAAGCTGATGCGAAGCTCCAGCAAATCGATGATCTCCCGGACGGCGCCCAGATCTTCTTGACCGACGCGGAACAGGATGGGCGCAACATTCTGCACCACGAACGCACCGACGCCCTGCCGCGTTTCCACCAGGTTCTCGGCCTTGAGGCTGGAAATCGCCTCGCGCACCACGGCACGGCTGACGCCATAGGTTTGCATCAGCTCGGCTTCGCTGGGCAGCCGGTCGCCGGGCTTGAGTTCGCGCGCTTCCAGCGCTTTGCGCAGCGCCGTGGCCAACTGCACCGCCAGGCTGGCGGGCCGGCGCCGAGCGAGCGTCGAACGGATGAGTTTAGTCAAAGTAATATCGAGTCAGGCTGATGCGTCCAAGTCTAGCCTAATTCCAGCGAACCCATGCGACCGCGCAAGCTCGCCGCGGCTCAGACCGGTGGCGCATATCGGCCGTCGATGACGGTCCAGCCGGCGTCGGCGAAGAGCGTGGTGCCCGTGACGTAACTGCTGGCCTCCGAGGCAAGAAATACGATTGGCCCCACCATTTCGCTGGCATCGGCCCACCGTTCCAGGGCCGTATGTTTGGCCAGTGCATCGTTCCATTCCGGATTGTCGCGGATGATCTGGTTGATCGGCGTGGCCACGATGCTGGGCGCCAGAGCATTGACGCGAACCTTGTGCCGCGCCATTTCGCTGGCCAGGCCGCGGGTCATCAATCCAATGGCCGCCTTGGTGGAACCGTAGATGCTCTGTCCGGGCTCGACATTGCTCGCGCGCATCGACGACATGAAGATCATGCTGCCGCGATTCTGTTGCGCCATGACCCGTGCAACCGCGCGCCCGACACGAAAAGTACCTTTCAGATTGAGATCGATCACGCGATCGAATTCTTCGTCGGCGTAGTCGACCAAGCGCTTGCGAATGTTGATCGCCGGCATGGCGAGCAACACATCGATCGCGCCATGGTCGCGCAGCACCCCCTGCACCAACGCCTCGACGCTCGGAGTGCTGCGCACGTCAGCCGCGCGAGCGTCGGCGCTGCCGCCACGGCGGCGAATTTCGGCGACCGTCGCTTCGGCTCCGGTGAGGTCGATATCGGCGATCACACATTTCGCGCCGAAATCAGCCAAACCGATCGCGCCCGCCCGGCCTATGCCAGAGGCACCGCCGACGACTAGGGCAACACGGTTCGTGAGATCGAACAAATCGCGATAGCTGGTCTGGTCAAGCTTCATGTCTGATGGGCTCTTTCGATCCAGGTTGAGTATTGCCCGAATCCCCGAGAAAGCTATTCCAAAGGCGGGCGAGAGAGTAGGCGATCATGATTGCACCGGCAATCAGGGTTGATGAATACCAGTAGGCTTTGGAGATCGAAAACACGGGCGAAGCCTCGCTGGCACCGACGATGAATGTCCAGGACTGATAGGTAAACACCAACAGGAAGACGAGGCAGGCCAGTTCCGCGACATCGTCGAGCACCTTTCGAACCCGTGCGCTGCGCACGGTATCGGCAAGGAGGGTCACGGCAAAGTGTCCGCGTTCCCGCCACAAGCTGGCGACACCGGAGAAGATCAGCCAGGCAAAGAACAGCTCGACCAGTTCGTCGGTCCAACCGGCGGAAGGCCAGGAGAAGAGTCGCGTCAATACGATGAACGTCAGCAACAGGAACAAGGCCAGCAGGCAGCAGAGCATGGTTGCGCGCAGGGCGCGTGCTACCCAAAGATCGACAAGACGCAGCCTTCGCATCGGCACGAGCTATCTCCCCATCACCAGTCCCGGCAGCCAAACGACGAGCGGCGGAACGAAAGTAATCAAGATCAAGACGGCCAGCACCGCCAAGAAAAAGGGGACGAGCTCTCGCGTCAAGGCGAAGATCGAAACCTTGGCGATGGATGACATTGCATACAGGACCATGCCCACCGGAGGCGTGAGCAATCCCAGCATGAGATTGAGCGTCATCACCACGCCAAAATGCACGGGATCGATGCCCATCTTGAGGATGATCGGCATGAAGATCGGTACGGTGAGCAAGATCACCGCAATGCCCTCCATGAAACAGCCCAGGATCAACAAGATCACGTTGATGAGCGCCAAAACCACCCATTTATTGGCCGACAGCGCCGTCAAGCCCTCGATGAGGGCATCGGGTACCCGCAGAAAAATCAGCAGCCAGCCGAAGAGGCCGGCGGCCGCGACAATCCACATCACCTGCGCCGTCTGGTTGGCGGTGTCGAGCAAAATCTTGGGCAGATCGCTCCATTGCAGTTCGCGGTAGACCGCTTTGCCAAGGAAAAGGGCATACAGGCAGGCCACGACTGAGGCCTCCGTCGGCGTAAAGAAGCCGCCCAATATGCCCCCCATGATGATGCCGGGAGTGAGCAACGCCAACAGGCCGTTGGCCAGATGGCGGGTGGCGTCGGCCAGCGTGGCGCGGGGCTCGCAAGGATAGTTGCGGCGCCGAGCGATCACCGCTACGGTAACCATCATCGCCGCGCCCAGGAGCAAACCCGGAATGAGCCCGCCGAGGAACAGGGCGCCAACCGAAACGCCGGTCATGGAGCCGAAAATCACCAGCGGCACGGAAGGCGGTATCACCGGTCCGATGGTGGCCGAAGCGGCCGAAACCGCGGCGGCAAACGGGCGCTGGTAGCCCTTCTCGGTCATTGCCTTGACTTCGACCGCGCCTAGGCCCATGGCATCGGCAAGCGCCGACCCGGACATTCCGGCAAAGATCATCGAGCCGACGATGTTGACGTGTCCGAGCCCGCCCTTGAGATGGCCCACCAGGGTATGGGCCACATTGAATATGCGCTCGGTCATACCGCCCGTGTTCATGAGATTGCCGGCAAGTATGAAAAACGGAATCGCGAGCAGCGGAAATGCCGTGGTGCTGGCGTAGATCCGCTGACCGACGATATTGAGGGTCGCCGCGTCGCCCAACACCACGAATCCGATCACCGCCGTGAGCCCCATGGCCACCGCGATCGGTATCCCGAGAAGCAAGAAACCGATCAGCACCAGAAAGATGAACAAGGTGGCCATGAGGAGTAGTTCGTGGCGTGGGGAGTTAGAATGCGCCTACTTGCTCTTGGCCTTTTCGGCAATTGCCAAGAGCTTCTTGACGTTGGCATCTCCAGCGTAGTCGGAAATCTGCTTGTAGGCCGGTCCCATCTTCGCCTGGAAGAGTTTGGTATCCGGACGGGTCACCGCCATACCCGCCGCGCCGAGATCGGCGATTTGTTTCGCTTCGGCGTCGGCCATGGCTTTGCGCATCATCGCACCGGCGGCCGCACTTTCCTCTTGCACGACTTTCTGCTGCGCGGGCGTGAGGCGATTCCACTTCTCGAGGTTCATGACGTGAATCATCGAATTGTACGCGTGGTTCGTGAGCGCCAAATGTTTCTGCACCTCGTAGATCTTGTTCGAGGCGATCACCGAGATCGGGTTCTCCTGGCCGTCCACAACGCCTTGGGATAGCGACATGTAAAGTTCGGGAAAGGCAATCTTCGTCACCTGCGCACCCAATGCCGCCATGGCCGCTTCGAGTTGCACCTCCGGCGGCACGCGAACCTTGAGGCCGGCAACATCTTCGGGTTTATTGACCGGACGCTTGCTGTTGGTCAGATGACGGAAGCCCCATTCCCAGTGCGCCAGCATCTTGAAACCCTGCTTCTCCGCCAACGGGGCCAGCCATTGCGTGCCTTCTCCGTCGAGCGCGCGATGGGCGTGGGCCAGGTTCTCGAAGGCAAAAGGCAAAACGACCGCGGCAAATGCCTTCTCGTATTTGTCCATTTGTCCGTGCGTGGGCAGTGCCATGTCGATGGTGCCCAGCTTGGTCTGCTGCAACACTTCGGGGGGGGACCCCAACTGATTGGCGGGGTAGATCTGCACCTTGACCGCACCTTGGGTGCGCGCCTCGACATTCTTGGCGAACTGCAGCGCCGCCGTATGCGCAGGATGGGCCACCTCGGCGTAATGGCCTAGTTTGAGCAGCGTTTGCGCTGCAGCGATTGGCGACAGCGACAAAGCGAAAGGTAGGGCAAGTAAGGCAAACACTTTATTCATGAAATCTCTCCTCGATTAGATCATTGGTGTAGCTGAGACAACCGGCGCAGGCCTGGCGCCTTATTGACGCCGCCTGCTCCGAGCCTCGTCTTCAGGCCGCCACGTAGGAAGTTTTCACCGTAGTGTAGAACTCCCGCGCGTAGCGACCTTGTTCCCGCGGCCCGAAACTTGAGCCCTTGCGACCGCCAAAGGGCACGTGATAGTCCACGCCGGCGGTGGGTACGTTCACCATGACCATGCCTGCCTGAGCGTGACGTTTGAAGTGCTCGGCCAGGCGTAATGAGGTCGTGGCAATTCCGGCGGTCAGGCCGAAGACCGTGTCGTTGGTCACGGCAAGCGCCTCTTCGTAGTCGGCGACGCGGATGACGCTGGCGACCGGCCCGAAGATCTCCTCTTTGTTGACGCGCATTTGGGGCGCCGAATCGACCACCAGCGCCGGCGCAAGGTAAAAACCTTCCGCCTCGCGCCGCAGCCGCTGGCCACCAATCACCAAGCGCGCACCCTCGCGCTGCGCAATGTCGAGGTAGTCCAGGTCTTGCTGTAGTTGGCGCATATCGACCACTGGTCCGATATCGGTATTGGGTTTGAGTGCGTCGTCCACCCGCAGCGCCGCGACCCGTTCGACCAGCGCGCCCACGAAGCGCTCGTAAATGCCCTGCGTGACGATGATGCGGCTGGCCGCGGTGCAACGCTGCCCGGTGGAAAAGAAGGCGCTTTGCGCGGTGATCTCCACGGCGCGCGGCAGGTCGGCGTCATCGACGATCACTTGCGCGTTTTTGCCGCCCATTTCCAATTGCACCTTGCCGCCCCGAGCAACAACGCTCTGCGCCAGGGCTCGGCCGCGCTCGACCGATCCGGTGAAGGACACGGCATCAACGCGCGGCGAAGCAACGATTGCTTCACCGACCACCGAACCGGCCCCCATGACGAGGTTGAAAACCCCCTCCGGGAGCCCCGATCGCGACAGAATCTCAGTCAGTGCCCAGGCGCTGCCCGGCACGAGTTCAGCGGGCTTGAATACGACGCAGTTGCCGAACGCAAGCGCCGGCGCGATTTTCCATGCCGGAATGGCGATGGGAAAGTTCCAAGGCGTAATGACGCCGATCACGCCCACGGGTTCACGCGTCACTTCGACGCGGACGCCCGGACGAATCGAATCGAGCAAATCCCCCTCATTGCGCAGCGCCTCTCCGGCGAAGAATTTGAAGATCTGACCGGCGCGAGTTACCTCACCGATTCCTTCGCCGAGGGTCTTGCCTTCCTCCCGCGACAGCAGCGTACCCAAGGCCTCCCGGCGCGCGAGCAGTTCGGTTCCGACGCGGTCCAGCACATCGGCGCGAAGCTGGGGGGAAGTGCCTGCCCAAGCGGCAAATGCGCCAGCCGCCGCATCGATTGCCGCCTGCGCCGCCGCTTGGTCTGCCTTGGCGTACCAGCCGACGACCTCGGCGACATTCGAGGGGTTGATGTTGGCGATGACTTCGGGGCCTTTGACCCACTGCCCGCCGATCCAATTGCGGTGGACTTCGCCCCGCGAATCGCCGTCTTTGTCCTGGACCACTTGCGCCCTCCCCTAGCGGTTTGTCTATGCCGTCACGCCCGCCGCCGCGAGCAGCGCTGCGAGCTGAGTGGTCTCTTCCGAACCCAAATCCAGGAGCGGCGACCGCACCGCGCCGCCACCTTTGTTAAGGAGGCGACAACCCGCCTTGATCATGCTCACCGCGTAACCCGGCCGACGATTGCGAATCTTCAGCAGGGGCAAATAGAACGAGGCCAGCAGTCGATCGATTTGCCCGCGATCATCGGTCTGCACCGCTTGATAGAAGCGCATCGCTATTTCCGGCGCGAAGTTGAAGACCGCCGAGGAATAGGTTGAAACCCCCATGGCCTTGGCGGCCAAGGCGAAGATTTCGGCGGTCGGCATTCCGCCGAGGTACATCAAACGGTCGCCCAAACGGCAGCGCACCGACAGCAAAAGGTCAGCGTCGCCGATGCCGTCTTTGAACCCGACCAGATTGGGGCACTCAGCCGCGATGCGCTCGACATGTTCGCCGTCGAGTCGACAAACGCCGCGGTTATAGACCAGCGCGGCGATCTTCACGGATCGGCAGATCGCGGTCACGTGCCTGCGCACGCCTTCCTGATCGGCCTCGGTCAGATAATGCGGCAGAATGAGTATCCCATCCGCACCCTGGCGCTCCGCTTCCTGCGCGAAAGCGATCGCAAGACGTGTGGAATACCCCACCCCGGCGACGACTGGCGCCTTGCCCTTGCACACCGCGACGGCGGCCGCGATGATGCGGCGATACTCAGCCAGGTCCAGCGAGAAGAACTCGCCGGTTCCGCCGGCGGCGAACAAACCCGCCGGATGATAAGAAAGCAACCATTCGAGCCGCCGGCAATATCCGGTTTCGTCAAACTCGCTCTGGGCATCGAAGTCGGTAATCGGAAAGGACAACAGGCCGCTGGATAACGCGGCTTTCAGTTCCTGGTGATCGAGGGACATGATGGCAACCGGGGTTTAGGAGGCCGGTCTTTCCCGCCGCAACAAACGACGGGCGTGCCGGCTTCGGCGTGAGAAATTGGCGTCGCTTAACGCTTGACACCGACGGCGTTGGCGCCGGCCGCGGCAATCACCTCGTCCTGCTGCGGCGAGCCGCCACTGACACCCACCCCACCGATCACTTCGCCATCCACGTTGATCGGCATGCCGCCCTGGAGCAATACCTGGTCCGGAATGGTTGTCATCGCCGGCCGCTTGGGCACCGCCTCCTCGAGGCCCGCCGTGGACCGGCGGAACAGCGATGCGGCGCGCGCCTTGCCGATGGCGACATCGGTGCTGATCCTGCCCGCTTTGTCGGCTTTTTCGTAGGCCACTAAAAACCCGCCGTCGTCCACGACCGCAATCACGGCATTCACGTTGTTCTTGCGCGCCTCGTCAGTCGCCGCGCTCAGCGCCTTCCGAGCCTCGGCCAGAGACAAGGCCTTCTTGTCGATGAGCTGCGCCTGGGCGGCCAGCGCGAAGCAGCTGGCAAACAGGGCAAACACGAAAGCAAATCTGCGTTTAGGGGTGATCATTTCTAGTCCTCCGCGGTATTGGTTTCCTCAATGCCCCGCATCTCGAAGCGATCGTCAGAAAACGTCGCTGGCGGGTCGACTACCGGGGGTGACGATAGCATAGTTGTCGGTTGTCGGACAAGTAGCCATACCCCATTGTATTTATACGCTTTAGACGAATCGGCCTAGAGATTTGGCGGGGGCACCCGCGCAAGGGTCAACTCGGGCAAGACGCTTGGCAAAGGGGCGGGGCGCTCGTCCGCAATGCCCCAAATCTGCACACCATTGGAGACAAGATGATTCGAAGGGCTGATGGGGTTGGGTTTACAAGCGGGCGCACCCCTTGGTCCTGCGCGGGATTCACAAGGAGCTTCCCCCCTTGTTGTTAGAAAGGTTTGTTCGCTGCTTGCCGCCGCCCAGCGATCCTTTTTGGTTTCGGCTCGTCCGGCTGAGGAATCAGTGGACTCCGTTCTCCTCAGTCCCCAACCGCCGCCCGCACCGCCGCCCAATCCAGTTCCAAGGGTCGATAGTCTTTCGGGGGGAGTTTTCCGATGGCGCCCTCCATTGCCACCATGCGCTCTTTGGAAGGCGGATGGGTGGACAACATCGCCGGCAGCGCCAAGCCTTTTTCTTGCGGCGCGAGGCGCGCAAAAAATGTCGGCAGGCCGCGCGGATCGACACTGGCCTCCAACAAACGCTGGAGCCCGTAGCGGTCGGCCTCGGCCTCGGCGTCGCGCGAGAACTGAAGCTCGGTGAGTTTGGCGGCGAGGTCGCCAGCCAGCGTGCTCGCCAGGTCGCCCAAGGCGAAGGACAACAGCGCTTGAAAGCCCAGATCCTTGACTGCGGCTTTGAGACTGTGACGCAATTCCACGTGCCCGATTTCGTGCGCCAAGACGCCCGCGACTTCCTCGGGCGTCTGTGCTTGGCGCAACAGCCCGGAGAAGACCACGATCACCCCGCCCGGTGCGGCAAAAGCGTTGACTTCGGGCCGATCGACCAAATGCCAGCGATACTTGAAGCGCGAGGGTGGCTCCAAACGCCGGGCCAACGCCTGCACCGCGTCATAGGCCGCGCCCTCGGTGCGCGGACGGAATTCCAACTTGATGCGCTGCTCGGTGAGCTCGCCGATCTTTTGCTCCATTTCCACGGGCATCCGTTCGGCCACCCAGCCGGCGACGGCATCCGCCTGGAGATAAAAGCCCAGCAACAACAGAATCGGCAGCAGCAGCACCAGCCCCAGTACCGCCCAGCCGAGCTTGAAGCGGATATCGGTGCGCCGCGCGGCGCTTTGGGCCAGACCGAGCTTCGCCTTCAGCGAAGCCGGCGCGTGTGCGGCAAAAGCGGCACGCGCCGCGGCGGTCTCCAGAAACAGCGTGAACTCGCCCGCCGCATCGCGCCAGGCCACCCGCAGGCGCTCGTTGTTGAAGCCAGCACCCCGCAGCTCCAGGGCACGGCCGGGCGCGCAGAAATCCTGGTCCGCGGCCGTCAGCGAGAGCGCCTCGAATTCCCAGCGCGCCTTGGCGCTCGCCCCCGCGCCGGGTAGCCCGGGGCCGAACAGCCTGACTTCGAATTCTTGCGACATCGGCGAATTCGTGTCTCGACGCTGGGGCGATTAGTCGTCGCCGCCGAGTATGCTCCCGAGCGCCACGCCGCCCAAGAGTGAGCCTTCGCCGCGCGAGCTGCCGCCCGCGGCCGGCGCCGAGAGGATGATGCGGTTCGCGAGGCGCGACAAAGGCAGCGATTGCAGCCACACCTTGCCCGGCCCGGTGAGCGTGGCAAAGAACAAGCCCTCGCCGCCGAAGATCGCCGATTTGATCTTGCCCACGAACTGGATGTCGAAGTCCACCGTGGGCTGAAAGGCCACCACGCAGCCGGTATCCACGCGCAGCGTTTCTCCGGCTTGCAGGGTGCGCTCCAAGAGCGTGCCGCCGGCGTGCACGAAGGCCCAGCCATCGCCTTCGAGGCGCTGCATGATGAAACCTTCGCCGCCAAAGAGGCCCACACCCAGCTTCTTCTGGAAGGCGATGCCCAGCGAGACGCCCTTGGCCGCGCACAGGAACGAGTCTTTTTGGCAAATCAGCGTGCCGCCGATTTCCGAAAGGTGCACCGGAATGATCTTTCCCGGATAAGGCGCGGCAAAGGCCACCCGCCGCTTGGCGCTGCCTTCGTTGTGAAACACCGTGGTGAACAGCGATTCGCCGGTCAGCAAGCGCTTGCCCGCGCCCAAGAGCTTGCCCATGAAGCCGCTGTTCTGCTGCGAACCGTCGCCAAAAACGGTGTCCATTTGAATGCCGTCCTGCATGTACATCATGGTGCCCGCCTCACCCACCGCGGCCTCGCCGGGGTCGAGCTCCACTTCGATGTATTGCATTTCACTGCCGAAAATTTCGTAATCGACGACGTCCATGGCCATGATGATTTACCTCGCCTAGCGGTGGTTTGAAAACGGCAGCGATTTTACCCGGGTTCTTTGGCAAAGCCGCGACTTTTTTGACGGGAGGAAGCGCCAGGGCATCGGCGTTGACCGCGGGGTACGCCTGGGCTAGACTGCACAATGTTCAACGATGCTAAACAGGAATCGCAATGGAAGTGATTTTGCGCCGCTACGGCAACAGCACCGTTGCGGTGCTCCCCCCGCCGGTCTTGAAGGATCTTGGCCTGGCCGCCGGTCAGAGTATGAGCTTGGATACCACTCCCGACGGGAAGATCGTGCTCGCGCGTAAGCAAAAATTCCGGCTTGCCGACTTGATCGCCCAATGTGATCTCAAAGCGAAGCCCCCAGCCGATATGAAGGACTGGGATGCAGCCAAACCGATCGGCCGGGAGGCTTGGTAGTGGCGCAGTTCGACCGGGGCGATATCGTCAACGTCCCCCTCGACCCGGTGCGCGGCCATGAGCAAGGGGGCTCACGCCCGGCTCTGGTGCTCACGACGCGCGACTTCAACCGCCTGGGTGACGTACTTGTGGCGCCTATCACTCAAGGCGGTGACTATTCACGCCACGCCGGCTTTGCGGTCGTGCTCGCCGGCTGCAAGACCCAGGGTGTGGCGCTGGTCAACAAAGTCCGCATGTTGGACCTCACCGCCCGCCGCGCCAAGCGCCTGGAACGTGCGCCAAACGATCTCGTTGAAGAAGCGCTTGCGCGCCTGGCGGCAATACTGGAAAACTGAAGCGGCCCACCGCTGGTCAGCGACCAGCCATTCCCCCCCGGCGGCGCGGCACATCACGGCTCAAGGCGCCATTTTCTTCGCCACGCTACGGGCGACTTGAAGCAGCAACTCGCGTTGCGCGGCACTGGGTTGCGCGTCTTTTCGGCGAAGATCGAAGCTCAGCGCATACACCGCTTGGCCAGTCGAAAAGAAGACCACGTTTTGTACGGCCCCGGTGCTGCACGAGTGCTCCAATACTGCCGACTCCCCAAGTTCCGGCAAGGGCAGGTAGCGGCAAAACCCTGACCGCCTTGCCTTGAGGTGCGCTTCGGCGCTTGCGGCATCCTTCTCGTTGGTGAAAACCAGAGAGACCACTCCTCCCGCGGCGACGCTCGCGGCACATTGGCCGGCCCCCAACTGCTGCACCCGGAACTCCTTCCCAGGGAGCAGTTTCTTCACTGCCTTTTCGTCCCAGTAGGGGCAGCGAGAGGTCTGCGTGACGACGCCCGCTTGCGTGGCTTTGTTCTGCGCGGCGGCGATCAAAGTCTCCAACGCTTGGCGCTCGGCGCCGGTGAGCGGCGCCTCGCCGGTCCAGCTCACGAAGAGTCCGACCTTGTCGTGATGGGTCATCCAACTGGTCGTTTGCGGACTCATGGCGCGAGGTGTCGGCAATAGAACCATGGCCTCGGGTCCCAAAGCAGGAAGTCGCTGAATGGTGTAGTCCGCCGTGTTGCCTTGGTCTCTTACGGCCTTCAGGCTGTCGCGCGCCTCGCTGGCGCTCGCATGGTGTTGCTGGGTGAAGGTCAGCTTCGGATAGCCCTCCATGGCGCCGCCCCCGCCGGCTACGTAGCTGCTGAAATCGCAGTGACCGGCGGCGCTTGCCTCGCCTGCCTTCCAGGGACTCAGATGGGGCAAGGCCTGCTCGACTTTCATTACCGGCAGCCAGGGACAGTCGGCGGCTTGAGTTTGACCGGCAAGGATCGTGAGCGACACCAAGATCAATCGGGTGAAATGAAAACGCCAGGAAAACATCAACAAGCTCCATCAGTGAAATGCGCGAAAACATGGTTGCGCGGAAAGAGGTGTGCGGGATAAAGGCGGGACATCGGGGTCGTCGATAGGGGGGTCGCGTCGATAACGACAGCTCGCGAATAGCGGGCTCGGGGGTTGAATCGCAAAGACTACTGGCTATTGAGGGTCTGTCCCCTATTGCGCTATTACGCTCGCTAGGGCACCAACCGCGCGAGCGCGATCCGGCAGTGCGATACAAGATCGGCCTCACCAAAATAGCCGCTACTACCCTCTGGACTGTAGAGATCACTTGCCTCTAGCAAATCCTGAAATCGATCATCATCGTAAAAATCCTCGACAACAATCGTGGCGATTTCGTCAGCGGCCGCGCGCGTTCGATCGACCCCTGAGATGAAACTCTCAAGCGCACCCCGGAACCTGGCTGTGCTTTCCGCGTTCATCTACTCTTAATCACTGTAATGACACGCGATAGGGAAACAGGGTCGGCGAGGGAAACAGGGTCGCGCGGAGCGGGACAACGGGGTCGAGCGGGACAACGGGGTCGGGACAACGGGGTCGGGAGTCGGTCGGGACAACGGGGTCGCGGGACAACGGGGTCGGGCGGACAACGGGGTCGGGAGTCGAATCGCCACGTCTACCATTGAAGGTTAACTACTCTTCCCATTCTGATGGCGCCGAGGTCGCCAGATCCCAGAGACCATTGAGACAGCATCGGCCTTCGTCGAGGCGATTTCGCCTATTAGCGCGAAAATGTCCCCTGTATTCGGCCATCGATCATAGTCCTCGTGCCAATACCAAACTGAATGGGCTATTCGTGCTTTTTTCCCGACTCGAAAGCACTTGATGAATGAGGGGGAAACAGGGTCGGGGGAAACAGGGTCGGGAGTCGAATTGCCACGACGGCCATTGAAAAGCCACGTCGGAAACCTGCCCCGCTCCACCAGTGCTGTCTTGGCGCTCACATTCGGCAACGTGCTCCACTCTGCTCCCCTTTCCCTACCCTAGTCCGTCTTGAACTCATCACCGAAAACCCACTTCGCCGATAGGCGCGGCCGATGGTCCATTTCGCCCCGGAATCGCCGCTTCGGAGTGCCTGTGCTCCGATGCCGCCATTCTGCCCCAGGGCGACGCGAATTGAAAATGGCAGCGACTTCCCCCCCCCCGTTCTTTGGAAGAAACCGCGACTTTCTGCCCGAACCCCGATTATCAGCTCGCGGACCGCCAAGCTGATTGCCTGTTGCAGCCATTTGCGCTACATTTGTAGCCGATTATGCTTCAAGCGCTCTCCAATCTGCTTTTCGCGGGTTATCGCCGCCGTGTCTTGGCGCTGCTTCTGCTGCATCCGGAACGCCAGAGTCACGTACGCGAGATCGCCCGCCTCACCGGGACTGCGGCGGGTACGCTGCACAAGGAGCTATCGCGCTTGGCGCAAGCCGGCATTCTTCTGCGAACCGAACAGGGTAAGCAGGTTTATTACACCGCCAACCGGGAATGCCCCGTTTTCGAAGAACTAGCGAGCATTCTGCGCAAGACCGCCGGACTCTCCGACGTTATCGCGCAGCGCCTTGCCCCGGTCGCCGAGAAGCTTCGCGTTGCAATCATATTCGGTTCCGTGGCCCGAGGGACGGAGCGTGCCAGTAGCGATGTGGATGTGCTGCTCGTGGGCAACATTTCGTTTGCCGAAGCCGTGCGGCTTTTGCATCCAGCACAGGCGGTGATTGGTCGTGAAATCAACCCCAAGGTATACAACCCCAAGGAATGGCAGGCCAAGCTGCAAGCTGGAAGCGCATTTGTGCGTGAAATCGTCGCCAAACCAAAGATTTTTCTGATCGGTAACCATCATGACCTTGCGAAACCTCTTGGGCATTAGCATTGAGGCGGTTACTCCCGACGCGGCGACGATCGCGCGCTTGCTTGCGGCAGCGGAGCGAAACCTTGCCGATGCCGCCCTCCCAGCGCTCAGCGCTGAGAATCGTTTTGATGCCGCCTACAAGGCGATCATGCAGTGCGCCATGGTTGCGCTGCATGCGCAAGGCTATCGCACACTAACAAGCCGACCGGGTCATCACCAGACGGCGATCCAGACACTTCGATTGACCTTGGAACTGACACCCGAACGATTGATCGTTCTCGACGCGTTACGCAAGCAGCGCCATCTTACCGACTACGATGGCGAGCCGGTTCCCGACTCTGCCGTATTGGACTGCATTGCCCAGGCGCGAGAATTGTTCTCGACCGTGAACGCATGGTTGGCGACGAAACACCCGAACTTGAGCTGAACCTTCCACCCGCCGCAGGCGCAAAGCGGATTGCCTCGAGGCTGGCAATTTCCTTGCTTGACGCGGGCTGCCGCGCCCCGCATACTTCTTCAGCGCCGATTTGAGTCTCAGCTTGCGGGCGCTTGATAAATGCAGCTAAAGCGGCAAGAGACGCCCAAGGCCCGCCGCTACCCCGCCGGGCCTTTTTTGTTTACACGCTTCACGAGAGCACCGCCATGGCCCTTTCCCTCGAAGACATTCTCGCCGCCCGGCATCGCATCGCCAGTGGCATCTACGTCTCCCCTTGCGTGGAGTCGATTCCTTTGTCGCAACTCACCGGCGCGCACGTTTTTTGCAAGCTCGATTACTTGCAGCGCACCGGCAGCTTCAAGGAGCGCGGCGCGCGCAATGCGCTGATGCAGCTCGACGCCGGCGCCCGCCAGCGCGGCGTGATCGCCGCCTCGGCCGGCAATCATGCGCTGGGTATCGCCTACCACGGCGGCCTCCTGGGGATTCCGGTCACCGTGGTGATGCCGCGCTTTGCACCCTTGATCAAGGTCTCCACCTGCCGGCAGTTGGGCGCGCGGGTCATTTTGCACGGCGAAGCCCTGGTCGAAGCGCGCACCCATGCCGAAGCGCTCGCGCACGAACAGGGGCTCGCTTTCATTCACCCTTTCGACAATCCGCAGATCATGGCCGGCCAAGGCACCATGGCTTTGGAGATTTTGGAGCAGACCGAGAACATCGACGCCATTGTGGTACCGGTGGGCGGCGGAGGGCTGTTGGCGGGCATGGGCACGGTGGTGAAGGCACGCGCGCCGCACATACGCATGATCGGGGTCGAGCCCGAACATGCCGCCTGCCTCAGCGGTGCTATGGCCGCGGGCCAGCCCGTGGCGGTGCCGCTAAAGCCCACTTTGGCCGACGGCTTGGCGGTCAATCAAATCGGCAGCCATGTGTTCGAGGCCCTGCGACCGGTACTCGATGAAGTGGTCACCGTGGACGAAGCCTCCTTGGCTTTGGCCATCCTGCGCTTGATCGAGTTGGAAAAGAGTGTGGTCGAAGGCGCCGGCGCGGCGCCGCTGGCGGCCTTTCTCGCCGGCAAGCTCGATCACCTGAAGGGCAAGCGCGTGGTGCTGGTGCTTTGCGGCGGCAACATCGATCTGACCATTCTCGATCGCGTGATCGGGGTGGGCCTGGTCACCGATGGGCGGCTCAGCCGCTTCACCGTGAGCATCAGCGATCGTCCGGGAGGGCTCGCGCGGCTGTCGGAAATCATCGCCAGCACCGGCGCCAGCATCAAAGAAATCGTGCACGACCGCGCCTTCTCCGGGCCGGATGTTTCCGAGGTGCGTGTGGTCTGCACGGTGGAAACCACCGGGCATCCGCATATTGCGCGCCTGCACGAAACGCTGCTCGCCGCGGGAGTGAGGCTGGTGGGATAGGGCAAGAACCAAACGCCTCGCGCCTTTCGGCGCTCCTACAGGCTGCGGTGGATGTGTCACCCTCTTCCTGCGCCTTGGCTTATTGTAGGAGCGGCGGCAGCCGCGAGGGTTTTGCGATGTCGCCACCGCGACGACTGGAAGAAAAGGCTCGCGCCTTCCGGCGCTCCTACACAAGACGTCTAGGCAGGGAAGAAAGCGCGTTACAGCAAGACCCACCAGCGTCGCAAACCGAGAATGATCAGCACCGCCGCCGAAGCCCAAACGAGCCAGCGCGAGAGCCAGGCGCGGCCGGAGAGCAGTTCTCGCCCTAAACGCCCGGCCAAGGGCACGAGCACGAGAATGGGCGTAACCGCCGCGCCCAGGCCGAAAGTGAGGCCCATCAGAGCACCCTGCGGCGCGCTGCCGGCGCTGGCCGACAGAGCCAGCAGCGAAGCCAAAGGCGTGCAAGGCGTGAGCGACAAGGTGGCGCCCAACAAGAGCGGCGGCATGTGGTCGCGCGGTTTTTCGCGATGCACTTTGACCACGGCCACGGCGGGTGCTGGCGCGGCATGCCGGCCCTGGGGACGCAGCACCAACCACGCACCCGCGAGGATGCTCGCCAGGCCGATGGCGGCATTGCCCACGTTGCCACCCAGAGCCCGCGCGAGCCCCAATCCCGCCGCGCCCGCCAGAGCCGCCAGCAGGGCGTAGGTGAGCACGCGCCCGACCAAGAACGCCGCGGTGTGCCGCAGCGCTTCGCCTGGGTGGCTCGCGCGTCCCAGCGCCCAAGTGCCCAGAAACGGCAGACAAGTCACGGTGCAGGCGGTGAGCCCCATGGAAACACCCAAGAGCCACACCGTGGCGAGAGTCACACTCTCTGGCGGGGCGATCTCGTTCACGGGTTAGCCGCCGTGGCTTCCCGTCGCACGAACTTCATCGGCTTCACCGTGCCATCCGGCAACTCGCCCTTGACGCGATTCTTGTAATACTCGCGCCGGGAAGAGAAGAGCTTGAAAGGCCCCCACTTCAGGCTCAAGGTGCCATCCTGCGGGCAGAATTCCACGCAGCGCCCGCAGAGCGTGCAGTCTTCGTGATAGGCACGACGACCTTGTTCGGTGGCCACTTCGCGGATGTCCATGGGGCAGGCTTCGGCGCAAATAGTGCATTGTCCGCAGTTGGCGTGCCGCACCGGCTTGGCCAGACGCATGGGCGACAGGCGCTGGAACAGCGCGTTGAAAGCCAGCATGGGGCAGATGCGGCAGAAGGGCTGGCGAATCGCCAGCGCGCCGACGAGCATGAAGCCGATCAGCGCATTGGCGGCGGCACCCAGGGCAAAGCTCACGCCGTCGTCGACGCGTAGCGCCAGTTGCTCGGTATTGCCGGTGAGCAGCGTGGTGGCGATGCGCGATGGACACACGTCACAATACGGGTTGCCCAGGGAATGCGGCGCAATGCCCAAGCCGGCGAGCAAGGGCAAAAGAAACACCAGCACCAGCAGCATGAGCCACTTCACCGGGCGGACTTTGCGGTTCTCCACCAAGTCCCCCGCTTCCAAGCGGCGCGGGCCAATGTGAAAACGCCGGCCGATGCGGCCAAGCAACTCCTGCAAGGTGCCCAAGGGGCAGATCCAGCCGCAGAAGGTTTTGCCCAGCAGAAAGAAGAAAGCAAAAAACGTGAGCACCGTGAACACCAGTGGCAGCACGATGGCAAAGGTGAATTCTTGCGCTCGCACGAGTCCTTCGCCGATGCGGTGATGCACTTGGTGTTGCGTGGGAATGAGCACGCAGTAGGCGGCGTTTTGCATGTCATAGGCGCAGGAGAGCGCCGGCAGCGCGCCGGTGATTTTCTCCGCGGCGTAGTGACCGACCAGGGCCGCGCCGTAAACTGTGAATACCAGCATCAACACCTGGACCACGAAGCGCAGGCGACCCAGCGTGGGGAAGATCGATTTAAGCATTTGGTTTCTCTCCCGCAGCGGCGATTTGCCGCCGCCGCAGCAGGGGCAAAGCCGCGACCATGCCCAGAACGGCAAACCCGGCGCCCCAGGCGAGGTCGCGCTGGCGATCGGGGTCGGGACCATATTGGTAGTTGAAGGCGGTGATATAGCGCCGACCGCCCTCTTCTTTTTCCGCTGCCAGTACAAATTTGGAACGGGGCGGGCGGGCGTGCTCTTTGGCCGGCGCCGGATTGGGACGCTGATCGCGCGGAAATACGACGGTGGCGACACCTTGTTCGTCGGTCAACACACTCATGCGCGTCCCCAGTTCGGTTTCCAGGTGCACTGCCTGGCGCGGCAGCGCTTGACCCTGCCAGCGCACCAGAAAGCGCCACTTTTCACTCTCGCGGTAGCTCGCGTGTTCGCGCGGCAGCGGCTGGGGAATGATCTCCAGTTCATGCCGGATTTCGCGCAGTAGTCGGGTGGGGGCATCGCCGGGGTTGCTGAAATACCAGGCGGTGGATGCAACGCGAACTTCTTCTGGGGTTTCACCGCGCGCGATGACCCAGTGATAGTTGCCCATCCCCGGCGCGGCGCTACTGATGCTGGCCCCTTCGGCGCCAAGCGGATAACTCACGCGCATGCGTTCGGCGGGTCCGCCGGGCGCGTACACCGTCAGCTCCGTCGCATCCATGCCGAACACTTTGAGCTTTACGGTGTTGCGCTCGCCGCGTCCGGCCGTTTGGATGTTGGGCAGGCGTGTCCAGATTTTCGCTTCGTGGCGCGGTCGCGCGCCGGCCGGCACGGCCTCCTTCGCAACAGCGTTGGTGGCCGGGGCTTGGGCCGGGGCACCGTGCCGTTCGTGCGCAGGAGCGTCGTGCCCCGCGTGGTTTGCGGCGGCCCAATGCCCGGGAAACGACAGCGCGGCGAGGAGCGCCAGGCGACCGCAGAAAGGCGCTTTCATTTGAACTCGTAACGGTAGGTCAGCATCATTTGCCGGGGCGCGGCGGCGGCGTAAGTCACTTTGCCGCTGGTGTCCTTCTTCACCTCGAAGGCGTAGTGCTTGTCGAACACATTGTCGACGTTGAGGGTGAGCGAATGCGCCTGCCAACGATAGGCTAGCGAGAGATTGGTCACCCATTCCCAGCCCTGGTATTTTTCGGTGTTGGCATTGTCCAGCCAATATTCGCCCCAGGAATTGGCGGCCAAGCGCACACGCCAGTGCTCGTTCTTCCAACCCAAATGCAGGCCGTATTGCTGACGGGGCACGAAGGGCAGGGTTTTGCCGGCGCGATCGAGGTTGGCGTTGGACACGAGCTCGGTAAACTGTTTGTAGGTGTAGTCGGTAAGACTCAGGTAAGCACCGGTCTCCCAACCCTGACCGAATTCCATGCGGCCTTGTAGCTCGAAGCCCTTCTTCTCAGTGCGCCCGGCATTGAGATAGGTGGTGACGCCCCCATTGTTCTGCTGCACGATTTCGTCGCGCACTTGAGTGAAATAGAGGCTGGCGTCGAGGCTCCAATGCTTGGCCCGGCCCTTGAGCCCCAACTCGTGATTGCGGGAGATCGCGGCATCGAGCGAGGGATTGGTGGAAATCTCCGAACCCGCGGGCACCTGGCCCGCTTGCGCCACCATGGCGTAGGCGTGAAAGTGGTCGGTCCAGGCATAGCTGGCGGCCAGTTTGGGCGCCGGAAGGCGAAAGGTTTTTTCGGTGCGGCTCTGCGCATTGACGTTCACGTACGCACCGCTGCGGTAATCGTAGCGGCCGAATTCCTCAACCCGGCTATCGAAAGCGACCCAATCGAAACGTCCGCCCATATCGACGATCCAGCGCTCACTGGGGCGCCAGGATTCCTGCAAATAGATGCCGGTCAGCAAGGTTTCGTTGTCTTCGCGCGAGTTAAGCAGCCCCTTGGCATCGGAGCAGGTGGCGACGATGCGTGCAGTGGTCGTGGCCGAATCGACGCAGGCGCCGCGGCTGGCGGTGGTGATCACGCTGGCGAAGCGATACTTGCGCGAATCGGGGGCGCGTTCTTGGCGCAGCGACACACCGCCGACCAAACTGCCGCCTGGGTGCCGGTATTGCGCCTCGAAATCGCCGCCCAGGTTCGATACCCAGGTCGCGGTTTCGTTGATGGCGCCGGTTACCGGGTGATAGTGATACCAGGTGTTGTAATAGAGCCGCGGCTTAAGCGTCAGCGCGCCGCGCGCCATCTCCAGCTTGGTGTTGAAGAAGCCGA
>JACPUX010000066.1 GCA_016192065.1 Betaproteobacteria bacterium
AATCACCCCGGCCTTCACCAAAGGGCTGGTCAGCCCCATCAGGAATTCGGTCAGTGCCCCCGCATCAGCCGCGGAAGACTTGGGATGGTCTCCGGCATTCTTGGCGGTGAGGGAGTTGTACTTCATCGGCCGAATGGGCTTTGGATTCTGGAGCCACTCGGTGAGCCAGGCCTTCTGGAATTTGCTGCCGGCGTACCACAACTCCGGGCCCTTCTTGGCCAACTGGTCCGCGATGCTCTTTTCCTTGGCCGGACCATCGGTGTAGTGGCAACTCGCGCAATTCTTCTTGAAGATCGCGTCGCCTCCCGCCGCTTGGGCCGACGCGGGCACCACACTCAGCGCAACCGCCGCCAGGGATACGACCACTGCAAACAAATTCATATCGCGTTCCTTCCTTGCTCCGGGGATTTGGTGATAAGCGCAACGAAACTGCCGCCCACAATCGGACCCGCTGTTTTTACTTGAGCCACGCGCAAAAGTCAATCATGGGTGCGTGGTTACTGGCGGCGCCGTGAGCGGGTCTTGGCTGAATTTGAGGGCGGCACGAGCGGCGACGTTGCTGGCCCAGTGCCGCGGCAGCGGGCTCGGGGCACCGCAGCACCGCAAGGTGGCGGCGCGGCCGGATGCGCCAGGCGCACCGCTACTCGGGCTACGCTCCTGAACCACCCGCCAGAGGCGGATTCACTCCTTGTACGACCCCGGCGCACGCCGATCCTTCAGCGCGGCTTCGATCGGTCTATGCTCGATCGGGGTCTCCAGCAGGCGGATTAGCGCCGCGTCGCCCTGGAGCAGTTTCTTCAAGTTCTTTTCACCCCAGCCCGGCTCCCAATTGCCGACCAATGCATTCCAGGTCTGCGCGACCGCGACCACTTCGGCGTCGGAGAAGGGCCTGACCGTTTCTTTCTTCTGGTTGCTCAGCTCGACGTACTTCTTCATCGAATGCACCACGACGATGAACGGCGGGCCGCAGCGGGCGCAATACTTGAGCATCTTCTCCGCCGTGTGGCAGCCTGAGCAGCGGCCATAGGCGATGACCAGCGCCTCTTCCGGGGTGTAACGCAGATAGCCGCGATACTTCGCCTCGGCCAAAACCTTCGCGCCCAGCGGGTTGGGCAGCAGAATCAAGCCTGCGGCCAGCAGCACCAAAGCGCCGATGGACCCTGAAATCCATAACCCTTTCTTCATGTCTGCCGCGCCCTCCGATACCGAGTAGCGACCACCCTTGGTACACCCAGCATCACTTTTGCCATAACTTCGCCACCATTCCCGCATCCAACCTGGACAGGGTATTCTTTTCCGTGTCGGCAAACCAGATGTTTCCCTTGGCGTCGATGCCGATGCCGCCTGGTCTGCCCTTGCCCGGCGCGGCGTCGATTTCCAGGAAGGCTCTGGTAGCCGGATCGAACACGCCGATCTTGCTGCTGGTGCGTAGGGTGAAATAGATCTTCCCGTCGCCGGCGGCCGCCAAGCTCTCGATTACGCCCCCGCGCGGCAGCGCGAAGGAAGAGAACTTCGCCGTGGCCGGGTTGAAGGACATGAGATTGCGCCCGATGTGTCCGCCGAACCAGAGCATGCCCGAGTTGCTGAGGGCGATCTCACGGGGCGATTCGAAGGCCTGTGGCAGCTCGAACTCGCGCATCGCGCCATCGCCGGGATTCAGCTTGACCAGTTTGTTGCCCTGAGTTTCGAGAAACCAGACCGTGCCCTTGCGGTCCACGACGATTCCCGAGGGACGACTTGCCGGCGTGCGAATCGGGAACTCCTTGAAGGTCTCGCGGCGCGGGTCAAACATACCCACCTTGTTCCCGTAGAACTGGGTGAACCAAACCCGGCCCTGCGGATCGACGGCGATCCGGGACGGTAGGCTCTCGATGGTCGGAATGTCGTATTCCTGCCATGACCCGCTCGCTGGATTCAAGACCCCGAGCTGATTGGCGTTGGACTCGACGGTCCAGATTCGACCATCGGCACCCACCGCCAGGTCCGAGGGAAAACTCTTGGGCGTCGGCGGGGCATATTCCGCGAAAGCGTTCTTCCCCGCGTGAAAGCTGCCAATCCGATGGAAGTTCGACTGGATGAACCAGACCACGTTGGATTTGTCGATCGCGATGCGCGTGGGGTAAGCGTGCGGCGTGCTGATGGCGAAGAGTTCGAAGGCATCGCTCGCCCACGCCAGACCGGCCGGCAACCCGCCCAGGGCCAAGCCGCACAGGAGCGCGGCGCGGCTTAGCATTCCCCGCAACAATGGACCGAGGCACGCAAGCCGGTGCCAAGTTTGCGCGGCGACCAGGCGCTTGGCCTGCCAAGCCCCGCCTGGCGGCACGAATTCCGGCGGCGTGGCCAGGTCTGCGTTCACCCTGCCACCCAGGCCAACTATGACCGCCGCCGTTTGAACGAGCTTCTGCCAATCCAAGCGGCCAGGACAAGCACCGCGGTCAAAACCGCGGCGAAGATCCACCACTTGCTCGACGCCTCATCCGAGTGTGGCTCCACCACCGCGCCCGCGGCTGACGCGGACGGCTTGCTTTCACCGCGCAACGCCTCTTCCAAAGACAGCATGCCCAAGCGCTTGGCATCGGTGGCGCTCTGGGTGAACCAAAGCATCGACCGACCCCGGTCCAGAACCATCTCCGAAGGAAGGCTGCCGTAGGTCGGGATATCGTATTCGCGAAAAACCGCCGATTCGGAATTGAAGACGCCCACCTTGTTGCCCTTGTACTCCAGGAACCAGATGTTCCCCTGGTCGTCGCTGGCCAAGGCCACCGGCGCACTGCCGGAGGTCGGCACGATCACCTCGTCGAAACGGTTCTGATCGGGCGAGAACACACCGATGCGGTTCGCGGTCATCTGTACGAACCACACCCTGCCCCGCCCGTCGATCGCAAGCCGACCAGGCGTGGAAAACGAAGTGAGTACATCATATTCGCGGAACTGCTCGCGCGCGGGGATGAATGCGCCAATCTTGTTGGCGTTGGCCTCCACAAACCAGATGCGCCCGTCGTGCCCTGCCGCCAAGCTGCGCGGATGCCCATTGGCGGTCGGGATGGGATAGCCTTTGAGAGCAAAACTTTTCGGGTCGATTCGATAGAGATGGTTCTTGTTGGCGGCGAAGAACCAGACCACCCCCGCTTGGTCAACCATCAACTCCTGCGGAATTGCCTTGTTGGGTACGGCAAGCTTGGTGAAAAAGCCCTCGGCGGGCTCAAAGCGGCCCAGCATGTGCGGCTCCTCGGAGCCCTCGGCCCAGCGATTGACGGTGAACCAGAGCGCGCCATCCGGCCCCGCGGTCACTTGAGAAAAGCCGATGCTTCCCCAGGAAGCGGGCAGCGCATAGCTGGCAAAAACCTTCTTGTCCGGATCGTACATCGTCAGCTTCTTGCCCACCTTTTCGGTGAACCAGAGGCGCCCGTCCTTATCGATGGTGATGGACTGCGGCGATCCCAGATCCTGAGGGAGGTTCAACTCGCGCACCGGGCCAGCGGCCTGAGCCGAGGGTGCCTTCTGGTCATGATCATGATCGTGTTCGGCGGCCGCTCCGGCCGGTCCCCAAGACACCAATGCCGCGCTAGCCAAGAGTAAAGACGCCATGGCGCGCGCAAAAAGGCTCGTCGGAGTGCCCTCCCCCCGGCCCCATCCCCTCGGGAGGGGGTGAGTACGGTTCGCGGGCCGCGCGCGGTGTCCAGCTTCAGGAAAACTCCACCAAGAGATTTTGGTCACCATGTCATCGTCGGTTCGTAGAAATGTCTGAGTTGCCAGTTGGCGTCTTTGTAGGTCCCGCCTTCCGCCCCGGCGTGTCCCTCGCTGCCGATGTTGTAGCGGCCCACATCGATTTGCTGCTGGCGCGAAACGCGGAAATACTCGCCCACATCCACCGGGGGCAGCGCTTGCCGTGAACCCATGGTCGGGTTATGGCAGGAGGGGCAGCCCAAGGTCTTGGCTGGCGCGCCACTTCCAACCACCGCAGCCATGGAGATCAGCCATCCCAACCCGACCAGGGAGAGCATCACCCATTTCGCCTTGCCGCCACGGGCAC
Organism: Betaproteobacteria bacterium; assembly: GCA_016192065.1. Lineage (GTDB taxonomy): Bacteria > Pseudomonadota > Gammaproteobacteria > Burkholderiales > Casimicrobiaceae > JACPUX01. The sequence goes on from JACPUX010000066.1 coordinate 4,034, forward strand.
GCGGCACCACCCGCCGCCGAAACAGAATAGGCACGAGCAGCAACAAGACCAGCAAAACCACCGGCAGCCAGAACGTCAGCAGCGGCAGCCAACGCGCCTGCGCCCCGGTGAGATACCAGAAGGGCTGAAACAACAAGAACAGATACCATTCGGGAGCCGGAACATACATGCCATCGTCGGGCAGGGGCGGCATGGCGGGATCCATCGGCACCCGCAGCGACCATGACAAAAGCAGCAGGCCCAGGAACACCGCCGCCACCATGCTACCTGCCCGCAAGGCATGTTTGGGCCAAAAGGCATAGAACGATTGCGGGTACGGCGGCGCGTACTTGGGCTCTGCAATAATCGTTGTGGGCTCTATGTTCACCGGCAGTTCCCGAGCGGGTGGTAGGTCACGCGCGAGCCTTCGGGCTGCAACGCGGGCACCATGATACCCGGTTTTGGGTCAGGTTCGAGGCGGCGCGGCAGCTCCCGCCCAACCGGCCGCACCACGCAGCCGCGCCCTGAACAACACTTCCCCGCGCCCACCGCGGCGCGCAGTTCCGTACCCCTAAGCCGGACCAGCCGGAACCAAAGAGGATCGCAGGGAGGCGCGGGCGGCGGCAAACAGCGAACAAACCCTTGCACCAACAAGGGGAGAAACCCCTTGTATATCCCCCGCCAGGAACAAGGGGGCGAGCCCCCTTGTAAATCCCCCCAATTCATCTCTTCGACTCTGTTCTTCTCTGGAAACGTGACGACTTCAGGCTTTAGTGACTACTACCCCCTGATACCTGCCTTTCCTGAAACCGACTGCGGCGAGGCGATCACGTCTTTGACGCGCGCTTCATTGAACCAGTTGAGCTTGCCGTGCAAGGTGACCACCTCACCGATGATGATCAGCGCCGGCGAGCGGATGCCGCTGGCCGTGGCTAGCGCGGGCAGGGTCGCCAGGGTGCCGGTCAGCACTCGCTGCCGCGCCGTGGTGGCCTGCTCCACCACCGCTGCCGGGGTTTGGCTGGCGCGGCCATGGGCGATCAATTCGCGGGCGATTTCCTCCAGGCGCGCCAGGCCCATGTAAATCACCACGGTCTGGTTGGGGCGCACCAGGCCCGGCCAATCGAGGTCGCTGGTGAAGTCGCGCTTGTGCCCGGTGACGAAGGTGCAGCTTTGCGCATAGTCGCGGTGGGTCAGCGGTATGCCGGCGTAACACGCGGCCCCCGCCGCCGAGGTGATGCCCGGCACCACTTCGAAGGGAATGCCGTATTCGACCAGGGTCTCGATTTCCTCGCCGCCGCGGCCGAACATGAACGGGTCGCCCCCCTTGAGCCGCAGGACGCGCTTGCCGGCGAGCGCCAGGCGCACCATCAGGGTGTTGATCTCTTCCTGCGGCAGGGCATGGTGGCCGCGCTCCTTGCCAACATAAATGCGCTCGGCATCGGCATGCACCAATTCGAGAATGCCGTCGCCCACCAGATTGTCGTGCAGAACCACGTCCGCCTGCTGCATCAGCCGCAACGCCCGAAAGGTCATCAGATCGGGGTTGCCGGGACCGGCGCCCACCAGATACACCTCGCCGCGGGCCTGCTGCGCGCTCTGCGCGGCCTCGAGCGCCGCTTCGAGCGCGGCGCGGGCGGAGGCCTCCTGGCCGGAAAAAACTTTCTCGGCGATGGCGCCAGACAAGACCTCTTCCCAGAACTTGCGGCGCTGGCCGTAATCGGCGATGCGCTTGCGGGCGCGATCGCGAAACTGCGCGGCGAACGCGGCCAGCCGTCCGAAGCCCGCGGGAATCAGCGCCTCCAGTCGCATGCGCAAGAGGCGCGTGAGGACCGGCGAGGCACCCCCGGAGGAAATGGCGATGACCATAGGCGAGCGGTCGATCACCACCGGCACGACGAAACTCGAGGCCTCCGGGTCGCCCAGAACACACACCGGCACGCGGCTCGCCCGTGCCCAGCGCGCGACCTCTCGATTGACCGCGGCCTCAGGATCGGCGGCAAAGACCAGGGCCGCCGCCGCAACCTCGTCGGCTTCAGGGTGGCGCGCGCGATGTTCGATCACGCGGGTCTTGGCCATATCGGCCAGGAGCGGGCACAGTTGGGCGGCATACACCGTCACCGTGGCGCCCGCGCGCAGCAGCAATTCCACTTTTCGCGAGGCGGCATCGGTGCCACCGGCGACCAGGGCATTGGCGCCGCGCACGTTCATGAAGGCAGGTAGTTGGTCCATGGTCTTGCGCTCAAGCTCCGGCGACGAGCGCCGGCAAAGCCCGCCGGTACACACCGATGGCGGCGATCAGATTGCGCGCCAGCCACGCCGCCGAAAGCGTGGTCAGCAGCGCCGCGGGGTAAAAGCACCAGGCCGGGGCGAGCACTGCGCCCAGAAGCAGCAGCACCGCCGCGGCGTGGGTATAGAACTGCCCTTGCGCCATTCGATCGGTCAGCACGTCCTTCATGCTCTTCAGGGGGCTCTTGCCCGGACCGCGCGCTTGCAGATGAAACCACACCAGGAAGGGCACGATCTTGTAGAGCATGCCGTTGATCACCGACAGTGCGAACCCGCCCAGCACCAGCACCCCCAAGAGCAGCGGCAGACGCGGATCCTCGGCGAGCGGCGCCACCAGCAGCCCGCCCAGCCACAGAGCCGCCGCCAGCACCAAGGCTCCCATGCCCAGTTGCCAGAACATCAGGGTCGCGTCGCGCAGACGGCGCCGACGCTGCTGTTGCAGCCGCAAAGTGGCCGCGCCGAAGCCCAGCACCAAGAGCCCCAGCAGGCCATCGAGCAGGTGCAACAGGGTCTCGGAGCCAGAGAACAATTCCGTCACGGTGCGCAGGCTGAGGCCCAGGAACAAGGCCGGCAGCAGCCAGCGGCTGAGACTCTGGGGGTATTGCGGGGTCATTTGAAACATCGGTACCACCTGATAGGCGACCGCCGCCACCAGCGCCAGCACCCAACCGAACAACCCCCAGGACACATGCGCCGACACCACCTTTTGCAGAGGCAGGGCCAAGCCCTGGGCAAGTGCCAGCGCCAACAAGACGCCCAGCGCCACGGTCACCGCCAGCCCAAGAAAAGCCAGACGCAGGCCATACACCGTGGGGGACGCCGCGGCCTTGCCCCGCACCATCGCCACCCCCGCGGCCAGCACTACCGCGCCCAGCCCGAGGGCCAGAAGCGCCGCCGCCGCCTGTAAAGCCGGGGGCGAAGCGGCGAGAAAACCGAAAACCAGAAGCAGGGTACCGCCGTTGAGTCCCAGCAGAGTGGTCAAGGCGACCCCACCGGGATGAATCACCGGGCTTCCCGCGACCACCGGCAGCACTTGCAAAACGGCGCCGATCATGGTCTGGGCGACAAATCCCAGGGTCACCAAATGAGTGAGGGCCAAGGTCTCCGGCGCCCAGCGCGAGGCCAGCGCCGCCGGGCCCAGGGCAAGCATCAACAACCCGGAGGCCAGCAGGAAGAAAGGCGCCAGCAGGAAGAAACGGAAAGGCACCGCCAAAGGCGGCGCCTGCTCGAAAGACAAGCCGGGCTGGATCACCGCGACCGCCGAATGAGAATGGCGAAACCGCCGTCGTCCGCCGGTTCGGCCTGATAGGCAAACCCGTTGCGGCGCAGGATGTCGTAGAGTGGATAGGGTTCGCGATGGATCAGGAAGCGCAATCGGTCCTCCGGCCCCAAACCGTCCAGCGCCTCCAGCACCCGCTCCATGGGTTCGGGCGCGGGCAGATTGCGACCATCGACCGTACGCGTCTCACCCATCGGGCATCACTCCGGCGGAATATCCTGCATCTTCATGTGCAGCTCGCCCCACTGGTCGGCCAAGACGCTGTCGCACATGGGGTAGAGGATGCCCTCTTCCTTCATGTTGTGCTGCTGCATCAGCACCATGAGGGTGTCGGCCGCGCCCAGGTACTCCTCGGCGCTTGCCGCTTCCGCCGCCAGGCGCATGCGCTCGATCAGCTCGCGCATCATCTCGTGCTCCTGGCGCATCATGCGGGTGGGCCCCATGGTGTTGCCGGTGGCTTCCTCGAAACCCGGAAACAGCACCTCCTCTTCCTGGCGGAAGTGGCGCAACAACGCGCCGCGGAAAACCTCGAAGCGCGCGGCGCAACCGACCATGTCGCCGGAACCCGCGGCGGCTTCCGCTTGCTCGAAATAGTCGTCACAGACCTTGTGGTCTTCGCTCATGACATGAACAACGTCACTCATTGCCAGCGCTCCGGAATAGAGATCGATGACAGCATTATCCTGGGAGCATAGAGCGCAATCCTTGACGGGAGTCAAGCGGCGAGTTCGCATCCCTCGAGGCCGGGCACGCCCCCACCCCAAACGCCAAGTGAAGATTGCACAGTTTGCGTGCGCAATATTGAGCAAGCGCCCTATTGACACTCGCAAGCCATCGTGGGGTATCATGCACTTGGCATGCACGATCCATCCGGCATGCAACAACAAACTCTCAACCAGTGGAGGCAGTCATGTTTACCCCCCCCCCCCCCCCTTCAGAAGGCGAACCGCGCCCTGACCATCCTCTGCGTCCTCGCGCTTGCGACCAGCACTGTCGCGGCGCAGGTGGAAGGCCAGATTGACTATCGGGCGACCGCCCAGGCGCCCGTCCACCTGATGCGCAACAGCAACGGCGCGGCGTTTACGGCAGTGCTCGACCAACACCCGGTGAGCGGCGAACTTCGCCTCAAGAAACGGCCCGTCACGCCTCCGGAAATCGCGCGCCTCGAAGCTCAGGGCGTCACCCTGGCGTATCTTCGGGATCCCGACGAAGCGCAGCCGCCTGAAGCAACTTGGTCCTCTGAACCGTACAAAGTCGGCTCGCCCGCGCCTTGGGTTCCTCGGAACTTCACCATCATGAAGTTCTATGGCTCCCTCTACGGCGGATTCTGGACAACCGCGAATTTCCCCAACGGGGCCTCGACCCATTGGTCGAACTTCGATCTCACTTCCACCGGCTATAGCGCCACGGCAGAGCACATTGCACATTCCCTGTTCTTTGACGGTGCCGCCGTATCTTCCCCAAAACCGGCTCTCATCGGCAACGGCTTGGCAATCGGCAAGCTGGCGGGCTACCCAGGCCCTTGGCACGTCGGCTGCGGCGCCGTCGACGATCCGGGCTATTACGCTGAAGTCGAGGCCTTTTGGCGCGACGACAATGCCCTCTACCCGGATTCCTGTTCGGAAACAGGAGATCTCAACGATGGCCAGACCAACAACTTCACCCTGCACGCCAACACCAATCAATGGGTGGCGTATTGGATCGCGCGGAACGGACAAACGTTCTTCACCGCCCCAGGGGTGAACACCTCTGCCCAACGTCCGACATTCGATCCGACGAAGGGGGGAGTGCTCTTTACGGTCATGGGACTCCCCGGTCCGGACTTCACACTGAGCTTCCGCAACGTCTTCACCGGGTGGTTCTGATGATGCAAACCTCGATCCCAAGACTTTCGCGTACCCTCCTTCTGCCCTGCCTTTTGACCCTTCTATCTGGGCATTGCGCAGCGGCTGGCAGTCCCCTCGATCCGATACCGATCGTCGAATTCGAGAACACGCAACTCGGCCATTACTTCCTCGTGGCCGACCCCCTGGAAGCGCAGTGGATCGATCAAGGAGGCGCTGGACCGGGTTGGGTTCGGACCGGGGAATTCTTCTGGAGCGAAAGCCCAATGGCGTGGTTTCACGCGTCCGCCTGCCGCTTCTACGGCTCCGTATCTCCGGGACCCAACAGCCACTTCTTCACAATCGACGTCGGCGAGTGTGAGTGGCTCAAGAACCTGGCGGCTTCGCTCCCACCGGACGTACCCAGGTTGAATTACGAGGGTTTCGCGTTCAACGTCGTGCCGCTCCTCGAAGGCCAATGCCCGCCCACGGAAAATCACACAATGACCGCGCCGGTGTACCGCCTCTACAACCGCGGTTTCGAGCGTGGTATCGACATCAACCATCGCTACACCGCCTCGCGCCAAATCGTCGAGACCATGAAGGCACGCGGTTGGATCGAGGAAGGCGTCGCCTGGTGCATCAGGCCCAACGGACCGTGGACCTGACGGGTTGCCGATCGGTCGGTAGGCGACCCGGCGCGGCATTGGGGCCAGGCTGGCGAGCTTGTCACTGCCCCAGCGGTGAATACCTCTGCCCAACGGCCGACATTGGATCCGATGAAGGGCGGGGTACTCTTTACGGTCATGGGACTCTCCGGGCCGGACTTCATGCTGAGCTTTCGCGACGTTTTCACCGGGTGGTTCTGATCATGGGCGGTGCAATCTCAAAACTTTCGGGTGCCCTCCTTGTGCCCTGCCTGTTGACCCTTCTATCGGGGCATTGCGCAGCGGCAGGCAGTAACCTTGATCCCAAATCAATCGTCGAATTCGAGAACACGCAGCTTGGCCACTACTTCCTCGTCGTCGACGAGGCGGAGGCACGATGGATCGATCAGGGAGGCGCCGGGCCGGGTTGGGTCCGGACCGGGGAGTCCTTCTGGAGCGAAAGCCCGATGGCATGGTTGCAAACGCCCGCCTGTCGCTTCTATGGATCGGTGTCCCCGGGGCCGAACAGCCATTTCTTTACGATAGATCGCGACGAGTGTGAATGGCTTAAAGATCTGGCAGCTTCGTTCCCACCGGATGCACCCAAGTTGAATTATGAGGGCCTTACATTCAGAGTCGTGCCGCTAGTAGATGGCCAATGCCCGCTTACGGAAATCCAAACCGCGACCGCGCCGGTGTATCGCCTCTACAACCGCGGCTTCGAGCGTGGTATCGACATCAACCACCGCTACACCGCCTCGCGCCAAATCGTCGAGACCATGAAGGCACGCGGTTGGATCGAGGAAGGCGTCGCCTGGTGCATCAGGCCCAACGGACCGTGGACCTGAGGGGTAACCGATCGGTCGGTA
>JACPUX010000064.1 GCA_016192065.1 Betaproteobacteria bacterium
CGGAGCGTCGCGCTCGGTCAGGAATCGGCGGCAAGCACTCAGAACCGGGGGGGTGCGGCGGTTTTTGCGGGCGCGATGGCGCTACCGTCGATCGACCGCGCGCAAAACCGGCATCGTCACCGCGCAATCGCCTCGCGCGGGGGAAGGGGAAAAGAGCCATTTTCTGGGGCGTGCCGAATTTCGCGCACGCTGACCGGGCTCGTCCAACAAACGGATCAGGTCGCGGCTTCGCGCGACCTATCCTTATTCGTTAGGCTGCGACACGTTTGTAGAACTCGACGTTATAGCCACTGAGGACATAATAACTCTCACCCTCAAAGTGAATGTGCTGGAGAGAACGCTCTTTCTCTTCGTGCCACGCGATGATCACCGAGGATGAATCACGCGCAACGACTGAGTAGGGAACGGTGTCATTTGTGTCCTCGAACTCGGTGTAGATGCGCGTCTCTGTGAAGCGAAGCGTGAACTTTCCAAAGATGTTTTCAAACCGCTCCCGTGTCTCCGGAGCGAGTTCTTTCTGGTATTTCCAAAGCGCGATTGTGCGTTCTTTATCGGAGCGCCAAGTACCCAGGAGGCGCTTGTCGACAAGACGCTTTTCGGTGGCGCAAAGCGCGCCACTCGTGAGCAAGGCGACTGAAGTTCCGAGGATGGCTTTAAGTGCGTGACGGCGCATAGCTGCCTAACCTTTAAATGGGGCGCCGAAAAGACGGAAAATAAACCGTCATGGTAGGACCAGACGGATTACTATCGCCAATAGAATCAACGCCACATCCGGTTTTAGTACGTCCCAATGAAAAACCGAAAACCATCCTTCCCAGCCCTCCCGATTTCTTGCTTCGTTTCCCTCACCCACGCCGCCGCCTCGGCAGCCCCGCTCCCGGCGAAATGGTTGCCGCACATGATGCTCCAATCGACCGCGCCGCTCAAGACTGCGGTCTTGCAACACGAGGCCGCGCAGCCCGAGCCACCGCTCGGGGTTTTCCCGGATCACCGTCCACAATTCGATCAGGCGTCCGCGGCCTGAAAGTCTCGCGGCGCTTTACGCCGCTGTCCGACTGGCGCGGGGCCCCGCCCGAGGACGTGATTTGCGGCGTCAGCGCTGCGAGGCTTTCAGGCCGCGGGCGCCAGCCCTGTCGGTTCAGCGGCGGCAAGAACCAGAAGATCAAACCGCCAGGGAAGCGAAACCAAGAGACCAAACGGGTTCGCACAATGTCTGGCTCGGTGCGCGGCAAACTGCGCAGCCCCGCAGCCCCAGCCCATTGCCCCCGCCCCCCTTTCCCCGCTACAATGCCGCTTTCTTCAACCCTTAACGATTTCGCCATGCAAACCTTCGTCTTCACCACTGCCGCCGGCAAGGCCCGCCACAATTGGCGCGGCGCTGCTTTGGGTTTGGTGTCGCCGATGGGTGTGGGTGGCGGCATCTTGGTCTCCCCTAAGGTCCACAGGGGCGGCATCCGGTAATTCCCTGGTCGGGGTGTCCCGCCAGGAAGTTGCGGCGGGAAAGCTCCGATATCCTCGAAGAGTCTTTTTCCCGCTTTGATTTTGGCGCTTGGCGCCGATTCGCGCGCGTGGCCACGAGCCGCGCCCGCGGGGAAAAGTCATGAACAAGAAACGATTTTTGCAGTTTTGGCAATGGCGGCCCAGCGGTTTGTGGCGCCGGCCGGCTTTCGCGCGGCTGTGGGCGTCGCTCACCGTCACTTCTTTCGGCGGGCAGATCACCAACCTGGCGCTACCGCTCACTGCGGCGCTGCTCTTGAACGCCACGCCGTTCGAAATGGGTTTGCTGGTGGCCTTGGAGTTGGCACCTTTCGCCTTGATCGGACTTTTCGCCGGAGTGTGGGTGGATCGCCTGGCCAAGTTGCCGCTGATCATCATCACCGACGTGGCGCGGGGCGTTTTCCTGCTCGCAGTGCCCCTGGCGGCGGCCTTTGGGCATTTGCACATGAGCGTGCTCTACCTCGTGGGCTTCGTGTGCGGCGTGGGCAACGTGATCGGCGGCGCGGCCTATCAGGTGTTCATCACGCAAATCGTCGGTCGGCAAAACCTGGTGGAAGCGAACGCCAAGATTGCGGTCAGCCAGTCGTCGGCGGAATTGGTCGGGCCGGGTGCGGCGGGTTTTCTCATCCACGCTTTGGGCGCGCCTTTTGCAATCACGCTCGATGCCATTTCTTTTCTGGTGTCGGGCTGGATGCTCAAAGACATCCAGGATCGCGGCGAACCCACGCATGGCGGAAGTGCCAGCGCCTCGATTTGGGCCGAGATTCTAGAGGGCCTGCGTTTGGTCTGGCGCAACGAAGTGTTGCGCCTCTTGGCCTGGACCGTGGCGCTGTGGCAATTCCTGCACTGCATGTATCTGGCGGTGATCATTCTGTTCGCCAGCCGCGAGCTGGGGTTGTCGGCTGGGGCCATCGGCTTCATTTATGCGATGTCCGGTGCGGGCTGCCTTTTGGCCGCGGTGTTGGCCAAACGGGGCGGCGAGCGCTTCGGGGTGGGGCCGCAAACGGCGCAGGGGCTGGCGCTTACGGCCCTGGCCTGGCTGGTTTTTGCCGTGGCCAGCGGTGGTTACTGGGTAGCCCTGGCCACCCTGAGCCTGGGCATGCTGCTGTTCGGTTTCGGTGCGACCTTATTCACCGTGAACTACTTGAGCCTGCGACAAGCGATCACGCCCGATGCGCTCTTGGGCCGTATGACCGCCACCATGCGCTTTTTGACCGTGGCGGCGGCACCGGTAGGCTCGCTGTTCGGCGGCCTCCTGGCCAGCGCCATCGGCTTGAGGGCCACCTTGTGGTGCGTGGGTATTGCCGGGCTGGGCTTGGGCACGTTCATGACCGGGTTTTCGGCGCTGCGCGAGGTGCGGCGTTTGCCCAGCGGCGAGTGAGGCCGGGGGCGGTTGCGGCGGGTTGCTCGCGCGAGGCTTGCACTCCCACAGCGCTTCGCGGCTGCCGCCGCTCCTGCGCTTCGTTTCAGCGGCAGTCGCGGTCGATCTCTTCCAGCGTGTTCATGCCGCCTTTTTGCTGCTGCGCGCGGTAATAAGGCGTACTGTGGAGCTGCATCTGGGCGTAGCGCTGTTCGAGTTCGGAGGGTTCTTTTTTCTTCACTGCCGGGTCGAGCGGGGCGATCTTGCATTTGGCCGGCGCCTGGGCGAGCATGGCGGGAGATTCCGGCGGGGTGGCGCAGGCGGCCAGAAAGAAGGCGGCGGCACTGAGGCCAAGGACGGCATTGAGGTTCATGGCGAGACTCCTTGCTCCGGATGACACAATCGTAGACCATTTGGCACCGAACTCGGTTCGGCAACCCTAAAACGCATGAGCCCAAAAACCGACTTACTGTTCCAGGCCGATTCCTATCAACAATCCTGCGCCGCGCGAGTTGTGGCGGTGGACGACCGCGGCATTCAGCTCGACCGCACGGTGTTCTACGCCAACAGCGGCGGCCAGCCGGGCGACACCGGCTGGCTTATGCTGCCCCATGGCGAACAATTGCGCATCATCGACACCCGCAAGGGCGAGGTTCCCGGGGAAATCATCCACGTTCCCGAGGCGGGCGCGAAGCTGCCGGCCCTGGGCAGTGAGGTCGAGGCGCGCATCGATTGGCAGCGGCGTTACCGGCACATGCGCTTTCACACCAGCCTGCATCTATTGTCCAAGGTGCTGGCGGTGCCGGCCACCGGCAACCAGATCGCCGAAGACAAGGCGCGGGCGGACTTCACCGAGTTGCCCGGCGCGCTCGACAAAGCGGCCATCGAACAACAGCTCAATGCCCTCATCGCTGAGGGGCATGAAGTGCGCGTGACCTGGATCGACGAAGCTGAACTCGACCGCCGGCCCGAACTCGTGCGCACGCTCTACGCCCTGCCGCCGCGCGGCCAGGGCACATTGCGCCTGATCGACATCGTCGATACCGATCAACAGCCCTGCGGCGGCACGCACGTGGCCAACACCCGCGAAATCGGCCCCATTCAGGTGCTCAAAATCGAGAACAAGGGCAAAGAGAACAAGCGCGTAGTTTTGGGCTTTGCCGCGGGCAGCGCGTAAGGAATTGGGTGACGGGGCGACTGAGAGAGCGTCCGCCTCAATCTGGGAGACTGCCCATGACACGGTTCGCCATCCTGCTGCTGGCTGGGTGTTTGCTGCCCCTGGGGGCGGTCGCGACAAGCCCGTCGGGGCGCCGGTGCATGATCGAAGCACCAGCCTTTACTCCGGCGCTGGTAGAGCTTTACACCTCGGAAGGATGTGATTCCTGTCCGCTGGCGGATCGGTGGCTCGCGCGGTGGCCTGCCACACTCTTCGCCGCCGAGGTCATTCCGCTGGCCTTCCATGTCACCTATTGGGATCGATTGGGCTGGCGCGACCCCTTCGCCCAGGCCGACTTCGACGCACGTCAGGATCTCCAGGCCGTGGTCGGAGGCAAACGGCGGCTCTACACGCCGCAGGTGTTCGTCGATGGCGCGGAAACGCTCGAATGGCGCCAGGAGAGGGCCGTCGACGCGCGCCTTGGCGCGGCGCGTCGGCGACCTGCCGAGGCGCGCCTCGAAGCACAATGGCAAGTGCTTGGCGAGCACTTGCAAGTGAGCATTTCCGGCACCTTGTGGCGCGGCGAGGCGAAGCTTCATCTTGCCGTGGCGGAAAGCGGCCTGGTCAGTGCCGTGGAGCGGGGTGAGAACGCCGGCAAGCAACTTCGCCACGATCATGTGGTGCGCCTCTGGCGCGAGCTTGGGCCACTGCGCGCAGGCAGTTTCAGCACCGAGGAACGGTTGGACTTGCCTGCCGGCCTGCGTCCTGCCCAGGCCCGTCTCGTGGCCTGGGTCGCCGCCGACGGTCCCGGTGGCGTGCGCGCCGCGTTGGCCGCGCCTTTGGTGTGCCCGTGAAACCGCCGCCGGCCGCGCCGGCCGTGCTCGATTTCTGGTTCGGGGCGGCCGGCTCGCCTGAACATGGAAAGCCGCGCGAATGCTGGTTTCGCAAGGATCTTGATGTCGACGCGGCAATCCGCGCCCGCTTTGGTTCTGTGGTGAACGAGGCCTTGGCCGGTGGCCTGGTCGATTGGGCGGGCGATCCCCGGACCGCCCTGGCTCTGCTTTTGTTGCTCGACCAATTCCCCCGTAATCTCTTTCGCCAATCGGCCGAGGCTTTTGCCGGAGACGCGCGAGCGAGGCTGCTGGCGCGGGAAATGGTGGCCGCGCGCTGGGACGAGGGTTTGCTGCCGGTCGAGCGCGTCTTCGTTTATCTTCCTTTCGAGCACAGCGAGGATTTGGCCGACCAGGACCGCGCCGTCGCGCTTTTCGCGGCGCTTGCTCAGGCGCAGCCTGGCTTCGCCGGATTTCTCGACTATGCCGAGCGCCACCGCGAGGTGATCCGGCGCTTTGGCCGCTTTCCGCATCGTAATGCCGCGCTGGGGCGGGCATCCACCCCGGCGGAAGCCCTCTACCTCGCCCAGCCGGGCAGCGGGTTCTGAGCGCCTGGCGCGATAGCTGTTGCGAGGGTCGTGGCGGCCTTGGCCGCGAAGCGATCGTCTGCATCCCGGCCACTGCTTTCGCGGGCAAGCCCGCTCCTACAGTCCATCTCGCGCCTCGGTCTGGGTCGGAGCGGCTTTGGCCGTGATAGGGCGGTTCCCCGGCAGCGGTCGCGGACGCGCCGGCTGGTCACCCCAGGGGCCGCCCTGAAGCTGCCCGCGCGGTCGTTGCGGACTCCCTCAGGGGAGTTGTCCGCCCCCTCGGCAGGCGGTAGGATGCCGTCATGGAACAACGCTCGCTCCCGGAGGGAATCATGCGCGCCGTCACGCTCACTGTTTTGCTGCTGTTGCTCCCGGGCGCGGCGCGCGCCGACAAGTACATCATGTGCGACGACTCCGTCCGCTCGGGCCTCGAATGCTTCGTCACGGCGCTGGACCGGGCGTATGAGTATTGTCGGCAGGTGGAGAGTATCGTCATCATCGAGTTCGGCGTCGACGAAGCCAATGCCGGCACCAATGGCGCCAAGCTCGCGGCCTGCGCCGAAAAGTATCACCGCGATCTCAAGCCCTCGTATGTCGCCGCCCTGAAAGAGATGGCCAAGCACCGCGGGCTGACCGAGCGGGTCAAGCAAGCGCACACCTTCTGGGCGGAAAGTATCAAGGCGCTCGCCCCCCAAAGCGGCGAGTCCGATGTAGACTACAAAGTAAGAGTGATGGCGCAGTTGGACCACCTCCGGGACCGCGCGGCGGAACTCAAAGCCGAGCTTGCCGAGCGGGCATCCGCGCTGGCGCAGAAGGCCGCCAGCAAACTGAAAAAGAAATCCTGAACGATGCGTAGAGTTCTGAGTTTTGGTTTGGCGAGTTTCGTGATCGTGCTCGCGGTAGGGGTGTGGCTTTCTTTTTTCGCCGATTACAGCGATGGCTTTCGAGTCGGCCAGGTGATCAAACTGAGCCACAAGGGCTACGTCTTCAAGACCTGGGAAGGCACGCTCGATCAGGGCTATCTGGCCCCGCAAGCGGACACCGGGATCGCCACCCGCATCTGGGATTTCTCGGTCGACGAGAGCGACGTCGCGCTGCGCCGCGACATCGACGCGGCCATCGCCGGCAACCACCGCGTCAGACTGTACTATCGCGAAAAGCTCATCCAATGGAGCTTCCGCGGCGACACCAAGTACTTCGTTCACAAGCTGGAGCAAGTGCATGCCGGCGAGAACCGCCAGCCGCCACCACCCGCCGTGCCCGCACCTGCGGCGGCGCCAGCGAAGAGCGTGATGCCCGCGGCGGGGAATTAGCGGCGGTCCACCGCGGTTTTACGCCTTACCAAGGGTGGGTTGAAAGAGCCCTCTCCATTGCGCCAGGAAGCGGTGCGTATCGATCGCCCCTTCCATCGGCGCCCACACCGCGGACTCGTCGGGCGCCAGGGGCTCATAAGGGCCGGCCTTGGCTTCGAAGAATATGGTGCCTGGTTCGAGCGCGACGACCGTATGCCATTCTCCCGCGGCAAGGGTGACGCCGCAGGCTTCGCCTGCCGCGGTGAGATCTTGCGTGGCGAGGGGTTCGCCCTGGTGGTCGAAGGTGATCACGCCCAGCCGGCCGCGCAGCACCATCATGGTCTCGTCTTTGTCGGTGGCGCGGTGGCGATGAGGACGAACGTAGCTTTCAGGTTCGATGGCGTTGAGCAGCCGGTGGCAGGGATGCTCCGGGCCGGAGTGGAAGTTGTGGTTCATGCGCCGCCTTGGGGCCTGGCGGGCGGCGGCGCTGGTGGCGTCGAGCAGGGCGCTGGTGATGGGGGTCATGGGGACGTGATTGAAGGTAGGCGTGGTGCAAAGGGTGGTGCGAATCAGGCCACACGCGGAGGAAACGCGGATCCGAACCACCACCGCGGTGAAGGCCGGCGTCCAGCTCGCTGAGTGTTCCGATTCGCGGCTTGAGCCGGAATGACGAATCCTGATTGGGTCAGCGTCTCCCTGGGCGGCGGGTCTTGCGGGTCAGTACAGAATCTCGATGTTCCGCGGCTCCAGCCATTCGCGCAGGCCGTGCAGCAGATGCTGGTCGAGCTTGATGCGCCAATCCTGGGGCAATTCGATTTCGCCGGCGGCGCTGGAGTTGCGGTAGATCACCGTTACCGGAACGGTGCCGGGGCGGTAGGGGCTCAACAACTCCACCAACCGATGGGCGTTGCCGTCACCGTTGCACGATAGCCTGAGGCCCCGGGCAAACAGGTTTCTGGCCGAATCGAGGTCGTGTAGGGCCTCGGCCGAAACGCGGATGCCGCCGGTGTAGGCGTCGTCGCGCACTTTGCCGATAACCACCAGCAGTTGGTCTTCGTTAAGCCAGTCACGGTGTTGCTCGAAGAGTTCGCTGAACACTCCGACTTCGATTTGCGCGCTACCGTCGTCCAGGGTGACAAAGGCCATTTTGCCCGATTTGGTGACCATGCTGCGCACGCCGGTGATGATGCCGGCCAGGGTCACCAGTTCCTTTCTGGCGGCCAGGGTCTTGAGTCCGGACTTCACGAAACCGGCCAGTTCGCGCTGGTAGGCGGTGTAAGGGTGGCCGCTGAAATAGAAGCCCAGCGCGGTTTTTTCCTGCTGCAGCACTTCCAGTTCCAGCCAGCGCCGCGCCGCCACCAGCGCGGGGGCGCGTTCGGCGCTCTCTTCACCGAAGAGGCTGATTTGCGCGGCGTGGCGTTCGAGGGTTTCGGCGAAATCCATGGCTACGCCCACCGAGGCCAGGAGGCTCGCGCGATGGTCGCTGAGGCGGTCGAAAGCGCCGGCGCGCACCAGCGCTTCGATGGCGCGGCGGTTGACAATACGCTTGTCCACCCGGCGACAGAAGTCGAACAGGTCGGTGAAGGGCGCTTCGCCGCGGGCGCGCAGAATTTCCGCGATCGCCGATTCGCCGGTGCCTTTGATGGCGCCCAGGCCATAGCGGATGCTCTGCTTATCGACCGGCTCGAAGCGAAACCCCGAGGCATTCACATCCGGAGGCAAGAAGGACAGTCCGTTCAAGAGCGCATCCTGGTAGAACAGGTGGACTTTGTCGGTATCGTTCATGTCCGCCGACAAGGTGGCGGCGAGGAAGGCCGCGGGGTGGTGCGCCTTGAGATAGGCGGTGTGGTAGGCCACCAGGGCATAGGCCGCGGCGTGCGATTTGTTGAAACCGTAGCCGGCGAACTTCTCCATCAAGTCGAAGAGTTGCGTTGCCACCGCCGCGCTCACCCCGTTGGCGGTGGCGCCGCTGACGAAGCTCGTGCGCTGCTGGGCCATTTCCTCGATCTTCTTCTTGCCCATGGCGCGGCGCAGCAGGTCGGCCGCGCCGAGGCTGTAGCCGCCAATCACTTGCGCGATCTGCATCACCTGTTCCTGATACACCATCACGCCATAGGTTGGGCCAAGGATGGCTTCCAGCCGCGGGTCGAGGTATTCCACGCGTTCCTGGCCGTGCTTGCGGCGGGTGAAGTCGGGAATGAGGTCCATCGGCCCGGGACGATACAGCGCCACCAGGGCGATGATGTCCTCGAAGCGGTCGGGCTTGGCCTGCTTCAGAAGGTCTTTCATGCCGCGCGATTCCAACTGGAACACCGCGGTGGTGTTGGCCTTGGTCAGCAGTTCGTAGCTCGCGCGGTCATCCAGGGGCAGGGTCGCCAGATCGAGCGGGTCGGCGGGATCGAGGGCATGCACGTAGCGCACCGCCCAATCGAGTATGGTCAGCGTGCGCAGGCCCAGGAAGTCAAACTTCACTAGACCGATCGCTTCGACATCGTCTTTGTCGAACTGGCTGATCGCCGATTCCACCCCTGGAGCGACGTAGATCGGGCAGAAGTCAGTGAGTTTGCCCGGCGCGATCAAGACGCCGCCGGCGTGCATGCCGACATTGCGGGTGAGTCCTTCGAGCTGTTCGGCCAGCACCAGGAGCTCATGGGTTTCTTCGTCGGAGGCATCGCGGGCGTCGAGTTGAGGTTCAGCCTCGCGGGCGTAGATCACGCTCTCGTCGCCCTCGCCGACGCGGCGGCGCAGGGTCACGGTTTTGCCGGGCTGGAAGGGAATGAGCTTGGCGAGCTCGTCCGTGCGGTTGTAGCCCCAGCCCAGCACCCGGCCGACATCACGCACCACCGCCTTGGCCGCCATGGTGCCGAAGGTGGCGATTTGCGACACCGATTCGGCGCCGTATTTCTGCTTCACATAATCGATCACCCGCTCGCGTCCGTCTTGGCAAAAGTCGATGTCGAAGTCGGGCATGGACACACGCTCGGGATTCAGGAAGCGCTCGAACAGCAATTGGTAACGCAAAGGGTCCAGATCGGTGATGCCCAGTGCGTACGCGACCAGCGAGCCCGCCCCGGAGCCGCGCCCGGGCCCCACTGGCACGCCATTGCACTTGGCCCAGTTGATGAAGTCGGCGACGATCAGAAAATAGCCGGGGAAGCCCATCTGAATGATGGTGGCGGTCTCGAAATCGAGGCGGGCCTGGTACGTGGGCGCTTGGGCGTGGCGCGCGGCCGAGTCGGGGTAGAGTGTGAGCAGACGCTGTTCGAGGCCGGCCTTTGCCGCCTCGCGCAAGTGGTCCTCGAGGGTGATGCCGGCCGGAATCGGGAATCGCGGCAGGAAGTTCTTGCCCAGGGAGAGGGTGAGATTGCAGCGTTTGGCGATTTCCACGCTGTTGCTGAGCGCCTCGGGCAGATCGGCAAAAAGCGCGGCCATTTCCGCCTGCGTCTTGAAGTACATTTCCTCGTTGAAGTGCTTGGGCCGACGCTGGTCTCCCAGTACATAGCCTTCGGCGATGCACACGCGGGCTTCGTGGGCGCGGAAATCCTCGCGCCGCGGAAACTGCACCGGGTGCGTGGCTACCACCGGCAGCTCCAGACTGGCCGCTAGAGCCACCGTGGCGCGGGTGATGTTCTCGGCTTCGGGCTGGCCGGCGCGCTGCACTTCGAGGTAATAGCGGTCGGGGAAGGCCGCCGCCCATTCGCCCGCCAGGCGTTCCGCCACCGCGGGGGTGCCGTTGGCCAGCGCTTGGCCGACGTCGCCGTGTCGGGCGCCGGAGAGGGCGAGCAAGCCTTCACTGCCGCTCATCAGCCACTCTCGGCGCAGCTCGGCGCGGCCGCGATGTTGGTTACCGCGGTAGGCACGGCTCAGCCATTCGCACAAGCGCAGGTAACCGCCCTGGTTCTGCACCAACAACAGCAGGCGCGAGGCTTGGTCGCGCTCGCTCTGGTCGCTGATCCAGACCTCGCAACCCAGAATCGGCTTGATGCCTTTCTTGCGCGCGGCTTTATAGAATTTGACCGCGCCGAAGAGATTGGCCAGGTCGGTGAGTGCCAGCGCCGGCATTTGATCTGCGGCGGCCAGGGCGATGCCTTCGTCGAGCCGCACGATGCCATCGACGACGGAGTATTCGCTGTGCAGGCGCAGGTGAACGAAGGTGGGCGAAGGCATAGTGTAGAATTTTACCTCGATTGCGAGCCGCCATTCCGACCGTTCATGCACACTGCCTCCGCGAAAAAGCACCCTGCCATGTCTTTGCTCGACCCGAACGCCGCGTCGCGCCGCGCGCGCGCCCGCACCCATGCCCGTCGCTGTGACCTGGCTTCATCGTCGGCCACCGGCCATTGTGCCCGCGGGTCGCTCGCGCTTCTGGTGCCGCGATTGGCGCGCGCGAGCGCACTCGTCGCCGCGCTGGCTTTGGCCGCGTGCAGCACTACCCACAGTGCCGATCCCAATCCGCCGGCCAACGTCAATTTGTCCGGATATTCGTTGGCCTTCCGCCAGGGCTACGCCGATGGTTGCGCCAGCAGTAGCGGCCGGCAGCAGCAGGACGCCAAGCGGTTTGCCGCCGACGCCGAATATCGCCAAGGCTGGCAAGACGGCCGGTCGATCTGTCAGCGCAAGTAGGCCACCGATGCGTTTGCCAGAAGGTCTCAGCGCGCCCGGCGCTTATCAGCCACGGCGCAAGTCATCCTCGGAATTTTTGGAGTTGCGTGGCCTGCGCTATCACCTGCGCACTTGGGGTTCACCGAGCGCGCGCAAGCTCTTCTTGCTGCACGGCTGGATGGACGTATCGGCTTCCTTCCAGTTTCTGGTCGATGCCCTGCTGGGCCAGTGGTATCTCATCGCCCCGGACTGGCGTGGTTTCGGGCTTTCCGCCTGGACCCGCGAGGGCTACTGGTTCGCCGACTACTTGGCCGATCTGGAAGCTCTGCTCGATCATTTCGCCGCGGGTGAACAGGTTGATCTGGTGGGCCACAGCATGGGCGGCAATATCGCTTGCCTCTATGCCGGAATCCGGCCGGAACGCATACGCCGCGTGGTCTCCCTCGAAGGATTCGGCACGCCCGAAGGTGACCCCGCCAAGACCCCCGAACGCTATGCCGCCTGGCTCGATGCCCTGCGCGTACCGCCGGAGTTCAAGCCCTATGCCGACCTGGGCGCGGTGGCCGACCGCCTGCAACAGAGCAATCCGCGCCTGCCGCGCGAACGTGCCCTGTTTCTTGCCGGGCACTGGGCGCACGAGGCCGCTGATGGGGCCCGCCTGCGTTCCGATCCGCGGCACAAGCAGCCTTTTCCGAGCGTGTATCGTTTGGCCGAGATGTTCGCCTGCTGGCAGCGCGTCACCGCGCCGGTGCTCTGGGTGGATGCCCCGGAATCCTTCGCGCCGCAGTGGCTCGGCGATGGCCCCGAAGGCTTTGCCCAGCGCATGGCGCAATTCTCGAAGCTGCGCCACGCCACCATCACCGAAGCGGGCCACATGTTGCACCTCGATCAGCCCGAACAGGTAGCGGCGCTGGTGGAGCGCTTTCTGCTGGAAGAAACGGAGCAATAGCGCCCCGCGAGCCGGTGCGCGCGCCGAGGTCGAAGGTCGGGGAGGGTGGGTACGTCCGGTCCGGGCGGCCTTGGCGGCGAACGACGTTTGAGCCCGCTCGCACACTCTCGTCGTGGCCGGGCGCGAACGCACCGTCGGGTGCTCCCAAGCGAAGGTTCCAACTGCGCTACCGAGCGCTCCTACTGCCGAGCGGACTTGCGTCCCATGCTTGGGTCCTGCTCCCAATTGTCGTCGTGACGCAGTCCAGCCAGTTCCACGGCCACTTCATGCAGCAGCATCAGCTCGGACAGTGCGGTCTCGCCGAACGCGGACTTGGCGGTGTGATCGGCGAAGAGCAGGCTTTCCAGGAAATGCACCACGTGCGGCGTGCCCCAGTTGAGCGCCAGGCGCTCCAGGATGCCCGGGTGATCCATCTCCAGGGCGCAGCGGTAGCTGGTGGCGGGCAGGAGATCCTGGTCGAGCTCGAATTCGAGATCGGCCACCGGACCGACCCGTGGCGCCGCGCCTGCGGCCGAGAGAGAGAGCAGTTTGCTCTTGGGCGTGGGGGTCTCGGTGCCATGCGCTTCGAGGAGCGAACGCAAGAGCATGATGTCCTGGTAGGCGGTCAAATTGAAGCCGATCCGGTTGCCGCCGCGATTGTCGTAGAGCAGTTCATCGAGGAAGACCTTGCAAGTCGGGTTTCCCCACAGATCGCAGATCTGCTTCACCAAATGGGGGTAGGCTTCGAGGCCCGGTCCTTCCTGGCCGGCGCCGGGGTCTTCCCAGGGTGGGATGAAGGCATTGTAGCGATGGCGAAACTCCGCCGCGCTGCGCTCGTATTCGCCGCGATCATCGGTGCGGCGATAGAGATCGAGCAGCATCAGCCAGGGTGCGGGTGCGGTGTCGGCGTGGCTGTCGACATGCTCGCGCAGCGCCAGAATGGCTTTGTCGGGATGGCCCAGGGTGAGAAAGACCCGTGCCTCTTCGGTGACTTGCGCCAGTTCGCTGACCGAGAGCTGGTGACTGGTGTCGCCGACATGGTAGTAGGACAGTCCCGGCTTGGCCGGCGACGGTGATTCGGGCGGCGCGGGCGCCGCACTGACTTCGGGTCGAGCCGCGAACTGCCTCGGGGGTTCCTGCGGGGCCGCGGGCGCCGCCTGCGGGGTGGCCAGTTCGGGCGGCCAGATGTCCAGATTGGCGGCGCGCCGCCGTCGCCGTTGCACCAGCATGAGCGCGACGGCGGCGAGCGCGATCGCCAGCGCGACGCCCACGAACCAACTGCTGTAGTCGACCGCCCGTTCAGCTTTGGCCGGACGCTGGACGGGCACGGGTGGGGGCGACGGCGCCTCGCGTTCCGCCATGGATTTGATCTGAGCGTTGGCCGCATCCAGAGTCGATTGCAATTCTCGCAGCCGCTTGTCGAGCACCACCAGCTCGGCCTCGACGCTGAGGCTGAGGTCCTGGTCATCCGGCACCGCCTTGAGCCGGGCCTGCTTGGCCCGTAGCACCGCCAAGGCGTCATCGGATAACGGCGTCTGGCCGGGCGCGAGGTCGCTCAAGGCGGTGGAGAGCACCAGGCGCGGCGTCGCGGGTGCGGCGCCAGTGCCGGCCGAGCCGCTGAGGCTCAGCCGATCGCTCCGGTCGACGGGGCGCAGCTCGCGCGTCAGAACGCCGCTGCTGATCGGGCCGCGTGTCTTGCCCGCCGCTGCGGTGCGATGGGGCCGAAGGCTCGCCTGCGCTCCTGGAACGCCTGCCGAGCGGCTGGCCTTGGCGGGTGGGGGCGCATCTTCGGTAATCAATCCGGTGTTGGCCGGGACCGGTGCCGCGGCGACCGCAGGCGGTATGGGTTTGCCCACCACCGGATGCTCGTCCGCTACCGACGTGAGTGCGCCGGCCACCGCAAAGGGTGGATCAAGTAACAGCACAAATTCGCGGACCAGGGCGTTTTGTTCGCAACCGGCGCGCAGAACGACGCGCAAGATCGGTTCGTTGATCGGGCGGGGCGAACTCACCACCAGGCGCCTGCCCCCGCTGGTGCCCTCGATCGCGAACCTGGCGCTGTTGAGCTGGGGCAGTTCGTCCCCGGTCTGGCGTCCCGGCGGGGCGAGTTGAAAGCATTCCGCGCGGAGATCGTCGCCGGGGTCGGCGATCACCGCGATGGTGAGGCGCAGGGGCTCGCCCAAAGAAGATTGACTGGCAATTTCGCCCAGCCCGAGCGCCGCCGCGCCGCGGGAAAGCGCCGCAAGAACCAGACCCGCTAGCGCCAGGCGCGATTTTTTTCGCGGCACGATCAACTCATTTGCCTCACACTCCTCACTCCCTGTGCATCATGACGCGTTGCTCAAACGCTTCGGTTCCCCTTGCGCGCGCCATGATAACCGCTTTTGGCGCCGGCTTCCACGCGTCCAATAGTGGTTCCAAGAGCCGCTGGCCGGCGCCGAAGATACCGGCATGGGGTGCAATTGCCGCGGATGAATGGCGACGAGACTCCTGGATCAGCGCTCGATGCTGAAGCCCAGTTCGTCGGCATAGCCCAGCAAGCGTTCCGTGCCGACCAGATTCCAGGCGCCTTTGGCCATCAGGGCGAAGTCGTTGGCGGGCCGATTCGCCAGCGACCGCTCCAGGGAGGCATTGGCGACGACTGCGTCGGTTTCCAGAGCACGATGCCAGCGCAGGAGCAGGGCATCGGCTTCGGCGCGGGCGCGCTCGGTGCTCTCCTTGATGGTATTGCCGGCGTGCAGGCGGTAGTGATAGAGCGGTTCATCGACGAAGCAAGGCTCAGCCTGGAGCACCGCGGCCAGAGCAAATGCCCAGTCGTGGTTATAGCGCAGGTTTTGGAATCCACCCAGTTCCTGCCAGAGTGACTTATCGAAGAACAGATTGCCGCTGGTAAGCGCCGGGTTGGCGGTGCTGAAGGCGGCACTCGCCGTGCCGTGGCGATACATTTCATCGAGAATGGCGAACAACGCGTTCGCCTCGGGCGTGTCGCCGTAACGGATGGGTTGGTCGTTGCCATCGATCAGCGTGAGCTTGGAAAAGCCCCAGCGCGCGTCGCGATGTTGCAGCGCGCGCACCATGATGCCCACGCGCTCCGGCGCATAGCGGTCATCGGTGTTGAGAATGCCGATGTAGCGACCGGTGGCGAGGCTCACCCCCTCGTTGATCGCGGCATGGGCGCCGCGATTTTCATGGGTGATGATTCGGTAGGGCAGCGGCGCTCCGGCAAGGGTGCGGCGAATGATCGCCACGCTGTCATCGGTCGAGCCATCATCGACCACGATCAGCTCCAGGCTCGGATAATCTTGATCCATGACCGAAGCGAGCGCTTGGGCAACGTAGCGGGCGTGGTTGTAGCAAGGCGCGACGACCGACACCAGCGGTGGATCGCTCGCGAGCGCCGGCAAGTCGGTGTGATGAAGCAGGTACCGGGGCGGCGCGACATCGGCCGCCTGGGCAACCGCGGCCACATCCCTGAGTTTGGCCACCGCCGCCAGCGCGAGGCCAAGGTTTCTCAGCAAAGCCGTATGGCCGAGAGGTTGCAGCGGCAAGGCCTGGAGCAGCAGACGGCAGGCGTGCTCGGCATGGCCTTGCTGCAGACGCACGACCCCTAGCATGTGTAGGGCATCGAAACACCGCGGGTCCATGGCGAGTGCCGCTTCATAGGCTGTGGCAGCCTGGTCGAGGGCACCGGCGGTTTGGGCGGTGAGCGCGGCGCTCATGGTTTCCGCGAAACTCCGGAGCGCGCCACCCGGCCCAGCGCCCGGTGCGGCGCCGCAGCACTGCTTGAAGCGCTGGCCGCTGCCGCAAGGGCAGGGTTCGTTTCGGCGGGTCGTCAATCGCTGCCACCAGGGCAATAGTCACCGTGGCATCTTAACGGATATCAACGATTCAAGGGGTAGTTTCAACTTGCGCGGTGTGCGCCTCGCCCGGCGGCGCCCCGACCTGGCCGGGAGCAGCTGGCTAGGGAATCACGGACCAAGTCCGTCCAACCGGCCAGCGCGGGTGCCGGTTTGCTCGAACGGCCTGAATTCCGGGGTTCGCCGAAAGGACGAGTCCAGATTGAGTCGGTGCCTCCTCAGCGCCGACGACCACGCGCAAGGTACCGCGGCGAGGGTTTGCCCAAGCCGGTCGCGCGCCGCGCGCCCCGCCGCGGCTACTTCGCGGCGTTGCCGACGAAGGTGTTTTCCACCAAGGGTCTGGCATCCACCTGCGGTACATGGCAGCTGTTGCATTGGTAGCGGTCCATGGTGACGGTGGCCTTGGCGCCCGCCGGTGCTTTGGCCAGGTGGCTGTCGCCGACCTTGGGCGCGTTTTTCTCCTTGTGCTTCTCGACGCTGTGACACTCCATACACTGGTTGTCGCTGACGGTGATTTCGTCGAAGTTGTCCACGGCATGAGGAATCAGCGGCGGTTGCTCCTTGAAGCTGCGCGCAATGGGCTGTTGCAGGCCGGGCTTCTTGCCGGTGTAGAGCTTGTGCTCGGGCGGCGCCTGGTCGGCCACCGGTACGTCGGCGCCGCGCAGGCTGGCCACGCCGCCGAATTGCGCGCAACCAAAAATCAGGGCGGCAATGGCCCCGGCCAGAGAGTAAGCGACGGCTCTTGTCATGATCGTCTCCTCGAAAGTAAAGAAATCATCAAAGCGATTTGCCAGCGGCGGGGGACACGCGGGGTACGCGAGGCTGCGCGGGCGCGGCCGCCAGAGGGCGCCGCAGTCCGAACTCGAACACGTCCTTGGCGCAGACCTCGATGCAGCGCCCGCAGTTGCTGCAATGACCCGACAGGATGGTGGGTCCGGCGCCGTCGACGCCCTTGAGCGCGGGGCGTATCACCTGCGCTTCGGGGCACACCACATAACAATCCAGACAGTCGTCGCAGGCGGCGCGTCGTGTCGCGCGCACGCGCAAGAGTGAGAACTTGCCGACCAGGCTGTAGAAAGCGCCCATGGGGCAAAGGTGGCCGCACCAGCCATCCTTCATCACGAACAGGTCGAAAAGAAAAATCGCCAGCACCAGCGCCCAAGTCGCGCCCAGGCCAAAAATCAGGCCGCGGTGCAAAAGCGACACCGGATTGACCAGTTCCCAGGCCAGGGTGCCGGAGGCGGCGGCCAGCAGCAGAGCGAGGGCCAGCAGCCAGTAGCGCGCCTCGCGCGAGACGTGCGCGCCGCCGCGGATGCCCAGACGTTCACGCAGCCAGGCCGCGGCATCGCTCACCGGATTCATGGGACAGACCCAGGAACAAAACACCCGTCCGCCCACCAGCGCGTAGAAGGCCAGCACGATGCCCGCGCCAATCAGCGCCTTGGTTTCGGGCCAATGCCGCGCGAGCAGTGATTGCGCGAGCACGAAGGGATCGGTGAGCGGCAGCATGTTCAAGGTGTAGCTGAACGTCAGATTGCCCTTGACGATCCACACCCCGGCCAAAGGCCCGAGGAGGAACAGCGCGAGGATGCCCAATTGGCTGGCGCGCCTTGCCAGCAGCCACTGATGCGACTTCAGCCAGCCCTTGGTGGCAAGCGCTTGGGCACCGATGCCGCGGCTCATAACTTGCCTCCCTGCAAGGCGCGCGGCCGATCGGCGGCGGCGCCCGGGGGTGTGCCCGCGGGCGGCGCGTCGCTCGGCGAGAGCCCCTTGCCCGATTCATAGCGCATGCCCTCGGGCAGGTTGTATTGGTGTGGCGTGTCTGGCGCCACCAGGCTTTTGCCCGCTTTTTGCTGCTCCACCCAACCCAGGCGATAGTGTTTGCCCGGTTCGCCTTTGGCGATGTCCAGGGGATAGACCTTGATGGCTGCCACTTCCAGCGGGCAGGCCTTTTCGCACTTGCCGCAGCCGGTGCAGGCCTCGGAATGCACCACGGGAATGAACAGCGCGTGTTTGCCGGTGCGCGGATTGAGCCGCTGCTCCAGGGTGATGGCGCGGTCGAGCACCGGACAGACGCGATAGCAGATGTCGCAGCGCAGGCCCAGGAAGTTGAGGCAGTTCTCCTGATCGACCAGTACCGCCAGCCCCATTTTGGCCTTGCCGATGTCCTTGAGCCTGTGGTTCAAGGCGCCGGTGGGGCAGGCCTTCACGCAGGGGATGTCCTCGCACATTTCGCAGGGCTTCTGGCGCGCGACGAAATAGGGCGTGCCCGTGGCCACCGGCTCCTCGGGCAAGGCGAGGCTCAGGATGTCATAGGGACAGTCGCGCACGCACAGGCCGCAACGTATGCACGCACCCAGAAACTCGTCTTCCTTCAGCGCGCCCGGCGGACGTATCGCCAAAGGCGGCAGTGCTCTGGACTGTTTGGCATAGAGCGCGAGCCCGGCGCCCAGCAGCCCGACGCCGCAAGCCAAGCGCGCGGCGTCGAACAGGAACTGCCGCCGCGCCGTGGCGCTGGCCTTGCCGTTGCCGGGTTCAGGGTTCATGGAGTCGCGCTTCGCCTCGTCCGCTCACCGCGCAAAAGTGCGACGAGCGGAACCGGTTCCAGGCTCGTGCCTTCAGGCCTTGACCACCTTCACCGCGCATTTCTTGAAATCGGTCTCTTTCGAGATCGGGCAAGTGGCGTCGAGGGTGAGTTTGTTGACCAGACGGTGCTCGTCGAAGAAGGGAATGAACACCAGGCCCTCGGGCATGCGGTTGCGGCCGCGGGTGTTCACCCGCAGCGCGATTTCACCGCGGCGGGTGATGGCTTTCACCGGGTCGCCATGTTTCAAGCCGCGCTTTTCGGCGTCCTTGGGATGCATCCACACTACCGCGTCGGGAAAGGCCTTGTAGAGCTCAGGCACGCGCCGAGTCATGGTGCCGGTGTGCCAGTGTTCGAGCACCCGTCCGGTGCACAGCCACAAATCGTATTCGGCGTCGGGCGATTCCGCGGCGGGCTGGTAGGGCAGAGCGATGATGGCCGCCTTGCCGTCGGGTTTGCCGTAGAACTTCACCCCCTCGCCGGCCTTGACGTAGGGGTCGTACCCTTCGCGGTAGCGCCACAAGGTTTCCTTGCCATTGACCACCGGCCAGCGCAGGCCGCGGACCTTGTGGTATTGGTCGAATTCACCCAAGTCTTTGGCTTTGCCCAGGCCGAATTTGCGGTATTCCTCGAAGAGGCCTTTTTGCACATAAAAACCGCAGGCTTCGGTTTCGTCGTTGGTGTAGCCCGCCCAGGCGTGGGCGTTGGTCTTGGCGGCCTCGTCCTTGCCGAAAGCGTTGACCTGCCCATTGGCATAGAGCACTTCGTAGAGCGTCTTGCCCTGGTATTGCGGGTTCTTGTCCAGTAGTTCCTTGGGCCAGACTTCATCGGTGGTGAAGCGCTTGGCGAATTCGAGGTATTGCCACAAATCGCTCTTCGCCTCGCCCGGCGCCTTGACTTGCTGGCGCCAGAACTGGCCGCGCCGCTCGGCATTTCCGTAGGCACCTTCCTTTTCCATCCACATCGCCGAAGGCAGAATGAGATCGGCGGCCAGCGCCGTCACCGTGGGGTAGGCGTCGGAGACCACGACAAAGTTTTCGGGATTGCGAAAGCCGGGGTAGCGCTCGGTATTGATGTTCGGCCCCGCTTGCATGTTGTTGGTGGTGGTGGTCCAGTAGAAGTTGAGCTTGCCGTCCTTCAGCATGCGGTCTTGCAGCACGGCGTGGTAGCCGGGCGTGCCGACGATAGTGCCGGCGGGCACTTTCCAGATCTTCTCGGCCGCCTCGCGGTGCGCGGGGTTCATCACCACCATGTCCGCCGGCAGGCGGTGGGCGAAAGTGCCCACTTCGCGCGCCGTGCCGCAGGCCGAAGGCTGGCCGGTGAGCGAGAAGGGGCTGTTGCCGGGTTCGGAAATTTTTCCCACCAGAAGGTGGACGTTGTAGATCATGTTGTTCACCCAAGTGCCGCGGGTGTGCTGATTGAAACCCATGGTCCAGTAAGAAGTGACCTTGGTCTTGGGGTCGGCGTAGGTTTTGGCCAGCGCTTCGAGTTTGTCTTTGGGCACACCGGTCAACTGGGCGGTGTAGTCCAGGGTGTAGGTGGACACGAACTGCTTGAAGTCCTCGAAGCTGATCGGCGCCATCTTGTTCGGGTCGCCCTTGGATTTGCCATCGGCGCCGGGGTAGCCATTGTTGTTGGCGACCTGCTCCAGCGGGTGATTGGGCCGCAGGCCATAGCCGATGTCGGTCACACCTTTCATGAAGCTGACGTGCTTCTTCACGAAGTCCTGGTTCACCGCGTTGTTCTGGATGATGTAATTGCAGATGTAGTTGAGGATGGCCAGATCCGTTTGCGGCTTGAAGATCAGTTCGGCGTCCGCCACTTCGCAGGAGCGGTGCGAAAAAGTCGAGAGCACGTGTACTTTCACGTGCTGTGCCGACAGGCGCCGGTTGGTGATGCGCGACCAGAGGATGGGATGCATCTCGGCCATGTTGGAGCCCCAGAGCACGAAAGCGTCGGCGTGCTCGGCGTCGTCATAAACGCCCATCGGTTCGTCGGCACCAAACGTGCGCATGAAACCCATCACCGCCGAGGCCATGCAATGGCGCGCGTTGGGGTCGATGTTGTTGGAGCGCAAGCCCGCCTTGAACAACTTGTTGGCGGCGTAGCCCTCCCAGATGGTCCACTGGCCCGAGCCGAACATACCCACCGAAGTGGGTCCTTTGGCCTTGAGCGCGGCTTTGCATTTTTCTTCCATGATGTCGAAGGCCTGCTTCCACGACACCGGCTGAAACTCGCCGTTCTTGTCGAACTTGCCGTTCTTCATGCGCAAGAGCGGCATGGTGAGGCGGTCCTTGCCGTATTGGATTTTCGACAGGAAGTAACCTTTGACGCAGTTCAGGCCCTTGTTCACCGGCGCATCCGGGTCGCCCTGAGTGGCGACGATGCGCCCGTCCTTCACCCCCACCAGCACTCCGCAGCCGGTGCCGCAATAGCGGCACACGCCTTTGTCCCAGCGGATGCCGTCAGCGGCGGGCGCCTGGGCGCCTGCCGCCAGGGGAAGGGTGACGCCGGCGACGCTAGCGGCCGCGGCGGCGGCATTGGCCTTGATGAAATCGCGACGAGTCAGGCTCATTGGGGATCTCCTTGTCGTACCGGCGCGGTGTGCGTCGGCGTGGCTACGGGTTGCTCGGGATCGGGTTCGAACTGGTGATAGACCATGGCCGCCGACATCACGCCGTCCATGAGGTAGATGCGATCGAAGAGGCTCGCGGTGGCCGCATCGCTCTGGGCTTCGAGGGTGACCACAAATTTGCCGGCGGCGGACGAGGCGTGGATTTCCACCCCGGGGATTTCGGACAGGCCAAGCCGCACCAAAGCGGATTCAGCCGGTTTGGCATGGACGACAAGGCTCGAGATGTTCATGGCGGCAGAGGTGTGGGAACTGCCCCCATGCTATGCCTGCAAGAAAAGGCGCTGTTGACGAAAGTCAACAGCGCCGGAGATGTTGGCTCGTGCGCCGTGGCTCAGCCCGCGGCGCGGGCGGAGCGCTGCCCGGCGCGTGCCCAGGCCTCCATGCCGCCGCGATACCAGAGCACGTTGCGATAGCCCAAGTGCACCGCGCGCAACGCCGCATTGTAGGACATCCAGCATTGCGGCCCGGCGCAGTAGAAGACCAGCGGCGCCTCCCGGTCGCCCCGGGTGACCTGTTGCAGCAATTGCCCGAGCCGCTGCTGGGTTTCATCTTCGAAGTCGCCCGGCTCGGCGGCCCAGGCCGCGGCAATCGCCTGGGGCAGCGACTGTTCGGCGCCGAGCACGTCGAAGACGTAAACCGGAATACCCTGGCGCAGAAGCGGCAGCAGGCCCTTGGTCGTAATGACCTGCCCGCCGGGCAACTGGCTGGGGGTCGCGCCATGCATTTCGCCCTGGCGCAGGCCGCGCGGCGGCCGCACACCGTGGTCCTCGCGTTCCCAGCTCATCAGGGTGTCCAGGGACGCATCCTGGCGCGGCGAAAGACCGTCGGGTGAAACATTGGCGCGACGCTTGGCGGGGGCCGCGCGGGGCGCCGACGGTCCGTTCTGGGCGGCGAATTCGGGCACGAAGCTCGGCGGGCCGCCCGCCCCGCTCTGGGCCGCCGCGGCGCGAGCGCCGGTGGGAGGTGCATCGGTGAAGCCCGAATCGGTACAAGCGGTGAACAGCAAGGTGGCGGCGAGGGCACCGATCCAAGGCAGTTGGCGTGAAGGTTTGAAGGTCGTCATGGTGGTCTCCAGGGAGGTGCAAGAAGGGAGCGTTCAGCGCACGGAATCCAGCCGCTGCCAGCCATTGTTGACCCATCGATGGTAGGTGCCTGATTGATCCTGCACGTAGTAATCATGGCCCGAACGCTGTACCTGGCCGGCGGGCGCCGAGTGCGGCAGGTTGTAGGTCTGGCCGGTGTAGGGATCGCGATAGTGTGAATTGCCGCGTATCGCTGTGTTCGAATAGTTGGCCAGCGCCGCTGAAGTGCGCGCGCTGTTATTGGCCCATCCGGCGTTATAGCTGGCGTAGCCCGACTGCACGGTGCGGTGGGCTGCCTGGTTGCCTTCGAACTGCCGCCGCTGCGCGTCGAGCGCGCCTTGCACATTGGTGCCGGCGGCGGTCATCAAGTCCCAGTAGGCGAATTGTTCGAAACTCATGTCCCGGCGCCCCGAAGCCAACAACTGGCGGTATTGCGCTTGGAGACGCGGGCCGTTGACCTGCAGGTGATGTTGCCAGAGCTGTTGCTGGCGGGAATTATTCTGCGCCTGCATTTGCCCGAGCTGGGCGTTGAACTGAGCGTCAAACGCCATGTTGGCGGCGGCGAGGTCTTGCCAGGCCAGGGCGGAAGGGGCGGTAAAAACTGTGGTGGCGAGTGCGAGAGCGGCCAGGTGGTGGTGCAGGGTGCGCGTGTTCATGGTGATCTCCGGTGTGGGTTGAGTACTCGGTGAGTACGTGTGCCCATTATTCGCAGCGAGACCCCGCGCGTCCTTAAGACGGTCTTAATCGTCCTTAAGAATGGCCTGTGGTGAGGCCCTCCGCGGACCGGCCCGTACCTGCCACCCAGCGCGGCGGTCCCCGGTGGGGTGGGCGCGGGCTGCCCGCGAATGGGCTGCTGGCCAAGGTGCGCCCGTCCTTTGCCGCCAAGGCGGCTCCAGCGCGTGACCGTCCGTCGGGGAGCGATGAGGCCCGGGCCGCGGCGGCTCAGACCGACGTGGCCTCGCGCGTCAAGGCGCAGGCCTGTGCGGGGCCGAGCCCGGCACCTTGCGCCAGGGCCACCGCCAGATCGTCCGCCGGCAGTCCGGCTTGCAGCAGCGCCCAAGTGGCGGCGCGGGCGCGGGCTTCGTTGGGTTCACGGGCCTGGTGGTCGGCGATGTAGGCGGCGTCGGCAAAAGCCAGCAGCCGGGCCGCCGCGCCCAGGCGCCCTTCGCGCGCCGCGAGCAAGGCCAGCCCGTCGGCGGTGGTGGTTACGTACAGGTAGTCGAGCTGGCGGGCGAGCTGTACGAATTCGCTGGCGGTGCCTCGCGCATCGGCAAGCGCGTCCAGCGCCAGTTCGGCCAAGAGCAGATTCCCCAGGGCGATGGCGCGCGTCACGCCATGGCGGCGCGGCAATTTGGTGAGGAGTTCCTTACCCCGTCGCACCGCTTCCATGGCGTCGCCGGCGATCAGCGCGATGTCCGCGAGGTTGCCCAGGGCGGCGAAGCTGTCGCGGTCCGAGCCACACGCCGCGGCCAAGGACAGCCGCATGAGATTGGCGGCGCGCGCCGCCACGACGTCTTGCTGATGCGAGGCGATGCCGCCCGCCACCTTGGCGCCCAAGAGCCGGAGCGCCGGCGGCCAGGCGGGGTCTTCAAGTGCTTGGAGGCGCGCCAGGGCGGCGATGGCCTCGGGTGTGGCGGCGCGGTAGCTGAAGGCGAGGTGTGCCAGGGCGAGGTATTGCGCGCGCCGGTCGTCTTCGAGCTCGGCGAGAACCAAGGCCTGGCGGGCGGCTTCGCGGCTCTCCAGGCTGGAGATTTCGCCCGTCAGTTGGGCGATGCCTTCCCACAAGCGGCCCGCTTGTTCGGGTGTTGCCGCCGCGGCGTGGGTGCTGGCGGCGTGCAGGCGGCGCAAAGCCTCGGGGTGCAGCGACAGTGCCCGCCACAGCCTGGCCGAAGCGCCAGACAAGGCGACCGCCTGCGCCGGCTCATGAACCAGGGCCCAATCGAGCGCGGCACGCAAGTTGTCGATCTCCGCTTCGTAGCGCGCCACGAATTCGGCTTCCGACAAGCGCCAGAAATCGTCGTAGGCGGTTTCGAACAACTCGCCCATGAGCCGCGCCTGTCTTTGGGCCAAAGCCGGCATCTCCCCAGCTGCGGCGAGCTTGTCCCGTGCGTAACTGCGGGTGCTCTCCAGCAAGCGATAGCGCGGGTTGGCGGTGCCCTCCACACTGACCAGCGAGCGATCAACCAGATCAGCCAAGAGTTCGACCGCGACCCAAGGTTCGGCGGCAGCGTCGCCCAGCAGCCGCTGCGCCAGCTCCAGAGTGAATCCCCCGGCAAACACCGCCAGTCGGCGCAGCGCCGCCTGCTGCGCCGGGTCGAGCAAATCATGGCTCCAATCGAGGGCGGCTTCCAGAGTCTGTTGGCGCTCCGGGGCATCCTTCCGGTTCTGGCGCAAAAGCGTGAGGCGCTCCGCGAGGCGTTGCGCCACGCCTTGGACGCCCAAGAGCGCGGTGCGTGCGGCGGCCAGTTCCAGGGCCAGCGCCACACCATCAAGACCGCGCACGATGGCGAGCACCGCGGGGAGATTGTCCGCGCTGAGCTGGAAGCGCCGCTCGGCCGCCGCCGCGCGCTCGCAAAACAAGGCCACCGCGCCATAGCGCAAGGCTGCCGCGGGGGACTCCAGCACGGCGTCCACCTCTGGAACGGCCAACGCCCCGAGGCGATAGACACACTCCTGGGCGAGCTTCAATGGCGTCTGGCTGGTGACCAGCACGGTGATTCCCGGGCAGTCCTGAAGGAGCCTAGCCACCAATGCGGCGACGCTGGATTCAAGATGCTCGGCGTTGTCGATGAAGAGCAGCAGCCGCAATGGCCGCAGCGCGGCGAAGAGCGCCTGCTGCGGATCAGTAGCGGCGGCGAAGGGTAGATTCAGAGCCGCGCCGATGCTGCCGGGCAGCAACTCGCCATCGCGCAAAGCGGCCAACTCGACCGTTGCGCCGCCGTCGGCATGGCGGGTCTGAGCGGTGGCGAACACTGCTTGCGCCAGTCGCGTCTTGCCGATGCCGCCTTGGCCCACGACCGTGACCAGGCGATGATCGTGCAGCAGGGCCGCCAGTTCCTCGCTGGCCTCGTCGCGGCCGAGAAGCTTCGGCAAAGCCGGGGGCGGTGGGGTCCGCACCGGCGCGAGGGTCTGGGTGGTAGGCTCCTCGGTGGGCAGGTCGAGAGCTACGACTGGCGCGCAAAAACGGTAGCCGCGGCCGGGGATGGTGGCAATGGCGCCGGCGCCCAGCAGCTTGCGCAAGGCCGACATGTGTACATGCAGATTGCCTTCCTCGACCACCAGCTTGCCCCATACGGCGTCAAGTAATTCCTCCTTGCTCACCAACCGCCCGGCGCGCTCCACCAGCACCACCAGCATGTCGAAAGCACGTGCGCCCAGGTTCGCGGCTTGGCCCTCGAGCAGGAGCAGGCGCTCCGCGGGTAGGAGACGAGCGTTGGCGAAACGGTAGGTGGCGGACATGTACGGCGCGGCGAACAGGGTGCGCCAATGCTAACACCGGCGGAATGCGAGGTGGATGCTCGGTGCGGCGCGCGGCCACCGCCAAGGCATCAAGCGGTGCGTTGGCTTGCCAGCTTTATGGATTCGGCGCCGCGAGCCTCGCTCCACACCCAAGTGGGTGGTGGGCGATCCCGCGACGCTTCACCCCTTCTGCACCAGCAAGCCCTTGAGATACGTCCCCTCGGGAAAGCAGAGTGCCGTGGCATGATCGGGCGATGCTTCGAAGTGCCCGATGAGCCTTGCCTCGACCCGAGCGTCGAGCGCCGCGCCAGCAACGATGCTCTGGAACAACACCGCATCGATGCCACCGGAGCAGGAAAAGGTTGCCAAGAGGCCGCCGGGGCGCAGAAGCTTCAAGGCGGTGAGGTTGATGTCCTTGTAGGCCCGCGCGGCGCGCGCCGCATGCTGCGCGGTGGGGGCGAACTTGGGCGGATCGAGTACGATCAGATCGAAGCTCCTCGCCTGGTCGCGCAGACGGCGCAGCTCGCTGAAGACATCGGCGTCGCGCCATTCGGCCTGGGCCGCCGCGAAGCCGTTGCGGCGCAAATTGTCCCGCGCCAGATCGAGCGCCGGAGCGGAGCTGTCGAGCGAAAGCACCGAGGTGGCGCCCCCGGCGAGCGCGGCGAGGCTGAAGCCGCCGCTGTAACAAAAGCAGTTGAGTACCTCGCGCCCCTGGGCGAGTGCGCGCACGCGCTGTCGGCTCACGCGTTGGTCGAGGTAGAAGCCGGTCTTTTGTCCGGCAGCCACGTCTACTCGGTAGCGAATGCCGTCTTCGTTGATTTCCACCATTTCGGGCAACTCGCCATGCAGCGCGCCGCAACGCTCGGGCAGGCCCTCCAGGGTGCGCACTTCGGCGTCGGAGCGTTCATACACCACGGTGGCTCCGGTGTGCCGAAGGAGCGCGGCAACGAGGGTCTCGCGCCAAGCCTCGATTCCAGCGGCCAGTATTTGGACAACCAAGACCTCGCCATAGCGATCGACCACCAGGCCCGGCAGGCCGTCGGCTTCGCCATGCACCAGCCGCGCCGCATCGCTGCCGGTGAGCCAAGGCGCGCGCGCGGCGATGGCGGCGGCGATGCGCCGCGCGAAAAAGGTGGCGTCGATGCGCTCCTTGGCCTCGAAGCTCCAGGCCCGGGCGCGAATCTGCGATTGGGGGCTGAAGGCCGCCCAGGCAAGAAAAGCGCCCTGGGCATCGAGCACCTCCACGGTGGCGCCCGAGCTTGGCTCGCCCTCCACGCGCGCAATCGCGCCGGAAAAGATCCAGGGATGATGCTGGCGCAGCGATTTCTCGCGGCCGGGTTTGAGGTGCAGGCGGGGCATGGTGGGCGGGCGGTAGAGGCGCGTGGGGCGGGCAGGATAGCATGCTTGGCGACGCCCTCGCCAGATCAGCGGCGGTCAAACGCGGGCGACGGTCTTGCGGCGTGTGCGCTGCGACGACGATCGGAATTCGACGCGGGAACAATCGCTGGTCCTTGGGCAGTTCGCGCGCGGCGTAACGACCCACCGCCGCCCGATCTCGCCGCGGCGGGTCGGCGCGATGACCTTGGCGTATCGGATTTGGTCGGGTGATGTGGGTCCACGCCAAATGGCTCCGAGCCGCTGCCGGGTGCCCCCCCGGGAATTCTTGGCCCGTTGCTACAGCACTACCTGCGTTCCCAGCTCCACCACCCGATTCGCGGGCAGACCGAAAAAGCTGGCGGCGCTGCCGGAGTTACGAAACATGCTGATGAAGATCTTGGCGCGCCAGGGCCACATCTCGGATTTGAGCTGGGGAATCAGGGTTTCGCGGCCCAGGAAGTAGGAGGTGTCCATCGGTTCGAATTCGAGCCCGTCATCGGCGCACCATTCGAGCGCATCCGGAAGATTGGGCTGCTCCATGAAGCCATAAAAAACTTTCACCAGCCAGAAGTTGCCGGCCAGGCGTTCGACCGCCACGCGGCGGGAGTCGGTGCAGCGCGGAACGTCGATGACGTTCACCGAGAGCAAGACTACACGCTCATGCAGCGTCTTGTAGTGCTTCAAGCTGTGTAAGAGAGCGTGCGGCACATTTTCCGGATTCGGGGCGAGAAACACCGCCGTTCCGGGAACGCGAGGGACATCGGCAGTCCCCTTGACGAAGTTTCGGGTGTCCATTGCTTCGGCCGCAAGGCGCGCGCTGAGCAGTTCGCGGCCGCGCTTCCAGGTGGACAGCAGCACGAAGACGCCAAGCCCGAAGGCCAGGGGAAACCAGCCACCATCGGCGATCTTGACCGAATTCGCGGAGAAGAACGCGAGGTCGAGAAGCGCGAAGGGCAGGGCGCCGAGAAGGGCCCGCCAGAAGGACCAACCCCAAACATAGCGCGCCACCACGAAAGCGAGAAGATCAGTAATGAACATGGTACCGGTGACGGCGATGCCATAGGCGGCGGCGAGGTGGGATGAACTGCCGAAGCCGATTACCAGCGCGATGACTGCGGCGAGCAGGGTCCAGTTGATCCCGGCGAGATAGACCTGTCCGATCTGTTGGTCGGAGGTGTGGCTGATTTCCATGCGCGGCGA
This sequence comes from Betaproteobacteria bacterium, assembly GCA_016192065.1. Taxonomy (GTDB): domain Bacteria; phylum Pseudomonadota; class Gammaproteobacteria; order Burkholderiales; family Casimicrobiaceae; genus JACPUX01. Next base: position 28,447 of record JACPUX010000064.1, read on the forward strand.
GAAGCCGAGCTGGATGGCTTGCTGGGTGATTGAGAAGGTGCCTGAAATCACTGCTTGCGAGGCGATCACCGTGGCAGCCGTTGCCAAAGCTACCATCGGAAAGAGCAGCCAATCCGGGGCGAGCAGGTAGAAGGGATTGGCCACCGCTTCGGGTTGGCGCAACAGCAACGCACCCTGGCCAAAGTAGTTAAGCAACAAACATGGCAGCACCAGCCCGAACCAGGCGAGCTGAATGGGCTTGCGGCCGAAGTGGCCCATGTCGGCGTACAGCGCCTCCGCGCCGGTCAGGGCGAGGACCGCCGCGCCCAGAGAGAAGAAGCCGAGCAGCGGATGGGTCTCGAAGAAGCGCAGTGCATGCCAGGGGGCAAGAGCGCGCAGCACCTCGGGAGTGTGGGCGATACTGATGGTGCCCAGGATGCCGAGAGCGAAGAACCAGAGCACCATAACCGGACCGAATAGGCTCCCCACCGTGGCGGTTCCCCGTCGCTGCACCGCGAAAAGCACAACTAGGATGATCAAAGCGGTGGGCACAACGTAAGGCTTGAGCGCGGGCGTGGCGACCTCCAAACCTTCGACCGCGGATAACACCGAGATCGCAGGTGTAATCACGCCGTCGCCATAGAAAAGCGCGGCACCGAACAGGCCGAGGATGATCAGGGCTCGCCGCTGCGGGGTGCCTGCTTTGATGGGATGAAGTGCCAGTGCCATGAGCGCCATGATTCCGCCTTCGCCCTTGTTGTCGGCGCGCGTGATGAAGAGCACGTACTTCAGACTGACCACCACCATCAAGGACCAGAAGATCAGCGACAACATGCCCAGCACGTTTTCGGGTGTAATCGGAACCGGATGATGTGCGCCCCCGAATACTTCCTTGATGGCGTAGAGCGGACTGGTGCCGATGTCGCCGTAGACCACCCCTAGGGCGGTTAAAGAGAGCGAGGCGAGGCGGCGGCTGGCGGCATGGTTGGACATGAATCGTTCCTGGATACGCAAGACTGAAAACGGTAGCCGACCCCGGTTTCGGTCAGCAGGTATTTGGGTTGGGCAGGATCTTCTTCGAGCTTCTGGCGCAAACGAGCAACGTAGATGCGCAGGTAATGCGCCTGTTCCGCTCGGCCTGGGCCCCAGACTTCGCGCAGTAGGCGGCGGTGGGTCATGACCGTACCTTCGCTGCTGAGCAAGCAAGCCAAGAGGCGGTATTCAAGCTGGGTAAGATGAAGATCCGCTCCACCGCGACGCACTCTTTGCCGCGCCAGGTCCACCTCGACATCGCCAAAACGGCATTGCGGCATGATCGCTTCGTCCCGCGCCGGTCGGCGCCGCAAAGCACGAACCCGAGCTACAAATTCTCCGAGGCCGAAGGGCTTGGTCAAGTAGTCGTCGGCGCCGGCATCGAGCGCGGCGATTTTGTCCTGCTCAGTGCCGCGGGCGGAGAGAATGAGTACCGGCACCTGTGACCAGTGGCGCAGGGCCTCGATGAATTGCAGTCCGCTCATGCCTGGAAGCCCGAGATCGAGTACCACCAGATCGATTCCCCCCAAGGCGACGAGATCGAGCCCCTGCGGAGCAGTGCCCGCCTCGGACACGATGCAGCCTTCCCGGCGCAAAGCATCGCCCACGAAACGGCGGATCGGCACCTCGTCTTCGACGATCAATACCTGCCCGGTGGGAGCGCTCACGCTGGCGCGTCCTCCGGCATCGCGGGCGGCGTGCCGAGCGGGAGGGTGAAACGCACGCGGGCGCCGTCGCGCCGGTTGCTCGCCTCGATTGTGCCCTCGTGCGCCTCGATGATGGTTTTGCAAATGGCCAGTCCCAGGCCGCTCCCCGGAACGGCTGCGGCGTCGTCGCCACGCACGAAAGACCCGAAAATCCGGGCCAGCCGATCGCTGGGAAAACCCGGTCCCTCGGTGTCGACCAGAACCTCCAGCACGCCGTCCCCAGCGCTGGCGGAAACGCGTATCGTCGAGGCGACCGTGGCGTATTTCGCGGCGTTGTCCAGCAAATTGCACATCACCCGCTCAAGCAGCACCGCATCGAAATTCACCAAAGGTAGCTCCTTGGGAACTTCGATGCACAAGCGATTTCTGGCCAATGCCTCAGTCAGCAGCCGCGCGCTCGAACCGATCACTTCCTCGAAGGGCTGCCACTGTCGATTGAGCGTCTGGTTTCCGACTTGCAGACGGACCATATCGAGCAGATTGCAGAGCATTCGGTGCATGGCGTGGGCCTGGTCGCGAAGCATGCCGGCGGTGTCCATGCTGCCTTCGCTTTGCCGGGTCTGGTCCTGGGTCAGCGTTTCCGCCAGGCCGACCAGGCTGGTGAGCGGTGTGCGCAAATCATGCGACAGCGACGCCAGAATCGAAACGCGCAGTCGCTCCGCCGCGATTTGAGCCTCTACCTGCTGCGCGACTTGGGCGTAGTGGAGCCGCTCAATGGTCATGGCCGTGACCGAGGCAGCGGCCTGCAACAGAGGGCGATGACGATGTACGCTCTGCAAGTCGTCGGTGACGGGGGCGCAAGCCAGCACACCGCGAACGCTCTGTGCGGCGGACAGCGGCAGAAATAAGGTCGCGGTGCCTGTTCCGGCAAGAGAATCGAGCTCGACTACTGCGCCGCGCTCGTAAGCGGACGTTGCAAAGCTCGATTCGAGCGTACTCGGCGGGCGCGTGCCGCAGGGACGCAGGGGAGCGCCTGCCCGCCCCGCCTCGGGGATGAACAGCGTAGACTTGAGACCGAGTGGCGCGTGGAAACGGCTTAGGACCTCTTCGACCTGTTCGATTTGGAGGGTGCTGCCGAGTTCGCGGGCGAGTTCGTAGAGTTGGCGCGCCTCGCGCTCTCGCGTACCAGCCAGAGCCGTCCGGTCGGCCAGAGTGGCGACGAGCTGGGCGGTGACGAGGCCGACGGCGAGCATCACCGCAAGGGTGATCAGATACTCGGCGTCGGCGACGGCAAGCGAGAGATAGGGTGGGACAAAGCAGAAGTCGAAGAGCGCGACGCCAAGAATCGCGGCCCAGACCGCCGGACCTCGTCCAAACCAGAAAGCCGCGACGAATACCGCGAGCAGAAACAGCATGTCGATGTTGGCGACCTCGAGTTGTTCCCGCAGGGGGAGCAATGCCAGCGTGGTCAAGATGCACAGCGAGGTGGCGAGAGGATATCGCCACTGCTGCCAAGGCGAGGAAAAGCGGATGTTCATCGATAACGAGTGTGGGAAGGCAACTTCTCGGAAGTGTGCTATGAACGGCGTAAAAAAGGTATAAACAGCGCGCCCGAAGCGCTTCCGTCCGGCCGATTGACACTTTCTGAGGGCTTTAGAGCGCAGTACGGCGAAGGCTGATCTGCCTTTGAGAGTGCGAAATCCCGCGCTCGATCATCGCCGCGAGATCAATCAGAGTACGGATCGGGCCGCTCGGTGCTTGCGCCCCCGAGATTTGCTTCTGTCCAGCCGGCGCGGTAGTGGTTGCCCGGGCGCGAGGCCTCTTCGCCTGACCGAAAGCGCGGCTCGTCGATCACCACCTCCGGGAGCATGTCCACCGTGAGCAGCCCTTCGAGGTGGTGAACCCGTGGCCGGCCATATGGGCTCTCGACGGTGCGATAGACCGTGACAATACGGTCGGTGGGATGCACCAGCCACACCTCGGGCACTCCGGCGCGCTCGTGGGCGGCAATGGACGTCCGTCCGTGGCGGATGCGCCAGGCGCCGAGGCGCTTCCCCGCGGCAAGCAATGGACTCTGCGGGCGGACCAGCCGACGCTTCGGTCGGCTGGTCCGTGCCGCGAGCACGGGCCTCGCCATCGCCGGGAGGTTCACCAGCACCGCGCCAAGGGGAATCCAGCGAGGCGCATCGGGGTCTGCCGCGCCAGCGCTCGCCAAAACTATCGGCGCTGTACGCTACGTTTGCCCTACTTCTTCTTCGCCACGCCTTTCGCTGCTGGTTTGGCCGCCGGTTTTTTGCTGCCGGTGGCGGCCTGCGCCATCTTGGCCATGGCCGGTGCGGCCTCGGCGGCGGCTTTGGCCATCTTGGCCGCCTGCGCGCCGCCTTGCATGGTCTGTTCCATCATGCCGCCTGCGGCTTTCATGCCCGCCTGGGTGAGGCCGGTGGCGATTTCGCTCACCTTGGACATGTTCTCCATCAGAGTATTGCCGGCGGCGACCAGCGCCTGCATCGGGTCCAGACCCCCCATCTTGTTGAAGAAGGGCAGGTCGGCGAAGACTTTCATGGCTTGCGCGGGAAGGTCGGCGCCCATGCCGGAAACCGATTTTTCCATCATGCCCATCATTTCGTTGCGCGCTTGCATGGCGGCGTCGTAAATCTGGCGGGTGTAGTCGAGCATGCGCTGGGTGTTGCTTTCCGCAAGCCTGGTTCGCAGCGCCATGATCGCCTGTGGATCACGTGCTTCGGCCAGGGCGCGCGCCACCTCGTTACTTTCCTGGAAGGCTGCGGTGGCCGCTTCCATTTGCAACTGCATGATGCGCTGCGCGGCCTCCATGGAAAGCTGGGCAAAGCGCATGGCCGCTTCCATTTGCTCCGGGCTGGCACCTTGCATCGACTTGATGTTCTTCAGCATGTCGCACTCCCTCGGTTGAAAAAACGTCGTCACGAGCTACCTTACTCCTCCCGGCGCAGGCCGGAAAGCCCCTGGCGCATCCTTCGCGTGAGCGTGGGCGGAGGTCTTTTTGCTCAGGCCGTTTCGGGATACATTCCGCGCAGTTCGAGGGCCAATTCGGCAAACGCCGCTGGACTGCGAGCATGCGCGCGCAGCGCCGGCCCGCGCTCAAAGCTTGGATAGTGGCCGCGCATGGACTTGAGATAGGCGGGGTCATAGTGGTCTTGCAAGAGTTCGGCGACCAGAGTGTCCCATGCTCCCGCGCGCGCCTGCGCTTGCCAGGCAGCGATGCGCGCCTTGCCGTGCAGAGGTGCGAGGTGTTCAAGCAAGTGCGCCAGAGTGTCGTCGCCAGTGAGAAAGTGGGTGTATTCCTCCATGAGCAGGGCCACGCGCTCATGCAGGGAAAGTTCCAGGCGCACGCAGGGACTCTGCCACATTCTCGTCGCCAGGGCTTCAGGCAGGCGCAAGGCGCCGATGCGTTTGCTTTCCGATTCCACATACACCGGGCGCTCCGGCGCGTAGGCGCGCAGCGTTTCGAGCACCCGGGACTCGAACATCTTCTGCGCCGGCTGAGGTATTTGTGGCAGGTCGCCCAGAAGCGAGCCGCGATGCGCCGCCAGCGCTTCGAGGTCCAGGACCTGCGCGCCGCTTAGCGCGAGCGCCTGCAAGAGGCGACTCTTGCCGGTGCCGGTAAGTCCACAGATCACGACGAAATTGAGCCGCGCGGGCAAGCCGGCCAGTTGCTCCACCACCCAGCGCCGATAAGCCTTGTAGCCGCCTTCGAGTTGGGCCGCCCGCCAGCCGATTTGCGCGAGCACATGCGCCAGTGCGGCACTACGCTGCCCACCGCGCCAACAATAGACGAGCGGGCGCCATTCGCGTGGCCGGTCGGCGAAGGCGCCCTCCACCATGGCGGCGATGTTGCGCGCCACCAAAGCGGCCCCGACAATGCGCGCCTGGAAGGGCGAGACTTGCTTGTACAGCGTTCCGACCCGGGCGCGTTCAGCGTCGTTCAGCACGGGCTGGTTGCAGGCTCCAGGAAGGTGGTCCGCGGCGAATTCCGTGGGACTGCGAACATCGATGAAGCTGTCGTAGTCCGCCAGGGCATCGATGCCGACGACGTGCCGGTCCTTCTTCATTTCTTCCGGGGTGGTCCCAGCAGTGGCCGCAACACCGGCCAGACCGTATCGAGCAATTTGGCTTGGGCCATGGCGCTGGGATGCAGACGATCGGGCAGGAAGAACTCGGGTTGGTCCTCGATCCCGGAAAACAGGAAGGGCAAGAGTGCGGCCTGATGCTTCCTGGCGGTATCAGCGAAGGTATCGGTGAAGCGCTTGGTGTAGGCCGGCCCGTAGTTCGGTGGCAGGCGCATGCCCACGATCATCAGTTTGGCGCCGGATTTGCGTGTGGCGGCGGCGATGGCATCGAGGTTGTCGCGCAGGGTGTCGAGGCTGGTGCCGCGCAGGCCGTCGTTGGCGCCCAGCTCCAGGACCACGACGGCGGGACGGAAGTGCTTCAGCGCGGCATCGATGCGCGCCTTGCCGCCGGAGGAGGTTTCGCCGCTGATGCTGGCGTTGACGACTTGGTGCGGATAGCCTTCACGCGCGAGCCTTTGCTGCAAGAGATCGACCCAGCCCTCGCCGCGCGCCAGGCCGAAACCGGCCGACAGGCTATCGCCGAACACCAGTAGCTTGGGGGCTTCGCGCGCCGCCTGGAGGGGCAGGGCGAGAAACAGGAAGAGAATTGCGACTACAATGCGCATGAGGCTTGTCATGGTTGAAACGGGCCTCATTGTAGTGGCAGCGCCCGACGCCGCAAAACCTTTTTCACGGCGGGGCTTGAACTTTGAGGCGCCGACCGCGCTCCATAACCCCCATGAACCTCAACGACCCGCCACCCGCCATCCGCGTCGCCGACCTTGCCAAGGAAGTCAAAAGCGGCGAAACGCCACTGGTCATTCTCGATGCCGTTTCCTTCAGTGTCGCGCCCGGCGAGGCGATCGCCATCGTGGGCGCCTCGGGCTCCGGGAAGACCACCTTGCTCGGTCTTCTGGCCGGACTCGATCGCCCTAGCCGCGGCGAGGTCTGGCTTCATGGCGAAGCCCTCGGCGCGCTCGATGAAGATGCCCGTGCCGCCCTACGTGGCCGCCTTTTGGGTTTCGTCTTCCAGTCGTTTCAGTTGCTCCCGGCCCTGACCGCTCTGGAAAACGTCATGCTGCCCCTGGAGCTTGCCGGCCGGCCCGACGCCGAAACCGCGGCGCGGGATTGGCTGGAGCGCGTCGGGCTGGGCGCGCGCCTGGGGCACACCCCCAAGCAACTTTCCGGCGGCGAGCAGCAGCGTGTGGCTCTCGCCCGCGCCTTCGCCGGCGACCCGGCGATGCTTTTCGCCGACGAACCCACCGGCAATCTCGACGGCGCCACGGGCGCCGAGGTGGCCGAGCTGATGTTTCGACTCAACCGCGAACGCGGCACCACCCTGGTGCTGGTCACCCACGACTTGAGCCTCGCCGCGCGCTGCCAGCGCCGCTTGCGCTTGGCTGGAGGGCGGCTGGTCGCCGATGAGCCGGTCGCTTCCGGCTCCTAGCGGCTCGGCGACCATGCGTTTCACCGACCTTGCCTTGGCCTGGCGCCTGCTGCGGCGCGACTGGCGCGCCGGAGAATTGCGCGTGCTGGCCGCGGCGCTCATTCTGGCGGTGGCGGCGATGGCCAGCGTGGGATTGTTTTCCGACCGGGTGAAGCTGTCGCTCGCCAGCCAAGCCAATGACCTCCTGGGCGCTGACCTGATGATTTCGGGTGACCGCCCGCTGCCCGAGACCTTCGCCCGGGAGGCCCGAGCCCGCGGGCTCGCGGTGAGCGAGGCGGTGCGCTTTGTCAGCATGACCGGCGCGGGCCAGGCCGTCGCGCCCGTGCTCACCGAAGTCAAGGCCGTGGACGCCGCTTTTCCGCTGCGCGGCCAGGTGCTGCTGGTCGACCAGGCGTTGCCCCAGGGACGCGCGGCGCGCGGCGTACCCGCTGCCGGTGAAGCCTGGATCGACCGACGCCTGGCGCGGCGCCTGGGGCTGGAATTGGGCGGCCGGATTCACCTGGGCGAGATCACGCTGCGGGTCACCGCCATCGTTTTTCAGGAGCCCGAGGCGAGCACGGGTTTTCTTGCCGTGGGGCCGCGTGTCCTCATCAATCGGGCGGATCTGGCGGCCACGGGCTTGCTGGTGCCAGGCAATCGCGCGGTTTATCGCTTGATGGTTGCGGGCGGCGATGTCGAGGTCTATCGCGCTTGGGCGCAAGGCGCATTACAGCGCGGGCAGCGGCTGGAGACCATACGGGACCTGCGCCCCGAAGTGCGGCAAACCCTGGAGCGGGCCGAGAAATTCCTGGGCATCGCGTCGCTGGTGGCGGTGCTGCTGGCCGCGGTGGCGGTGGCCCTGGCCGCGGGGCGATATCTGCGCCGACACCTCGACGCCAGCGCCATGATGCGCTGCATGGGTGCTCCCCAGCGGCAGGTGCTGGGCCTGTTCATCGCGCAGTTCGCCTGGCTGGGGCTGGCGGCAAGCCTCGTCGGCGCGCTCCTGGGTTATGCCGGACAGGCCCTCTTGGCCTCGCTGCTCAATTTCGTTTCCGCCTCTGGTTTGCCCGCGCCCCGCTTCTTTCCGGCTGCGCAGGCCCTGGGCGCGGGCTTGCTTTTGCTCCTGGGGTTCGCCCTGCCGCCGCTTTTTGCCCTGGCGAGCGTGCCGCCGCTACGCGTGCTGCGCCGCGACCTCGGTCTGCGCACCGGCGGCGCGTTGGCCTATGCCCTGGGCGTGCTGGTGATCGCCGGGCTGGTGCTCTGGCAGGCACAAGATTGGGCCACCGGCGGCTGGGTGCTCCTGGTGATGCTCTTGCTGCTCGCCGCCTGTCTGGCCTGTGCCCGGTTGCTGCTCGCACTGCTGCGCCGCTTGCCCCACCGTGGCTACAACTGGCGCTATGGCCTGGCGAACCTGCGCCGCCGCCCGCTGGCGGTGAGCCTGCAAGTGAGCGCCCTGGCTTTGGGAATCATGGCGTTGCTTTTGCTCACCCTGGTGCGCGGCGACCTCTTGCGCACCTGGCGCGCCACCTTGCCCGCCGACGCCCCCAACACGTTCCTGATCAATATCCAGCCTGACCAGATCGAGGCGTTGGGGCAGTTCCTCAAAGCGCGCGGCGTGTCCAACACCAGTCTCTATCCCATGGTGCGTGGCCGCCTGGTGGAGAAGAACGGTCGCGCGGTCTCGCCGCGCGACTACGTCGACGAGCGCGCGCAGCGCCTGGTCGATCGCGAATTCAACCTGAGCTGGATGACGGAACTGCCCAAGGGCAATGAAATCGTTGCCGGCAAATGGTGGGGCGCCGCGGCGCTGCCCGGCCCATCGCGCGCGCCCGATTCGAAGCGGGAACAGCTGCCTCCCGACGGCGCGGCGAAGGGGCAGGAGGGCGGCGGCATGTCCCTGGAGCAAGGCATAGGCGAATCCCTGGGCATCAAGCTGGGCGACCGGCTGGTGTTCGACATTGCCGGGCAGACGGTGTCGACCACGGTCACCAGCCTGCGCAAAGTGCAGTGGGATTCCTTCCGTGTCAATTTCTTCGCCGTTTTCCCGCCCGGTGTGCTGGAGAACATGCCCAGGAGCCATATCACGAGCTTTCGTGCCCCCGCCGAGACTCGCGCGCTGGCGGGCGATTTGGTGCAGGCCTTTCCCAATGTGCTGATGATCGATGTCACCGAAATCATGGCCCAGGTGCAAAACGTCATGGACCAAGTGGCGCGTGCGGTGCAATTCGTTTTCCTGTTCACTCTGATCGGCGGCTTGCTCGTGCTTCAGGCGGCCATTGCCGCCACGCAGGACGAACGCCAATTCGATGCCGCGGTGCTGCGCACCCTGGGCGCCAATCGAAGGCAACTGGCCGCGGCGCAACTGGCCGAGTTTGCCACCCTGGGCGCGCTGGCGGGCCTGCTTGCCGCCGGCGGCGCCACCTTGCTCGCTTGGCTCCTGTCGCGGGAAATCCTGAACATCCCCTATCGCCCCGACCCCTGGGTGTGGGTCATCGGTGTGGGCTGCGCCATGATCGGCGTGGCGTTGGCGGGCTGGCTGGGAACGAGGCGCATCCTCGATCGCCCGCCCCTGTGGGTATTGCGCGACGTGGCTTGAACATGCGCTGCGCGGCGATGGTGCTCCTCTTTTGGAGCCTCGCGGCGCAGGCCGCGCCGGGTTTCGATACGGTGCGCGCGCAGTGGCGCAGCTCCGAAGGGGTGCTGCTCGATCGTGCCGGTGTGCCCCTGCATGTCTTGCGGATCGAGGCCAAACAGCGCCGGCTCGACTGGCTGCCCCTCAACGAGATCTCCCCAGTGCTGCGCGAAGCGGTCATCGCTTCCGAGGACAAGCAGTTCTATGCGCACGGTGGCGTCGACTGGCCCGCCCTGGGCGCCGCGGCAATCAAAAGCGTTACCGCCTCGCGCCCCCGGGGTGCCAGTACGCTGACCATGCAAGTGGCCGCACTGCTGGAGCCTGAACGCCTGGGTCAGGGCGGCAAGCGCAGCTTGCGGCAGAAGTGGGAACAGGTGCTCGCCGCGCGCGAGCTGGAAGGTGCGTGGAGCAAGGATCAGATTCTCGAAGCCTATCTGAATCTCGCCAGTTTCCGCGGCGAATTGCTGGGCGTGGCGGCGGCCGCGCAGGGGCTTTTCGGCAAAACCGCGGTGACCCTGGATCGGGCCGAGTCGATGTTGCTCGCGGTGCTCCTGCGCGGCCCCAACGCCCCTACCGACACCATCGCCCGCCGTGCCTGTCAACTCGACAAAACGCTTGCCGCAGCCGGCAGGGAGGCGCCCGGCTGCCTGGAGCTGCAACGCCGCGCGCGCGGTTTGGCCCCGCCCGCCACGTTGGTCGCCATGGGCCCACAGCATGCGCCCCACCTCGCGTGGCGGCTGCTCAAGGAACCGGGCGCGCGCCTCACCACCACCTTGCGCGCCGATGTGCAGATAATTGCCCGCGAGGCTTTGCGCCGCCGCTTGCTGGAACTGGAGGGCCAGGGTGTTGCCGATGGCGCGGTACTGGTGCTCGACAACGCCAGCGGCGAAGTGCTGGCCTACGTGGGCAGCAGCGGCGATCTGTCGGCAGCGCCAGCGGTGGATGGGGTCTTGGCGCCGCGCGCCGCGGGCTCGACTCTGAAGCCATTTCTCTATGGCCTCGCCTTCGAGCATGGCTGGCTCACCGCGGCCTCTTTGATCGACGATACGCCGGTGAATCTGGTTACCGAAGCGGGCGTTTATCTGCCGCAAAACTACGACCACGAATTCCGCGGCTGGGTGAGTGCCAGCAGCGCTCTGGCGGGCTCGCTCAACATCCCGGCGGTGCGCACCCTGATGCTGATGGGCCCCGAGATCTTCTTCGAGCGGCTGCGCGCGCTGGGTTTCGACACCCTCGATCGCGAGGCCGAGCACTACGGCCATGCCCTGGCGCTGGGCGGAGCGGAAGTGAGCCTGTGGTCGCTCGCCAACGCCTATCGCACCCTGGCCAATGGCGGGCAACACGGCGCACCACACCTCACTCCAGGCAACGGTGTGGTCGCGGCGCGCGTGCTGCCGGCCGCGGTCGGTTTTCTGGTGGGCGACATCCTGGCCGACAACACCGCCCGCGCCCCGACCTTCGGCCTGGCGAGTCCTCTGGCCACGCGGCATTGGACGGCGGTGAAAACCGGTACCAGCAAAGACATGCGCGACAACTGGTGCGTGGGGTTCAGCGCGCGCTACACCGTGGGCGTGTGGGTGGGTAATTTCTCGGGCGCGCCGATGCGCGATGTTTCCGGCGTTTCCGGCGCGGCGCCGCTGTGGCGTGATCTCATCGACTATTTGCATCGCAATGAGCCTTCGCCTCCGCCCCGCGCGCCGGAAGGGCTCATCCGGGCCAGGTTGCGTTACGCGAACGACCTCGAGGCCGAGCGCGAGGAATGGTTTTTGCCCGGCAGCGAACTCGCGCTGGTCGCACCGGCCGACACGCTCGGTACACAACCGCGGATTCTCTATCCCGCACCCGGCATGGTGCTCGCCACCGACCCCAGCATCCCGCCGGAGCGCCAGCGTGTGGCCTTGCTCGCTCGCCCCGCGCGCACCGACCTGCGCTGGCGGCTCGATGGCGAAGTCGTCGGCGAAGGCTCCCGCGTGCTCTGGGAACCTCGCCCCGGCACCCATCGCCTGCGCCTGGAGTGGGGCGAAATCGACGCGCAGGAGCTGGAGTTCGTGGTCAAAGGCGGGGCAGCGCAACGCAAGCGGTGAGTGGCAGTCCGGCAGGAGATCCCCCTGTCGGAAAATGGTAGGCGTGGTGAGCGCGAATGGCCGGCGCATGATCGAACCCGGGTGTGCATTGGATGGCGAAGGTTTGGTCTTGCGGGCAGGGAGCTCGTGGCACGTCCCAGCGTGTGCTGCGTTTACGTTCCGCGCGGCGCCGTCCCGGGCCGAATGCAGGTTCCTTCGCTTTCCAGCCAAAGCCCCTCGCCGTTCTTGCGCTTCAGGTTGAGGATGGCGTGGCGCGGAAGCCTTTGGCTTTCGCGGGTGATCACGTCCATCACCCAGCCGTGCGTGACTATCAGCACGCGCTCGGCGGCATGCCGTGTGCCGATGTCCCGCATCGCGCCCAGCACCCGGTCGGCGAATTCGTCCATGGCCTCGCCCTGGGCGAAGTCGGTCGCGGGGTTGCGGCGCGAAAGCTGCTGCATGAGCACCGGATTGAGCTCGGCAAGTTCGGCTTTGGGTACACCCTGGATGGCGCCAAAGCGTCGCTCCTTGAGGCCCTCGTGGCAGGTCGGTGGCGCCAGGCCCAGGACCTCGGCGACGATTTGTGCGGTTTCCGCGGCGCGACTCAAGGGGCTGGTCCAGACCGCCTTGAAACCCACTCCGGCAAACGCGGCGCCAAGCGCCCGCGACTGCTCCCGTCCGGTTTCGTTGAGCGGCACATCGATCCAGCCCTGAAGCACGCCGGAAATGTTCCAGTCGGTTTCACCGTGGCGGGCGACGCAAACTTGGGCGGGGCTGGGCATGTCGGTCGTCGGGGTCGGGCCGAGGCTGGAAAACCAAAGGCGAAACCAGGGCCAAAGTTCCGCCCGCCTATTGGCTAGTTGGTGGGTTTGCGAGCGGAAATAATGCGAACGCCATGGTCCCGCTGTCAAGACTGGTGCGAATTCAGCCTAGGCTTCGCAAGCGGTGGCGATGGCCCGCGCCAGGCCCGCCGGATTTTCCCAGGCCATCGAGTGTCCGGCATCGGGGACCTCGGTCACCCTGATACCCGCTTGCGGCAGCTGGTCGAAATCGTCGTCGGGCAGGCTGAGTTGGCCGAAGATCACGGTGCGCGGCATGGGCAGCGCAAGGAGTTGCTCCCGCCAGGTGGGGACCGACCCGGCCACCAGCGACTTCGCGCTGCGGTGTGCCGCCAAGGCTGAAGCGACCTGCATGGAACCCGCCCAGATGGCGTGCCCCGACGCGGCCGCCATCTCGATATCGCGAGCGTGGCCAAGGCGAAGGTAGTCCTCTTCGCTCATCGCTGCCATGGCGCGGCTGAAGACCCCGCCACCGGGGTCGAGGTTGGGTTCGGACAGCACCAGGGCATGCACCTGTTCCAAACACAAAGCGGCCAGTTCGATTGCCACCGCCCCGCCCATGCTGTGGCCGAACAGATCGAAGTCCGTGAGTTGCAGGCCCCTCACCAGCTCGGCGACACTCCGGGCGTGGTCGGTGATGGTGTACGAAAAGTCGTTCGGCCGGTCGCTGAAACCAAAGCCCAAGAGGTCCACGAGGATGGCCCGGCGGCTACACAGGGCCGGGTCGCGGGCCACCGTCGGGTAGTCACAGGACGAGGCGCAACCCAGGCCATGGACGAAGACCAGGGGCCGGCCCGCACCGGGGAGGTCGTGAAAGCGCAGGGTGTTGTTGGTGGGGAGTTGAATGCGACGCATGAAGTTAGGAGGGATTGGCTAGGGTGGGCGGGTCAACTGGGGAATGGGCCAGTGGCCTGCATCAATCATGAAGGAATCGTGAGTACCGCCCAATGTGCGAGGCAGGCTCATAGTCCCGGCGTAGCAATCTAGCGGTGAAGTGGAGGATCAATCAAATTCAACCATCTACCGATGCGCAACGATTTGTCCCTCCGCATCATGCCTGTTTCGAGCTTACCTCTCAAAGTGTACCGGAACACAAGCTGCCAGCGAACTCGCCCGACAACGCGATTGGAGGCAGTGGCACCGCGGGGCTTGGGTGGCGTGGGCGCGGGCCAGGGCGGCGGGGAGCCGCCACGGGAATCCTGGCTCACTTAGCCCAAAGCATCCCGTGGGCGCACTGCTCGTCATGGTCCGCGCTTGGTATCACAACGCTATGCCCCGCGCCGCTTGACAGCCTCGCTCGCGCTTCATAAGGTGGCAGGCACACCGCGCCGTCCTTTGCGCGGGCGGCGAATTCCGAGGGCAGCATGAACGAAGCGTTTTCCAATACGGTGGTGGTCGGCGCGGGTGCGGTCGGCTCTTTTTATGGCGCGATGCTGGCACGCGCCGGCCTGCGGGTGACACTGATCGGCCGGGAAGCGCATGTCGAGGCGATCCGGCGCGAGGGTTTGCGCCTCCTGATGGGCGGCGGCGAAGAACGCATCGCGGTGGCGGCGAGCGCCGACCTGGCCGCGGTGCGCGAGGCGGACCTCGTGCTTTTTTGCGTCAAGTCCACCGACACCGCCGCCACGGCGCGGGCCATGGCGCCCTACCTCAAGGCCGATGCCCTGGTCCTGTGCATGCAGAATGGCGTGGACAACGCACCGCGCCTGCTGGAACTCCTGCCCAATCCGGTGTTGGCGGCGGCGGTTTACGTGGCCGTGGCCATGCCCGAGCCGGGGGTCGTGCAGCACTTCGGGCGCGGTGAGCTGCTGGTGGGTTGGGCCCGTGCGGCCGAACCGGAAGCGCTCGCGGCACAACGCCTGGCGGCTTTGGTGGCCTACTTCGCGGCGGGCGGCATAAAGGTCGAAGTGTCGCCCCGAGTGATGACCGAACTTTGGAACAAGCTCCTGGCCAATTGCGCCTTCAATGCCATCTCCGGCCTCACCCAACTGCCCTATGGCGTGATGGCAGCCGTACCCGACATCCGTGAGGTGCAGGAACTCGTCGTGCGCGAAGTCGTGGCCGTGGCCCAGGCCGAGGGCCAGGCGCTGGCGGTGGGCGCCGGCATGGCCACGGTGGACCGCATCGCCGCCAGCATGCCCGGGCAGTTGTCGTCGACGGCGCAGGACATGGCGCGCGGCAAGCCCAGCGAAATCGACCATCTCAACGGCTATGTCGCCCGGCGCGGCGCGGAGCTGGGGCTCGCCACACCGGTGAACCGGACGCTCTGGGCGCTGGTGAAACTCGCCGAATTTGGGCGGAAAGCAAAAACCGGCGAGGGGTGAGGCCGCCCCCGGGTTGAAAAACCTCGGTTCAACCGCATTTAAGCGCAAGATCGCTTTACTCACCGAGGCCCCAGGTCTTCAGATTTCCGGATTAGAGATGGGTCGGGAAGATGACTTTGGGGAATTTACAAGGGGGCTCGCCCCCTTGTTCCTGGCGGGGGATAACCAAGGGGCTTCTCGCCTTGTTAGTACGAGGATTTGTGCGCCGTTTGCTGCCGCCCGGCGATCCTCTTTGATTCCGGCTTGACCGATTTAGGGAGTTCATCATGCGCTTTGACAAACTCACCACCAAATTCCAGCAGGCCCTGGCCGATGCCCAGAGCCTGGCGCTGGCCAACGACTGCGGCTTCATCGAGCCGCAACACCTGTTGTCCGCCCTGCTGGCGCAGGAGGATGGCGGCACCAGTTCGCTCCTGGCACGGGCCGGGGTCAACGTGGCGCCGCTCAAAGCCAATTTGCAAAGGGCCATCGAACGCCTGCCCAAGGTCGAAGGGCAGGGCGGCGAGATCAGCGCTTCGCGGGATTTGGGCAACCTCCTGAACCTCGCCGACAAGGAGGCGGTGAAGCGCGGCGATCAGTTCATCGCCTCGGAAAATTTTCTTTTGGCTGCGGCGCAAGACAAAGGCGAAACCGGGCGCCTGCTCAAGGAAGCCGGGCTCGATGCCAAGGCTCTGGAACGGGCCGTCTTGGCGGTGCGCGGCGCCGAAGGTGTGCAATCGCAGGAAGCCGAGGGCCAGCGCGAAGCCTTGAAGAAATATTGCATCGACCTCACCGAACGCGCCCGCCAGGGCAAGCTCGACCCGGTGATCGGCCGCGACGACGAAATCCGCCGCAGCATACAAATCCTGCAACGCCGCACCAAGAACAACCCGGTGCTTATCGGCGAGCCGGGCGTGGGCAAAACCGCCATCGTCGAAGGCCTGGCGCAGCGCATCGTCAACGAGGAAGTGCCGGAAACGCTGAAGGGCAAGCGCGTGCTGGTGCTCGACATGGCGGGTTTGCTTGCCGGGGCGAAATACCGAGGCGAATTCGAAGAGCGCTTGAAGGCGGTGTTAAAGGAAGTGGCGCAGGACGAAGGCCGCATCATTCTCTTCATCGACGAAATCCACACCATGGTCGGTGCCGGTAAGGCCGAAGGCGCCATCGACGCCGGCAATATGTTGAAGCCCGCCTTGGCGCGCGGCGAGTTGCATTGCATAGGCGCCACCACGCTGGATGAATATCGCAAGTATGTCGAGAAGGATGCCGCTCTGGAGCGCCGCTTCCAGAAGGTGCTGGTCGATGAACCCTCGGTCGAAGCCACCATCGCCATTCTGCGCGGCTTGCAGGAGCGTTACGAAATTCATCATGGCGTGGACATCACTGATCCGGCCATCGTCGCCGCGGCGGAGTTGAGCCACCGCTACATCACCGACCGCTTTTTGCCCGACAAGGCGATCGATTTGATCGACGAAGCGGCGGCGCGCATCAAGATGGAAATCGACTCCAAGCCCGAATCCATGGACAAGCTCGACCGCCGGCTCATTCAATTGAAGATCGAGCGCGAGGCGGTGAAGAAAGAAAAGGACGAAGCCTCGATCAAGCGCTTGGGCCTGATCGAAGATGAAATCAAAAAGCTCGAAAAGGAATACTCCGATCTCGAAGAAGTGTGGAAGGCCGAGAAAGCGCAAGTGCAGGGTGCGGCCCACGTCAAGGAAGAAATCGACAAGGTCAAGCTGGCGATGGAAGAAGCCAAACGCAAAGGCGATTGGCAGAAGATGTCGGAGCTGCAATACGGCAAGCTGCCTCAGCTCGAAGCGCAGTTGAAGCAAGCTTCCGCGACCGGGAGCGAGGCGCCCAAGAGAAAGCTCCTGCGCACCGAAGTGGGCGCAGAAGAAATCGCCGAAGTGGTTTCGCGCGCCACCGGAATTCCGGTTTCGAAAATGATGCAAGGCGAACGCGAGAAACTCTTGCACATGGAAGAGCGGCTGCATGGGCGTGTGGTAGGCCAAGACGAGGCAGTGCGCCTCGTGGCCGATGCCATTCGCCGTTCGCGCTCGGGCCTGGCGGACCCGAATCGGCCTTATGGCTCGTTTCTTTTCCTCGGCCCCACGGGGGTGGGAAAAACGGAGCTCTGCAAGGCGCTGGCGGAATTTATGTTCGATGCCGAAGATCACCTCATACGCATCGATATGAGCGAATTCATGGAGAAACATTCGGTGGCGCGGCTGATCGGCGCGCCTCCGGGTTATGTGGGTTACGAAGAAGGCGGCTATCTCACCGAGGCGGTGCGCCGCAAGCCCTATTCAGTGATCTTGCTCGATGAGGTCGAAAAGGCCCACCCCGACGTCTTCAACGTGCTTCTGCAAGTGCTCGACGACGGCCGCATGACCGATGGCCAAGGCCGTACCGTGGACTTCAAGAACACGGTGGTCGTGATGACTTCCAACCTCGGCAGCCAGATGATCCAGCAAATGGCGGGCGACGATTACGGCGTGATCAAGCTCGCGGTGATGGCGGAGGTGAAAAACTATTTCCGGCCGGAATTCATCAACCGCATCGACGAGGTGGTGGTGTTCCACGCGCTCGACCAGAAGCACATCGCCAGGATTGCCCGCATCCAGTTGGGGTTCCTGGAGAAGCGCCTGGCGCGCATGGAGATGCGCCTCGAAGTCAGCGAAGAGGCCCTGCACGAGCTGGCCAACGCCGGGTTCGACCCGGTCTTCGGCGCACGCCCCTTGAAGCGAGCCATTCAGGCGCAGATCGAGAACCCGCTGGCCAAGCAAATTCTCGAAGGCAAATTCGCCGCCGGGGACCTCATTCGCGTGTCGGCGCGCGGCGGGCAGATCCGGTTCGAGAAGGGGTGATCAGAGCCGAACTCCCGCAGTTATCGCTGACCGACGAAATTGGCGCTCGGCAGGCTGGCGAGTGAACGCTGCGATTCAGCGTGACGGGGCGGCCTCACCTGCCCCTGCCTGCACCACCCGGTTTCGTCCCTGCATCTTGGCGGCGTAAAGCGCGGCGTCGGCGGCGCCGATGAGTTCGGTGGGCGGGGCGGCAGACGCGGGATCAATGCTGGCGACGCCGATGCTCACGGTGACGTGGGGGCCGACGTCGGATCGGGCGTGGGGCAATGCCAATCCCTCGACCGCGGCGCGGATGCGCTCGGCGACGATCACCGCACCCGCCGGTTCGGTGGCCGGCAGCAAAATGGCGAATTCCTCGCCACCGTAACGCGCCAGGGTGTCGCTGGCGCGCTGCGTTACCTGGGCCATGGCTTCGGCGACTTGCCGCAGGCATTCGTCGCCGGCCAGGTGGCCATAGGTGTCGTTGTAGCGCTTGAAGAAATCGACATCGATCATCAACAGCGACAGCGCCCGCGCCTCGCGCGAGACACGCCGACATTCCGTGTTCAGCGCGGTATCGAAACTGCGCCGGTTGGCCACGCCGGTGAGCCCGTCGCGGGTGGCCAGGCGTTGCAATTCGTCCTGCGCCACTTTTTGCGCGGTGATGTCGCGCAGGGTTTCGACCACGGCGACGAGTTGGCCGGCGTCATCGTAAATTGGCCCGGCGTCGATGGCGAGGTAGAGCCGCGTGCCGGCACACGGCATGACACACCAATTCTCGGCCCTGCGGCCTAAGGCCAGTTGCGATTCGCTTCCGTGGCGATCGTGTTCCGCGTACAGGCTTTCGATTTCGTCGGTGCGACGCTGGGCAATCAGATCGGCGAGACAGGGTCGGGGTTCCTCGTAAAATCCCCGCCAGTGCTCGCTCGTCCCCAGCACTTCGCCTGCCTTGATCCCCGTCAATCGCTCACAGGCCCGGTTCCAGATAATGACTCGGCAGTGCGCGTCGAGGACGAAGGTGGGCACCACCAAATGCTCCATGAGGCGCACCGAGAAGTCGAGCTTACTTTGGTCGCTTGCTATGTTCGCGCGTGTCTTGCTCATCGTGATTCCGAAAACCTGTAATCGAAGCCTTGCCGGTGCGCTTGCCGGTCGTCCCGGACGGGAAAACGGGGCGCGGAAGGGGGCGACATCGCCCTCGGTCTTCGACCAAAGCCAAACTGCGATTGATAGATTCTTTCACCCATGCCGATGCGGCGCAAGGGGTTCGATTACGCATCTCGGATCGCGCCGACCAAAGAAAGACCTTGCCGATCTTGACCGAGCCAGCCTATGCTTGGCCATGGAACCGTATTCGGACTTGGCTCCCTCGGAGTGGGTGTGCCGCTGGGCGCATCTGGTGCCGGCTCGGGCTCGCCTTCTCGATTTTGCATGTGGGAGGGGAAGGCACACCCGTTTGTTTGCCGAGCGGGGCGTCCCGGTCTGGGCAGTCGATCAAGATACCAGGGTGCTGGGTGAGCTCGCTGGCCTTCCCGGTGTGCATGTTCAGCAGATGGATCTCGAGGGCTCGGAATGGCCTCTTGTCGGCCAGCGTTTCGACGCAATCGTGGTGACCAACTACCTGTTTCGTCCGCGTCTGGCCGATTTGCTCGGGCTGCTTGACCAAACGGGAGTGCTGATCTACGAGACCTTTCTGTTGGGAAACGAAGCCTTGGGGCGCCCGACCAATCCGGACTATCTGCTGCGTGAAGATGAGCTGTTTTGCTGGGTCGCTGGACACCTGCGCATCGTCGCTTTTGAACAGGGGCGCGTGGAGCGGCCTGGCCCGGCCATGGTGCAGCGTATCTGTGCTGTAGGTAAGGCGCGCCAGGAGCCGGTACCGCTCAACTCCACCGCGCCAAGGCCGTAAACTCCGTAGTGCGCAACTGCCGCAAGGCCAAAGCGAAGCCTTAGGGCAACGAAATCGGACAGGAGGGACTTTTGAACGTTGGGCAAGAATCGGGTCCGTCCGAACGGCGCCGGGTCATGGAAGAATCGAAGCTGCGCGCCTTGCGCGTTGCCGCAGGCTTCTTGGTGGTGGGCTCCGTGATTTATCTCAGCCTGCTGCTCGGGTTTTTTCCCGAACAATGGTTGCGTGGTCTGGGCCCTTTGCTGGTGCTCCTGACCGCTGGCACGACGCTCTTGCTGGTTCGATTGGGCGAACCAATTGCCGCGGCGCGCTTGCTGGTCTATTGCGGATTCTTGGCCTTGGCGCTCTCCTCCTATTTTTCGGGCGGATTGCGCGCAGCACAATTGGCGGCAATTCCACTCGTCATTCTGCTCGCGGGATGGCTCCTCAGCGTTCGTCATGCAGTCATTGTGACCGTGCTTTCCGTGCTGCTGGTCTTTGCCCTTGCGCTGGGCGCGCAGGCCGGTCTTCTGCCACTGCAGGCTAATCCCCCCTTGCTTCTGGCGGCGGTTCCAACGGCGGTAATCACGGCGGTCGTTTGCGTGCTGACGGCCTACATTGTGCGCGTGCATGATCGGGAACTGGCCGAGATCTCCGAGTTGCACAGCGATCTGGCGCAAAGGGTCGGCGAACTTCAAGCGGAAAAGGCACACCTTCATCTCATCGCCGAGAATGTGCCGGCGCTGATTTTCCACGGCGATCGTGAACAGCGGTGTTTGTACGCCAACCGGCGGTTCGCCGATTTCTTTCACGGTGGCGGCGTGCAAGTTTCGGGCATGCATTTGCGTGAAATCCTCGGCGAGTCGGTCTATCTTGCCGCTGAACACAATATCGACAAGGTACTGCGCGGCGAGCAGGTCTTGCTCGAAGGAGAACGAACTTCGGCGGCGGGGAAGGACCGGTTTCTGGAAATCTCGCTGGTGCCTGAGCGTGACGCTTCGGGAAGTGTCGTCGGGTTTTTCGCGCTGAAGCGTGACATCACCGAACGGCGGGAGTTCGAGCGGGCACTGGCGGAAAGCGAGTCGCGCTTTCGCATGCTCTTTGAGCAAGTTCCAACGGTGGCGGTGCAGGGGTACGAGCCAGATGGCAAGGTGATCTATTGGAACAAGGCCAGCGAAACCGTTTATGGCTACCGCCGAGATGAGGCGATTGGCCGCAATCTACTCGACCTCATTATTCCGCCTGCCATGCGCCAGGAGGTGCGCGAGGCGATCGAGCGCATGCGGGAATCCGGCGAGGGACTTCCAGCCCGAGAGCTAGAGCTGATGCGCAAGGATGGCAGCCTGGTGGCAGTGTTTTCGAGCCACGTGGTGCTGAGAGCCTCCTCGGGCCGCCAGGAGCTGTATTGCCTCGATGTCGAACTCACTGACCGCAAGGAGGCCGAACACGCCCTGCGGCGCAATGAGGAGCGCTTGCGCCTGGCCACGGAGAGCGGCGGCGTGGGCATTTGGGATTGGAACATCGCCAGCGGCCACCTCGAGTGGAACGCACAACTGAAGCGAATCTTCGGCATGTCGTTGGAACGCGAAGAGCTTACGCTCGATCAGTTCGTGGCCGCCATTCATCCCGATGACCAACAACGGGTTCAGGCGGCCTACCAAGCTGCCCTGGCCAAGGGCAGCGAGTTCCACTGCGAATACCGCATTCGCTGGCCGGATGGAAGCACCCACTGGGTCCTCGCGATCGGTCACGGCCGCTACGATGTCGGGGGCAGCCCGGTGAGCATGATCGGCGCCGGTATCGATGTCACCGAACGCCGGCGCGCGGAAGAAAAGTTCGCCAAGATTTTTTTCGCCAACCCTGTGGCCATTTCCCTGTCGCGCCTCGATGACGGGAGGTATGGCGAGGTCAACGATGCCTACGTGAAGCTTTTTGGCTGGTCACGCGAGGAACTGCTGGGACACAGCTCGATCGATCTGGGCATCTGGAAATCGACCGAGGAGCGCGCGCGCTGGACCACCCGGATGCGCAAGGACGGAGGCGGCACCCGCGCGATCGAGGCGGTGCTCTATACCCGCGTCGGCGAGGCGCGCGATGTGCTGATTTCAGCCGAACTTCTGGATCTCGACGGCGAGCCCACGGTGATCGCCATGGTCCATGACGTCACCGAAAGACAGCGCGCCGAGGACGAAATTCGCCGGCTCAATAGCGATCTGGAACGGCGCGTACGCGAACGCACCACCGAGTTGACCGCGGCCAACCGTGAGCTTGAATCCTTCGCCTATTCGATTTCCCATGATCTGCGCGCGCCTTTGCGCAGCATCGACGGTTTCAGCCATTTGCTCAATACCGAATACGACGCGCGGCTCGACGAAAAGGGCCGCGGCTACCTCGATCGGGTGCGCCGGGCCGCGCAGCGCATGGGCAGCCTGATCGACGATCTGCTGGAGCTGTCGCGGGTCACCCGGCAGGAGATGCATCGGGTGCCCGTGGACTTGAGCCAGCTTGCCGCCGAGCTGATCGAGGAACGTACCCGCGCTGAACCGCAGCATCGCGTCGCGGTTCAGATCGCACCGGCTTGCGTCGCGGTGGGCGACCCGCAACTGCTGCGCGTGATGCTGCAAAACCTCTTGGAGAATGCCTGGAAATATTCCGCCAAGGCGCGTGCGCCGGTGATCGAATTCGGCACCGAGGAACAGGCCGGCGAACGGGTGTACTTCGTGCGCGACAATCGCGTGGGCTTCGACATGACCTACGCCGATCGCCTGTTCACGCCGTTTCAGCGCTTGCACCGTCCCGAGGAGTTCGAAGGCACCGGCGTGGGGCTCGCCAGCGTCTCGCGCGTGGTGCGTCGCCATGGCGGGCGCATTTGGGCGGATGCGGCGCCCGGGTGTGGCGCGACCTTCCGCTTCACCCTGGGCGAAACGCGCACTTGACCACGACCCCCTTTTTACCGCCTTTCGGTGGAGCGAAAGCCAGCGGCCAGGGTCCGCACTGACACATCAACCCGATACGACGTGTGCTTTCAGCCGATATGACTTGCCGCGGAACAAGGCCACGGTTTCCTCGCGCTGGTTGGTGAGCACGATGTCGTAAACGCCGGTGCGCCCGCCCAGCGAGCGTTCGCTGGCGGTGGCGATGATTTGATCGCCTTCTTGCACTGGCCGCAGGAAGTCGATGGTGCAGGCTGAGGCCACGGTGGCTTGGTTGCGCGAGTTGCAGGAATAGGCGAAGGCGCTGTCGGCCAGGGCGAAGAGCATGCCGCCATGGCACACGCCCTGGCTATTGAGCATGTTGGCGGTGACTTTCATGCTGAGCCTGGCATGGCCAGGTCCGATCGCGAGCAACTCCATGCCCAGCAGTCGGGTCGCCGGATCGTGGGCGATCATATGCGCCGCGACGGCTTGCGCCAGCGCCTGTGGATCAGGATGAGCGGTCATAACTCGGCACCCCCGAGCAGCTTGCGCGTGATCCAGGGCGCCACGCGGTAGCGGTCTTCACTGTAATGCGTGGCCAAATTGGCCAGTACCTCGCGTACTTCGGCGAGGCCGATGCGCCGCGCCCAGGCGAGCGGCCCTTCGGGGTAGTTGGTGCCCAGTTGCATGGCCAGATCGAGATCGCGCGCGCTCGCCACGCCGCGCTGCAAGAGCTCGGCCGCCTCGTTGGCGAGCATGGCCACGGTGCGCATCACCACCAGACCGGGGGCGTCGTCGAGGCGCGAGACCGCGAAGCCCGCCACCTGCAAGAGTCCCAGCGCGGTCTGGTAAGCGCCGTTCGCACACTGGTCCGAGCGGGCCACGGCCAGGCGCGTCGCCTGAGCGAAATCATGCGCCAGGTCGAAGAGGATGGTGTTGGGGTGTTCCGATTCCCGGGCGCGGCGAGTGGCGCTCCGGCCGTCGGTGAGGGCGATCACGGCGTTGCCGGCGAGCAGATAACCTTTCCCGATGCGCGAGTCGGCGGCAGGCAGCTTGACCACGTCCACCCCCACTGTCGCCAGGCGCTCGACCAAAGGCGCGGCGATC
This sequence comes from Betaproteobacteria bacterium, assembly GCA_016192065.1. Lineage (GTDB taxonomy): Bacteria > Pseudomonadota > Gammaproteobacteria > Burkholderiales > Casimicrobiaceae > JACPUX01. The sequence goes on from JACPUX010000064.1 coordinate 52,209, forward strand.
CCCAACTCGCCCGCGAGGCCCACGCGATTGGGGGCGCTGGCCGGAGCTTCGTTCTGCACCTGGGGCGGCGGCGCGCCTTCAGTGTGATCGAAAAAGCCGCGCCCGCTCTTGCGCCCCAGACGCCCGGCGGCAACCAGCTCCTGCTGCACCAGCGACGGGGCGTAGCGCGGGTCGTGGTTGCAGGCGGCGAAGACTGATTTGGTTACGGCCAGGTTGACGTCGAGTCCAATCAGATCCATGAGTTCAAAGGGACCCATGCGAAAACCGCCGGTTTCGCGCATCACCGCGTCCAAGGTACCTGGGTCCGCCGCGACCTCCTCGACCAGGCGCAGCGCCTCGCCGTAGAATGGGCGCGCCACGCGGTTGACGATGAAGCCGGGAGTGGATTTGGTGTGTACGGGACGCTTGCCCCAGGCCTCGGCGATGCGATAAGTGGCGTCGGCGATCCAGGCCTCGGTGGCCAGGCCGCTGACCACCTCGACCAGAGGCATCACCTGTGCCGGGTTGAAGAAATGCATGCCCACTACCCGCCCGGGCTCGGCTATGCCGGCGGCGATCGCGGTGATCGAAAGCGACGAGGTGTTGCTCGCCAGGATGCACGTGGGACGCACGATTTCGGCCAGCGACTTGAACAAGGCGCGCTTGGCCTCCAGACCTTCTACGATGGCTTCGACCACCAGGCTCGCCTCGGCGAAGTCGGCGAGCGTACTGGTGCTTTGCAAGCGTTCCACCGCGGCGTTGGCTTCGGCGTGTTTGATCCGTCCCTTTTCGGCCTGGCGATGAAGTCGGCGCTGCATGTCACGCAGGGCCTTGTCCAGAGCCGCCGGGTGGCTGTCCAACAGGCGCACTGGATGCCCGGCGAGCAGTGCCACTTCGGCAATGCCCGCGCCCATGGCGCCGGCGCCGATCACACCGACCAGACTTTGTGCGGGAATCGGAGCGGTGCTCATGGCTAGTCTCCGCGGAACCGCGGGGCGCGCTTTGCCATGAACGCCGCCACGCCTTCGCGGTAGTCCTCGCCGCGGCCGAGTTCCCGCTGAATGTTCGCTTCCAGGGCCAATTGGTCGGCCAGAGCCCGGTTCGAGGCGGCCTGAATGGCTTCCTTGGTGCGCGCCAGGGCTTTGGTCGGCGCGGCGGCGAAGTGACGGGCGAGGGCGTCGACTTCCTCATCGAGCTTCTCGTCGTCCACACATTTCCAGATCAGTCCCCATTGCTCGGCCTGGGGCGCGCCGAGCTTCTCGCCGAGGAGTGCCAGACCCATAGCCCGCGCTGTGCCCACGAGCTGGGGCAGGAACAGGGTACCGCCGGTATCCGGGATCAGGCCAATCTTGCAGAAGGCCTGAATGAAACTGGCGCTGCGCGCCGCAATGACCAGATCGCAGGCGAGCGCGAGGTTCGCCCCGGCGCCCGCGGCGACACCATTGACCTTGGCGATCACCGGCGCTGGCAGGGCGCGCAGGGCGAGAATCAAGGGCGCATAGTTCTTTTCGATCGAGGCTCCCAGATCGGGGGCCTCGGCGCCGGCGAGCACGGCGCGGTCCTGCAAGTCCTGGCCGGCGCAGAAACCTCGCCCGGCGCCGGCCAGGATCAGCACACGCAAATCGGCGCGGCGGTGCAGATCGGCCAGCGCCTGGCGCATTTCGGCATGCATCGCGGCGGTGAAGCTGTTGAGCCGATCGGGGCGGTTCAAGGTGATCCGGGCGATGCCCTCGGCAAACGAAACCAATAGGTTCTGGTAAGCCATAAGCGGTGTATTCTTGACAGAGGTCAAATCATCGCACGTCGCCGAAGTGCGGGCAATCGCCCTCGGAGCATTCTTGAGGGGTCCGCGCTTGTGATACGCTCCGGCCCTGCATGAAACGCATCGGAGTATCAAATGAATTCCGCTTCCACAAGCTACGAAAACATTCTGGTGGAGACCCGCGGCCGGGTCGGCCTGATCACCCTCAACCGCCCGAAACGCATGAACGCACTGAATGACGCCCTGGCCAGGGAACTCGCCCTCGCCTTGCGCGCTTTCGATGAAGACCCGCAAATCAGCGTGCTTTTGATCACCGGCAACGACCAAGCCTTCGCCGCCGGCGCGGACATCGGCGCCATGGCGGAGTGGTCTTATCAGAAGGTCTATGGTGACGACTACATCACCCGCGACTGGGAGGCCATGCGCCAGCTCAGGAAGCCGGTGCTCGCCGCGGTCGCCGGCTACGCCCTGGGCGGGGGGTGCGAGCTGGCGATGATGTGTGATCTGATCATCGCCGCTGACAACGCCAAGTTCGGCCAGCCGGAGATCACCATCGGCACCATGCCGGGTATGGGCGGCACGCAGCGTTTGCCACGCGCCGTCGGCAAGGCCAAGGCGATGGATTGGTGTCTCACCGGCCGGACCATCGACGCCCACGAAGCCGAGCGTTCCGGGTTGGTAAGCCGCGTCGTGCCGGCCGAACGTCTGCTGGAAGAAGCCTTGGCGGTGGCCGCGAGAATCGCCAGCTTTTCGCTGCCGGCGATTCTGCGCATCAAGGAGGGCATCAATCGCGCCTACGAAAGCTCCCTGGCCGAGGGCCTCTTGTTCGAACGGCGCGAATTTCATGCGAGCTTCGCGCTCGATGATCAGAAGGAAGGCATGCGCGCCTTCATCGAAAAGCGACCGCCGCAATTCAAGCATCGCTGAAGAGGTTTTGCGGGAGTGCGGGCTGACCTTGCTCGCGAAGCACCTGCCCGATCGCCGCTCGGTGAGCGCCCTTGGCCAGCGGGTGGCAAGCGACGGTGAGCATGGGGGCGAAGCGAAATGTCTTTGCCCATGGACGAATACCGCAAAGCACCTCAGAATACTGCGGGAATCCGGCCCTCCAGGTGACGCTGGCGGGCCGGAGGTCGAAGCCGGCCTTGCCGCCGCGGCGCGGTCGCCGAGGTTCTTGGCCGGATCGGGTGTGACATGGGGGTGGAAAGCGTCCGTGGATCTGACGCCATATCTCAAGGAAATCGGTCGGGGCCGCGAGGGCGCCCGCAACCTCACGTGTGAAGAGGCAGAAGCGGTCTTCGCCGCGGTGCTGGACGGCGAGGTGAGTGAGCTGCAACTAGGCGCTCTGTTGATGGCCCTGCGCATGAAAGGCGAGGCCGCCGAGGAACTGTCCGGCTTCGCCACCGCGGTCGAGGCGTGCTATCCACATCTTGCCCCTTTGCCCGATGGCCGGGTGCCGGTGGTGCTGCCCAGTTACAACGGCGCCCGCCACATGCCGAATCTGGTGCCCCTGCTGGCGCTCCTGTTGGTTCGCGGCGGGGCGCCGGTGCTGCTGCATGGCGTCACCCGCGACAGCAAACGGGTGACCACTTGTGAAATCCTCGCCGCGCTCGGTACCGAGCCAGCCGCAAGCATCGAAGAAGCCCACGCCGCGCTGGTAAGCGATGGCCTGGCCTTTCTGCCCATCGAGCTGCTGGCGCCCAAGCTCGCGCGGGTGCTGGGGTTTCGCGAACTGCTGGGGGTGCGCAACAGCGCCCACACCTTGGCGAAAATATTGCAACCGATGAGCGGCCCGGCATTGCGACTGGTGAGCGTGACCCACCCCGAATACCTCGCGCGCATGCGTAGCCTGTTTGCCGCCCGTGGCGGCGATGCGTTGCTCTTGCGCGGCGCCGAGGGTGAGGCCGTGGCCAACGCCAAACGCCTGCCGCAGATCGAGTTTCTGCACGGTGGTGAAGCCGAGACCGTGGTCGAGGCGGATTCCGGGGTGCTGGGCGAGGTGCCTGATCTGCCCGCCGCACGCGACGCGCAGACTACCGCCGACTGGACCACCGCGGCGCTTTCCGGTTCGGTTGCTGTCCCGTCGTCGCTCGAGCGCCAAGTAGCCGCCTGCCTGGAATGCTTAGCCAGCGTGCGTCCGGCGCCAACCGCCAAGCGTCGCTCCTGAGTCATGCCCGCGGACAAGTCCCGGGTCTTTGGCTTCGCCGGCTACTCCGGCAGCGGCAAGACCACCCTGATCGAGCAACTGGTGCCTCGCCTGGTGGCCGAGGGCCTCAAGGTTTCGCTCATCAAGCACGCCCACCACGATTTCGAAATCGACTACCCCGGCAAGGATACCTACCGCCATCGCCAGGCCGGATGTCAGGAAGTTGTCATCAGTTCAGATCGACGCTGGGCGCTGATCGCCGAGTTGCGCGGGGCCCCGCAGTTGAGTCTGGACGAGATCCTGAGGCGCTTGAGTCCCTGCGACCTGGTGCTGGTCGAAGGCTTCAAGTTCGATCCCATCCCCAAGTTGGAGGTTCATCGGCCCAGCCTGGGCAAGCCGCTCATCTACCCGGATGATCCGTACATCGTCGCGCTGGCGAGCGACACGCCCCTGGAAAGTCCCCTGCCGCTGTACGATTTGCGCGACACCGCCGCGCTCTGTACGCTGGTTCTGGCCAGCGTGGGCATCGATCCCGATTGACATCGGGTCGATGAGGGGCGTATGTTGTTGGCATATGTCCCATTGTTTCCGGCGGGGCGCCCGGTGGCGTCAGGGGCCGAGGAACTGGGCGGGGCTTCAGTCGGTCACAAGTTCGTCCGATAAGACAGATGACGAAGTCCCGGTCCGGAGATGACCATGAACGCAAAGCTTGCGCTGTTTCTTCTGGCTTGCCTCAGTGGCGCAGCCAGCGCCCAGAACGGCTTTTACACCGGTTACAGCGACCGCCAGCAGATTCTTCTCGGCGGGCCGGGGTATGCCACGGCCTGGAGCAAGCTCGCTCCCGTAGCCAAGGAAGAAGCCGCCCAGGGTGCCTTGTTCTATGGTGGCTATCGTTTTCGTGGTGCGTTTGCCGTCGAGGCGGCGGTGTCGAGCCTGAGTTCCACCGGCAATCTTGGCCTGCGCCTCGACCCCCGTGCGCTGCTTTCGGACAGCGTCATTCCCGGCGTACTGGCGCCAAGAACGCAGACCTGGAACCTCGATCTGTTCACCAATTGGGCCGTTCAGCCCAGCCTGTCGCTGTACGGGCGGCTCGGCTACGGCTACAACGACCCCCGCGCGGCCGCAATCCTCTATGGTTCGCCGGAGGCCGCGGCGGCGCGGCGCGCCGGACGCGAAGGCTTCAATTACGGGGTCGGCTTGCGTTATGACATGAGTCGCGCCCTGGGACTACGCCTGGAATATGCGCGCTACGGATTCACCCTGCCCGGGGGCGAATTGCTCAACGGCCTGCCGGAATCCGATCAGTTGTCGATCGGCGTACAATACCGCTTCTGACTGTCCGCACGCCCCGTCCGCAGCGGCGGGGCGCCTCCTCCGCGATGAACTTGCGCCTCTTGTATCTCGCGCGCCTGCGTGAAGCCCTGGGCACGGGCTCGGAAAGCTTGGATGTGCCCGCCGAGGTGGTCGACGTGGCCTCGCTCCTGGCGCACTTGCGCGAACGCGGAGGCATCTGGAAAGACGAGCTCTCCAGCGGGCGCGCTTTTCGTGTCGCGGTCAACCAGGACATGGCACGGGAGGGCACCGCTCTGCAGGCGGGCGATGAAGTTGCCATTTTCCCGCCGGTGACCGGAGGCTGAGCGCTGATGAACACTCTCGCCAGTGGGCGATGCCCTCACCGCCATGGGCCGAAGTGCCGCAAGACCCACTCCCGGCGATTCGACCGCTAACTGAGCGTCGGGATGCTGCGCATACTCGTACAGGAACAGGACTTCTCGCTGGGCGAGGAGGTCGCGCGCCTGCACCGTGGCAAGCCCCAAGTCGGCGCCGTGGTGGCCTTTGTCGGGCTGGTGCGCGACCTCAGTGACCAGGCGGCGGTGTCGGGCATGTTCCTGGAACACTACCCCGGTATGACCGAAAAATCCTTGGCCGGCATCGCCCGAGAGGCCCAGACTCGCTGGGCAATCCTGGGCGGTGTGATCATTCATCGCATCGGGGCACTCAAGCCCGAGGATCAGATCGTGCTGGTGGCGGTGTCGAGCGGCCATCGCGGCGACGCTTTCGCCGCCTGCTCTTTCATCATGGATTATCTGAAGACTCAGGCGCCCTTCTGGAAGCGGGAGAGCACCTCCCAAGGTCCGCGCTGGGTCGAGGCTCGTGCCGCCGACGAAGAGGCTGCCGGGCGATGGCAGGAGGCGCCCCAGAGCCCTGGCGGTACCACCGGTCCGTTGCGGCATTCGGGTTCGTGAAGCTCGCGATCCGGCTTTCCCGCAGGTCGCCAAAGAAGCGCTGAGCAGGGCAGTCACACCGGCGCAGGCAGGTGTCCGGTTCGTTGTATTTCCTGGAATCCAAGGTTCGCCGGAGGGGCGATTGCTGACGCTTGACCGCGGCGGCCGGCTTGGTTACTTTGCGGACATCAGCCGTTCGCTGGACGGCGGCTTCTGGGGGGCGCGGTGCTGGGGCAATTCGTGGCGGTGGGGATCGGTGCCGCACTGGGCGCATGGCTACGCTGGCTGTTCGGGCTGTGGCTCAATGCCAGCTTTCCGACGGTGCCGCCGGGGACGCTGGTGGCCAACTTGGTGGGTGGCTACCTGATCGGTCTAGCCATGGGGTACTTCGCCGGGCATCCGGGCTTGAGTGCCGAAGCGCGGCTGTTCGTGTTCACCGGGTTTTTGGGCGGGCTCACCACTTTTTCCACCTTCTCCGCCGAGGTCGTCACTCTGCTGGGCCGCGCGCAGTGGGGCTGGGCGCTCATGGCGAGCGGCGCACATCTTTGCGGTTCACTGCTGATGACCGGACTGGGGCTGGCGACCATTCGGCTGCTGCGAGGCGTGTCATGATCCAGACCGGTTGCTATCTCAAGTTCTACGTTCCTCAGAACGCGCGTCACGGTAGCCGGGCTCTATACGAATGGCTGCTGGAAAGTGCCCAAGAGCTGGGTTTGCCTGGCGGGTCCGCGTTTCGTGCAGCGGCCGGCTATGGTCGCCACGGCCATCTGCACGAAGACCACTTTTTCGAACTTGCCGGCGATCTGCCCGTGGAAGTAGGTTTCGTGGTCAACGAGGCTGAGGCGGCGAAACTGCTGGCGCGGATCGAAACGCAGGGACTGCGGATTTTCTACGTGAAGTTTCCGGTCGAATTCGGCATCACCGGAATGTCGGGCAAGGGACAATCATGAACCACGCGATACGCATGTATCAAACGGGAGGTCCGGAGGTGCTGCGCTGGGAGGCCACCGAGCTTGGCGATCCCGAGCCCGGACAAGTGCGGCTGCGCCACACCGCCATCGGGGTCAATTTCATCGATACCTATCATCGCAGCGGGCTGTATCCTTTGCCCCTGCCGGCCACTCCCGGCCTGGAGGGCGCGGGGGTGATCGAGGCGGTGGGCGCGGGGGTGGCCGACCTGGCGATCGGTGACCGCGTCGCCTATGTCGGCGGTCCTCCTGGCGGCTATGCGCAGGCCCGACTGGTTGCGGCGGATCGGGTGGTGCGTCTGCCCGAGGACATTGGCGATCGCCAGGCCGCCTCGATGATGCTGCGCGGGCTCACCGTGCAATACCTCTTTCGTCGCACCTTTCGCTTGCAGCCGGGCCAGACCATACTCTTCCACGCCGCCGCCGGCGGTGTCGGTCTGATCGCCTGCCAGTGGGCACGTGCTCTGGGCGTCACCATGATCGGCACGGTTTCTTCCGACGCCAAGGCCGAGCTCGCCCGCGCCCACGGTTGCGCCCACACCATCGTGTACACCCGCGAGAACTTCGTCGAGCGCGTCAAGGAACTCACTCAAGGCCGGGGCGTGCCGGTGGTTTACGACTCGGTGGGGCGGGACACCTTTCCCGGCTCGCTCGACTGCCTGCAATCCCTGGGCATGTTCGTCAGCTACGGCAATGCCTCGGGACCGGTGCCCCCGTTCGACATGTTGCTCCTGGCCCAAAAAGGCTCGCTTTTCGCCACCCGGCCGACGCTCATGCACTACACCGGGCGCCGTGAGGACCTGAATCTCATGGCAAGCGAGCTCTTCGCTCTGGTGGCAAGCGGCAAGATCCACGTCGAGCCGCGCCACACCTACGCCCTGGCCGATGCCGCCGAAGCCCAGCGCGATCTCGAAGGACGCCGGACCACCGGCTCAGTGATTTTGCTGCCATGATCGTAGAAACCTCGGTTGACCGGGACTCGGTTATGCGAAAGCCAGGCCGCGATGGGCTGCGCCGCGCCCTCCCCGGCAACCTCGTGGGTGAACGCGCTGCGCGCCCGCTGGCACCATCGCGCGGGCGCATGGTTTCGTTGCTCGTCCTTGCAGGGCGCGGCCCTGCGTGGTCGTTGCTGGGCGCCAAACACCCGCGCGAAGGCACCATCGGGCGCGTCCAATTAGGGTTTCCAGAATGATCGTGTTCAACATGCGCTGTAGCGCACAGCATCTCTTCGAGGGCTGGTTTCGGTCGCAAGAGGACTACCTGAGCCAGCGCGAACGCGAACTCGTTGCTTGCCCCGCCTGCGGCAGTTCCAGCGTGGAGCGGCTCTTGAGCGCGCCCCGCCTCAATCTGGCCGCCGCCGCGCCGGCCGACGCGCCGCCTCCGGCCGGTGCCGAAGTCGCCGCGGCCGAACGCCTGCGCGGCTTGCGCGCACTCCTGGCGCGCGCCGAGGACGTTGGTGAGAACTTCGCCGAAGAGGCCCGGCGCATGCACTACGAGGAAATCCCCGCACGCTCGATCCGCGGACAGGCCAGCGCCCGCGAATTCGTCGAACTGGTCGAGGAGGGCATCACCGCGCTGCCACTGCCACCGGGGGTTCCGGGCGAGGGCGAGCTGAATTGACGCGGCGCCGGCGCCGCTCAAGGTCTCGCGGAGTGCGCCCCACTGCGGCAGGAGCGGCGCAGCGCCAGGGGGACGTTGAACCCGGTCAAGGGGCGAAAATCGACCTGCGCGCTCAGGGTCAAGCTTGATTGAGCAGCCGCCGCGCCATCGCCGGTAGCTCCGAGGCGCACATACCCACCGGCCCGACACCTTCGGCCACCAGCGCGTCGGCGGCGGCACCGTGCAGGCCGACGGCGAGCACCAGGCTTTCGGCCACCGGCATCCCTTGCGCCAGGAATGCGCCGATCATGCCGGAGAGTACGTCGCCCGTGCCGCCGCTGGCCAGGCCGGGGTTGCCGGTGCGGTTGATGCCCCAGATGCCATCGGGCACGGCATAGACGCTGCCGGCACCTTTGATCACCACGCAGGAATTGAGCTTGGCCGCCAGGCGCTTGGCCGCGCCCAGGCGGTCCTGCTGAATTTCCGCCACGGTGCAGCGCAAGAGCCTGGCCGCTTCCCCGGGGTGGGGCGTGAGCACGGTCGCCGCGTCGCGCTGCGCCAGTCGCGTGGTGTACATCGGCCGCATGCGGGCGAGGCAGTTGAGCGCGTCGGCATCGAGCACCAGGGGGCATTTGACGCGGATCGCCTGCACCAGCAGATTCTTGGCGTTCTCGCTGCTGCCAAGCCCGGTGCCCAGCACCAGCGCACTGGTATCGGCTGCCGCGGGGTGGTCGTGGTCGCGCAGCATCAGCTCGGGATGCACCGGGTCGACCGCGGGGCCGTTGTGCGCCAGCAAGCTTACCCAGACCTTGCCCGCGCCCAGGTGCAAAGCAGCGCGCCCGGCCAGGAGGGCGGCCCCCACCATGCCGTCGGCCCCACCGATGATGCCCAGAGTGCCGAAATCACCCTTGTGGCAATTCCTGCGCCGCGGCGGGAAGAGCGCCCTGGCCGCCGGCCAGTCAATGGTGTGCCCTTGGGGGGCCACCACCGCGGCGGCGTCGAGGTCGAGCGCGCAAACCGTGATCTGGCCGCAGTAATCCACACCATCGGCGGTCAGGAGGCCTGGTTTCAGGCCGATGAAGGTGGCGGTTTGGGTGGCGCGCACACAGTGCGCAAAGGCGACTCCGGAATCGGCGGCGAGGCCGCTGGGAACGTCCAGTGCCAGGATCGGCGTGGGCAGACGATTGATGTGGTCGACCCAGTCGGCATAGGGGTCCTCGAGCGCACGCGTGAGACCGATGCCGAAGATCGCGTCGATCACCAGTGCCCAATCGCGCCGCGTCGGCAGGTCGGCGGCAATGCGGCCCCCGGCGGCAAGCCAGGCTTGGCGAGCCGCGGCGGCGTCGGCGGGGAGGGCTTGGGGGTCGCTGGCGAAGATCACCGCCACGGCGTGTCCGGCCTCCTTGAGCTTCCTGGCGGTGACGAAGCCGTCGCCGCCATTGTTGCCCGGGCCGGCGAGCACCAGCACCGGACCCTTGCGCCCTTTGATCATGCTGGCGGCAACCGCGGCGGCAGCGGTGCCGGCGCGTTCCATCAGAGGCGAATCCCGGGAAGCCTGTTCAATACCGCGGATTTCCTCACAGGTGTAGATTGGCGCGAAGCCCATATTGTTTTCCTTGCTTACTCTGGGAAGGAAATCGTCCGGCTCGATTATAGTCCGGGAGCAGGCGATAATGCGCTCGCCGTGCCGAACGGTTGAGCTCGAACCACACGCGCATCGGGGACAACGTGGAAACCAAGTGGCTGGAGGACTTCCTGTGTTTGGCGGAGTTGCGCAGTTTTTCCCGCGCCGCGGCGGTGCGCCACGTCACCCAGCCGGCTTTCAGCCGCCGCATCCGCGCGCTGGAAACCTGGCTCGGGGCGGAGCTGATCGATCGCGCCACCTATCCGACGCGGCTCACTCCCGCCGGCGAGGTCTTTCATGAACAGGCGGGCGAAATCCTGCGCACCATACTCGACGTGCGCGGTGCGGTGCAGGGCGGCGAGCGTCCGGCCGAGGACGGTGTGCAATTCGCCGTGCCGCATACCCTGTCGCTCACGTTTTTTCCGAAATGGCTGGCCGAGATCGAAGCGCTTACCGGCGGCCTGGCAACACGGCTGGTGGCGGCCAACGTGCATGACGCGGTGACCGCGCTGGTCGAAGGCAATTGCGATTTGGTGCTGTGCTACCACCATGCGGCTCAGCCGGTGCAATTGGACCGTGCGCGGTACCCCATGCTGGTGCTTGGGGTGGAGCGCCTACAGCCCTATTCCCGAGCGGGCGCCCAGGGCGAACCGCGCTTTCGCCTCCCTGGCAGCGCCAGCCGTCCGGTGCCATTCCTGGCCTATTCGGCCAACGCCTATCTCGGCCGCATGGTCGAAACCGTGCTGCGCAGCGCGCCGCGGCCGGCGCATCTGCGCCGCCGCTACGAGACCGACATGGCCGAGGCCTTGAAGGCCATGGTGCTCGAAGGCCACGGCGTGGCGTGGCTGCCCGAAAGCGCCGTGCAGCGCGAGACCCGGCGGCGCCAACTGGTGTCGGCGGTGGACCCATCCGATCTGCGTAGCTGGAGCGGGGAGATGGAGATTCGCCTCTATCGCGATTCCGAGCGGCGCCGCCCGGTGGTGGACCGGATCTGGGGCGCCGTAGAAAGTCTGGTCGGTCATGCAAAAAAGGCATGAGGACATGAACAATCGGCATTGGATGCTGCACTGCGGTTTCCGGTACAGTGCGCCCCGCTGTGACCCGCAAGCGGTTCGACAAAGCCCCGGGCACTCGCTAAACTTGCGGCACGCTCCTGGTTTGCATCAGCCAGGCTGCGACGCCACGAGAACAATGATGTCGCTGGAGGAGTCTTATCCCTTAAGCGCGCCGCTTTGGGCGCGCGGTTCGCGTTTGCCTTGCGGCCACTCCGGCTGACCCATTTCCCTTGTAAGAAGCACTACTCGCTATGGAGGCGTTGATGAAACAAATGTCGAAACTGGTTCTGGGTCTGGCCCTGGGCGGCCTGGTCACCTCGGCCGCGCTGGCGCAGGAACTCACTGGTACTTTGAAGAAGATCAAGGATACCGGCGCGGTCACCATGGGTGTGCGCGAGTCCTCGGGCGGCCTGTCGTTTACCACCGGTGACGGCAAGTTCGCCGGCTTCCACGTTGCCTTGTGCGAGCGCGTCCTGGGCGACGTGCAGAAGCAATTGAAGCTGGCCAAGCTTGACATCAAGTACCAGCCGGTCACCTCGCAGAACCGCATTCCCCTGATGCAAAACGGTACCGTGGACATCGAGTGCGGCTCCACCACCAATAACGCGGCGCGCCAGAAGGACGTGTCCTTCGCCGTGACCACTTTTGTCGAGGAAGTGCGCATCGCCGTCAAGGCCAACTCGGGCATCACCTCAATTGGCCAGTTGAACGGCAAGAACGTGGCCACCACCACCGGCACCACCTCGGTGCAGCACCTCAGGAAGCATGAGCGTGGGGCTGGGGTGAACTTTAACGAAGTCTACGGCAAGGACCACGCCGACAGCTTCCTGCTGCTCGAATCCGGACGCGCCGACGCTTTCGTGATGGACGGGCAAATCCTCGCCGGCAACATCGCCAAGGCCAAGAACCCCGCCGACTTCAAAATCGTGGGCGAAACGCTTTCGGTTGAACCCATCTCCATCATGATCCGCAAGGACGACCCCGCCTTCAAGAAAGCCGTGGACGACAGCCTCAAGGCGATGATGAAGTCCGGCGAAATGGGCAAGGTCTACGACAAGTGGTTCATGCAGCCGATTCCGCCCGCGAACAAGCCGATCGGACTGGCCGCTTCCGAGGCCACCAAGGCGGCCTGGGCCAATCCGAACGACAAGCCGATGGAAGACTACGCCAAAAAGTGAGTGACGCGAGGGCGGCCGGGTTCGGCGGTGGGCCGCACCCGGAGGCCCACAGTATGACTGGGCGTCGGAGCGGGTAGCGCTGCGTCTAGCGGACCGGCGGGTTGCCAAGCCCGCCGGGTCATTGTTCAGGGGGAGAGACACTTGAGCGCCTGGGACTGGCAGGTCTTCTGCAAAAACACCCTGGATGGTTCGGTTGTGGCCGGCTGTTTCGGCAGCGGCGGAGACATCACCTATTTCGATTGGCTGTTGTCGGCCTGGGGCTGGACGCTTTCGGTTTCGATTCTGGCGCTCGTGGTGGCACTGCTTCTGGGCTCGGTGATGGGTATTCTGCGCACCACGCCCAGCCGTGGTCTGGTGCTGTTGGGCAACGCCTGGACCGAACTCTTTCGCAACATCCCGCTCTTGGTGCAAATCTTTCTCTGGTATCACGTGGTGCCGGCGCTGATTCCGCCGCTGCGCGCTGTGCCGAGCTTTATTCTGGTAGTGCTGGGCCTGGGGCTCTTTACCTCGGCGCGCATCTCCGAGCAGGTGCGGGCGGGTATCCAGTCGCTCTCCCGGGGCCAGCGCATGGCCGGTTTGGCCATGGGTTTCACCCTGCCTCAAACCTATCGCTATGTGCTTTTGCCCATGGCTTTTCGCATCGTTATTCCGCCCTTGACCAGCGAGTCGATGAACATCATCAAGAACTCCTCGGTCGCTTTCGCGGTGAGCATCTCGGAGCTGACACTGTTCGCCCTGCAGGCGCAGGAGGAAACTTCGAGAGGGATTGAAATCTACCTCGCGGTCACCGGGCTCTATTTCATCTCCGCCTTCGCGATCAATCGCTTCATGCTCTGGCTGGAAGGCCATTTGCGTGTGCCGGGCATGATCGGGGGGGGCAAGTGATGCTCAACCTCGACTTCTCCTTCTTTTCCTGGCAAGTAGTCTCCGGCTACATCGTCAAGGGCTTCATCTTCTCCATCGAGCTCACCCTGATCGCCATGGTGGGAGGCATTCTGCTGGGCACGCTGCTGGCGCTGATGCGTCTGTCGAGCCGCCGCTGGCTTAATTTGCCGGCCGCCGGCTATGTCAATACCATGCGCAGCGTTCCCTTGGTGATGGTGATTCTTTGGTTCTTCCTGCTCATTCCCCTGGTGATCGGCCGGCCCTTGGGCGCGGAGATTTCCGCGATCATCACCTTCACGATCTTCGAGGCCGCCTACTATTCCGAGATCATGCGCGCGGGTATTCAGAGCATCCCGCGCGGGCAGGTCGGGGCCGGCTACGCCTTGGGCATGACCTACGCCCAGACCATGCGCCTGGTGGTGCTGCCGCAAGCCTTTCGCAACATGCTGCCGGTGCTGCTCACGCAGACCATCATACTTTTTCAGGACACCTCGCTGGTCTATGCGATCGGCGCCTATGACCTGTTGAAGGGCTTCGAGATCGCCGGCAAGAATTTCAACCGTCCGGTGGAGACCTACCTGGTCGCCGCCGTGCTCTACTTCGCGATCTGCTTCAGCCTGTCGATGCTGGTCAAGCGCCTGCAGCAGCGCATCGCCATCATTCGCTAAAGACGCCTTCGGGAACCACACCATGTCGATGATCGAAATCCGCAATATCAGCAAGTGGTACGGGCAGTTTCAGGTGCTCACCGACTGCAGCACCAACGTGGAAAAGGGCGAGGTGATCGTGGTATGCGGGCCATCGGGTTCAGGCAAGTCCACGCTCATCAAATGCGTTAACGGACTCGAACCCTTCCAAACTGGCGATGTGGTGGTCGACGGAATTTCGGTCGCCGACCCCAAGACCAATTTGCCCAAGCTCCGATCGCGCGTGGGCATGGTCTTTCAGCATTTCGAGTTGTTCCCCCACATGAAGATCACCGAAAACCTCGCCATTGCGCAAGTCAAGGTGCTGGGCCGCGGCCAGGACGAAGCGCGGGAGCGCGCGCTGAAACTGCTCGATCGCGTTGGCCTTGCGGCCCATGCGCACAAATATCCGGGTCAGCTCTCCGGCGGCCAGCAGCAGCGTGTCGCCATTGCCCGGGCGCTGGCCATGGACCCCATCGCCATGTTGTTCGACGAGCCGACTTCGGCCCTCGACCCAGAAATGATCAACGAAGTGCTCGACGTGATGGTCGAACTCGCCCAGGAAGGCATGACCATGATGGTGGTCACCCACGAAATGGGCTTCGCCCGCAAAGTGGCCCACCGCGTGATCTTTATGGACCAGGGCAAGATCGTCGAAGACGACCAAAAAGAAGCCTTCTTCGGCAGCCCGCGCAGTGAGCGGGCGCAGGTGTTTTTGTCGAAGATCTTGCAGCACTGAGCGGGGCGCACCGCGCTTCCAACGCGACGCGGAACGCCTCGCACCAGCTTTGCGCGGCGTTGCTACTCTCCCCGAATCTCCGCGGTAAGCGCCTTGGCCCGGTAAACCACCTCCAGCGCCTCGACGATCGCCCGGCTGTCGACCGCCAGCGAGCGGGCGGCGGTTTCGGTGTAGCCGAAGCGGTTGCCGAGGCCTTCGAGGTTGCCATCGAAGATGACGCCTACCCATTCGCCCTCGCGGTTCACTACGGGTGAACCCGAGTTGCCGCCGATGATGTCTATGGTGCTGGCGAAGTTGAAGGGTGTGTCGGACTTCAACTTGCCGCGGGCGCCCAGCCAGTTGGCGGGCAGAGTGAAGGGCGGCTTGCCGTCGAAGGCGTCGTGGCGCGCAAAAAGTCCGGCGAAGTTGGTCTTCCAGGGCACCAGGGTGCCTTCGGATTCGTAGCCTTTGACCACGCCGTAGGACAGCCGCAAGCTGCTGGTGGCGTCGGGCGGCAGCTCGCGGCCAAACACGTCGAAGCGTAAACGGCCCAGCGCTTGCGAGGCCTTCTTGCTGGGCGTTTCGATCTCCACTTCCTGGTATTTGGCGAGCGCGCGGCGCAAGGGGTAGATGGCGCGGGCGAGCTGAATCAGCGGGTCTTGCGAGCTCTCGATGGCGGCAAGGCCGCCGGCGAGCAGGCGCCGACGCTCGTCGGCGCGATCGATCCGGCTGACGGTAATACGGTCGCTGGCGGCTTCGCGCGGTGTTTTTCCGGCCAGCACGGTTTTGACGAAAGGATGCGCGTCACCCAGCAAATCGCGCGCTTCCTGCCAGTAGCCGGCCTGGCGGGAGATTTCCAGATCTTTGTAGATCGGGTAGTCGGCTTCCAGGCGCCGCTTGAGCCTGGGCAATTCGGCGCTGCGGTAGGCCGAGAGCCTGTCGCCTTCGGGCAAGGCCGATTCATGGGCAATTTCGACGATTTCGCCGGCGGCCTTCAAGAGCGTACGGTAGCCATAGTCCACGGCCCAAAATTCCTTGGCCTTGGCGCGATGTTTGGCGCTGGCCGTGGCGAGCACCGCCCAGGGGTCTTCGCTATTGCCCTTGGCGGTCGCAAGCTCGCGAAACTTTGCTTCCTCGGAACGCTTGGCCTGCTGGAAAAGCGGATCGCGCAGAGTTTTGAACTCGCCCAACATAGCTTTGAGCCAGTTCTCGGTGCCGAACAGCACCTGCGCGGCACGGCGCGTAGCCTCCGGCGACTGCTGGCCAAAGCCGTGCAGCAGGCGCTGTTGCCGTCTGGCGCTGGCGAGGTGCAAGGGATAGTCGACTTCGCGTTGGGTGTCGAGTTCGGCCACGGTGAAGAGGCGATCGGTGCTGTGCGGGTGGCCCGCGGCAAAGACCAGTTCATCCTCCTTCACGCCCTGACGTGCCAGCTTGAGGTAAGACCGCGGGCGCACCGGCTGCCCCTGCTCGTAGACCCGGAACAGCGCGATGTCGAGGTCGAAGCGCGGAAATACGAAGTTGTCGGGGTCACCGCCGAAAAACGCCACTTCCATTTCCGGTGCGAAGACCAGGCGGACGTCGGTCCAGGCATGGTAGCGGTAGAGGTGATACATCGCCCCGTGGTAGAGCGTCACCACCGAGCAGCGCAGCTTGGTGTCAGCCTCGCAGCGCTTCTCGGTTTCGGCGATGGCCGTCTTGCGTTCGCGGTTGGCCGTTTCGGCGTCTTGAGCACGTGCGCCAGCCGCCTGGATGGCGCCGGTCACGTCGCTGCTAGAGTGCAGCACCTTGAGCTCGGTATCCGGGCAGCGCAATTCGTCTTCGCGGCGTGGGGCGAGATAGCCATTCTTCATCAAATCGCGTTGCGCCGACGAGAGCTTCTGGATGCACGAAGACCCGACGTGATGGTTGGTGAGGACCAGTCCCGCGGGCGACACGAACGAAGCCGAAGCCCCGCGGAAATCGACCGCGGCCAAGCGCAAACGGTCGAGCCATTGGGGGGTGGGCCGAAATCGGTAACGCTCATCGAGACGCGCCAAGGGTGGCTGGTCGAAAGTCCACAAGCCTTCGTCGGCGAGTGCTGGCAGCGTGCCGCCGACCAGAAGCGCGCCGCCCAGAGCGCATAGAGTCCGTGTATTCATGGTTGTCAAAACCCTGGCGGTTTTGGAAAGACGCGCATTGTCGGCGGAATCGTGAGGCAGGGCAAGATTGTCGGCTCGCGATCGCGCAATCCGGAAGGCTCGCGCGTGGCAACGGCCGCGGTCGACGCGGCAGCCGTGCTAGCATGGCGCGCTCATGCAACTTCGCGAATTCCTTGATCGACTCCGGACGCACGGGGCCAAATCCGAACACGAGGCGCGCATTCTGCGTAACTGGACGCGGGGCCTGCCGCTCGAGTTTGGCCGACGGCCGGCGGCGACTTTCTTTCCCGCGGCGCTGCGCGCGGCGCTGCCGGGTTTGGAGTCCGCTCTCGCCGCTTTGACGATAGTGCAAACGCGTCATCCTGCCGGGGACGGGGCCGAGCGGCTCTTGGTCAAGCTCGGCGATGGACAGTACGTGGAGTCCGTATTGTTGCCACGCGATGGCTTGTGTGTGTCTACCCAAGTCGGCTGTGCCGTGGGCTGCGTATTCTGCGCCACCGGGCAGAGCGGTCTGCTGCGCCAACTCACGAGCAGCGAAATCGTCGCGCAAGTGGTGTTGGGCAGGCGCTTGCGGCGGGTGCGAAAAGTGGTCTTCATGGGCATGGGTGAGCCCGCGCACAACCTCGACCAGGTAGTCGAAGCCATCGACCTGCTGGGCCGCTACGGCGACCTCGCGCACAAGAATCTGGTTTTTTCGACGGTGGGCGACCGGCGCGTCTTTGACCGCCTGCATCGAGCCGAAGTGAAACCGGCCTTGGCGATTTCCCTGCACACCACGCGCCAGGCGCTACGCGAGCAACTCCTGCCCAATGCGCCGCGCATCGCGCCCGCGGAATTGGTGGAATTGAGCGAGGCTTATGCCCGCGCCAGCGGTTACCCCATCCAATACCAATGGACGCTGCTTGCCGGGATCAATGACGGGGACGACGAGATCGACGCCTTGGCGCGGCTGCTGGCCGGCAAGTACGCGGTGATGAATTTCATTCCCTACAACGAGATTGCCGGCCCAGGCTTGGCTCGACCGGACGAGGCGCGCGCCGCGGCGATCGCCTTGGCGCTTTATCGGCGCGGCATTCTGACCAAACTCAGGCAGTCGGCCGGCCAGGAGATCGACGGCGCCTGCGGACAGTTGCGGGCGCGAGTTGCCGCTGGCTAGATTCAGCGCCGGCGGCGAGCCGGACCCGAAGGTCCGCGGGCTTCGAGGTGGCGGAAGCGGATGCGGCCCTTGGTCAGATCGTAGGGCGAGATTTCCAGCGAGACCTTGTCGCCGGCGATGATGCGGATGTGGTGCATGCGCATCTTGCCCGCGGTGTAAGCGACCAGCGTGTGGCCGTTTTCAAGCGTGACGCGATAGCGTGAATCAGGCAGCACGTCGACGACGGTGCCGTTCATTTCGAGAAGTTCTTCCTTGGCCAAGAGCGTGCCTCCAGAGTTGTCCGGTCGGCGCGCGCCACCCCGCGCAATCGCGGGGATGGCCATGCCGGGGTCCTGCGCGCAGCCGCCCGCGCCGCGCGAGGCGGTGCTTGCGGCTGATGGAGCTGTTACGCGCCTCGGGGTGCGAACTTCCCGACGCGGGAAACCCACGCCATCGCCCCGGGTGCGCCGAGACGGTGGCGTTCGCCGATCTTACTCAGCGGCGCGGATGTTCGAGGCCTGCTGACCCTTGGGGCCCTTGGTGATGTCGAACGTCACCTTCTGGCCTTCACGGAGGGTTTTGAAGCCCTGGCCTTGAATCGCCGAGAAGTGGGCGAAGAGATCTTCACCGCCGCCTTCCGGAGAAATAAAGCCAAAACCTTTGGAGTCATTGAACCACTTCACTGAACCTGTTGCCATGATTTATATTTCCTGAAAAAAAGAGAATAGTCGGGACGAGTTCCCCGACGGAAACGAAGGTCAAGTGGATGTGGCAGTGCGGGAGGGAATACCGAGGAATAGCAGGTACTGAACCAAACTACGACTGATACTGATCTGCTTGAAGATCGTTGGCCCGCACTATGCGCGCGATCAACTTGAAAAGCAAGCACTTTTTTGCGCTAAGCGCGATTTGTCACAGATTGCTCCAAACCCCGGGCCTGCGGCAGGGAGAAAGAGAAGCGCGCGCCTTCGCCTGGCTCGGCGTCCGCCCAAATGCGCCCGCCATGCTTTTCGATCAGGCGCTTGACGATCGCCAGGCCGACGCCGGTGCCGCCGAATTCGTGTTCGGGATGCAGGCGTTGGAACATGCCAAAAAGGTTGCCCGCATGCGCGATGTCGAAGCCGACTCCATTGTCCATGACGCTGATGATTTCCTCGATTCCGTTGCGCGCCCCGGAGATGCGCACCACCGGGGCCGGGCGCGGCGCGGAGTACTTGAAGGCGTTGCCGATCAGGTTTTCCAGCACCTGCCGAAGCATCGTGGCGTCCCCCCAGACGACCGGCAGCGCGCCGAATTCCGCCCGCGTCCGGGAATGTGCTTCGAGCTGTTCTGCGGCGATCTCTCGTGCGATCTGGTCCAGGTCCACGGGACCGCATTTGAGCGTTTGACGCCCGACGCGCGAGTATTCCAGAATGTCGTCGATCAGGCGGCCCATTTTGTTGCTGTTGCGGATGATGCGCTCGAACATCGCCGCGCTTTCGGGGGCCAGACGGGAGCCTTCCTTTTCGAGCAGGAGCTGGGCAAACCCATTGATCGCCCGCAAGGGTGCGCGCAGGTCGTGCGAGATCGAGTAGGAATAAGCTTCCATTTCCTGTATCGCCGCTTCGAGTTCGGCGGTGCGTCGCGCCACGCGTTCCTCGAGCGAGGCGTTGAGCTGGCGGATTTCGTCCTCGGCCTCGCGGCGCTGGCTCAGATCGAAGAAGATCCAGACGCTGGGTTCACTCGAAGGCTGGGCTGGGTCAGACGCGCGGCCGGTCACATGCAGCCAGATCAGGCTGCCGTCTTTCCTGAGGAAGGCCTCCTCCTCGGCGAAGTTGCGGCCTTCGGACAAAGCCTCGTAAATCTTGCGGCCGCGCTCCTGAAAATGCTCCTCGCTGCGGTGTATGAGCTGCGCCGACCGACCGCTCAGCTCGCCCGGCTCATATCCCAGAAGGGTTTCGAAGTGGCGATTGCAGGCGACGAAATGCCGGTTGCGGAACACCGCCAGTCCGACCACCGCGTTGTCGAGGATGAGCTGCTTCTCGGCCAGTAGTGCGCGCATTTCCTCGTCGATGCGCCGCGCTTCGGTCACGTCGGTCAGCACGCAGTGGGTGCGCAGGAAATTGCCGGCGTCGTCATAGCTGGCGCGCCCATTGACCGACACGCGGCGTTCCTCGCCGCTTCTGGTGTGGATGCGAAATTCCGCGCCGTTGACCTGTCCCCTTTGCAGGAAGGCTGGAAACTCCTTCTCCAGGGTGGGAATGGAGGATGCGTCGAGATACTCGGTGATGCTGTGCCCGATCACGTTCGCGCGCTCGTAACCGAATAGCTTTTGCCAGGCGTCGTTAACTTCGAGGATGTTCCCGCCACCGTCCAGCGACTGGTAGGGCAGGGGTGCGTTTTGATACATGCCACGGAACCAGGCTTCGCGCTGCTCCAGATCTCGCCTGGCCGCGGCCCGGCCCGCCGAGGCCGCGGCCAGAGCGGCCAGCACGCCGAAAAAGCCGCGGCTCGCCGGGTCGATCTGGTCACTGCTGCGGCTGGAGAACACCACCGTGCCCACTGCCTGCCCTTCCAGGATGATGGGTTCGGCCAGCAAGGAGCGGATCGGCCCCTGGGTGGTGGCGGGCAGATTCAGGGCGGCGATTTCCGTGCCGCCCCAATGGCGGGTTTCCGCGGCGCGCAGTATGGCGGCGGGCCGAGAGTTTGGGTCGAAGTGCGCAACTTTTGCCACGAACGGCGCATCCAGTCCGGCGTGGGCGGCGAGTCGCCCCACGCCATGCGCTTCAAGCAGGTAGACGCCGGCACTGTCGGCGCCTTCGTCCAGCGCGGCCCGGAGGATGCGCTCCAGCGCTTCTTGGAGACTCGGCGCGCGGGCAAGCTCGTGCAACAGCTCGCGAAGCTTCGCCAGATGCCGGCTTGAGGTGTGCTCGGTTTCCAACCCGCAGGCCCGTGTGCGCAATGTGCTGCGGCGAGTATAGCCGGTTTTGGGCGGTGGGCGCCGACCGGCGTATAATCACGCTTTGCGTCTCGCTCCATTCTCCGCGCGCATGCTGCTCACCCTGCCAGGGCGCAATGCCCTCTCCGCGTTCCGCATCGAAAAACTGCTCGCCTCGCTTCAGGAAACCGCCATCGGCGGCGTGAGCGCCAGCTTCTTCCACTTTGTAGAAATCGACCGTGAGCCCAACCCGGCGGAGCGCGCGACGCTCGAAACCCTGCTCACCTACGGCCCGGCCAGCGACGCGCCGGGTGAGGTTGGCGAGCGCTTCCTGGTGGTGCCGCGGCCGGGGACGATTTCGCCGTGGTCGTCCAAGGCCACCGAGATCGCCCACAACTGTGGTCTCGATGTGGTGCGGCGCATCGAGCGGGGTGTGCTCTTTACGGTGTGCCAGCGCGAAACCGGTGCGCTGGCGCCGGCCGACCGACAGCGTCTCCTGCCGCTCATTCACGATCGCATGACCGAGGCGGTGCTGCCGCGGATCGAAGACGCCGCGGTTCTGTTCCGGCAATTTGAACCCAGGCCCCTGACCACCGTTCCTGTCCTGGCCGAGGGCCGCGAGGCGATCGCCCGCGCCAATATGGCACTTGGGCTGGCATTGTCCGAAGATGAAATCGATTATCTGGTGGCGGCGTTTCGGGGCGAGGGACGAGACGCCACTGACGTCGAGCTGATGATGTTCGCTCAGGCCAATTCCGAGCACTGCCGGCACAAGATCTTCAACGCTCAGTGGGTGATCGACGGCGAGGCGCGCGAAGAATCGCTCTTCGGCATGATCCGCAACACCCACCAGGTCCATCCCCAGGGCACGGTGGTGGCTTACTCCGACAACGCGGCGATCATGGAAGGGGGGCTGGCGCAGCGCTTCCATCCTGACGCCAGCGGACGCTATGCGCGGCACCCTGGACTCACTCATATCCTGATGAAAGTGGAGACCCACAATCATCCGACGGCGATTTCGCCTTTCGCTGGTGCCGCCACCGGGGCCGGTGGAGAGATTCGCGATGAAGGCGCCACCGGCACCGGCGCCAAGCCCAAGGCGGGCCTCACTGGCTTTTCGGTGTCGAACCTGGCCATTCCCGGCTTCGCGCAGCCTTGGGAAGCGCATTATGGCAAGCCCGAGCGCATTGCCTCGGCACTGGAGATCATGCTCGAAGGTCCAATCGGCGGGGCGTCGTTCAACAACGAGTTCGGCCGGCCCAACCTGGCGGGTTACTTTCGCAGCTTCGAGTTAATGGTGGCCGGCGAGGTGCGCGGCTATCACAAGCCGATCATGATTGCCGGAGGCCTGGGCGCCATCGCTGATCGCGATGCGCACAAGCGGCCACTGCCCGAGGGCGCGCTGATCCTGCAGCTGGGCGGCCCCGGCATGCTCATCGGCATGGGTGGCGGGGCGGCGTCATCGATGGCGACCGGGGTCAACACCGCGGACCTCGATTTCGATTCGGTGCAAAGAGGCAATGCGGAAATCCAGCGCCGCGCCCAGGAAGTGCTGGATCGTTGTTGGCAGTTGGGCGAAGCCAACCCGGTACTTTCGGTGCATGACGTTGGCGCCGGCGGATTATCCAATGCCCTGCCCGAACTCGCGCATGGCGGAGGCCGCGGGGCGCTTCTGGAATTGCGCCAAGTTCCCAGCGAAGAGCCGGGCATGTCGCCGCGCGAAATTTGGTGTAACGAAGCGCAAGAGCGCTACGTGCTGGCCATCGCGCCGGAAAGCCTGGAACGCTTCCGGCGGATTTGTGAGCGCGAGCGCTGTCCCCACGCGGTGCTCGGGCGAGCCACCGCCGATGGGCGGCTGAAACTGAGCGATCGGCATTTCGGCAACGCTCCGGTGGACATGGACCTCGACACGCTCCTGGGCAAGCCGCCACGTATGGTTCGCGAGGTGGTCAGCCGCCCCGGCCCGGCCGACCCCTTCAGCATCGCCGGCATCGCCCTGAGCGAGGCGGTGGAAAGGGTGCTGGCGCTGCCCACGGTGGCCGACAAAACGTTTCTCATCAGCATCGGTGACCGCTCGGTGGGCGGGCTGTGTTCGCGCGACCAGATGGTCGGCCCATGGCAAGTGCCGGTCGCCGATGTGGCGGTGACCTTGGCCGATTTCGAGGGCTACGCTGGCGAAGCCATGGCGATGGGCGAGCGCAGCCCGATCGCTTTGCTCGACGCCCCGGCTTCGGGGCGCATGGCCGTAGGCGAGGCGATCACCAACATCGCCGCGGCGCCGATTGCTGCGATCTCGGACATCAAGCTCTCCGCCAACTGGATGGCCGCCGCAGGCCAACCGGGCGAGGACGCGGCGCTGTACCAAACGGTGCGTGCGGTGGGTATGGAGTTGTGCCCGGCGCTGGGTCTCAGCATTCCGGTGGGCAAGGACTCGATGTCCATGCGCACCACCTGGCGCGAGGGCGACAACGCCAAGGCGGTCACCGCCCCGGTGTCGCTGATCGTCTCCGCCTTTGCCCGAGTCACTGACGCCCGCGCCGTGCTCACGCCGCAACTCGATCTCGAGACCGATGCCAGCGTGCTGGTCCTGATCGACTTGGGGCGCGGTCGGAACCGCCTGGGCGGCTCGGCCCTGGCGCAGGTATTCGGCGCACTCGGTGGCGCTCCGCCTGACCTCGAAGAGGCGGCCGACCTCCAGCGCTTCTTCACTGGGGTGCAGAACCTGCACCGGCAGGAACAATTGCTCGCCTATCACGACCGCTCGGATGGCGGGCTGTTCGTAACTCTGTGCGAAATGGCCTTCGCCTCGCGTTGCGGCCTGCTGGTCGACTTGAGCGGCTTGGGTAATCCGCTGGAGGCGCTGTTCAACGAGGAACTGGGCGCCGTGGTGCAAGTGCGGCGCGGCGATCTGGCCGAGGTGGCGCGCGCCTTCGATGGCCTGGCGTGGACGGTGGTGGGCCTCGCTCTGGCGGGCGAGCGCATCACCTTGCGCCACGCAAGCGAGACCATTTACGAGGCCTCGCGGGTGGACTTGCACCGCCGCTGGTCAGCCACCACCTTCCACTTGCAAAGCCGCCGCGACAACCCCGCCGCCGCTCTTGAGGAGTACCAGCGCATCCTCGATCGGGAAGATCGTGGACTCGAGCCACAGCTCAGTTTCGACCCTGCCGAAGACATCGCTGCGCCCTATCTCAATCTCGCCCGGCCCAAGGTGGCGATCGTGCGCGAGCAGGGGGTCAACAGTCATGTCGAGCTGGCCGCCGCGTTTGATCGCGCCGGCTTCGCCGCTTTCGATCTGCACATGAGCGACATCATCGCCGGGCGCGCTGATCTTGCCGATTTCGCCGGAGTCGCGGCCGGAGGCGGATTTTCCTATGGCGACGTGCTGGGAGCGGGCGAAGGTTGGGCCAAGTCCATACTCCACAATCCCCGGGCACGCGAAGTCTTCGGCCGGTTCTTTGCGCGTTCCGACAGTTTCGCCATCGGTATCTGCAATGGTTGCCAGATGATGAGCAATTTGCATGAACTCATTCCCGGCACCGAACACTGGCCCCATTTCGTGCGCAACAGGTCGGAGCAGTTCGAGGCGCGCAGCGTTCTCCTGGAGGTGCGCGAAACGCCCTCGATCTTCTTCGCTGGCATGGCCGGCAGTCGTATTCCGGTGGCCACGGCCCACGGCGAGGGGTATGCCGAATTTCGCGATGCCGCGCAGCGCAACGCCGCGACCCCGCTGGTGACCTTGGCCTTCGTCGATCATCTGGGCCAGCCGACCGAACGCTACCCGCTCAATCCCAATGGTTCGCCCGGGGGTGTTACCGGCTTCACCACCGCCGATGGTCGGTTCAACATTCTGATGCCTCATCCCGAGCGCGTGTTCCGTAGCGTGCAGATGTCGTGGCGACCGCGGTCCTGGGGCGAGGATTCCCCCTGGATGCGCATGTTCCGCAATGCCCGCGCATGGCTGGCCTGAAGTAGCACTCGGGGCAGCGGGGCGCCAGCAAGCGGCGCGCACCGATCTGGCCTCGCGGCCGCGATGGTGCGTGCCGTCGACCGGACTGAACCAGCGAGGCTCCGGGCACCCCGTCTGGCCGCCACGGTCTCATGCTAGACTCACCCGAAAACTCTTCCGGGGCAAAACATGAAGCGGGGATGGCGGTGGCGAGGCAGGATTTTGCTGCGCCTGGGCGGCGCTGGAGCCGCCGCCATGGTGCTGGCCGCCTGCGCCCAGATGCTGCCACGCCAGGAATTGTCCATGCCCACACCCTGGGGCAGTTTCGACGAGGCCCTGCAGAGCTTCGAGCGCATCGTCCCCGGACGAACCAGCATTGCCGACTTGAAGGCCCTGGGGATCGATCCCTATACCCGGCCTAATATCACCATCCTGAATTACGCTGATCTGGTGCGCCGCTTCGTGCCACCCGGCAGCGATGGGCTCAAGGCGCTCGACCCTGGCGTGCGTGATTGTCTGGAAGCGCTGCAGGACTGCCGGGCCTACGAGGTCGCACTCAAAGATTTGCGTCGGGTGCGCAGTGGAGACTTCCTCAAGGACTTTCTCAATTTCCACCGCGTCACCACCATCAGCGGCTTTCAGTTCACCGGCACCGTCGTGATTAAGGGTGAGACCGTTGTGCACAAGGTCTGGAGCGGTCAGCCGGCGATTCACGAAATCGAGGAGTCGCGCAATCCCTTGGGGCCGTTCCAGGGCTGGGGCGAGTCGAATCCGATCAAGTTCTGAGCCAGGTTGAGGGAGGGGAGGGAAGATGCACCACGTCGATGCGGGTCTGCGGGTTTACGAAGATACCTCGGACATCGTGCCGTTCTGGCAGCGGCTGCCCGGATTTTTCGCCTATCCCTTGCACCTCGCCGCAGGGCTCTTGATTCTGGTCTCCATGGCGCTGGCCTTTCTGGTTCAGTTCACCGGCTTTGGTGTCATTCTGCTGGTGCTGGTTTCGGTGGGCTATGTGCGCTACGGCTATCTCGTCCTCGAACATACCGCGCGGGGCAATCTCACGCCCGACCGGATTTTCAGCGGCCAGAGCAGCGGCGACAATCCCTGGCGCCCATATAAGCAATGGCTGATTCTGGCGGTGATGACGGGCCTGAGTTCCGTGGCGGGGATCTGGCTGGGCTGGACTCTGGGGTTCCTGTGCTATGTGATCTTCATGTTCGCCCTGCCCGCCAGCATGATGTCGCTGGGAGTGAACGGGAGCTTTCGCGAAGCCATCGATCCGCGCGTTTTGTGGTTCATCATCAGCCAGTTGGGTGGCGCCTATGTGCTGCTTGGTTTTTTTTTGCTGCTGCTCTCGGGGTCGTCCTGGGCGGCGTTCTCACTCTTGATGAGCTGGGTTCCACCGAGCCTGGCCATGCCGGTGTGGTTCGGCCTCGAAGTCTATTTCGGGCTGGTGATGTTCAACCTCATGGGCTACGTGCTCTATCAGTATCACGATCGCCTGGGGCTCGATGTGCGTCCGGCCGAGGCCAGGAAACCGAGCGAGCAGGAGCTCATCGCCAAAGCCATCGACGAGAACCGCGTTCAGGATGCGCTTGGCCTCGCCTACGAAGCCCAGCGCACCCGCCCCGATGACCTCGAGGCCATCGAAACATACGGCAAGCTGCTCTTCCTGGCCAAGCAGCCGGAGAAGGCGCTGGCGCAGGCGCAGCGCCTGATCCCCCTGCTGCTCGCCAAACAGCGCGGCTTGCGGGCGCTGGAGGTTTTCAAAGCGGCGCGGGAGGCCAGTGTAGAGTTCCGCCTGGTCCGTGCCGCAGACCAGCTCGCTCTGGCGCGCGCGGCGGCCATCGAACGTGATGATCGCCTGGTCATGCGGCTGCTCTTGCAGTTCGATCGGCATTACGCCGGGGCCGCGGAGGTTCCCACCGCCTGGCTGTTGCAGGCGCGGATCATGAGCGAAAGGATGAAACAGGACGAGGCCGCCATGCAACTCCTGCGTCTGCTGCGCGGTAAGTATCCGAAGGCACCCGAAGCCGAGGAGGCAAAGCGCCTCTATACGGCTCTGAAAAACATCCACCAGCGCTGAGGAGATGCTGAGCAGAGTCGTCACGCTGGGGAAAGTCTGATCAGGAAAATCAAGGAACGGGACAACTGTCTTCACCAGCGTGACCGACTTGAGTCGTGCGTCCCCAAGTCGCGCCAGGCCTTCCCCTAAGCAGCGCTGCCGCGGCGATTCAAGGCGGCTTTTCGGCCGGCGCCAGCATTCCGGAGCGCAAGAACTGCTCGGTCATGCCCGCGGCTTCGCTGGTGCCATTGCGGCGCGGCGGGGCTAGCTTAACGTCGGCTCCCAGTCGCCCCTAAACGCCCGAGTTCGCCAGTTCGCAGTTCACAGCGTGGCGCCGCTGAGTTAGTCTTGGGCCGGAGCAACCGCAAGGATGAAGCAACATGGATACCGCAAATCCAATCACCAATGTTGAACCGCTACTGCTGCGCCAAGATCAAGACGGCATTTGCACCCTTACCCTCAACCGTCCGCAGCAATTCAATGCCTTGTCGGAAGCGCTGCTGGCGGCCCTGCAGAGCGCGCTTGACACCATCGCCGCCGATCGCGGTGTGCGCGTGGTGATCCTGGCGGGCGCCGGGAAGGCCTTTTGCAGCGGCCACGACCTCAAGGAAATGATGGCCAGCCGAGGCGCTGACTATTTTCAAGCGCTGTTTCGGCAATGCGCCAGGATGATGCTGACGATCAGTCAAATGCCCCAACCGGTGATTGCCCGCGTGCATGGCGTGGCCACCGCGGCGGGTTGCCAATTGGTGGCCCAGTGTGATCTGGCGGTGGCGGCGGAAGGCGCGCGCTTCGCCACTTCGGGCATCAACCTGGGGCTCTTTTGCGCCACGCCCAGTGTGCCGCTGGCGCGCAATGTCGGGCGCAAGGCGGCGTTCGAGATGCTGTTCACCGGCGACTTCATCAGTGCCGCGCGCGCCCGCGAACTCGGCTTGATCAACCAGGTGGTGGCTTTGCCTGAACTCGATGAAGCCGTGCTGGGCCTCGCCCGTGCCATCGCTGGCAAGACCCCGGTGGCGGTGGCGGCGGGCAAGCGCATGTTCTACCAGCAGCTCGAACAGGGCATCGCCGCCGCCTACGAGCACGCCGCCCAGGTCATGGCCTGCAACATGATGAGTGAGGATACGGCCGAAGGCATCAACGCTTTCTTCGAGAAGCGGCCGCCGCGGTATCAGGGTTGCTGAAGCGGCTCCGGCCGCGCCCGCCGGGTTAAATAGGCAGGAAATTGTCACCCGGGCGATCGCCCCTGGTGGCAGTGGCGGGTAAACTCACGCCCGGTGAAGTGTTCTCTCCTTGGTGTTGCGGACCCACTTGGCAAAGCGATGCAAACGTGCGTATCATACAAGCGTTTGATTGATTTGCGCTCCTCCCTCACCCTACTTGCCCCGAAATCAACCCACAGGATATTCGATGAAAGTTCTGGTGCCGATCAAGCGGGTGGTCGATTACAACGTCAAGGTCCGGGTCAAGTCGGACCATTCCGCCGTTGAGACCGCCAACGTCAAAATGTCCATGAATCCCTTCGACGAGATCGCCGTCGAAGAGGCGGTCAGAATGAAAGAGAAGGGCCTTGCCACGGAAGTGGTGGCCGTTTCCTGCGGCACCACGGCCTGCCAGGAGACCCTGCGCACGGCGCTGGCGATCGGCGCGGATCGCGCCATCCTGGTCGAGACCGAGGTCGAGCTCCAGCCCCTGGCGGTGGCCAAACTCATCAAAGCGGTGGTTGAGCAGGAAGGCCCACGCCTGGTGGTGTTGGGCAAGCAAGCCATCGACGACGACGCCAACCAGACTGGCCAGATGCTCGCGGCGCTGCTCAACTGGCCGCAGGCCACCTTTGCTTCCAAAGTGGAGCTGGCGGGCGACCAGGTTCAAGTCACCCGCGAAATCGACGGTGGACTGGAAACCTTGGCCCTCACGCTTCCGGCGGTGATCACCACTGACCTGCGTCTCAACGAGCCGCGCTACGCCACGCTGCCCAACATCATGAAGGCGAAGAAGAAACCCCTCGACACCACCAAGCCCGAGACTCTGGGCGTGGACGTGGCGCCGCGCCTCAAGACCCTGCGGGTCGAGGAACCTCCGAAGCGGCAAGGCGGGGGCAAGGTCGCGGATGTCGCCGAGCTGGTGGCAAAACTCAAGAACGAAGCCAAGGTGATTTGAACCATGAGCATTCTGGTCATCGCAGAACACGACGGCGCCCACCTCAAGGGCGCCACGCTGAATACCGTCACTGCCGCGCTGCAATTGGGTGCCGAAGTGCATGTGCTGGTCGCCGGCAGCAACGCCAGCGGCGCCGCCCAGGCCGCCGCGGCGGTGCAGGGTGTCACCAAGGTGCTGCATGCCGATGCGCCGCAGCTCGCCGGCATGCTGGCGGAAAACGTCGCCGCGCTGATCCTGGGCGTCGCCCGCGACTACAGCCACCTGCTCTTTCCCTCCACCGCGGCGGGCAAGAATGTGGCCCCGCGGGTTGCCGCCTTGCTCGACGTGGCGCAGATCTCCGACATTACCAAAGTGGTCTCGGCCGACACCTTCGTGCGGCCGATCTATGCCGGCAATGCCTTTGCCACGGTGCAATCGGCCGATCCGATCAAGGTCATCACCGTGCGCGGCACGGCCTTCGACGCCGCCAAGAGCGGCGGCGCCGCCACTGTCGAACACCTTGCCGCCACGCCTGACAGCGGCAGCTCGCGCCTGGTGAGCCAGGAACTCACCAAGTCGAGCCGGCCCGAGCTGACCGCCGCACGGATCGTGGTGTCCGGTGGCCGCGGCATGGGCAATGGCGAGAATTTCAAGCTTCTGGAAGCCCTCGCGGACAAGCTCAACGCCGCCATCGGCGCCTCCCGCGCCGCGGTCGATGCCGGTTTCGTGCCCAATGACTACCAGGTAGGCCAGACCGGCAAGATCGTCGCCCCCGAGCTCTACATCGCCGTGGGCATTTCCGGCGCCATCCAGCACCTCGCCGGAATGAAGGACAGCAAGGTGATCGTCGCCATCAACAAGGATGCCGAGGCGCCCATTTTCCAGATCGCCGACTACGGGTTGGTGGCGGACCTCTTCGAGGCCGTGCCCCAGCTCACGCAGCAACTGTAGGCCCGCCTCGCTTACGCCGACTTATGGAGACCAAAAGCATGAGCACTTACACCGCCCCGCTCAAAGACATGCAGTTCGCCCTGCATGAGCTTGCGCAAATCGACCAGATCGCCGCCCTGCCCGGCAATGAAGAGGCCTCGCCCGATGTGGTGAGCGCCATCCTCGAAGAGGCCGGCAAGTTCGCTTCCGGGGTGCTCGACCCCCTCAATCGCGTCGGCGACACCCAGGGTGCCAAGCTCGCCGATGGCAAAGTGACCACCGCGCCGGGCTTCAAAGAGGCCTATCGGCAATTCGTCGAGTCCGGCTGGAACGCCTTGAAGTGCGACCCCAACTACGGCGGCCAGGGCTTGCCCTACACCGTGGCGACGGCGGTCGAGGAAATGTGGCATGGCTCCAACGTCGCCTTCGCCCTGTGCCCCTTGTTGACCACCGGCGCGATCGAAGCGCTTATGCTCTGCGGCACGCCCGAACAAAAAGAGAAGTTCCTGCCCAACATGGTGAGCGGCAAATGGACCGGCACCATGAACCTCACCGAACCCCAGGCGGGCTCCGATCTGGCCGCCCTGCGCAGCCGCGCCGTACCGCAGACCGATGGCAGCTACCGGGTCTTCGGGCAGAAGATTTTCATCACCTTTGGCGAGCAGGATTACACCGAGAACATCATCCATCTGGTGTTGGCGCGCACCCCCACCGCGCCCGAAGGAGTGAAAGGCATCTCGCTGTTTCTGGTGCCCAAGTTCCTGATTAACGAAGACGGCAGTCTGGGTGAGCGCAACGATTTGCAATGTGTCTCCATCGAGCACAAGCTCGGCATCCATGCCAGCCCGACCTGCGTCATGTCCTATGGTGATCGCGGCGGCGCGGTGGGCTACATGATCGGCGACGAGAACCGCGGCCTGGAATACATGTTCATCATGATGAACCTGGCGCGTTTCTCGGTTGGACTCGAAGGCGTGGGCATCTCCGAGCGCGCCTATCAGCGTGCCGTCGCCTATGCGCGCGACCGCGTGCAAGGCAAGGCCCTGGGCGACCAGCAAAAAGGCGCCATCATCCGTCACCCGGACATTCGCCGCATGCTCATGGACATGCGCGCGCACACCGAGGCGATGCGCGGCCTGACCTACGTGGTCGCCGCGGCCTTCGACCACGCTCACAGCCACCCGGACGAGGCGACGCGCAAGCAAAGCCTCGCCTTCGCCGACTACATGATTCCGATCGTCAAAGGTTGGTGTACCGAATCGGCGCAGCACGTAACCTATGTCGGAGTGCAGGTCCACGGCGGCATGGGCTTCATCGAGGAGACCGGCGCGGCGCAGCACTACCGCGACGCGCGCATCATGACCATCTACGAAGGCACCACCGGCATTCAAGGCAACGATCTGATCGGGCGCAAGACCCTGCGCGACGGCGGCCGTACTGCCGCGGCCGTGGGCATGGAGATCGCGCGGATTGACGACGAATTGGCCCAACTGCCGGGCGAAGCCTTCGCCTCCATGCGCAAGGCCATGGGCGCCGCCCTCAACGCCGTCAAGACCGCTGGCGAATACGTCGCCGCGAACGCTCAGTCCGACACCCGCGGCGTCTTCGCCGGGGCCGTGCCCTACCTCGAACTCTGGGGTGTGCTGTGCGGCGGCTGGGTGATGGCGCGTGCCGCCGTGGCCGCTTCCAGGCTCCTGGCGGCCGGTGACCCCGACCGCGAATTCCTCGAAGCCAAGATCATCACCGCCCGCTATTTCGCCGAACACATCCTGGTCAAAGCCCCCGGGCTTGCCCGCGAAGTGGTGGGTGGCGGCGCCTCGGTGCTGGCGCTGGCGGACGAGGCGTTTTGATCGGAAGACGTTGCTCGTACCAAGAAAAGCCGGCCCAGCGCCGGCTTTTTCACGAAGAGCGAACTTTTTGCGCCGGAACTCCCTGATGAGTGCCCAGAGTCCGCGATCATCCGCCCGCCTCGAACCGGCTGAAATCGAGTCTTTTGATGGTTCGCTGCGCTCGACCAAGTTCGGGGACATCTATCACTCGGGCGCGGGCGCGCTGGCGCAGGCACACCATGTGTTTCTGGGCGGAAACGGGCTCCCGGAACGGTTTTCGCGCGCCGCGCGTTTCACCATACTAGAAGCCGGCTTCGGCCTGGGGCTCAACTTTCTTGCCACCTGGCAGGCGTGGCGTGCCGCCGCCCCGGCCGAGGCGCGCCTCGACTACCTGGCGGTGGAAAAGCACCCCGCGCGTGCCGAAGACCTGGCGCGAGTAATGCGAGGATTTCCGGAGCTGGCCGGCGAGTCGCAGGAGCTGATAGCGCGCTGGCCCTGGTTGATGAGTGGGGTGTATCGACTGGAATTCGAAGGCGGACGAATCGCGCTGACGCTGGCCTGGGGCGACGCCCTGGACGCGTTGCGCGAGTTTCGCGCCGGCGTGGACGCGGTGTATCTCGATGGCTTCGCCCCAGCGACAAACCGCGAGATGTGGTCCGCGGCCTTGTTCGCGGAAGTTGCGCGCCTCACCCGCCCGGGCGCGACGCTGGCGACCTACACCGTAGCCGCGGTGGTGCGGGAGGGCCTGTCGCAGGCCGGTTTCGAAGTCGTCAAGCGTGCCGGCCTGCCGCCCAAGCGCGAAATGCTGGTCGCCGCCAAGCCGGGGCTCTGGTTGCCGCGCGCCCTCCGGCCTGAGGACGCGCTGGTGATCGGTTGCGGCCTCGCCGGCGCGCTTACGGCCGAGCGCTTGGCCAGGCGTGGCTACTCGGTCACCGTTCTGGAACGTCACGACGCGCCCGCGACGGAAACTTCCGGCAACCTCGCCGGCTTGCTCTTGCCCGCCTTGAACCCCGCGGATACGGCTTCGGCAAAGCTCTCGCGCGCGGCCTTCGGGTTCGCCCTGAACCAAATCGCGGGTCTCGCCCAGAATGATCCGGGCGTGAGTTGGGGACAATGTGGTGTTCTACAAGTCGCTGCGCTGGACGAGGAGGTGGGGAAAATGGCTGAGATCGTCGCCAGCCATGGTGTGCCCTCCGAACTCGCTCGCCTGGTGAGTCGCGAGGAAGCCGCGCGGCTCGCCGGGGGACCGGTGCCGCGCGGCGGCTTCTGGTACGAGCGCGGTGCCTGGTTGCGTCCGGCGACCCTGATCGCCGCGGTCTTGCGGCGTGCGGGCACCAAGATCGGGGTCCGGTTGCACCAACCGGTGGCGCGCCTCGCGCGCGACGGCGATCACTGGGTGGCCCTGGATGAGGCCGGTCTGGTGCTGGCGCGGGCGGGTCTGGTGGTGTTGGCCACCGGCAACGGGCTCGAGGTGTTTGCGCAAGCCCGCGGCATCGCGATCATTCCGGCGCGCGGTCAGCATAGCTACTTGCCCCAAGCTCTGCGGCCACTGCCGGTGGCGGTGTGCGGTGATGGCTATGCCGTGCCGCTGCCCGATGGACGCCTGATGCTGGGCACCACCTTCGATCGTGATGCCGAGCCCGCCCTGCGTGTTTCCGACCACGAGAAGAATCTGACGCGGGTCGCTGCCTTGCTGCCCGGACTGGTGCCGGAGGTGGACGCGGCGACCCTCGATGGGCGGGTCGCGTTCCGCGCCACCTCCCCCGATCGTTTGCCCTATGTCGGGCTCCTACCGGAATGGGATACGCAGCGTCCGGAAGTCGTGCGCCAACCCGGTCTGGCCATCATCAACGGTCTGGGCGCGCGCGGGTTGGTCTGGGCACCGCTGACGGCGGAATACTTGGCGTGCTTGCTGGCGGACGACCCCTGGCCTCTGGCCTCGTCCCTGGCTACCGCCATTGATCCGGCGCGCATCGTCTTGCGCCGCAAGCGCAAGCCTGGGGCCTTGGCGCCCTGAATTCGGCATGGAAAAAGAATAGCGGTGCGTAGTCTTTACCAACTTCGGCGACTTGCTTGTGAGCCCCCTTTCGGGAGGCCTGACGGCGGTGCTCGATGGCGCGTGGCGTGTTGGCTGGCCACCCAGTCAATCGCCCTGCACGCAAAACGCTACTCCCTCGTCCTTCCAGCCCTGCGCAAGAAGCTGTTCGATCTGGGTTCGGTCGGTGACGAACCGGTGGTTGGAGTCGGTGCCGCGCGCAAAGCCATCGTTATAGGCCCGGTATACCGGCCGTGTGCTGCTGCGACATAGGCCTGCGGGTTGGGGCGCCTCGGCCTGGAACACTACCGCTTCGAAATTCCAGCGTCTTTCGGTGGCCGGCGTGGCTTTTTGCAAACGGTGTAGCATCTCGCACTCGCTCGCGCTGGCCGAGAAAAAGTGACTGTTTGGTCCGGGGCTGACCGAACCGTAGAACCGGCAAACGTCCTTGGCGATTGGGTTGCCCAGGGGAGTCCAGGCGGTGAACCGGTAGCCCGTGCGCACCCAGCCCGGGCCGGCGGCGCCGGCATCAATGCCTGACGCCTCGGCGGTGTCAGAAGTGATGAAGTAGTGATCGAGGACCTGGTGATAGAACTCCACTACGTTGACTTCGCCTCTTTGTTCGCGGTTTGGAGCAAACGACGCGTTGCCGCCGCAGCGCAGGTCATCGCAAATGAACCATCCGGCTTCGTCGCCAGCCAGCAGAAGACCGTTGACGAAATAGACGTGCTGCGGGATGTTGTAGAGGCCACGGGCAAACGGTTCCCAGTGGGCGCCAGCATCGCGCGAGGCGATGATGCCTTCTTGTGTGGCGGCCAAGAGCAATGTGGTGTCCGCATCGTAGGCGACGGCGACGGTGTTGACCGGGGTGCTGGTGGGGTAGAGTATCGACCAGCTTATGCCCCGGTCTTGGCTGACCAGCACTCCCTTGCGGGAGGCCCCGTACACCGTGCCTCGACCGGCCGCTGCGACCCGAGGGTCGAAGGCGATGTACTCGAGCCCGACCGCCAGGTTGTCGAGGGAAGTGCGATTGTCCACTTGGTGCCACGAGGCGCCATCATCGGTGGTCTCGAACAGGCGGTAGGCACTGTAGGCTTCGGTCCCGAACGCTGATGTCGCACCTGCGTCCTGCAGCCCCGGCGCAAACCAGGTATCCAGCGTCCACAGGCCTGGACCGAAGGGGTTGGGGAATAGCCACTGGTGAGGCGTCACGTTTTCTGCGGCGAGTGAAGTCCAGGTCAGCCCTTCGTCGACCGACTTGAAAGTGGCCTTGTGCGGCGACTTGATCGCGTAGAGAGCGTTGCCGACGCGAACGGGGGGCATCAAGACGCGCATCAGAAACACATCGTCGAACGAGGTCCAGAAACTCGTCGTTGCCAGCGGTGTACCGTCTCCTTGCACGACCCGAGCGCCCTCCGCGTCGACAATGAGAACGCTCCCGTTGTTGCGTTCGAAATGGGCGCTTAACCTTGCAGCCGCGTTCCAGGAGGGAATGCGGGCGGATTCCTTGGTGACGAGCAGCGCATTCGCCGTCGCCGGAGCGTTGTAGAGACTCAGCGGGCGCAGCGGATCATAGGCCCAGTGGCGGCCCAGACTCACGCTAGCGCCGTTCGCAAACGGCGTCGGCGGAATGGACTGCGGATGGACCGCAGCGCTGGGATTCATGTTCACCTGGCTCGGCACGAGCGTACAGATCTCGGTCTCCGGACAGACGTTGCGCCAAGCCGCAATAGCGGCACAGGGGGCAAGGAGACCGATCCAGAGTAGGATCTCAGGGAGCTTCATCGGTAGGGGTTTCATTGCATGTCCTTGTGGCGGTCGGCGAGAGATGGACGACTCTGGTGGGCTAGGAGGAAGGCCGGATCGGATGCCTCCAGAGCAGCGCAGACTGAGATGAGCAACCACTGCCCGGCCCAGCCGGGCAGTGCGTTAGAACCAGCCCGTGGCGACCGAACTGATCTGCACGAACCAGTTCCCCGCGGTCGCTAGTACAGGAACGCCGACGAACGCCAGGCCGTTCGCGCTTGCGTCAAACTGCCCATAGACCGGCCCCGCGAAGTTCGGATCGGCAGGCCAGTGAGTCGCGTAGGTGACATTCTTCCAGACCGCCGGCGTGTGCGCCAACCAGTTCCCTGACCCGATGCGGCGGTCAACCTGGTACATCACCACCTGATCGTCGGTAGCGTGAACGGTGACCCTGAAGCGGGTTCCGTTGTCCGCGAGGGCATTGTTCACCGTGGAGAAGCTGTCCTGCCACGGCATCCCACAGGTATCATTGTACGTGTAACCCGTGGACTGGAAGTAGGGGCTGGACCGTACCACGTAACCAGGCCATACAGACCAGGCTTCAATGCGCGTGTTGTAGGTGGAGGGTTGTCCGTTATTGATGCAGGCGCTGCTACTGGTATCCCCAAAATACATACCGTGTCCGTGCATTTGGGGCTTGAACCACGCGGCCACGGGGACATGAACCTGGTTCGACGCTACGCGATAAGTGCCGACGA
Source organism: Betaproteobacteria bacterium (assembly GCA_016192065.1). Taxonomy (GTDB): domain Bacteria; phylum Pseudomonadota; class Gammaproteobacteria; order Burkholderiales; family Casimicrobiaceae; genus JACPUX01. The sequence goes on from JACPUX010000064.1 coordinate 88,672, forward strand.
CAAACTGGATCCAATGGGTGTGCGAATTTGCGGGTTTCGCAATGTTGATCTTGCAAATACCGACGCTGCCGAGGACATTCGCGCCGCCCGTTCCGAGGATCGTGAAGCTCGTGGGCGGGAGAGTTCCATTGCAAGTCTGCTTGGTCTGACTGACTTCGGAATCGGCAACTCCGGGGTCAGGCAGGTACTTCACTTTGACTTTGGTTCGCGCCAGGAGTGCGTGGTCCTTGGTGTCCAGCAGTCGCCTGTGCAGTCCGCTTTTCTCGACATGCACGATCGACGCTGCTGGTATCATTTCCAGAGTGTAATCGCGGCCTTCGTTGTCCTTGTACAGATAAACTGGCGGAAAATCGGACATGTCCGGCAAATCGTCGCTCGCGATGGGCCGTGAACTGTTCGACGCCTTGTCCAGATCGGGCTCAAGCGCTTCCTGGCTAATTGCAGGAAGGGACTCAAACGCCAGCGTGCAGATCAGTGCGAGTTGGAGTGCGCGAAGCACTCGCGGGGGGGGGGGGTGCCACTATGACCTCCATGAATTGTGTTGTTGGTGCATGAAGCTCGCTGGATCATGCCAGGGGCATGGTACGTGCGTCCCACCACAGTAGTCAATTGTTTTGCGCGAGAATTTTCGCGTCGCAATTGCAGAGAATTCACTTGACAGCGCATCCCGGAAGACCGCTTCGACTTGGACGAAGGGAGGGCTTTCACCGAATACGCGACGCTGCCCCAGCAGCACGCGCGTCCTACGAGAGGAATAACCAGGTCCGGTCCCGTTTCGCAAGGACAACCCTGTGACCTTACTGTGTTGGACGAGGGGCGAAGCGCGGCGAAACCCGCAGCCGACGATCGAACTGCCCTAACGCTTCTCGCGCCGCGCCCGCGCCAAGGCTTCGGCCAGCGTTCCGCCCAGTGCGCCCGTTGCCGGTGCCTGCGGGCGCGCTGGGCGCGCGCGGGCCTGGTCCGAGCGTGCCTCGTTCTTGCCCGGAATCTTTTTCTCCGGCGCATCGCCCAGGCGCATGCTCAGGGCGATGCGCTTGCGCGGCAAATCGATTTCGAGCACCTTGACCTTGACGATGTCGCCGGTCTTCACCACCTCCCGCGGATCGCGCACGAACCGATCGGCCAGGGCGGAGACGTGTACCAGGCCGTCCTGATGCACACCGACATCGACAAAGGCGCCGAAGGCGGCGACATTGGTGACCACGCCTTGCAATACCATTCCGATGGCAAGATCACTGATCTTCTCGATGCCTTCGGCAAAACTCGCCGAGCGGAATTCTGGACGCGGATCGCGGCCCGGTTTCTCTAGTTCGCGCAGGATGTCGCGCACCGTGGGCAAGCCAAAGCGCTGATCGGCGTAGCGCGCCGGATCAACTTGGCGCAGCGTGGCGGTGTCGCCAATCAGTTCGCGCACGCCTTTTTGCAGATCGGCAAGCAGGCGCATGACCACCGGATAGGCCTCGGGATGCACCGCCGAGGCGTCGAGTGGGTCGTCGCCGCCATGGATGCGCAGGAAGCCCGCGGCCTGTTCAAAGGTCTTGGGGCCGAGACGCGGCACTTTGGCGAGCTCAGCGCGCGAACGAAAGGCGCCGTGGGTATCGCGAAAGCCGACGATGTTCTCGGCCAGGCTCGCCGAGAGTCCAGAAATCCTCGCCAGAAGCGGTGCCGAGGCGGTGTTCACATCGACGCCCACGGCGTTGACGCAGTCCTCGACCACGGCGTCGAGCGCATCGGCCAGATGGGTCTCGCTGAGATCGTGCTGATACTGGCCGACGCCGATTGCTTTGGGTTCGATCTTCACCAGCTCGGCCAGGGGATCTTGCAGGCGTCGCGCGATCGAGACCGCGCCACGCAGCGAAACGTCGAGCGTGGGGAATTCGCGCGCCGCGAGTTCCGAGGCGGAATATACCGAAGCGCCTGCTTCCGATACCATCACTTTGGTGAGCGGCAATTCGGGGTGTCGCTTTTGCAGGTCCTGGGCGAGCTTGTCGGTCTCGCGTGAAGCCGTGCCGTTGCCGATGGCGATCAGCGCGATTTGGTGCTTGGCGGCCAGGCGGGCCAGCGTGGCGATGCTGCCGTCCCAGTCGTTCCTGGGGGCATGGGGATAGATGGTCGCGGTATCGACGAGCTTGCCGGTGGCCTCCACCACCGCCACCTTGACCCCAGTACGCAAACCCGGATCCAGACCCAGGGTGGCCCGCGGCCCGGCGGGCGCGGCCAGCAGCAGGTCTTTCAAGTTGCTCGCAAAGACGCGTATGGCCTCTCGCTCCGCACGCTCGCGCAGTGCGGACATCAGTTCCAATTCGAGGTGCAGGGACAGCTTCACCCGCCAGGTCCAACGCGCCGTTTCCAGCAGCCAGGCGTCGGCCGCGCGGCCTTCGGCGCGGATGCCCCAGCGGCGGGCGATCGCTGCCTCGCAGGGATTGGACGCCGGCGGATCGGCCAGATCCTCGGGCAACTTCAGGGCCAGACGCAGCAGTTCTTCATTGCGACCGCGCAAGAGCGCCAGCGCGCGATGCGAAGGCAGGTCTTTCCAGGCTTCGCGGTAATCGAAATAGTCCCGATACTTGGCGCCTTCGCTTGCTTTTTCCGGCAGCAGCGTCGACGTGACGATGCCTTGCTCCTGCAAACGCGCGCGCAGTTCGGCGAGCAAGAAGGCATCTTCGGCGAAGCGTTCGATCAGGATATGCCGGGCGCCCTCCAGCGCCGCCTTGGGGTCGGGGACGCCGCGCTCGGCATCCACGTAGGCCACTGCCTCGATCTGCGGGTCGCGTCGCGGATCGGCGAGCAGCGCGTCGGCCAGCGGTTCGAGTCCGGCCTCGCGGGCGATTTGGGCCTTGCTGCGGCGTTTCGGTTTGTACGGAAGATACAGATCCTCGAGCTCTTGTTTGCTCTGGGCGTCTTCCAGTTGACTGCGCAATTCGGCACTGAGCTTGCCCTGTTCTTCGATGCTCGCCAGTACCGCGGCGCGGCGTTGCTCCAACTCGCGCAGGTAGACCAGGCGTTCCGCCAGCAGGCGAAGCTGAGTGTCGTCCAGCCCGCCGGTGGCCTCCTTGCGGTAGCGGGCGATGAAGGGCACGGTAGCGCCTTCGTCCAGGAGGGCGACGGCCGCCCGTACTTGCTCGGGGCGCGCGTTGAGTTCTTGGGCGAGGCGATTTTCGAGGGGAGGCAGCATGAGGTTCCACTGGCGCTGAAAGGCGCGCACTATGCAGAAATGCGGGGCCGCTGGCAAGACTTGCGTTTCCCGGCAAAACCCGCGCGGTCTCAAGCTTTCGGTCCTGGCGCCGTTTATCCGGGTAGACCGCAAGAGGAAGGAGGCAAGATGGCGAACCTGTCCGCCCTGATCGAGCCCAAAGGGACCGATCGCTACATGCTCGAGGAATTCCTCGCCGATGTGACCGAAAGGGCCCCCGAGGTCGAGCGCGATGTGAGCAAGCTGGTCGGCAATCCTTCCGACCGCGCGATCATGGCCGATCTTTTCCGGGCCGTCCACAACATCAAGGGCAATGCATCGCTGACCCGGGTGCCGGTGGGGGTGGCGATCGCCCACCCGATTGAAAACCTGCTTACCCGGTTGCGCGCCGGGGAGCTGCGCTTCAGCGAGGTCCTGGGCGAGGCCGTGCTCCTGGCCATCGACCGCCTGGAGCTGGCCGCCGAGGCCATGGTACGGTCCCGTCCGCTGGCGCCCTTGCGCCTGGTCGTTCTGGTGGAGGGGCTGGAGGAATTGGCGGACGCGGCGGCGGCAACGATCGACGACCGAGCCGCGAAATTCATCGAGGATGTCACCGGCTATCGGCCGGTGAGCCGGCAATTGGTGGCCCGCGCGCCAGCGTCGGCGATCGCGCGCGCCGGACGGGCGGTGGCCGACGATCTACGCTTCTTCCGCAGCATTGCCCAGCAGCTCGAAAGCCGCAGTCCGCTCTACAAAGGGCGTTCGTCGCGGTTGCTGCGCCTGGCGCAGGAGACCAACGAAATCGCCGGCAAGACCGTCGATCCGGCGCAACTCGAAGCGGCGGTGTACATGCACGACCTGGGCATGATGTTCCTGCCCGACGCGATGTGGCTCAAGTCCTGGCAATTGCACGCCGAAGACCGCAAGCTCCTGCATCTGCACCCGGTGTTCGCCGCCGGACTCTTGCAGCGCATGGACGGCTGGGCGGGTGCGGCGGCCATGGTGGCGCAGCATCACGAAATGCCCGACGGCAAAGGCTACCCCGAAGGCTTGATGGAAAGCGCCATCGGCGACGGCGCCAAGATCCTGGCGATCGTCGATGCCTTCGAGGCGGTGACCTTGAAACACCGCAACCGTGGCCACCGTGTCTCCACGTTGCGTGCCATCGCGGAAGTCAACGCCTGTGACAACCAGTTCGCCGCGGAGTGGGTGGCGCATTTCAACAGCGTGATCCGGCGGTTGATGGAGGAGTAGGGCGCACATCGCCAACGCCCGGCCCGCCTGCGGCCGGTGCGCACGCGGCGGCGATTCTGCGACAATGCCGGCTGTGCTCCCCCTCAGCGGAACTCCCATGACTGCCGACCAGCTGCTTTCCCCAGTCGAGATTTTCGGCCTGCGCCTCGCCAACCGCTTAGTGATGGCGCCCATGACGCGCTCGCGTGCGCCGGCCCCCGACTGCGTGCCCACGGCGCTGATGGCCGAGTACTATGCGCAGCGCGCTGGCGCCGGACTCATCCTGTCCGAGGGCACCGTGGTCTCGCCCCAGGGGCGAGGCTACGCCCACACTCCAGGCATTTACTCGCCCGAGCAGATCACCGGGTGGCGACGGGTGACCGAGGCGGTGCATGCTCAAGGCGGACACATCTTTGCCCAGCTCTGGCACTGCGGCCGGGTCGCCAATGCCGCCAATCACGAAGACGGCTCGCCGGTCGCCGGACCTAGCGCCCTGGCCGCGCAGAGCAAGGTGTACGTGCCTGACCAGGACACTGGGGGCATTCGCGGCGCGGCGTGCGACACGCCCCACGCCATGAGCTTCGAGGAAGTTCGCGCGGTGGTGGAACAGTTCGCCCAAGCCGCGCGAAACGCCAAGGACGCGGGCTTCGACGGTGTTGAAGTGCATGGTGCCAACGGCTATCTCTTCGATCAGTTCCGCTGTCCGCTGGTCAACGATCGGCAAGACGCCTACGGTGGTACCTTGGAGAACCGGTACCGCCCGCTCCTCGAGACCCTCGCGGCGGTGACCGCGGTGCTGGGTCCGGAGCGCGTCGGGGTGCGGATTTCGCCTTTCGGTCAGGGCAACGACATGAGGCCCGACTCCGAGCCGCAGGTGACCTATCCGTACTTCGCCGCGGCCTGCCAGCGCTTGGGGCTGGCGTTCATTCATGTCTACGATCAATCCGCCACCTGGATTCACGAGCCGGGCAATGCGCTGTTGGCCGCGTTGCGGGCAAGCTATTCCGGGAAACTCATTCTTTGTGGCGGCTTCGACGCCGCCAAAGCCGAAACTGCGGTGGCCAGTGGTGCGTCCGACCTAGTGGCCTTCGGCAAGCTCTTCATCGCCAATCCGGACCTGCCGCGGCGCTTGGCGCGTGGCGCCGAATTGTCCGCCTGGGATGTGCACAGCTTCTACAAGGGCGGCGCGCAAGGATACACCGACTATCCCGCGCTCTGAGCCTCATGCCGGTTCCAGCTCAAGTTGGTAACCCGAAGGCGAGCGAGCGGCGACGAGACCGTACCTGGAGTACGGTGAGAAGTCGCCCGGCGAAGCGCCCGGTCCGGTGAAGCTGCCCAGCGAAGCCGGGCGAAACACGGCGCCATCGCGGCGCCGTTGCCTTGGCGCGGCCGCTTCGGCGCCGCGCCGCCAAGCCGACCAAGTTAGCGCGTGATTTGGAAATGGAATCAAACCCTTCAAGCGGCTGCGCGCCCTGCCGTTAAACAGACGACGGGTAGCGGCGGGGGAAACGGCGATGCGGGTACTGGTGGTGGATGATCAGCTTTCAATGCGGGCCTTGGTTTGTGCGGCCTTGCGGGAAATTCCGGGAGTGCAAATCTACGAGGCGGCCGACGGCGCCCAGGCCCTGCTCAACCTCCGTTCTGGCGGGGTGGACCTGGTGGTCAGCGATTGGATGATGCCGGTGAAGGATGGCATCACGCTGCTCAAAGAGATTCGCGCCGAAGCAACGCTCAAGAATCTGCCGGTGATCCTGCTCACCGGGGAAGGCAAACGTGAGCAGGTGGTGGAAGCGATCAAGAGCGGCGCCACCGACTACATCGTCAAGCCCTTTGCACCGCAGACCCTGGTAGACAAAGTCCAGCGGGCGATGAGCCGCAAAGCCGCGGCTTGAGTCCGGCGCCAATAGTCGGCCGCGGCGCCGTGCCTGGAGGACTTGCGCGGGTTCCGCCGGGCGCTTTGAGGCCCGACGCGCCGTGGCAAGCGCTTGCCGGCGGCGGCGAAGTTCGCCTACTTGGCCGTCACCTGGCGGCCCACGCTCAAGGCTGTGATCGCGGCGAGGGCGTAGAACACCGCGATGCCGATCCAAACCCAGCCGTATTGACGACCATCCATGAGTGGCCCGAAGATCAAGGGCGCCAGCGCCAGGCCGCTGTCCAGCCCGGAATAGACGAAGCCATAAACCCGGCCGTAGGCGGCGGGGCCGAAGCGGGTCATGGCCGCGCGACGAATCAAAAGATCACGCGAAGGGCCGGCGACGCCGGTAAAAAACCCCATCGTGCCCAGAACCACGGTCACGCTCCAGGCGGGCAACCAGGCGCTCCCCAACAACAGGGCGAGGGTCGCGGTGGCTACCAGCGCCGCGGCGATCAGCCGATCGTGGGCGTGGGCGCGATTGGCGAAGGCTCCCCCCAGGGCGATGCCCGCCGCTCCGCCCAGCAGGAACACCGACAAGCCCGCCGCGGCCGCACCGACGCCGAAGCCATAGAGGTTCTGGAGCAAGGGCACGCTGAAATTCTGCAAGCCGCCGAAGGCGCTGGTCACCAGCAGAAAAAAAGCGAAGCACAGCCAGACTGGCAGGCTGCCTAAAAACGCCAAGGCGGACTGACCAGCGGCAGGCACTTGGTGCTGGTGATCATGGTGCGTGCGGGCAAGGGTGGCGTCGCGCTGGCTCCAAAGCACCAGCCAGGCGATGCCGGCGACCGCGGCGGCGGCCAGCGCGGCATTGCGCCAGCCCGCCAGAGCGGCCAAAGTGGCGAGCAGAGCGGGTGCTGCTGCCCAACCCAGGTTGCCCGCCAGACCATGCACGGAAAAACCGTGCGCCAAGCGGGGGCCGGTCACGCGGTGATTGAGCAGGGTGAAATCCGCCGGGTGAAAGATGCTGTTGCCCAGGCCCGCTAGCGCGGCGGCCAAAAGCAGCATGACATAGTGCTCCGCCCCGGCCAGGGTGAGCGCGGCGGCGACAAAACAAATCATGCCCCCGAGCAGCACGCGGCGCGGTCCGATGCGGTCCACCAGAAATCCGGCCGCCGCCTGGCCGGTACCAGAGATGACGAAGAACACCGTCATCAGCGTGCCCGCCTGGGTGAAGTTGAGCCCGAATTCCGGCATCAGCCAAGGAAACAGCGGCGGCAGAAGAAGGTGGAAGAAGTGCGATACCCCGTGGGCGAAACCGACCAGGGCGATCACGCCGTACTCGGTGCGGGGAGAGACGACAAGGGTGCTGGCGGACATGAGGGAATGCGGACCAAGCGGAGAAATTTGGGTCCCCATGCTACCGGATTTCGAGCGAGCGAGTGGGGCGCCGAGTCGAGAATCGCGCGCGGCGGGGTGAGACGAGATGGCGAATCAGGCTAGGCGGGAGCGACCTTGGCCGAGAACCATCGCGTCATTCGCCGCAAGCGCCTTGCGCGCGCAAGCCGGTGCCTGCGGTGTGGAAGGGACGAGCGCGGGGGCCGAGGAGCGCTCAGCCGTGGAGGACTTCGCTCAGTTTGGCGAACGCCTCCGGGGCGGCGCCACCCAGGTCACTGGCGCGCCAATCGAGATCTCGGGCGAGGTCGCGCAGGCGCCAGGCGGTTTCCTTGATCGAGGCGTCGAGTTCCAGACGCGCGTCGTCGCAACCAACGCCGAAGTAGTCCTCCGGACGGTCGAGGCACAGCCGGATGCCGGTGCGGTCGATGGCGTGGCTGAGGGTGCGCAGCCGGTTGGCCGCTTCGTCGTGCAGCAACAGACAGACCGGCGGCAAGCGGACACTCATTTCCTCGCACACCGCCGTGGCCTGGTCGAGTCGGGTCAAGGTGGCCCGCGAGCGATCTACGGCTTCGGCCAGCTCGCCGCCCAGCGACTGCCGCTCCTGGCTGGAATGGGCGAAATCGGACATCAGCGAGACCAAGCGCGGATCGAATTCTCCTGGCACCAGCCGCAGCGCCAGCGAGGCGCGCGCGCCGGGGTTGTCGCGGGCCAGCAGGGCGGAAAGCAGCTCGGCCACGGCGATGATCTTGCCCGCCGCGCTGATGGCGCCGCCCCGCAGGTGGCGCGGATAGCCCCAACCGTCCTCGCGTTCGTGGTGCTCGGAAGCGGCCAGCGCCACGGCGCGCGGGTAGTCGGTGGTTTCTTCCAGCACCACTTGAGAAATGCGCGGGTGGGCGGCCACCTGCTTCCACTCCGACAGGCCCAGAGCCTGCTGATGGTGGAGGTATTCGGGATTGACGTAGAGCTCGCCCAGATCGTGCAAGAGGCCGGCGCAGGTCGCTGTGGGGGTCAGGGCATTGAGGCCCAGCCGCAAGGTGACTCCGCCGGCCAGAAGCGCCGCCAGCACGGCATGCTTGAAGGTGCCACTGGCGTTTTCGTGGGCGGCGGTGAGCAAAGGTACTACCGCCGCGTGCAAACGCAAGGTGCGCATCGATTCGAGCGTTGCATTGGCGAAAGGGCCGAGCAGCGTGCGGAGCCTGGCGTTTTCTTCCACCAGTTGCACGGCGGCTTGGTCGAGCATCGTCAGATCCACGCCGCCTTCGACGCGCAGGCAGGTTTCGAGCGGTTTGGCGAGCTTGCGCACCACCAGCTTGTAGCGCAGGTCGGCGTTGATTTCCTGGCCGGCGGCCCAAAGCTTCATGCCGTTGGAGTCGACGATGTCCTCCGCGGCGAAGATGCGATGGGTTTCCGAAAGGCGCGCGACGTGCTCCATGAAATGCTCGTTCACGCTGTTGAGAAGACCGGCTGACATTACGTTTTCCCTCACCAAGCTGCATTCGCCCCTGAGGCGCCCCGGATTCATCGCCGGGGTATCCTCGCCACGCGCCAGGACGGAGCCTGGCGGCTCCGGGATCTCGCTGGGTCTCGCGCCCTTCCCCCGGAGCGACCCCGGGAGAAAGCTCGACCTGAGATCAACTACGACAAGTTTGACCGAAGCTGTATGCCTTTTCCCGTGAATATTCTACAAATCCTGCAAACGAGCCGTCGTCAAGCGTAGCAAGCCGCGCCCCCGGGGGATCGCGTACAATTCCGCGACTCGCCTTACCGCTCGCCAAGGAGTTCGTCATGAGCCAATTCGATCCCCCGGTGCCGTCAACCTCCGCCGCGCCATCCGCGAACCTCATCACCATGGCGCATGTCGTCTATGGCCTCTTTCTGTTCGGCTGCCTGAGCACCATGACTTGGTTCATTCCGGTCGCCTCGCTCATCACCCTGAGCTGGATCGCCGGCGTGGTGCTGGTCTACCTCAAGCGTGGCGAAGCGCCAGCGACCTGGCTGGCCACCCATTTTCGCTGGCAGCTCCGGACGTTCTGGTTTGGTTTGCTTTGGAGCGCCATTGCCTGGCTGCTCATCTTGACCCTGATCGGTGCCTTGCTGGGAGGTCCGATGCTGGTGATCGTGGCGATCTGGCTCATTTATCGCATTCTTCGCGGCTGGATTCTGCTTAACGATGGTAAGCCGGTGCCCGGCATGTGAACTGGCCAAGCGTCCACAATCTGCCGGGCAGAATCATGTTGCGAGCGCAACCCGAGCCAACCGTTCTCGACCAATCAGGACTGTTGCCTCCAGCGGGGGGGTCGGCAACCATTCCCCGGCGCGCGCGGTGTGCCGCCACCACCGCCATTGCGCCTCGCGCGCCTGAACTGCGCTCAGCATCACGGCCGCGGCCAGGTCGGGCAGGAGCAAAGCGCTTACGCCCGCCAAAGCGCTTTCCGGGGTAATGCCGCTCGGGTAAAATAGCGCCCCGGGTTCCAGCGATAGTTCGATCGTCCGCAGGTCCAGCGCCAATCCCTGGCGACAGGTTTTGCTCATGGCCTCCTTGACCGTCCAGTAGCGATAGAAGAGTTGCTTGCGATCGGCGCCCACACTGCGTGTCAGTAGCGCCTGTTCGTCGGGGGAGCAGACGACTTCGGCCAAGGCTTCGACGGCGCGAGGTCCGATCCGTTCGAGATCACAACCGACCGTGCCTTGGCTGGCAAAGGCGCAGGCGGCCCATTGACCGGAGTGCGAGATGTTGAGGGCGGGCGGGAGCTGGGCGCCAAAGCTGGCCGGACCGAGTCCGCGCCACTCGCCCTCCAGGGCCAGCAGGCGCCCGGCAAGAAACTGTTTTTGCCGCAGCGGCCGGCGTATGCTGGCGTAACGGCGACGATCTTCCAGAGAGAGCCGGGGCAGGAGTTGCGATTGCACATGATCGAGATCCAGGGACGGCAGATCCGCGAACACCACATCCACATAGACCGGTAATGACATTGGCGAACCTCTCAACTCCGGCGGCGATGCCGTCCGAGCCTAACCCATTGCCGCCAGGCGCGCCAGTGTCGTGCCTGCGCGCCCCGCTCGCCGGCGTTACCGCCTGGGCGCCGGGCGTGTTCGGGGAGGAGCAATGGCGCCAATGGGCGGCTGGCGCGCATCCGGTAGACCTGGCCGCGGCGGTGGTTCAGCCGAGCAGCGTGGACGCCATGCTGCGCCGCCGCTTGAATCCCCTGGCACGCGCCACCCTGGCCGTGGCCGAGCGTTTGCTGCCGCACGGCGAGGCCGCGCGGGTGGTCTATGCTTCGCGCCACGGCGACTTGCGGCGTACGCTGGATCTCTTGGAGAGCCTCGCCGAGGAGCAGCCGCTATCACCGACAGCCTTCAGTCTGTCGGTGCACAATGCCTTGCCAGGCCTATGGTCCATGCTGCGTGGGGACCGTTCGGCCGGCCTGGCCCTGGCGGCGGGCGAAGAGAGCTTCTGCTGGGGTCTGGTGGAGGCGATGGCGCAAGCGCTCGCTTTCCCCCAGGAGCGAGTCCTGCTGCTCTATGCCGACGAGCCCCTGCCCGGGCCCTACGCAAGTTTCGAAACGCAGCACTCGCCACCCTTGGCGGTGGGCTTGATCTTTGGCGCTGCGGCCCCGCAGGCTTTGGAATTGACCTGGCGCACCCAGCGCCGCGCCGGCACCGGGGTGGCGGCCTGGGCTTTTCTCAAATCCTGGTTTGGTCCCGAATCCCGCGGGCAGTGGCAGGCCACCAATCGCTGCTGGGGCTGGGGGGTGCAATGAGCGCCGACCGCCGGGTCGCCCCCAGATCGGCGGCCGACCAAGCCATGGAGCCGCGTAGCGGCGAATTGCAGGCACCCCCATCCCTGGGAAGGGGGCCGGGGGGGAGCTTCCCTCTGCTGGAACGTGGCTGGCGCCTGCTGGTGACCGGTTTCGCTTTCGTGTTCACGGCCACCGGAGCCCTGGTCTTCACCTTGCTCGTGTTTCCCGTGCAACGGGTCGCCGCGCGGGACCCCGCCCGGCGCCGCGCCCTGGCGCAGGAGACAGTCAGGCGCGGCTTCGCGGTGCTGGTCGGGCTGCTGCGGTTCACCGGGGTGATGCGGCTGGAAACCGTTGCCCTGGATGCGCTGCGCGAACGCCTTGCCGCCGGGCGGGGTGGACTGGTGCTCGCCAATCATCCGACCTTTCTCGACATTGTGGTGCTGCTCTCGCTGCTGCCGCGCGCGATCTGCGTGGTCAAGCGCGCGCTCTGGGCCAATCCGTTCTACGGCGGGATTGTCCGTGCCACCGGCTATGTGAGCAATGCCGACCCCAGCGCCCTGATCGCCGATTGCGCCCTGGCCGTCGCCCAGGGCCAGGTACTGGTGATTTTCCCGGAAGGTACGCGGAGCACGCCGGGTGCGCCGCTCAGGTTTCGCCGCGGCGCCGCGCATGTGGCCTTGCAGTGCGATTGCGAAATTCACCCGGTACTGCTGAGTTGTACGCCGGTGACCTTGACCAAGGGCAGCCGTTGGTACGAAATTCCGGATCAGAGCTTTTGCCTGCGCGTGGAGGCGCGGCCGTCGCTGTCGGTGGGTGCGCTGGTGACCGGCCGAGGTGAGGCTTCGTTGGCCGCGCGCGAAATGACCCATCGTCTCGAACAGTATTTCACCGGGGAACTGCAACGACATGGATGCACTTGAACTCGACATCAAACGGCTGATCATCGAAGCCCTGGGGCTGGAGGACCTTCGCCCCGAAGAAATCGATTCCGAGGCGCCGCTTTTCGGTGAAGGCCTCGGTCTTGACTCGATCGATGCACTTGAATTGGGGGTCGCGCTGCGCAAGAAGTACCAATTGCGCCTGGAAGCGAACGATCCCGACAATCGCCGCCACTTCCGTTCGGTGCGCGCGCTGGCGGCGTTGATTCAGCACCAGTCTGTAGGGAGCCAGGCATGAATATGCAGTACACCGACGAGCAGATCTACGCGACTTTGCAGGGTATTCTGCACGAGGCTTTCGAGGTCGAGGTCGCGGCTGTCGTACCCGAGGCGAAGCTGTTCGAAGATTTGGATCTCGACAGCATCGACGCCGTCGATCTGGCGATCAAGCTCCAGGATCTCACCGGCCAGCGGGTCAAGCCCGAGCAGTTCAAGAGCGTGCGCACCGTGGCCGATGTGGTTCGCACCGTGCGCGAGCTCCTGGGGCAGTAGGCTTGTTCACCCGCTTGGCCCAGACCACAAGCGGGGCGGCGCTGCTGGCCTACCCGCTGCTCCTGCTCTTTGGCCTGCGCTACCTCGAACCCACCTGGATCGCCTTGTTGCTTGCCACGGTGTGGCTGCTGCGCCGTCTTTTGAGTGATGCGCGCAGTCCCTTCGACAATGCTTTGGCCTTTGCCGGAATCGGCGTGGCCGCGGTGGGTTTCGCCGCCAACAGTGAAGTGGTACTGCGGCTCTATCCGGTGGCGGTGAACGCGATCTTCCTGGCGCTTTTTGCTTTTTCGTTGCGCCATCCGCCTTCGGTGGTCGAACGCATCGCCCGGCGGCAAGATCCCGGCCTATCGCCCGCCGGCGTGCGCTACTCTTTTCGTGTCACCCAGGTCTGGTGCCTGTTCTTTCTGGTCAATGGGGGCATCGCGCTGTACACCGCCTTCGCCAGTTCGCGCGAGGTTTGGGCCTGGTACAACGGGGTGATTGCCTATGTCTTGATCGCGGCGATGTTCTCGGGCGAGTGGGTGATCCGGCGGCGCGTCCTCGCGCGCGAAAGACCGCGTGCATCCTGAGCGCTTCGTGCCCATCGCCGAGCTCGACGCCTGCCCACGCGCCGAGCACCGGGAGGTCGCCCGCGATCCGGCGGGAGCCCGCACCTGGCACGATTTCCGCGTCGGTTGGCAAGCGCGCGCGGCGCAGCTGGCGGATCGTCCGGATCGCCGGTATCTCTTAGCCACTGATGACGCCTTCGAGTTCGCTCTCGATTGGTACGCGCTCATGGTGCTCGGCGCCACCGCCGTGGTACCGCCCAACAATCTTCCCGGAACGCTTGCCCAGGCGGCCGCCTGGTGCGAGGCCAGCCTCGGGCTACCGGTTCCGGGACGCCCAGGTGTTGCCCGTCCGGCGCCCGCAGCCAGAGCGCTCGCCGCGCCGCGGTTCGACACCGCGCGCGTGGAGCTGTACACCTCGGGCAGCACCGGGGAGCCCAAGCGCATCGTCAAGACGCTGCCCATGCTGGCCGACGAAGTGGCGATGCTCGAAGCGCTTTGGGGACCGACGCTGGGCAACGCCTTGGTGCTGGGGACGGTGCCGCATCATCACATCTACGGATTGCTCTTTCGGGTGTTGTGGCCCTTGGCCGCGGGGCGGCCGTTTTTTGCCCATGCCTTGCCCGATCCGCTCGATCTGCAAGCGGTGATGCACACTGCGGGCCACACCGTGCTGATTTCCACGCCGGCGCATTTGGCGCGCTTGCCGGAGCTGGTCGATCTGGCCGTTTGGCGCGCCGGGCTCAAGCGGGTCTTTTCCTCCGGCGGTCCCCTGGCCGCGGCGAGTGCCCACGCTTTGCGCGCGGGGCTGGGCGATGCGCCGACCGAGGTGCTGGGCAGCACGGAAACCGGGGGTATCGCCTGGCGGGTGCGCGATGGCAGCAGCGACGAGGAAGCCTGGCACGCTTTGCCCGGAGTCAGCGTGGCCATCGATCAGGAAGGCGGTCTCAGCGTCAGTTCGCCCTATGCCGGGGTCGCCGGCCAGGCCACGGGGGATGCCGCGGCGTGGCTCACCGATGGTCGCTTTCGCCTGCAAGGTCGCCTCGACCGCATCCTCAAGATTGCCGGCAAGCGCCTGGCGCTGCCCGAAATCGAGGCGCGCTTGACGCAGCATTCGTGGATCGCCGAGGCCGCGGTGGCGCCGCTCCCCCAGCAGGCCGATCGTCTTGGCGCGCTCTTGGTTCCCAGCGCGGCGGGCCGCCGTTTTCTGGAAGAGGCCGGCAAAGCAGCCTTCGTGGGGGCCTTGAAGCAAGCGCTGGCGCCCTACTACGACGCCGTGCTCCTGCCCCGTCGCTGGCGCATCCTGCCGGCCTTGCCGCGCGACCAACGGGGCAAGCTGCCCGCCGCGGCCGTGGCCGCGGTGTTGCACGAGGACCGCGATGGCCATGCAGCCTGAAGTCCTCGGGCAGCGCCGCGAGGGTGACGATCTGGTGCTGCGCTTGCGTGTTCCAGCCGAGCTTGAGTGCTTTCCCGGCCACTTTCCTGGACGCCCAATTCTGCCTGGAGTCCTGCAAGTGCATTGGGCGATCGCCCAGGCGCGTGCCGTGGCGTGGGCACTGGGCGAGTTCCAGACCCTCGAACAGCTCAAGTTCAATGCCCTGATCGAGCCCGGCGCCGAGCTCGAGTTGCGCCTGTGCTGGGGCGACGGTGTGCTGCGTTTCAGCTACACCCAGGGCACAACCCGCTGTTCCGCCGGGCGCGTACGATTTGGCGAGGCACAGTGAGTTTTTCCGCGGCGCTGGTCATTCCCATCTACAACCACGGCGGGGCGATCGCGGCGACGGTGGAGCGGCTCTTGCCGCATGAGCTGCCCATCCTCATCGTCGATGACGGCAGTGACGCGCCCACGCAGGAGGCTCTGACAAACTTGCTGCGCCGGCATCCTGAAGTGCGTCTGTGGCGCCTGGAGCACAATCGCGGCAAAGGCGCGGCGGTTATGCGCGGGCTGCGCGAGGCCCACGCCCTGGGCTTCAGTCATGCCCTGCAAATCGATGCCGACGGCCAGCACGACGCCGCGGCGGTGCCGCGCTTCATCACCGCCGCGCAGGCCTTTCCCGAAGGCGTGATTTCCGGTGTGCCGCAATACGATTCCACGGTGCCGCGCTCCCGGCTCTACGGGCGCTACTTCACCCATTTCTGGGTGTGGATCGAAACCCTGTCCTTCGCCATCGGCGACTCGATGTGCGGTTGTCGGGTCTACCCCCTGGCTGCGACCATCGCTCTGCTCGAGCGCACCCGCCTGCGTGAGCGCATGGATTTCGACACCGAGGTCATCGTGCGCCTGGTGTGGCGCGGCGTGCCGGTTCGTAACCTGCCGCTGGCGGTGACCTACCCGGAGGGCGGACTCTCCCACTTCGATCTGTGGCGAGACAATCTGCGCATCAGTTGGCTGCACACTTGCCTGTTCTTCGGCATGCTGCCGCGTTTGCCCTTGCTGCTGTGGCGCAAATTGAAGCCAGCGCCCGCCGCCCCGCCGCGGCAAGGCCCGGTGGAGACGGCGCCGGCCGTGCTCCATGCCGCCCCGCCCGACTTGGCGACCAGCGTGGCGGTAGCGGCGCACCTCGCGGCCCCCGCCACGCGACACTGGGCGCAACTGGCGGAGCGCGGCGCGGCCTGGGGGCTCGATACCGTGTATGGGGTCTACCGGCTGCTCGGGCCGCGTGGCGCCAAGCTCCTCTTGCTGCCGGTGGTGGCCTACTTCTTTCTCACCGGGGGGGCGGCGCGCCGCGCCTCGCTCGATTATCTGCGCCGCTTCCATCGCCATTGCGGCGCGACGCTCGATCTGCCGCGCCCGCCAGGACGGCGCGACGCGCTGCGCCACTTCTACCGCTTCGCTGGCGCGGCGTTGGACAAAGTGCTCGCCTGGCACGGTGACGACCTCCAGCACCGGGTGCGCTTCGATGACCTGGCCGCGCTCGACGCGGTACTGCGGGAGAACCGCGGGGCGCTGGTGATCGGCGCCCATTTGGGCAACCTGGAGATGTGCCGCGCCCTCGCGGCGCATGCCGGGCATCGCACCATCAACGCGGTGGTGCATACCGCGCATGCCGCCCGGTTCGCGGGAGTACTGGCGCGCAGTAATCCGCGGGCGGGCTTCAAGCTCTTGCAGGTCGCGGACTTCGGCCCTGATACGGCGGTGCTGCTGCGAGAAAAGATCGATGCCGGCGAATGGCTGGTGATCGTCGCCGACCGCACGCCGGTGGCGGAAAACCGCCGCGTCGTGCAGGCCACTTTTCTCGGCGCGCCGGCGCTTTTTCCGCAAGGCCCGTTCATCCTGGCGCATCTGCTGCAATGCCCGGTGTATCTGCTTGCCTGCCTGCGCGAGCAGGGCGCGGCGGATTATCGCGTCGCCTTCGAGTTGTTCGCCGAAGGGGTGTTTCTGCCGCGCCAAGGACGAGCGCAGGCGCTCGGCGAACTGGCCCAGGCTTACGCGCATTGGCTCGAAAGGCAATGCCGGCGCGGCCCGCTGGAGTGGTTCAATTTCTTCGATTTCTGGGCGCCCGCCGCCGCGGGCGCGATCCGTGGCGACCCCGGCGCGGCACCCGTTCCGCCAGGCGGCGCGACCGGGCGGCGCGAGCAACAGCGCCGCGGGGGTGCAGCGCTCACCAACCCAGCCGATACCAACGCGGCGGACCTCAACCGACGCGGTGCGACCACGTTGGATATCGATCAACTCGGCGCGACTGCGCCGGATATCGACCAACGCAGCGCGACCGCGCCGAATATCAACCAGCGCAGCGCGACCGCGCCGCTTAGCCTACCTCATACCCATGTCTGAACCGTCGCCGCATTTCCAGTCGCCCACCAATGCCCCGCCAGTGCTGATCGGCAGTCACCGTCTGGCGCTGGGCGATCTGGTCGCTTATGCGCGGGGCGCGCGCCCGCTGCGACTCGACTCCGCCCCCGCGTTCCGCGCCCGCATCGCCGCAGGCGCGGCGCAGGTGATGCGGCGCCTGGAGCAGGGCGAAATGATCTATGGCGTGACCACCGGCTACGGCGACAACTGCGAGGTCAAGGTGCCGCCGGAGGCCATGGCGGACTTGCCGCTCCATCTCACCCGCTATCACGGCTGCGGCATGGGGCGCGACTTTCCGCCCCAGGCAGTGCGCAGTATCCTCGCCGCGCGGCTCAATTCGCTAGCGCGGGGATTCTCCGGCGTGCGCTGGGAACTCCTGGAACAAGTGGCGGCGCTGATCGAACACGAACTCTTGCCACGTATTCCCGAAGAGGGATCGGTGGGCGCCAGCGGGGACCTCACGCCTTTGTCCTATCTCGCGGCGGTGCTGGTGGGGGAGCGGGAAGCGAGCTATCGCGATCGCCTCATGCCCGCCGCCGAAGCCTTGGCCGCGGCCGGTCTGCGGCCCCTGCGCCTGGCGCGCAAAGAGGGGCTGGCGCTGATGAACGGCACCGCGGTGATGACCGGGCTCGCTTGCCTCGCTTGGGATCGCGCCGAGTACCTCACCCGCTTGGCGGCGCGCCTCAGCGCCCTGGCGAGCGCGGCGCTCCAGGGGCGACGCGGGCATTTCTCGCCACGGCTCTTCGCGGCGAAGCCGCATGCCGGGCAGAACCAGGTCGCCAACTGGATCTACGAGGATCTGGCACCAAGCGACGACGAAAGCCGCCGTTTGCAGGACCGCTACTCGATCCGCTGCGCGCCGCACGTCATCGGCGTGTTGCGTGACGCTCTCGGCTGGATGGCGAAGGATGTCGAGAACGAATTGAACAGCGCCAACGACAATCCGCTCATCGACCCCGATACCGGCGAACTGCTGCACGGCGGGCATTTCTACGGCGGACATATCGGTTTCGCCATGGACGCCCTGAAGACCGCGGTGGCCAGCGTCGCCGACCTCCTTGACCGGCAACTGGCACTCCTGGTCGATACCCGCTACAACAACGGCCTGCCGCAGAACCTTTCCGCCGCGCCTGCCGGGGAAGGGATGTTGCACCATGGCTTCAAGGCGGTGCAGATCGCGGTTTCGGCGTGGACCGCGGAAGCTTTGAAACTGACCATGCCTGCCACCTCGTTTTCGCGTTCCACGGAATGTCACAACCAAGACAAAGTGAGCATGGGTACCATCGCCGCGCGCGACGCCTTGCGGGTGCTGGAGCTGACCGAGCAAGTGGCGGCGGCGCAACTGCTCGCTTGCCGCCAGGCGATCGCCCTGCGCGAACGCGACCCTGGTGCGGCCGTTCGGCCGCTGACGGCGGCGGCACAGGACTTCGTCGGCGAGTTGGCGGCGGCGTTTCCGCTGTTGGAAGCCGATCGCGCACTGGAGAGCGATTTGCGCGCCATGCTCGCCGCCATTCAAGACCAACGTTGGAAGCTCTATTGACATGGCCCTGCCCAGCATTGAAATTCAGGTTGAAGTCCCATTTCACGACGTCGATGCCATGGCCGTGGTCTGGCATGGCCATTACCTCAAGTACCTTGAACTGGCGCGCTGCGCGCTCTTGCGATCCTTCGCCTACGACTATCCCGAGATGCGCGCCTCGGGCTATGTCTGGCCGATCGTCGAGTGCCAGCTGAAGTACTTACGCCCGGCGCGTTATGGCCAGCGGTTGCGGTTGCGGGCGACGCTGATCGAGTACGAAAACCGCTTGCGCATCGACTATCTGCTGCTCGACGCGACCAACGGCGAGCGGATCTGCAAGGCGCAGAGCACGCAGGTGGCGGTGCATCTGGAAAGCGGCGAGATGTCGTTGGTGAGTCCCCCAGTATTGTTCGAGCGCCTGGGTGTGCCGGTGCCCCAATGAGGACGGCGCCGATCGCCGGCACCGGTGCGACCTTGGCCAGCCTGGGCGCGCGGGCGCGGTGCACGCTAGTCGGCGTGGGCGCGCTGCTGCTGGCGCTTGGCCTGGGAGCGCCGCTCCATGCGCAGGACCGCACACTGTTCGAGGACATCGCCGCGGGACTCGACCCGGCGGCGGTGATCGTCTCCGAGTTCACCCAAACCCGGCGCATTGCCGCGCTCAAGCAACCGGTGGTTTCCTCCGGGCGGGTGATTTTCGCCCGCGGCATGGGCGTGGTGTGGCAGATCGAGCGGCCTTATCGCTACGCTTATGTGTTGGGCGCGCAAGGGACCACGGAAGTCAACGCCGCCGGCGAACGGCTCCGCCGCAAGGCGAGCGACGCGCCGGCCCTGGTATCGGTCGGCCGGGTCTTCGAGGCGTTGTTGCGGGCTGATCTGGTGCAACTGCGCGAGCACTTTCACATCGAACTCTCGGGATCTCCTCGCGACTGGCGCGCCGAACTGGTGCCGCGCGAGAGCGCAATGGCGGGCTTCATGCAGCGGCTGGTGATCAAGGGAGGGCGGCAGCTCGCGGAAATCGAATTAGGCGAGAGCAACGGTGACAGCACGCGCATCCGGCTGCGCCACCGAGAGAGCGGGGCGAGTCTCGCGCCGGCAGACGCAGCGCTCTTTTCCGGATGAAGGCCAAACTAGCCGCCCGGCTGTATCTGCTGCTGGTGCTCCTGGCCGCGGGTTATGCCGGACTGCGCTGGCACGGCGGTACGCCGGTGGAAACCGATCTACTGGCGCTCTTGCCGGTGACGGAGCGGCATCCTCTCGCCCAGCAGGCCGTGGGCGTGGTCTCACGCCTGGTGGGGGAGCGTTCGGTCTTCCTGGTGAGCGCCGGCGAATTCGAGCAGGCCGCAGCCGCGGCGCGCCTCCTGGCCGAGATTTTGGGCGAGGACCGCGACGCCTTTTCCACCGTTCTCGTCGCGGCGCCAGCGGTTGACGCGCGCCTGCCGCTGCGGGTGCACTTGCCGCACCGCGGCCATCTGTTGGCGCCCGAGGACGCGCGGGCGCTGGCGCGGAGTCCCCAGGCGACCCTGGAGGCGCGGCTCGCCGAGCGCTTGCACGCACCGCCGGCCGTGGGTCCGCGCACCAGCATCGAAGAAGACCCTTTCGGCTTTCTGCAACGCTACCTGGCCCGCTTGCCGTTGGGCGTGGGCGCGCTGAGCGTGCGTGAGGGGTTTTTCCATGCCCAGTTCGAGGGACGAAGCCACATCCTGGTGTTCGCCGAGCCGGCCGGCAGTCCCTACGAATCCGGCGTGCAGACCGCGGTCGCGCGGGTGAGCGTCCAGGCGCGGCAAACCTTGCGGGAGCAATTTCCCGAGGTTGAAGTGCAGTTCACCGGCGCCGCCCATCACGCCGCCGCGGCGCGTGCCCAGGCGGAGGGAGAGATGAGCCGCATCGGCGGCTCTACGCTGGCGGGCATTCTCTTGCTGCTGCTGGTGGTTTTTCGCTCGCCCCGGCATTTGTGGGTGGGCCTCTTGCCTATCGCCGCCGGACTCATCGTCGCCACGGCGTTTTGTTTCGCCTTTTATGAACGCCTGCATCTCCTGACCCTGGGTTGTGGCGCGACCCTGATCGGGGTCGCGGTGGACTACGCCATGCATTTCTTTGCCGTGCAATTGGGCGATGGTCCGCACTGGCAGTCCCAGGCCGGCATGCGCCGCATGTTGCCGGCCTTGGGCCTGGGGGTTCTGACCACCCTGGCGGGCTACACGCTGCTGCTGGCCATGCCTTTTCCCGGCCTGCGACAGATGGCGCTGTTCTCCGCCGTGGGCATCATCGTCGCGGCGGGTGCGGTCTGGGCCTGGTTCCCGCTGCTCCTGCAACAACCACTCCGGGCGACCACGGCGGGTGCGCTCGGTCTTCCGGCGTTCTTGCTGCAGGTCTGCGAGAAGCACCTTTCGGCGCGGCGCATTTTGGCCGCGGCGGCGCTTTCGATCCTGTTGGCGCTGCCCGGCTGGCGTGCCCTGGACAGCAACGACGATATTCGCCTGCTGATTGCCCCGGTGCCGGCCTTGCAGCAAGCGGAAGCCAGGCTGCGAGCGATCGCCGGCTGGGGTGGCGGCGGCCAGTTCTACTTGGTGGAGGGCGACGATCCGGCCCAACTGGCGCAGCGGGAGCAGGCTTTGCGCAGCGCCTTGCAGCCCTTGCTGGAGTCGGGCCAACTGACCGCCGTGAATACCTTGGCATCCTTTGTGCCTCCGCTGGAGCAACAGCGCCAGGACCATGCCTTGCTGGAGCGCGTTTGGCGGGACGGATCGGCGACCCGGGCGCTCGAAGCGGCGGGCTTCACCGCCAGCGCGATCGCCGGCGCGTACGCCGCCGTGCTGCAATCGGCACCGCTCACCCGCGAGCATTGGCTGGCCACGCCCTTGGGTGCGGCGCAGCGCCAATTGGTGTTGTCCGAGCAGGCGGTGCTGGTGCTGCCGCAGGGGCAACGCGCGGTGGCGCCCTTGCGCGAGGCCGCACGCGAGCTGTCTGGCGTGAGCTTGATCGACCAGGCCGGGAGCGTTTCGCAGCTCTTCCGGAACTACCGGGAAGTTACCGCCTGGGCCTTGCTCGGGGCTTTTCCCTTGGCCGTGGCAATGCTCGCCGGGCGTTACGGCTGGCGTGCCGTGGTGGTGGTGGCACCGGTGGGTACGGCGATCCTGCTCACGCTGGCGATCCTGGGCTGGCTGGGTGAGCCGCTGACGCTTTTTCATCTGCTGGGCTTGTTCCTGGTGTTTGGCGTTGGCCTTGACTACAGCATCTTCCTGCACGAGGACCGGACGCGCAGCCCGGCGGTGGTGTTGGGGGTGCTGCTGGCGGCACTCACCACGCTCTTGAGTTTTGGCTTGCTGGCGCGATCAAGTATGCCGGCCCTGCATGGTTTCGGTCTGACGCTGTTCCTCGGCGTGCTGCTCGCCGCTTTGGCCGCGCCGGCGGTGCTGGTGCTGCCGCGTTCTGAAGCTGGACTGGGGCGATGAGGCGCGGCGTCCTGGCAATGATCTCCTGCGCGCTCCTCGCGCCGGCCTGCGCCGATCCGTCCGCTGGTTGCGTGCGGCTTGGTCCCACCGGGCCCACCTGGTGTCTCCTGGCGCCGGCCAGTGCACCGCCTTTTCAAGTGTTGACCGAAGTCATTCTGCGCCATGCCGGACGGCAGGAAACGCTGCTGGTGCAGGTCGAAAATGACGTGCAGATTTTGCGCGCCGCGGTGCTCTCGCCCTTGGGGCAGCGCCTTGCCCTGGTGAGTCTCAGAGCTGGCCAGATCGAAAGCGAGCGCGCCGGTCCAACCGGTGAACCGCGGATCGGCGCCCTCCTGGCGATGATTCAGTTGACCCGCTGGCCGCTGGCAAGCTTGGTCCCCGCCTTGCGCGAACAGGCGCTCGAGTTGTTCGAGGTGAACGGCGAGCGCCGGCTGCGCGACGCCGGCGGCCGCTTGCTGGCGAGTGCCGAGTGCGCCGAGGGCCGGTGTCGCATCGCCTTGCCCGAGCTCGAACTCAGTCTGGAGCTGCGCGATCTGCCACCGGCGGAGCCGCCCCGATGAACCCTCGCCGCGTCTATCTCTCGGCCCTCGGCATGTCCACCACTTTGGGACAAGAACCCGCCGAAATTCTCGCTTCCGTGTTCGGCGGTCCCCCGCCCACGCTGGCACCGGAGACGATCTGGCGGGAAGGCGGGGCAGCGGTGGTGGTGGGGCGACTGCGCCATGAACCGCCAGCTCTGGCCGCAGCCTGGCGCGGCCTGGCCAGCCGCAATTGCGCCTTGCTGGCCACGGTGCTGGAATCGATCCGCGCGCAAGTGCAGGCCGCGGTGGCGCGCTTTGGCGCCGATCGCGTGGGCGTGGTGCTGGGCACCAGCACTTCGGGCATTTTCGAAGGCGAAGCGGCCTTCGCCCACTGGCGCGCTCAAGGGACCTGGCCCGCCGACTATCACTATCACCGCCAAGAGCTGGGCGCGGCGGCCGAGTTTCTGGCCCGCTATGCCGGCGTCGAGGGGCCGGCATACACCATTTCCACCGCCTGCACTTCCAGCGGCAAGGCGCTGATCGCGGCCCGCCATCTGATTCAAGCCGGGTTGGTCGACGCGGTGATCACCGGCGGCGCCGACACGCTTTGCCGACTCACGGTGCGGGGTTTCGCCGCGCTGGAAGCGACTAGCAAGACCTACTCCAGTCCATTCACCCAGGCCCGCGATGGCATCAATCTCGGCGAGGGTGCCGCGCTTTTTCTCTTGACGCGCGAGGCCGCGGCGATCGAGTTCTTGGGCGCTGGGGAAGCCAGCGATGCCCATCACATTTCCGCGCCCGACCCCGCGGGAGCTGGTGCCGAGCGTGCCTTGCGACAAGCGCTGGAGGAGGCCGGGCTGACGCCCGGGCAGATCGACTACGTCAACCTGCACGGCACCGGAACGGGGCTCAACGATGCCATGGAAAGCGCCCTGATGGCGCGCGTCTTCGGTCCGGCCGGGGTCTGGGCCAGCAGCACCAAACCACAGACCGGCCATACGCTGGGTGCCGCCGCGGCGATCGAACTGGGGATATGCTGGCTATTGCTTTCCGGTTACAATCCGGGCCGCCGTTTGCCGGCCCAGGTCTGGCATGGCGACCCCGATACCACCCTGCCGCCGCTGCGCTTCACCGTGGCCTCGAGTGTTCTGCCCCAATCGGAGCGACGCGTGATGATGAGCAATTCCTTCGCTTTTGGCGGCAGCAATGTTTCCTTGATCCTGGGCGAGGCCCGGCCGTGACGAGTATGCCGCCGCTCGAAGAGCTGATTTTGCATCGTGGCCCGATGCGCCTGATCGACGAGGTGCTGGAGCACGACCCATGGCACGTCGTGGTCGCCGCGGTGGTGAACCCATCGGCTTGGTACGCCGAACCCGAGGGCGCCATGCCCGCCTGGGTCGGCATCGAGTTGATGGCCCAGGCCATCGGCGCCTATTCCGGACTGGAGGCGCGCGCGCGCGGTGAAGCGCCGCAGGTAGGCTATTTGCTCGGCACGCGGCGCTACCACAGTAAGGTCGCACGGTTTCCGCCCGGCGCGCGCCTCCTGGTGAGCGCGCATTGCGCTTTTCGGGATGAGAGCGGCCTGGGCGCTTTCGATTGTGAATTGGCCCTAGGCGAGGAGGTGCTCGCCAGTGCCAGCGTCAAGGTATTCGAAACCGGGGCCGGGAGGCATTGATGGGGGCAAGGCGAGTGCTGGTCACCGGAGCGAGTCGGGGCATCGGCCGCGCGATCGCCCTGAGCCTCGCCGCCGAGGGCTTTGCCCTGAGCGTGCATTTCCACCGCCGTGCCGATCTCGCCGCAGAAGTCGTGAGCGCGATTCGCGACGCCGGTGGCGAGGCCCAGGCGCTGGGCTTCGATATCGGCGACCGGGCCGCCACGCGCGCCGCGCTCGCCGCCGAGGTGGCTGGCCAGGGGCCCTATTACGGCGTCGTCTGCAATGCCGGAATCGCCCGCGACAACACCTTCGCCGCCTTGTCGGACGAGGACTGGGACCAGGTGCTCGCCACCAACCTCAACGGGTTCTACAACGTGGTGCAACCCTTGGTGATGCCCATGGTCCGCGCCCGCCAAGGTGGGCGCATCGTCACCCTGGCTTCGGTCTCGGGGGTGCTGGGCAATCGCGGCCAAGTCAATTACAGCGCCGCCAAGGCCGGCATCATTGGCGCCACCAAGGCGCTGGCGGTGGAACTGGCGAGCCGTGGCATCACCGTCAATTGCGTGGCACCCGGTCTGGTTGAAACCGAGATGATCGCCGAGCTGCCGCGCGCGGAAGCGCTCAAGATCGTGCCCATGGGGCGTGTCGGCAGGCCCGAGGAAGTCGCCGCAGTGGTGGCCTTCCTGGTGTCCGACGCCGCCTCCTATGTGACCCGGCAAGTGATCGGCGTCAACGGGGGCATCGTCTGATGCGCCGCGTCGTGGTCACCGGCATGGGTGGGCTCACCGCCCTGGGCGACCACTGGCAGACGGTCTCCACCGCGCTTGCCGCGCGGCGGACTGCCACCCGCCACATGCCCGAGTGGGCACACTGCACCCAGCTCAATACCCGCCTGGCGGCACCGATCGACAGTCTAGACATCCCCGCGCATTATTCCCGCAAGACCCTGCGAGCCATGGGACGGGTGGCGCTTTTGGGGGTACGCGCCACCGAACTGGCGCTGGCGGACGCCGGGCTGCTCGGTCAGCCGGAGCTTCAGGATGGCCGCTGCGGCATCGCCTATGGCTCGTCCTCGGGCAGCATGGAGCCGGTGCGCGCCTTTGGACGGCTGCTGGACGACGGCAGCATGCAGGGGGTGACTTCGACCAGCTACATCCAGATGATGAGCCACACCGCGGCGGTGAACATCGGGCTCTTCTTCGGCATGAAGGGGCGCATCATTCCCACGTGCAGCGCCTGCACTTCGGGCAGCCAGGCGATCGGCTTCGCCTACGAGACCATCAAAGCCGGCCGGCAAGTGATGATGGTGGCGGGTGGCGCCGATGAACTGTCGCCAGCGAGCGCGGCGGTTTTCGACACCTTGTTCGCCACCAGTTCCAAGAACGACGCCCCGGCCACCACCCCGCGACCTTTTGACCGCGACCGCGACGGCCTGGTGGTGGGCGAAGGCGCCGGCACCCTGGTGCTGGAAGAGCGCGAACATGCGCTGGCGCGCGGTGCCCGGCTCTACGCCGAAGTACTGGGCTTCGCCTGCAACTCCGATGGCAGCCACGTCACCCAACCCGAAGCGGCCACCATGGCCGTGGCCATGCGCCTGGCGCTGGACGACGCGGGCTTGCCGGCGTCGGCCATCGGCTATGTCAGCGCCCACGGCACCGCCACCGAACGCGGCGACATCGCCGAAACGCAAGCGACCGCGGCGGTCTTCGGAAGACCGGTGCCGATCAGTTCGCTGAAGAGCTACTTCGGCCACACCCTGGGCGCCTGCGGCGCGATCGAAGCCTGGCTCGGCATCGAAATGTTGCGCCGCGATTGGTACGCCCCCACGGTCAATCTCGAACACGTCGATCCCCGCTGCGCCGAACTCGATTACCTGCGGGAGGCGCGGACCATGCGACACGAGTACCTGATGTCGAACAACTTCGCCTTTGGCGGCATCAACACTTCACTGATTTTCCAACGCAACTGACCGAGGAGGAATTCGTTATGAACCGAATCCTGAGCGCCCTGCTGGGTGCCTTGCTGATTGCCGGAAGTGCGGTCGCGCGTGATACGCGGCACATGTTTCCGGTGCGGGACGCGCTCAATTCCAGCAACGGAAAGGTCAAGCTGGACCCGAACATCAAGCTCTATTTTGGGGATACGCCACACCCCAAGGTCGTGCGCGACTTCGGTGAGTTCACCTCGAACAAGAAGACCAATGCGTTCAACAAGAGCGATCGAGTCGCCTGCGAGTGGGCGTTCATGAGTGCCATGCTCAGCTTTCAGGATCGCGCCAAGGAACTGGGTGGCAACGCGGTCATCAACATCAAGAGCTATTACAAAAAGGACCTCAGGGTCAGTCGCAGCGAGTACCTGTGCGGCGCCGGGGCGACGGTCGCGGGAGTGACCTTCAAGGGCACCGTGGCGAAACTCGCCCACTAGGAGCGCGGACCATGAGCATGCTGACCCAGTTGATTGCCGCGCTGCTTTGCGTCTTGGCCGCGTCCGGCGTTGGTGCCGCGGGCAACGCCCCGATCGTCGACTTGATTGCCCAGCCGGCGCAGCGGGCCGACCAAAAGCCGGCGGAGGTGGCCGAAATCGCCAAGGCATTCCGCGCGGCGGGTGGCGCCCTAGGTTGGAGCTTCGCCGAACAGGGCCCGGAACATCTGGTCGCCACGATCGTCGTGCGGGGCAAGCACAGCGCAGTGGTGGACATTCAACTGCGCCGGGGCGAATACGATCTCAAGTACCGCAACAGCGTGAACCTGCGGTTCAAGGAGGTAGATGCCGACGATTCCGGGCAGCCGCTTGTGGCAATGCCGCACCAGCCCTCGCTGGGGAGCGGGAAGACCGTGCGCACCATTCACTCGAGCTACCACCGCTGGGTGAGCAATCTCACCAAAGGTGTCGCCAGTGAGTTGCTGCGCTGAGGCTTGACGTGCGGCGAACGACAGCTTGGCCGCGCCGGCCGAATCACTGCCGCCTGGAACATCGTTGGCGCAGCGGATCGCTGGCCTTGCCGCGGCTCGTGAAGGCACTCCGGGGCGCTGGGTTTGCTTAGCGGTGGCGCCCCCTGCCGCGTGGTGATCACCGGCATGGGGATCGTCTCGTCCATCGGCGACAACCTGTCCGAAGTCGCGCGCGCATTGCGCACGGGCGAAAGTGGGCTGCGCGCCGAGCCTTCGTTTCTGGAGGCCGGCCTGGTCAGCGGCGTCGCCGGTGTGCCGCGGCTCGACCCGGCAAGCGTGGGCGACCGCAAGCTTCGGCGCTATATGACCGAAGCCGCGCTCTACGCCTGGGTGGCGACCCAGGAAGCGCTGCGGCAGGCGCGCCTGGGCGAGCTCGACAATCCGCGCATCGGCCTGATCGCCGGGTCAGGGGCGGGCAGCCTCGCCACGGCGCAGGAAGTGTACGCCCTGGCGCGCGAGCGGGGCGTGGCCAAGATCTCGCCCTATGTCGTGCCGCGCATCATGGGCAGCAACGTCTCCGCTTGCCTCGCCACGACGCTGGGGATTCGGGGCGCCGCCTACGGTCTCAGTTCCGCTTGCGCCACTTCGGCGCATTGCCTGGGCCACGCCATGGAAATCATCCAGATGGGCAAGCAGGATGTGGTCATCGCCGGTGGCGCCGAGGAGGTCGACGTTTCCCTGGCCATGCTTTTCGACGCCATGGGGGTCTTGGCCACCAACTACAACGATCGGCCGCGCCAGGCCTGCCGGCCGTTCGACGCCGCGCGCGAGGGTTTCGCTCTGGCCGGGGGCGCGGCGATGTTGGTGCTGGAGTCGCAGCAACACGCCGAACGCCGGGGGGCGGAAATTCTCGCTGAACTTTCCGGTTACGGCGCCACCAGCGATGGCGCCGATATGGTGCATCCCAGCCAGGAAGGCGCCGAACGCGCCATGAGTCTGGCTTGGCCCGGACCGCCCGAGGCCATCGACTATGTCAACGCCCACGCCACCGGCACACCACGGGGCGACTTGAGCGAAGCCCGGGCCATCGCCAAGTTTTTCGGCGCGCACGGGCCCCTGGTCTCGTCCACCAAGGGCCTTACCGGCCATGCCATCGGCGCCGTCGCGGCGCAGGAAGTCGTCTACACGCTGTTGATGATGCGCGACGGCTTCGTGGCGGCGAACACCAATCTTCAAGAGCCTGACCCGGCCATGCCGACGCTGCCCTTCGTCACCGTCACCGCGCCCGAGCGGATCGAACGAGCGATGTCCCTCAGCCTGGGCTTCGGTGGCGCGAACGCGGTGCTGGTGTTGGAGCGTTATCGGCCCTGAGGGTCGGAGGCGGGGTCCGGGTCGGGGTCGCGATGCGCGCGCCTTGCCGTTTTACGCCTCCGCCCTCGCTCAGTGTCGCCGCTTCGCCTTCCTGCCAGCGCCCTGCCGGACCACCCAATCCACCAGCGCTTCCAGTGCCGGCTGGGCGGTGGCCGCTTGGGGGTGGTTGACGATGGCGACCAGCACGTAACGGCGGCCGCGGTGGTCGAGCAGATAACCGGCCAAGGCGCGCACCTCGTCGAGCGAGCCGGTCTTCAAGTGCGCCATGCCGGCGGCGACGCGGCCACGCATGCGGTGTTCGAGGGTGCCGTCGGTGGCCAAGACGGGCAGCGAGGCGACAAACTCGGGCATCACCGGACTGACGTAGGCGCGCTGCAACACCTCGGTCAGGTGCTCGGCGCTGATGCGATCGCCGCGCGCGAGGCCGGAGCCGTTCTCGATCGCCAGCTCCGGAAAGCGCAGCCCCTTGTCCTTGAGCCACGCCGCGAGGCTCGCCTGAGCGGCTGGCAGGGTGGCGGCGCTGGTTGGTTCTCGTGCCGCCAATTGCATGAAAAGCTGCCGGGCCATGACATTGTTGGAACGCTTGTTGATGTCGCGGATGAGTTCGGCCAGCGGTGGCGATTCCAACTGCCCCAGCAGGCGCGCGCCCGAGGGCACCCGGTCTTCGCGCCAGCCGCCGCTGAGGCTGCCACCCTGTTCGGTCCACATCGCCCGGAAGCTTCCGGCAAAAAACGGCGCGTGGTCGAAAAGACTCACCCACCAGCTTTTTTCCGCGCACGCCAAGGGATAAGTTCCGGTGAAGGTGGCATGAGCGCGATCCGACTCCGATTCGAATTGCGGCTGGATCGACGCGCGCCAGTCGTTGCACGCCTGGTCTCCGAGCTTCAGGTCGCTGGCGATCGTCAGCCCCTGGGGATGCGGTTCGGCGCGCACCAGCACGGTCTTGTGCGCCGCATCGGGAACGAAAATGAAGCGCACGGTCTTGAAGTTGAACAGCAGCGCGTCGGGGCCGACGTTGTAGGCCTTGAGTGGTTCGTTGTCGAAGGCGGCCGGGTTGTGCGGCGGCAGGGCGAAGCGGGCGCGGTCGAGCACCAGATCACCGCGGATGTGTTCCAGGCCATTGGCGCGCAACTGATGCAGGAAGCTGGCGAACGCTTCGTAAGTGATCTTGGGGTCGCCACTGCCTTGCACGTACAGATCACCCGTGAGCACGCCTTGGTGGATTTCCCCGGTGTGGTAGGCGCTGGTCTTCCAGGTGTGGGCCGGCCCCAGCAGTTCCAGCGCGGCATAGGTGGTCAGGAGCTTCATGGTGGAGGCCGGATTCATCGGCGCCTTCGCGCGATGTTGCAGCAGCGGGCGTGCCGCCCCGACTTCACGCACTTCGATCGCCAGCGCCTCGGCCGGTATGCCGGCACGGCGCAGTTCGCGCTGCACCGGGCCTGGCAGCGCCGCCAGAGTGGCGGTGCTGCACCAGGCGGCAAGGGCGGCGATCAGCAACGCCGACCAGCGGTTCACGACCGCCTCTTCCCGGCCCCCTTCCCAAGGAAGGGGGTGAGTGTGGTTCGCGGGCTGCGCCCGCTCCGGAGATTGGCTTGCGCCCCCTTCGGGCGGCCGGGCGGGCCTGGTTGAACCATCCCCCCGGCCCCCTTCCCGAGGAAGGGGGTGAGTGTGGTTCGCGGGCTGCGCCCGCTCCGGAGATTGGCTTGCGCCCCCTTCGGGCGGCCGGGCGGGGGCGCTCACGCACGACCCACGATGGCGATTACGGCTTGGGCGAGGTGGTCCAGTTCCGCTTCGCTCAGCACATAGGGGGGCATGAGATAGAGCGTGTTGCCGATGGGGCGCAGGATCACGCCCTCGGTGAGACCTTCGCTGAAACACCAACGCGCCAGAGCCGGTCGGTCGCTGTTCAGTTCAAAAGCCCAGATCATGCCCAGGCGCCGGAAATCCTTGACCTTGGGGTGCCCGACCAGAGCGGCGAGCTTGGCCGAAAGCTGCGCGGCACGTTGGCGGTTGCGGGCGAGCACGTCGTCGTCGCGGAAGATGTCGAGCACGGTTAGGGCGGCGCGGCAGGCGAGGGCATTGCCGGTATAAGAATGCGAGTGCAGAAAGCCGCGACTGACTTCGTCATCGTAGAACGCGGCATAGACGCGATCGGTGCTCATCACGCAGGATAGGGGTAGGAAGCCGCCAGTGATGCCTTTCGAGAGGCAGAGCAAATCCGGTGTGATCCCCGCCTGTTCACACGCGAACAGTGTGCCGGTGCGTCCGAAGCCGGTCAGGATTTCGTCGGCGATGAGCAGCACCTGATAGCGATCACACAATTGGCGCGCCGCCTTGAGATAGTCGGCGTGATACATGGCCATGCCCGCCGCGCCCTGGACCAGCGGTTCGAGGATCAGGGCCGCGATGCCTTCGTGTGCGCGTGCCAACCGCGCTTCCAGCGCCGCGGCCGCGCGCGCGGCGGCTTCCTCGGGCGAAGTGCGCGGCGACAGGTGCCGCGGGTCGGGACTGGGCAGGCGAGCTTGGTGGCGCAGCAGCGGTGCGTACACATCGCGAAAGAGCGGCACATCGGTGACCGCCAAGGCGCCCAGGGTCTCTCCGTGGTAGGAATTGGCAAGGCTGAGAAAGGCGGTTTTTTTCTCTTTGCCGGAGTTGCGCCAGAAGTGGAACGCCATTTTCAAGGCGATTTCCGTGGCTGAGGCCCCGTCCGAGCCATAGAAACAATGCCCCAAACCCGGCGGGGCAACTTGCGCGAGCCGCTCCGAGAGTTCCACTACGGCGGGGTGGGTGAAGCCAGCGAGGATGACGTGTTCCAAGGTCGCCATCTGGGCCGTTATGGCGGCCGCGATGCGCGGATTGCCATGACCGAAGAGATTCACCCACCAGGAACTCACCGCATCAAGATACGGCTTGCCGGCGGCGTCATACAACCAGGCCCCCTCGCCGCGCACGATCGGTACCAGGGGTAGAGTCTCATGCACTTTCATTTGCGTACAGGGATGCCAGACGGCGGCCCGGCTGCGGGCGAGCAAATCGGCGTTGGGGTCGGCTTGGGTCATGGGTGTGCTTCGGCCTTGGCTGGCGCGCCGCTCACTGGCGTGCCTTCCCCCCGGCCCCCTTCCCGAGGAAGGGGGTGAGTGTGGTTCGCGGGCTTCGCCCGCTCCGGGGTTTGGCATGCGCC
>JACPUX010000068.1 GCA_016192065.1 Betaproteobacteria bacterium
AAGGCCAAATTGAAACTCGCAGCCACCGAGCACATGCTCAAACTCGAACAGTCACCCGAGCGGGTCAAGAGCTTCTTCCAAGATCCGCGCGTCAAATATGCCGCTTGAAACTTCAAACTTCATCTGGCCGGATCAATAGAAACCTCAGTTGGGCACCTTGCAGCGCGGTCACCCACCTGGTGATGTTCCAGACCAGCCCATATGCCATGCACTACCTGGCGGGAGCGCAAAAGACCGGCGGCCAACTGAGGCTTCCAGGTTCAAGGATGCCGCGACCAGCCGGCGCGCCAGTTTTTGCGGTGTCTCGCGAAGCCGCGTACCATGCGCCAACTTCAGGCGAAGCGGAATCTACGGTATGAGCAACAAGACGGCGCGGAGTACGGCGCGGGCGCGCGAAGCCAAGCTGGACGAAGAGCTGGCCGCCTTTTGCAAGGCCCTGGGTCACCCGGCGCGGGTGCGCATCCTGCGCTTTCTCAGGGCCCAGCGGAGCTGCTTCTTTGGCAACCTCTCCGAAATCGTACCGCTATCGCCCTCCACGATCTCGCAGCATCTCGATGTGCTGGAGCGGGCTGGACTCATCCGCAGCGGTGCCGAGCAGCAACGGGGCTGCTACTGCGTCGACCCCGAGGGTTTGGCGCGGCTCACCAAGCTTATGGGCACCGCCCTGGACGGATCTCTCCCCGGATCTTGACGCGCCTGTAGGCGATCGCCTATATTCGCAATTCGTCGAATTACGAATACGGAGCCGAGCCATGCCCGACCCCATCACCTATCGCCTGGCCGCCCCCAACGACCGCCTCGGCGTGGAGGCTCTGCTACACGGTGCCGGCCTGCCCGCCACGGACTTGCGGGAGAGTGGAGTGGTGCTCATCCTGGGCGAGCGTGGCGGCAGGCTTCTGGGCTGCGCCGGGATCGAGCCGCGCGGTCACGCCGGCCTCATCCGTTCGCTGGCGGTGGTCAAGGACGAGCGCGGGCAAGGCCTGGGCAGTGAGCTGGCGGCGCGTGCCGAAGCCTTGGCGTGGTCGGGCGGGATCGAGGCGCTCTATCTGCTCACCAATACCGCCGAAGCGTTTTGGGCGCGGCGGGGTTATACACAGCTGGCGCGCGGTGAGGTGCCCGAAGCCATCCAGGCGAGCGCTGAGTTTGCCGCGCTGTGTCCGGCCAGCGCGGTGTGTATGTGGCGTCAGGCGGATGAAGCAAGCCAGGAGTCGGTCGCCGCGGGGGGCGACTCAGCGGGGTGGGCAAGCCCTCCCGACGCGGTGCGCGCCCAGGCCGAGATGCTGTTCGGCGCCGGCCTGTTTTGCGCCGAAAGCGTGGTTCAGGCTCTGGCGCAAGCCCAAGGGGTCGAGGCGAGCTTGATACCGCGCGCGGCAAGCGCTTTTTGCAGCGGCATGGCACGTACCAGGGGAAGCTGCGGTGCGGTCACCGGGGCGATGATGGGTTTGGGCGTCGCGCTCGGGCGCGACGCTCCCGAAGATTCGCTCCAGCGCTGCTATGAAGCGACGCAGAGTTTCCTCAGGGCATTCGAGCAGCGCTTCGGTAGCAGCAATTGCCAGGTGCTCCTGGAGGGGTGTGACCTCGCCACGGCCGAAGGCCAGGCGATGTTCCAGGAGCGCGGCTTCCGTGCGCGCTGCCGCGAGTTCACCGGCACCGCAGCCGAGCTGGCGCAGCGCGAAATCGCGGCGGCGGCGAGTTCGGCGAGCCGCGCCTCCGAATCCCGGAAGTGTTAAGGAGACCCGCGCCAAAGACGCCACCAGCGGTTGGGTCGGGGCGGCCTTGGCCGCGAAGGGGTTGGCCGTCCACCGGCTGTTTGCGCGGACAAGCCCGCTACAACACCGACTTCACCCAGCTCACCAACTCCCGCGACATCATCGCGCCGCTCCTGCGTGCCACCTCTGCGCCGCCACGGTAAAGCACCAGCGTGGGGATGTTGCGGATGTGCGCCTTCATGCTCACCCGTGGTGATGCGTCGGTATCGACTTTGGCGAAACGCACCTCCGGCATCTGCTCGGCGGCGGCCTTGAATTGGGGCGCCATGGTCTGGCAGGGGCCGCACCAGTCGGCCCAGTAGTCGACCAGCACAGGCAACTCCGTGCCTTCGACGAAGCGCTCGAAGGACTGTTCGTCGAGCGCGACCGGGCCAGGTGCCAGGAGCGCCGCGCCACATTCGCCACAGCGCGGATCTTCGTGCCGGCGCTCGGCAGGGAGCCGGTTCTTGGTCAGGCAATGGGGACAAACGACTTGCATGATCACTCCACCTCAAAGGTCGTGAATAGAAACCCGCGCCGCCTCGGCGGCGCGAGGCGGTTCAGCACCCAGCCTTGGCGCCGAATTTGCGCAGCACGATCTCCAGTGGACACCAGCAGGAGAAGGCGCTTTGCAAGAGGTTGGCGCCGACGAAGGCGGTCAGGGCGAGCCACCACTGGCTGATGAAGAGCGGGCTGCCGGGTACACCCAAGGCCAGCGACATGAGAACGACCAGACCAGCGAAAAGACGAACGATTTGCCACGAGTTCATGGTGAGACTCCTTCAGGTTCAGGGGGGGGAAGCGGAGCCGTTTCCGGCTCCCGATAGGCAACGAAGTAGAGCAGGGGGATAACCACCAGGGTCAGCAGGGTCGAGACCAGGATGCCGAAGATCAGCGATACCGCCAGTCCGTTGAAGATCGGATCGTCGAGAATGAAAAACGCACCCAGTGTCGCCGCCAGGGCGGTGAGTACAATCGGCTGGGCACGCGTCGCCGCCGAGCGCACCACGGCCACTTCCAGGGGCAGGCCGGCGGCAACCTGCAAACGAATGAAATCGACCAGCAGGATGGAATTCCTGACGATGATGCCCGCCAAGGCGATCATGCCGATCATGCTGGTGGCGGTGAATTGCGCGCCCAGCAAGGCGTGGCCGGGCATCACGCCGATGATGGTGAGGGGGATCGGCGCCATGATGATGAGCGGTGTGAGATACGAGCCGAACTGCGCCACCACCAGCAAATAGATCAGCACCAGGCCCACCGCATAGGCGGCGCCCATGTCGCGGAAGGTCTCATAGGTGATCTGCCACTCGCCATCCCACTTGAGGGAATAGCCGCGATAGGGGTCGTCGGGCTGGCTGATGAAGTGCTCGTTGATCCGTCCCCCGTCGGGTGCGACGATCTCGCCAAGGGCGGCGCGCATGCCGAACATGCCATAGAGCGGGCTGTCGATGCGGCCGGCCATGTCGCCCACGACGTAGTGCACAGGCAGGAGATCCTTGTGATAGATCGGCTGCTCCAGCAGGCTGTCGCTCAGTGTGACCAGCTCCCGGATGGGCACCAGCTGTCCGGCGCTGCCGCGCACCCGGAGCGCGAGTAGCGCCTCGATCTCGCCCTGGCGCTCGGCTGGCAATTGCACCACCGTGGGCACCGGGTATTTACTGGCGTCGTGCAGGTAGGCCGCCGCCGCTCCGGCGAGCCCGGTACGCAAGGTCGCGACGATCGCTTCCTGCGGCACGCCCAGCATCGCCGCCTTGCGCCGATCAATCAGGAGCAGTTGCCGCGGCGCGTCGGCGATGCTGCTGTCGTCCACGTCCACCACGCCCTGCCGCGCGGCGAAGACTTTGCGCACGTCCATGGCCAACTGCCGCCGACCGGCGGCATCCGGACCGTAGAGTTCCGCTACGATGGGCGCGAGCACCGGCGGTCCCGGCGGCACTTCGACCACCTTCACCTTGGCGCCGAAGGGCGCGGCGATTCTTTGCAGCTCGGGCCGCAGGCGCGTGGCGATGGCGTGACTCTGTTCTTTGCGCGCGCTCTTCGGCGCGAGTTTGACTTGCAGGTCGCCTACTTCGCCGCCGGCGCGCAGGTAGTATTGACGCACCAGGCCGTTGAAATTGATCGGCGAGGCGACTCCGGCATAGGCCTGGTAGTTCACCACCTCAGGTTGTCGAGACAAATGCGCGCCCAGTTCCTGCAACACCGCAGCGGTCTTTTCGAGTGGCGTACCCGCGGGCATGTCCACCACGACCTGAAACTCCGACTTGTTGTCGAAGGGCAGCATTTTCAGTACGACCCAGCCGAGGGCGGGAAGGACCAGAGACATCATGATCAGGCTGGCGATACCCAACCAAAGCACGGCGCGCCTGCGGGCACCTCCCTCGCGCGCCAGGAGGGGGCGGAACAGGCGCTCGAACAGTGGCCCCAGTCGCGGCGCGAAGCCGGTATCGCCGTGCCCGGAAGCGGGCGCGTGCTTGAGCCAAAGGCGGGCGAGCCAAGGCGTGACGATGAAGGCGATGGCCAGTGACAGGAGCATGCCCAGACTGGCGTTGATTGGAATCGGCGCCATGTACGGCCCCATCAACCCGCTGACGAAGGCCATGGGCAAGAGCGCGGCGATCACCGTGAAGGTGGCGAGAATGGTCGGGCCACCGACTTCGTCGACGGCGCGAGGAATGATCCGCAGCAGATCCGGTGCGGTATTCACCGCGCCCGCGGCGACCTGAGTCTGCTCCAAACCATCCAGAGTCAGGTGGCGATGAATATTCTCAACCACCACAATCGCGTCATCGACCAGGATGCCGATGGAAAAGATCAGCGCGAACAGCGAGACGCGATTGAGGGTGAAACCCCAGGCCCAGGAGGCGAAGAGGGTAACGGTGAGGGTAAGGATCACCGCGGCACCGACGATTGCCGCTTCGCGTCGCCCCAGGGTGAGGAAGACCAGCGCCACCACCGAGGCGGTGGCAAAAAGGAGTTTCTGGATGAGCTGCTTGGCCTTGTCGTTGGCGGTGACGCCATAATTGCGCGTTTCGGCGACTTCCACGCCCGCGGGAATGAGGGCATTGCGCAGGGCATCGGCGCGGCGCACCACGGCGTTGGCGACATCGATGGCGTTTTCGCCGGGCTTCTTGGTCACGGCCAGTGTCACGGCCGGGTACTCACCGCCGTCCGTGCCGGCGAGGCCGTGCCAGACATAGCGCTCCGGCGAAGGCGGACCGTCCCGCACAGTGGCCACGTCGCGCAGAAACACCGGGCGTTTCTGGAAGACTCCGACCACCAGTTCGCCGACCTCGCGTGCATCGCGCAGGAACGAGCCGGCTTCGAGTTGGATGCTCTGGTTATCGCGCAAGAGTTTGCCCAGCGGGGCGCCGGAGTTCGCGCTTTGCAGGGCGCGATTGATTTCGGCCACGGTGATGCCGTGGGCGGCCAGGCGGGCGGGATCGACGGCCACTTGGATCGCTCGCCCCGGACCGCCGATGCTGACCACTTCGCGGGTACCGGGCACGCGCTTCAATTCGACTTCCATGCTGTGCGCCACGCGTTCGAGATCGAAGGCGCTGGTTTGCGGGTCCTTGGCGTAGAGCGTGAGGGTGACAATGGGCACATCGTCGATGCCCTTGGGTTTGATGATCGGCTCGGATACCCCCAAGCCCTGCGGTAACCAGTCGGTGTTGGCGCGAATGGTGTCGTGCAGGCGCACCAGGGCCTCGGTGCGGGGCACGCCGACCTTGAACTGCACGGTGATGATCGCCAGGCCCGGGCGCGACACCGACATCACATGTTCGATGCCATGGATTTGTGCGAGCACCTGTTCGGCGGGGGTGGCGACCATCTGCTCCACATCCTTCACCGCCGCGCCGGGGAAAGGAATGAGCACATTGGCCATGGTCACGTTGATCTGCGGCTCTTCTTCGCGCGGCGTGACCAAGACCGCGAAGGCGCCCAAGAGGAGCGCGACCAGTGCCAGCAAAGGGGTGATCTGGGCGCTCTGAAAGTAGCGCGCGATGCGTCCGGAGAAACCCAAGGGACTGTCCATCGTCATTCTCGGCGCAGTGCGGTGTTGGCGTCGGCGATGAGTCTTTCGCCCTCGCTCAGGCCGGCGAGCACTTCGATCCAGGTGCCCTCGGCGCGGCCCAGGCGCACCTGGCGCAGGCGCGGTTTGCCTGCGGCGCCCAGAACATAGACGCCACTCATTTCAGCGCGCCGCACCACCGCCGTGGCCGGCACGAATAAGCGCGCCTCGCTCTCGGCGTTGGGGGCAAGCGACACCCGAGCGAACATTCCGGGGGCCAGACCGGCCAGTCCGGGCGGAAGATCGAGACGCAATTCCTGGGTGTGCGTGGCGGCATCGATAGTGGGCATGCGCTGCACCCGTACCGGGACCTGGGGATCGAGACCGGTGCTGGGCAGCTCGACGCGGAGCTGCTCGGGTTTGACGAGCCGCGCGGCCGCGCGCTGCGGCACGGCGACGGAAACACGCAAGGCGCCGGGGTCGTAGAGCGTCAGCAGGGTCTTGCCGGGCAGGGCCATGTCGCCCAGGACCACCGGGACTTCCGCCACGACCGCGGCATACGGGGCGCGCACCACATAGAACCCGGACTGGGTGCGGGCTGCGCCAGCGCTGGCGATCTGGGCGTTGGCCACGGCCTGGGTCGTTTGGTGATCGGCTTCGGCCCGGTCCAGCGCGGCGCGACTGATGAACCGCTGTTCGAAGAGCATTTTCTGGCGCTCCAATTCGCGCCTCGCCGCTTCCTGGGTAGCCCGGGCGGCCGCGACTTGGGCGTCGGCGGCGGCGGCGTTTTGTTCCGCGGCGCGAGCGTCGAGCCGCAGCAACACCTGGCCGGCCCGCACCGGGTCGCCCGCCTTGACCGCGATGGCCACGACCGCCCCCGAAACCTGGGCCCCGATGCTGGTCTGGCGTACGGCCTCGACCACGCCGTCAAAGGACGTGCCGGCGCCCCCCACGAAGCGGGTGACGCTGGTGGTGGCGGGCGCCTGGGCGCCAGCCAAAGCGGGGAAAAGGGCGGTCAGGCACAGCAGGCGAACGAAGAATTGTCGGGTCATGCCTTGCTCCAGCTTGAAACCAGAATCGAGATGGCGTATTATTTAGCCAAGTACGCAAATAGTCAAGCACGCAAGTAAGCCGCAAGTAATCCAGTTATGGCGGCGCGGTACCAACGATTCCGGCGCATTGGCCGCGCCGGACACGGACGAGGCATAATGTGGTCAGACCAACGAACGGACCCGAATTGAAGAACCTTCCACCCGAAGCGATGACCCAGGTCGCCGCCTACTTCCAGGCATTGTCAGAGCCCACCCGCCTGAAGATTCTGAACCTTCTGTGCGCTGGCGAACGCAATGTCGGTGAACTGGCCCAATTGTGCGGGTTTACCGCCGCCAATGTTTCGCGCCACCTGGCCGTACTGGCGCGCCAAGGTGTGGTCGAGCGGGAGAGCCGCGGCACTGCGGTGTACTACCGCAT
The DNA here is from genome assembly GCA_016192065.1 of Betaproteobacteria bacterium. GTDB lineage: Bacteria > Pseudomonadota > Gammaproteobacteria > Burkholderiales > Casimicrobiaceae > JACPUX01. The sequence continues at coordinate 7,234 of JACPUX010000068.1, forward strand.
CGCCGACGAATCGGTCTTTGCCCTGTGCGATCTGGTTTGTGGCAACATCGCGCGCAAACTCGAAAGCGCGGTCGATGGGCAGAAACTCTTTCGAAGAGCGGCTCGACCCGTGCCCAAGCCAAGTGGACGGAAGTAGCGCGCGCCCGTCGGTCCGCGGCTGAGCGTCGCGCGCGTGGTCCAGCAGTCCGTCCGCCCGATCGGCGCAAGCGCTGGGCAACGAGAATTCAACCTAGAAACCTCAGTTGGGCGCGCCCGATGGTGCGTTTGGCCGGGTGCATGGCGCGAAGCGACGACGCGGAATAGCCATTCTATTCAAGGAGGAGCGACCAAGCCGGGCGCCCGGCCAAACGCGCCAGCGGGTGTGCAGCGTGCTCACCCATGAGGTGATGATCCAGATTAGACCGCAGACTTTGCGCCGCCTGGCTGGTAGCGAATAGATGAGCGGTCAACTGAGGTTTCTAGGTTCAATCAAGGGGTGCCGGGAAGCTCGCGTCCTTCGCCCTCTTCCTCGTGCGTAACGCCATCGCGAATGTGATAGATCCGCCGAAAGGTCGGAATGATCTTTTCGTCGTGGGTCACGACAATGATCGCGGTGTGGTACTGGCGCGCCATTTGATTGAGGATTCTGATCACGGTCAAGGCGCGCTCGCTATCCAGCGGCGCGGTGGGTTCGTCGGCAAGGATCACCGGCGGATGATTCGCCAGCGCGCGCGCGATCGCCACCCTTTGCTGCTCGCCGCCCGATAACTGCGAGGGCATGGCCTTGTCCCGATGGGCGACGTCCAGGGCTTCCAGCAGTTCGCGCGCCCGGCCGCGCGCCGCGGCATTGGCGTTCCCCGCCAGCATCGGCAGCAGCGCGACATTGTCAGTGACATCGAGAAAAGGAATGAGGTAAGGCGATTGGAAAACGAAGCCGATCTTGTCGCGCCGCAGAGCACGCAGGTCGCGAATGCGCCAGCCCTCATCGTAGATCACCTCGCCGCCCAGCGTCATGCGTCCCGCGGTGGGATCGGTGACTGCACCAAGGCATTTGAGCAGCGTGCTCTTGCCCGAACCGGAAGGCCCGATCAGGCCGATCACCTCGCCGGGGGAAACGTGCATGTTCACGCCGCGCAAGGCGTCCACGGCGGTATCGCCCTCTCCATAGCGCTTGCGCAGGCCCTCGATGATGATTCCGGAGTCGGTCACTTCAGCCCCCGATTGCTTCGGCGGGGTCCACGCGCAGGGCCGCGCGGATTGCCACCAGGCTTGCCAGGGCGCAGATCAGGGCGACGGCAAGGGCGCCACGCAGCGAATCTTCCGGCACCAGCAGCACGTATTTCGGAAAGGCCGGCGCCCAGAAGGTGGCCGCGACTTTGCCCACCGTGAAGCCGATCAAACCCAGTCCGAGCGCTTGCTGCAGGATCATCCAGGCGATGCTTCGATCGCGGGCGCCGATCAGCTTGAGCACGGCGATTTCGCGAATCTTGCCCAGGGTCAGAGTGTAGATGATGAAGGCGACGATGGCTGCGCTCACCACCGCGAGAATCGCGAGGAACATGCCGATCTGCCGGGCCGAGGTGGCGATCAGCTTGCCCACGAGGATTTCCTCCATCTCGTGGCGGGTGTAGGCGGTGAGGTGTTCCCAACGGCGCACTGCCTCGCGTGCTTCGTCGGGTCGGGCTCCGGGATCAAGACGCACCAATACGGCATTCACCGAGGGGTTGCTGCTCTGCGCGTCGATTGCCGCTTCCAGCAGACCAGGAACGCCAGGCCGGTTGAAGGCAGGATTCTCGCTGGTGCGCCGGCGCTGCTGCGCGATGGCGTCATTGTCCTTGAGAAACTGCGCCTGCTGCGCGTCACGCAGGGGGATGAAGACCATCGGATCGCCGCTCGACGACACCATGCGCCGCGTCTGCCCCACCACGGTGTAGTGCTGGCGGCGGATCCGGATGCGGTCGCCGAGTTGGAAGCCGGTGGCGATGTCGGCGACCGCTTCGTAATGGCTGCGGGTGATGTGCCGACCCGCCACCAGATGCGCGGGCCAGCCCGGTGTGCCCGGTCCTTGCGGCGCGATGCCGACCACCATCGCGCGAACTTCGCGGGCGCCGCGTTTGAGCTGCATGGTGAGATAGGTGACGTTGGCCGCGGCCCGAACGCCAGGGAGCGCCAGCAAGTCGCGGTAGCGATCGTCGGCGATGCTCGAAGCCTCGGCGTAGGGGCCAAGGGTGTCGCGCTGCACCACCCAGAGGTCGGCGCCACTGTTGTCGAGCAGCGCTTTGCCGTCGTCGACCATCCCGCGATACACGCCAGCCATGGTGAGCGTAACCCCGATGAGCAAGCCCAGACCCACGCCGGTGAAGACAAACTTGCCCCAGCCGTGCAGGATGTCGCGTCCAGCCAGGCTGATCATCAGGGCCCCGGGGTGTGGACACGTTCGACCACGGTCACCCGACTCCCGGAGTGAAGCGGCTTGGCGCTGTAAACGATCACCCGGTCGCCCCGGCGCAGTCCCTCGCGCACCTCGACGCGCCCCTCGAGGTCGGCGTCACCCACTTGCACGGCGGTGAACTTGAGTTCGTCGCCGGCCAACTGCCACACGCCCAGTTTGCCCTCGAAGCGGCTGAGCGCGGCGTTGGGGATACTCGGCGCCGAGGGGCGAGGTGCCAGTTGCACGGTGATCTCGGCCAGTTCGCCAATGGCGGGCGGCGGCTCGGGCAAGGGCGCAAAGACGACCTTGGCCAGGGTCTCTTCGGTCACCGCATCAGCCAGAGGCTCGAGGCGGAGCACCTGGCCAGCGAGCGGAAGGTCTGCTCGGGAGCGCAGGCTGATGGTCGCCTTCTGACCGGGCGCCAGGCCGCCGCTCTGCGCCTGATCGAAGCGGACGTTGATCCAGAGGCTTTTCGGGTCGACCAAGGTGAGCGCCGTCTGGCCGGCTACCAAGGTGGTTCCCGGCTCCGCCCGCCGCGCCGCGACCAAGCCCTCGGCTGGAGCGACCAAACGCAGATTGGCGCGTTGCGCCCGGGTGGCGTCGCGCTCGGCGCGCAGTCGCGCCTGGTCCTCGGTGACGGCGGCCTGCTGGGCGAGGGCCAAGCGTAAATCCTGACGCTTGCTGGCGCGCATTTCTTCGGTGACCGCGCCATTGGCGAAGAGCTGTTCGTATCGGTTCGCTTGCCGTTCAGCGTGGGCGTGCCGGGCATTGGCCTCCTGCCATTGGGCCGCGGCCCTCAGCAAGGCTGCCTCCTGGGCGCGCAAGCGCTCATCGAAATCGATCGAATCCATCTCGCCCAGCACCTGGCCGGCCCGCACCCGATCGCCGACATTGACTTCCAGGCGCTTGAGGCGCCCGGCGACGGTGGGGCCGATCTGAAAGCTCGCGCTGGCCTCGACGGTGCCAACACCGAAGCGGCGGGGGGCGATGGCGACGTCCTCAACTTCGGCCAGTTGCACCGGCACCGGGGCCAAGGGGCCGGAGCGCAGCGCGGTATAGACGAACAGCCCAGCCAGCGGCAGGAGCACCGCCAGCAGCTTGAGGCTACGAGCACTCAGGGCCAGGGGCTTCATGGTCGGCTCCGCAGGCCGCGCAGATAGATGGCGAAGACGCGGGGCGCATCGCGGCGAACAAACCGCAGGTCGCCGGCCAGCAGTGACTGCATGACCAGGCCTTGAATCGTGCCGATAAACAGAATCGCCGCCGCAGTGGTGTCGAGCTCGGCGTGGAATGCTCCAGCCTCTTTGCCGGCCACGAGCAGGGCCTCGAGTTTGGCACTGTATTTGCGGATGAGGTTTTGCACCGCGAGCTTGGGAAGCGAGCTTTCGGCGCGCTGCAACTCGCCAAAAATCATGCGCGGCACACCGGGGTGCTCACTGACGAATTCGACGTGGGCGAAGAACATCGCCTCCAGCCGCCCGGCCACATCTGGCGCCGCGTTGGCCGCGGATTCAAGGCGCCGCAGCAAGTGTTCGGCCACCCAATCCATGACCGCTTGCAGAATCGCTTCTTTGTTCGGAAAGTGCTTGAACAGCGCGCCCTGGGTCACGCCCATGCGCTTGGCGATGGCGCTGGTGCTGATTTCGCTGGGATGTTGTTCGCCCGCCAGCGCGACTACGGCCTCTACCGTGGCGGCACGGCGCTCCTCGGAGGGAAGGTGTTTGGGGTGGACTTGCATGATCGGCCATAAGTAAGTAACCGATTACAATCTTAGGGGCAAGGCGTGAAAAATCAAGTCCCGTTGGTCGGTTTTTTTGGGTGAGCGCCTGGTTCTCTGGTCCTCCTGCCACTTTTGGCGGTATGGCGCAGTCCCGTCGTCACCGATCGCCGCTGGCGGCGGCCTCGACCTCGCCCGCGCGACGCCGGTCAGAGCAGTGGCAGTACCTCACCACGAAATCGAATCCCGTCACCTACCAGACCACGGTGCGTTTCCAAAGCCGGGACTGGGTGCTTTTCGACCCTTGGAACAACTGTGTGGGTGGTCCGAAATCAGCGGGATTGGTCACTTCGACCAGCGCGTTACCTTATGCGCCGCATGAAGGCGCCGCCGGATCAGGCGACGTGCCGACTGATGAAGAACCAGATCACGCCGCCCAGGCCCGCCAAAACCAGCCAAGGCAGGGGGCGCCACAGCAGCGCCTGCCGGCCGACGACGCGGTAGCAGGCATCGCACCAGGCACCGGTGTAGGGTACCGGGCCGGGGAAATGGCGGGTATGGCCGGGCGCGCCGCAGCGCTGGCATATGCCGCAATGGCCTTCGGGCACACCCTGTTCGCGCAGGAATTCCGGGTTCGTTTCCCAAAGTCCGCAATAGCAGGAGCGTTCGTTGGGACCGGTAGTTCCGCCGGCTGAGGCGGGTGGAGGAGCGTTCATGGCCCTAGGCAGCATGGGGTGATCGGCAAGCATTATCCGGCCTTTCGGCGCTAGGGGAAACCGGCATGGTGCGTGCGCGCCCGGAGTGTGATAATCAAACGCTGGAAATGGCGGCGATGGCCATGGTGCGAGCGGGGGGGCAATGCTGGAACCAAAACTGTTTCAAGATCTGATGGCGGCGGTCGGCGCGCAAGGGCTCTTGACCGAGCCCGAAGACCTGCGCCCCTACGAGTGCGACGGACTCAGCGCCTACCGCCAGGTACCGCAGGCCGTGGTCTTGCCCGAAGACGAAGCGCAGGTCATCGCGGTCCTGAAAGTCTGCCGCCAGGCCAAGGTGCCCGTGGTACCGCGCGGCGCTGGCACCGGTCTTTCCGGCGGCGCCTTGCCGCACGCCCACGGGGTGGTGCTCTCGCTGACGCGCTTGACCCGTATTCTGAACATCGACCCCCAGGCCTGCACCGCGGTCGTGCAGCCGGGCGTGCGCAATCTCGCCATTTCCGAGGCCGTGGCGCCCTACGGACTGTATTACGCGCCCGATCCATCGAGTCAAATCGCGTGCACCATCGGCGGTAATGTGGCGGAAAACTCAGGCGGCGTGCATTGCCTGAAATACGGCCTCACCGTGCATAACATTCGGCGCGTGCGCGGCGTCTTGATCAACGGAGAAATCATCGAAGTGGGCAACGAGGCACTTGATGCTCCGGGTTATGATCTTCTGGCCGCCCTCAATGGTTCCGAAGGCCTCCTGGCGGTGATCACTGAAATCACCGTCAAGCTCACGCCCAAGCCTCAATTGGCGCAGTGTGTGCTCGCCGCTTTCGACGACGTGGTGAAGGCGGGCACGGCGGTGAGCAACATCATCGCCGCCGGCATCATTCCGGCCGGGCTGGAAATGATGGACCAGGCCGCGACCCGCGCGGTGGAGGATTTCGTGCATGCCGGCTACCCGCTCGATGCCGCCTCGATTCTGCTCTGCGAATCCGACGGCACCCCCGAAGAAGTTGCCGAAGAGATCGAGCGTGTCACCAAGGTTCTCGAAGCGGCCGGCGCCAGCGAAATCCGCGTCTCGCGCGACGAGGCCGAGCGCTTGAAGTTCTGGGCCGGGCGCAAGGCGGCCTTTCCGGCGGTGGGGCGCATTACACCCGACTATTACTGCATGGACGGCACCATTCCGCGCCATACCCTACCCGAAGTGCTGGCCGGCATCGAAGCGCTCTCCAAGGAATATGGCCTGCGCTGCGCCAATGTTTTTCACGCTGGCGATGGCAACCTGCATCCGCTGATCATGTTCGACGCCAATATTCCAGGCGAACTTGAACGCGCCGAAAGCTTCGGCGGCAGGATTCTGGAGTTGTGTGTGCGCATGGGCGGCACCATCACGGGCGAGCACGGCGTCGGGATCGAGAAAATTAACCAGATGTGCGTGCAGTTCAGCCGCGAGGAACTCGAGGCCTTTCACGCTCTGCGCGATGCCTTCGATCCTTATGAACTTCTGAATCCCGGCAAGGCCATTCCCACCTTGCGTCGCTGCGCTGAATTCGGCGCCATGCACGTTCACCACCATGAAACCCGCTTTCCGGAGCTGCCGAGGTTCTAGATGCGTCAACGCCAGCGTCCGTCCCCAAAGGCCCTGCAGAAGCTCTTGGCGCGGCTGGCGCCCCACTTCGGCGAGCGTCTGGTCACCGGCGCCGCGGTCTGCGCACAGCACGGCCACGGCGAGGGCATGCGCGAACCGATGCCGCCCGACGCGGTGGTCTTTCCCCTAAGCAATGAAGAAGTCGCGCTGGCCGTCCGGGCCTGCTACGAAGAAGATGTACCGGTCATCGCCTTCGGTACCGGCACCTCGCTCGAGGGGCATGTGCAGGCGCTCCATGGGGGGCTGTGCATCGACCTCATGCGCCTGAACCGGGTTCTCGAAGTCAGCGCTGCCGATCTTGATTGCCAAGTGCAGGCCGGAGTCACACGCGAGCAACTGAACCGGGAAATCCGCGACCAGGGCTTGTTCTTCCCCATTGATCCGGGCGCGGACGCCAGCCTCGGCGGCATGGCCGCGACCCGCGCGTCCGGAACCAATGCCGTGCGCTACGGCACCATGCGCGACAACGTGCTGGGTCTGACCGTGGTGACCGCCGAAGGGCGCATCATCCACACCGGCGGGCGGGCGCGCAAATCCTCGGCGGGCTATGATTTGACGCGGCTGTTCATCGGCTCGGAGGGCACCCTGGGCATCATCACCGAGCTGCGCCTCAAGCTCTATGGCATGCCCGAGGCGATCTCCTCGGCGGTGTGCCAATTCCATGATCTTGCGGCGGCGGTGAACACGGTAATCATGGCCATGCAGTTGGGCATACCGGTGGCGCGCATCGAAATCCTCGATGAACGGCAGATGGAAGCATGCATTCGCTACTCGCATCTGGACGAGTTCCAGGCCGCGCCGACGCTTTTCTTCGAGTTTCACGGCTCGAAGAAGAGTGTCGCTGAACAGGCTGAGCAGATGCAGGCGGTCAGCGACGAGAACGGCGGCAGCGACTATCGCTGGGCGGTGCAGCCGGAGGAGCGATCGCGCCTGTGGAAGGCGCGGCACAACGCCTATTACGCGTCGATGGCGATGGCGCCGGGCAAGGAAGGATTTTCCACCGATGCCTGTGTGCCGATTTCGCGGCTGGCGGAATGCCTGCTCGAAACCAAGATCGAGGCCGCCGCGACCGGATTGCATCACAGCATTGTCGGTCACGTCGGCGACGGCAATTTTCACTTGCTGATCGCCTACGACCCAGCCCTGGCGCAGGAGCGCGCCCTGGCCGAGGACCTTGCCCGCGCGGTCGCGCTGCGCGCCATTCGGCTGGGCGGCACCTGCACTGGCGAGCACGGGGTCGGTTTGCACAAACTCGATTTCCTGCGCCAGGAACACGGCGCCGCTCTGGGGCTGATGCGCGCCATCAAGGTGGCGCTGGATCCGCGTAACCTCATGAACCCCGGCAAGACCATCCCGGAAGCGCTTCCCGGCGAGATCGAGAGCCTGCATGAATGATCTGCTGAAGTCCTGGAGCGAGCGCCTGCGTGCCGCGCGCGAGACCCGCCAGGAGCTGGAGCTGCGCGGCGGTGGGAGCAAGAGCTTCTATGGTCAGGCGCCACGGGGCGAGGTCTTCGATACCCGGGCGTACCGCGGCCTCATCGATTATGCGCCCACCGAACTGGTGATCACCGCGCGCTGCGGCACGCCGCTCGCCGAAATCGAACAGACCATGCGCGAGGCCGGACAAATGCTGGCCTTCGAACCGCCCCACTACGGGCCGGGGGCGACCCTGGGCGGTCTGCTCGCCGCCGGGCTGTCCGGACCCCGCCGACCCTACGCCGGCGCGCTGCGCGACTATGTGCTGGGCGTGCGTATGCTGGACGGCAAGGGCACGCTTTTGCGCTTCGGCGGACAGGTGATGAAAAACGTGGCCGGTTTCGATGTGTCGCGTGTCCTGGCGGGTTCGATGGGTACCCTGGGACTGATCACTGAAGTCTCGCTCAAGGCGGCACCGCTTCCGGTCGCGGAACTCAGTCTGCGGTTCGAGAGTGACGCCCATGCCGCGCTGGACCAACTCGCGCGCTGGGCCGCGCAACCCCTGCCAATCAGCGCCACCTGCCACCAGGGCGAGGTGCTGACCCTCCGGCTCTCCGGGGCGCAAGCCGCGGTGCGCGCCGCGCGCGCCAAGCTCGGCGGCGAGGAGGTTCCGGCCGGCGCGAATTTCTGGTCGAGCTTGCGCGAACAGACCCAGGCTTTCTTCGCCGGCGAAGGCGAGCTGTGGCGCCTGTCAGTCAAGCCGACTGCGCCCTACACCGACCTGGGCGCGGCGCAACTCATCGAGTGGGGCGGCGCGCTGCGCTGGCTGCGCTTCGTGGAAAGCCCCGATCCGGTTTTGTTGCGCGATTGGGCCAAGGCGCAGGGCGGCCACGCGACGCTCTTTCGCGGCGGGCACAAGAACCGCGGTGTCTTCCAGCCGCTCGCGCCGGCGCTCCTGCAAGTGCATCAGCGGCTCAAGAGGGCCTTCGACCCCGCGGGGGTACTGAACCCCGGGCGGCTGTACAGCGAGCTCTGACTCGCGCGGACCCGAGCTTTCAAATGCAAACCAATCTGGCCGACTTCATCAAAGACACTCCGGCGGGACGCGAGGCCGAGGCGATCCTACGCGCCTGCATGCATTGCGGATTTTGTCTGGCGACCTGCCCCACCTATCAACTTTTGGGCGACGAACGTGACAGCCCGCGTGGGCGCATCTACCTGATGAAACAGGTCCTGGAAGGCCAGGAGGTTTCCGCGCGCACCCAGGTCCACTTGGACCGCTGCCTCACCTGTCGCAGTTGCGAATCGACCTGTCCCTCGGGGGTACGCTATGGCCGGCTGGTGGACATCGGTCGGGAAGTGGTTGATCACCAGGTCGGGCGGAGTTTGCGCCAAACGGTGTTCCGGGCGGGATTGCGCAAGTTTCTATTGTCGCCCCGGCTGTTCGGTCTGGCATTGGGCCTGGGCCGTCTGTTCCGGCCGCTGTTGCCAGAAAGCCTGCGGCGTAACGTACCCCCCCGGCACGATCCGGGGGCTTGGCCCAGCGCCCGGCGCACCCGCCGCATGCTGCTGCTCGAGGGCTGCGTGCAACCGGCGCTGACCCCTTCGATCAATGCCGCGGCGGCGCGCGTGCTCGATCGCGCCGGGATCAGTCTCGAACACGTGTCGGAAGCCGGCTGTTGCGGCGCGGTCAGCCATCACCTGGGCGCCCAGGCCGAGGCGCTGGCGCGCATGCGTCGTAACATCGACGCTTGGTGGCCGTTACTCGAAGCGGGGGCGGAAGGTCTGGTCATCACCGCCAGCGGCTGCGGCGCCATGGTCAAGGATTACGGGCATCTGCTCGCCGGTGATCCGGGCTACGCCGCCAAAGCCCGCCGGGTGGCCGACGCGGCGCGTGACATCGCTGAAGTGGTCGCCCAGGAATGGCCGCGCCTGAGGCCGCTGGTGCAGGGAGGCCGCCTGCCGGTCGAGACCCTGGCGTTTCACGCCCCCTGCACGCTGCAACATGCCTTGAAGTTAAAGGGCGGCGTGGAGACGCTGCTCGCCGATTTGGGTGTGCGCTTGGCGCCGGTGGCGGACTCGCACCTGTGCTGCGGTTCCGCGGGAACTTATGCGATTCTGCAAGCCGAATTGTCGCAGCGCCTGAAAGCCAACAAACTCGCGGCGCTCCAGGCGGGCAAGCCGCAAATCATCCTTACCGCCAACATTGGTTGCCTCACCCACCTGCAAAGCGGCACCGATCTGCCGGTGCGGCATTGGATCGAACTGGTGGATCAGGCGCTGGGTTGAGAAGGGCGCATCATAAGTGCCAACCACGGTCGAGCGCCTGTGAGATCAAGACATCGAGAACCAAGGTGGTTTCTAGACGGCGTTCCTTGACCGCCGGGAGGTAATATTTGTCGTGAACACCGCGAAAACCAGTAGCGTCCTTTCCGAGCAGGTGTCCACACATGTTGGCGACAATCAAGGTCTGGAGGGCGGACCCGGAAAGCGTCGGACCTTGCCGTTCGAGTAAACTTTCAGAAATCGATCGAGCCTCAGCAAAATTGCGCGCGCCGAGCGCACGATAGAAGCTTAGCCAATGTGCCATTGTTTCATTGGTGCGCAGGCACGGGGATTCTGCTGAAATTCTGGACCAGATTTGCGCCAGCTCCTGGGGGTTCAGGTAGACGATCATCCGGTGCGCGATTCGATTCAGAGAGTAGATCTGAGCCTTTTCGATTGAAGAACACGCTCCGGAGGCACGAAGCGTTGCCAACTCCTGCCAAACCTCGATCGAGAGCGGCTGGCTCTCCAGGCCGAGGATATGGTCACGAAGCTCCCTCGCGCGGGTGCTCGATTCCAGGCTTTCAAAGTAGCTTGAACTGTTCGAGCCCACTGGTCTTCCGGCCGCCGGCGCGCTTTTTATGCCCAGGGCCTCGAAGATCGGCACTCCACCCGTGCCGAGCTTGAGCAGGTGCGCCGCACCTGTCGAAAGAAATCGAAAGCGTGCCGAGTTCTGGTCGACAAAAGGAAAGAAATCCGAGTTTACCGGAGCCTCGACACGGCGAAGCAGCGGAGACCAAATGGCGCGGTTCCCCAAGTACTGTTGCTGAATCTCCGCGGGATCGTGAATTCCTATGCGGTCTAAGGCGGCCAGCACTTCAGGCTCCTGGGCGCCTTGCAGATCGAGTCGAGGAACTTTGCCGCGTGGTGACGCGACGATCAGAAGATCGCCATTGCTGGCAGCGTAGATGGCGTAGTCCGCGAAGTTCAGATCGAGCGCGTTGGTGATGGAGGCGACAACCGGCAGTCCCGTTTCGTAGAGTTGCAGCCACTGCACAAACAAACCGTCCTGAGCCAAGTATCGCGATACGTGATGGTAGAACTCCACGGAGAAGAGCGAGGACACCCCCGATACCCATGGATTCGAGGGCTCGGAAATGATCAGATCATACCTTTCACCTCGACCCGAAAAAAACGCGCGCGCGTCGTCGACGTGAATCGTTCCACGCGGATCGTCGAAGGCGCGTGGCACTATCGAGGCGAAGCCCACGCGCGCGGTTTCCACCATCGCGGATTCAATCTCGATGGTATCAACCTTACGAACCCGCGAGAAGGCAAGTACACCGTGCATGGTCATGCCGGAACCCAGGCCGATGTTGGCGACCTTTTCGGCCTTCGGCGCAAGAAACATGGGGATCAGCGCGGCAAGGATCTGCGTTGGTTCGTCCGACACCTTGGCGCTCTTTGGCCCGATGGTGATGGAGGCGTCAGGCTTGCCGTTGGTCGCGATAACGACCTTGTTGTCACGCGTGCGCATCAGACTGATCGAGGCGGTTTTCCCATCCTGCCAACGCAGCAGCTCCAGGTTCGAAGCCATCGTGGCATTCCCGTAGCGATAGACGCCACCACCCATTCTGCGCGGATCGAGTTGCACGAGAGTCAAGCAGGTGACCCAGATCATGCCGAAAGCGATCGTCCAATTTGACCTGCTCCAGAGGCTCTGTCGCGAAGTGCCGATACCAATCAAATAGGCTCCCAGGACGCCGTCCAACAAGGTACCAAAGAGCATTAGCCCTTTGAGGCCGACGCTGGGCAATAGCAAGTGCACGGCGATCAACACACCGATGATCGAGCCGAGCGTATTTGCGGCGTACACCTGACCGATAGCGCGTTCGCCCTGCGGGCTCCTCATCAGGATCAGCGTGAGAAGGGGAAGCGTCATTCCGGCGCAGAAGGTGGCCGGAAGCATTACCAATAGTGCGATACCGTGGCTCAGTATGGCGAAGTATGCGTACCCGGTCTCGGTTCTTCCTATTCCGCTGAGAGCCCCGGCCATGAAGTCAAAGGTCAGGTTGTAGAGCGGCAACGTGAGGACGGCCAGGACGCCCATGGCGAGTTGTACCAGACCAAGAAAGCGCCGCGGGTTCGCGATTCGGTCGATCCGGCGCTTGATCCACAAGCCACCCAGCGCCAGACCGAGAATGAACGCGGCAAGCATGAGCTCAAAGGAGCGGGTGGATGCGCCAAGAACCATGCTCAGCATGCGAATCCAGGCGATTTCATAACAAAACGACGCGGCACCTGTGATCCCCGCGGCCCACAGAATCCATGTCATCGCTGGCGCGGCGGTCGTGACCTCGGGCAGGAGGGGGGGCGGCTTCCTCACCGCATGTCTGGCCACGATGTACACGAAAAGAGCCAAAAGTATGTTGATGATGGCGGCGGTTAGTAGCGCGCCAGGCAGGCCAACCAGTGGGATGAGCCAGAACCCTGAGCTCAGGACCCCAGCGACGGCGCCGATACTGTTCGCAAAATAGAGCAGGGCGACCATTGCCCCGGCGGACCGGGGCGACTGTCTTGAAAGGGCACCAGTGAGCAACGGAAAGGTCGCCCCCAACAGGAGCGATTGGGGAAGAATAAGCATTCCCGCGAAGGCCAACTTGGCAAGGGTTGCGGCGGCGCCGGGATCGACGGCTGGTAATACTTGGTCGAGCAGGATGTCCGAAGAAAAGACGAAGATCTCATGGAATCCGAGTGCAATCACTCCAATGACGAACTCGACGATCGCATACGCCAACAGCAGGTTGCCGATGCGCGGGGTGAAGCGGGATATGAGCCAGGCGCCGACCGCCATCCCGCCCATGAAAATGGCAAGAACAAGGGTTTGCGCGTAGGCCGCGTGACCAAGAATGAGCTTGAGATAATGGGTCCAGACCGATTCGTAGATGAGCCCGGCGGCGCCGGAAAGCGCAAAGACAACTGCATACATTCGATACACGGCGTCTCCTCCTGCCAGGCAATGCTGGTTGTTTTCGTCAAAAGCCACTCCGGAGCAGCAAGTGGGGTGCTGAATGTTAGCCCATTGGCATGATCAAAGGCGAAGCGCTTGCCAACGACGCAGTGCCGCTTGTCGGGTAGGGTGCGCCTCATTCCGGTTAGCAGAAACGGCCCGGTGGACGGAACCCGTTCGTCGCAGCCCGCGATCTCGAAGGCGCCCTTAGGTTCGAGATTCGGAAGGAGTTCTCGAAGCTCACCGGTATTCCCTCGCTTTTCCACGCCACTCCCCACAAACTCGATTGTGCCCAGCTCACCCGCGCGTGGCCTTACATTCCGAACCGCGCTGGCTTGACCTGCCGGACATTCGGAAGGCGATTTGCCGGTGCTGCGTGTGTTGAAGCTGCTCGATCAGGGGCTCAATTGACGGTTCTGGGAATCCGCCAGCCGCGCGCCTGCGCTGTTGCCAGGATCAGGTCCAATGCCAGCGAAGAGGGCATCCGGCCCTGGGCCAGGGCAGGAAGCAAATGCGCGCTGTAGCTCGCAAGAAAATGAGTTTCATCGTTGTTCAACAAATGACCAAGTAGACTGGTTGTGACCAAAGTTTCGAGCATTTTGCGCGTGGGGAGGCGGTGCTCCTCGCTCAGAATCCTCTCGGCCAGAACGGTCCCGGACGAATAATCCCGAGCACTCAATGCCCGCAGTAATCCCAGCCAGCGAACCGCTCCAGGGCTGGCGCTCAGGCAGGGTGACTGGCGCGACAGCCGGTTCCAGACATGATCGAGCTCGGTTGAATGCAGAAATGGCACGATGCGGTTGGCGAGGTTGTGCAGCGCGTAGATTCTCGCGTCGTCATTCGCGGCACAGTCCTGCGTTGCACGGATCAGACCAAGTTCTTCCCAGATCTCCACCAGCAGATCCGGCGGGAGACCGTCGATCAAGTAGTCCCGGATGCGTCTCGCATAGACGGCAAGCTCGGCGGCTTCGTAGAAGGTGTTGCCGGCGATCGGCAGATCACTTTGGGGGAGAGGTTTACCGGCCAGGGCCTCAAGCACGGGGACGAGCGCCATGCCTTGCGTCAGGAGCGAGGCGGTGCCTTGGTTGAGAAAGCGGAATCGTGGTGCTTCCTGGTCGACAAAGGGGTAATAGTCGGAGTTCACCGGGGCCGGCACAGAAGCCAACAGAGCTGACCAGGTCGCTTTGTTGCCCAGGTAGCGCTGCCGCAAGTCCTCGCTGCTGGCAAAGCCGATGCGTTCCAGGGGTTCCTTGAAAGAAGGAGCCGTGAGATCGACCGCGGGCGGCGGCCCCAGCGGCCGCTTGGGGCTGGCAACGATCAGCAGATCGCCATCGTTGGCGGCGTAGACCGCGTAATCGGTGAAGCTGGTCCCCAGTGCCCGGGTAATCGAAGCCATGACCGGAAAGCCCGTTTCATAGAGCTGAATCCACTGCACGAACAGGCCATCTTCCGCGAGGTAGCGCACCACATGACGATAGAACTCGACCGAGAACAGCGAGGAAACGCCAGACACCCAGGGGTTCGAGGGTTCGGAAATGATCAGGTCGTAGCGATCGCGCCGGCCTGAGAAAAACGCCCGCGCATCATCGATGTGTACCTTGCCACGCGGATCGCTGAACGCGCGTGGAATGACACTTACGTAGCCAAACTGCGCCGCCTCGACCATGGCCGGCTCGATTTCGATGGTGTCGACGCGGGTGACGCCCTTGAATCCGAGCACGGTGTGGGTGGTCATGCCCGAACCAAAGCCGATGTTCGCGACCTTGGCGATATCGGGCTTGTGCAGCATCGGAAGCAGGCCCGCCAAGGTCATGGTCGATTCGTCGGCAACCGGTGCGGTGCCGCTCGTGCTGATCGCCGCATCCGGTTTGCCGTTGGTGGAGATCACCACGGTTCCCTGCAGGTCCTTGACCAGCCCGATCGAAGCGGTCTTGCCGTCGAGCCAGCGCAATACCTCGATGCTCTCTTGCAGGGCCGGATTGCCGTAGCGATAAACGCCCCCGCCCATGCGCTTGGGGTCGAGCTGGGCGCCAAGCAGGCACAAGAGCCAAAGCAGGGCGAAGGCACCCGTCCACACATAACGTTTGCGCCAGGCCTGGTGTCCCGCCGCGATCACCAGAAATGCGCCCAGTGCGCCATCGAGCGCGGTGCCGAACAACAGCAGGCCCTTGAGCCCGACCGCGGGCAGGGCCAGATGCACCGCGGCGAGTACGCCGGCGATCGAGCCCAGGGTATTGGCCGCATAGACCTGCCCGATCGCCCGCTCGCCCTGCTTGCTGCGCAATAGAATCAGCGTGAGCAGCGGCAGGGTCATGCCAGCGCAAAACGTGGCCGGGAGCATCACCAGCAGCGCCAGGCCGTGACTCAATACCGCGAAGTAGGCGTACCCCGTTTCCGTCTTGGCGATGCCCGAGAGCGCGGCGGCCATCAGGTCGAAAGTCCAGTTGTACAGCGGCAGGGTGAGCACGGCCAAGGCACCCATGGCCAGTTGTACGAGGCCCAGAAACCGCCGTGGGTTGGCGATGCGGTCGATGTGCCGCTTGATCCAGAGCCCCCCCAGCGCCAGGCCAAGGATAAAGGCGGCTAGCATCAGTTCGAACGAATGCGTCGAAGATCCCAGAACCATGCTGAGCATCCTGATCCAGGCGATTTCGTAGCAGAACGAGGCTGCGCCGGTGATCGCCGCCGCCCAAAGTACCCAGCCCAGCGGCCCGGCGCTGCGCTCCTCCCTCGTGGACGAGACGGGAAGATAGCCGTGCTCTCGCCTTGCCAGCAGGTAGACCGTGAGAGCCAGCAACACGTTGATGCCGCCTGCAGTGAGCGAGGCCCCGGGAAGCCCAACGCGAGGTATGAGCCAGAAGCCCGAGAGCAATACTCCCGCCACCGCGCCAATGCTGTTGGCGAAATAGAGCAGTGCCACCATGGCGCCCGCTTCTTGCGGGCGAGTGCGGATCATTCCGCCGGTCAACAGCGGGAAGGTCGCACCCAGCAGCAGCGATTGCGGCAGGATCAGCAGCGTGGCGAAGGCCAGCTTCGCGCAGGCCGAAGCCCATCCGGGGTCGAGCGCGGGCAAGACCTGATCGAGCAGCAGGGCCGAGGAGAACTGGAAGACCTCGTGAAACCCCAGAGCAATGAGCCCGATGATGCCCTCGACCAGCGCATATCCCAGAAGCAGGTTACGCACGCGGGAAGTGAGGCGCGAAACGACCCAGGCGCCCACCGCCATGCCCCCCATGAAGATTGCCAGCACCAGGGTTTGCGCGTAGGCCGCGTGGCCCAGGATCAGCTTGAGATAGTGGCTCCAGACCGACTCATAGATCAGGCCGGCCGCACCCGAAAAGGCGAAGATGGCGGCGTAGATGCGAAACATGGGGTGTTCCTCCGGCCGATTATTGCTTTGTGTCCGCGGTTCCCGACGGAATTGGGCCGGGCGAGAGAGGCCAAATGGTACCCCAAGCGGCCCGGGTCGAGAAAGCCGCGCTGGCACCGCGGGAGTGGTCGCTCGTGTAAAATCGCCCCTGCCCGCGAAACCCTTCCCCTGGAGCCTCCCTTGTTGATCGCAGCCCTTGATCTCGAAGGCGTGCTCGTGCCCGAGATCTGGATCGAATTCTCGAAGCGCACCGGCATCCCCGAGCTTTCCCGCACCACCCGCGACGAACCCGACTACGACAAGCTCATGCGCGGGCGCTTGGCCATTCTGCAGCAGCACCGCCTCGGCCTGCCCGACATTCAGGAAGTGATTGGCGCCATGGCGCCGCTGCCCGGCGCGCGCGAGTTTCTCGACTGGCTGCGCGAGCGTTTTCAGGTGGTCATTCTGTCGGACACCTTCTACGAATTCGGCATGCCCCTGATGCGCCAGTTGGGCTACCCCACGCTGCTTTGCCACAAGCTCGAAGTCGACGAAACCGGCGTGGTGCGCGACTACACCCTGCGCCAGCGCGAAGCCAAACGCGAATCGGTGCGCGCGTTCAAGGCGCTCAATTTCAAGGTGATCGCCGCGGGCGACTCCTACAACGACACCGCCATGCTGGCCGAAGCGCAGGCGGGCATTCTGTTCCGTCCGCCGCAGAATGTGATCGACGAATTCCCGCAGTTTCCCGTCACCCGCGGCTACGAAGAACTGGGCGCGGCTTTCCTGGCGGCGGCTGCGCGCATCTAAAGCTCGGCCCGCGGTTCGTCGACTCCGGCCGCATCCCATCTTGCATCGAGGCGGCTGGTCGGAAACCCCTGTGGCGGGTGTCCCGAAGCGCGCTAAACTGCGCGCTTCGCTGGCGCCGACCCGGCGCCGGGAAACAAGAACCGGAGGACTCACCATGTCTTTGTTTCGCCTTGCCGCCCTGTTGCGGGGCGGCGCCGCGGCGCTGAGCCTTAGCCTCGGGCTGATCGCCGCCCCGGCCGCGGCCGCCGACACCATTCCCATGCGCGATTTTTTCCGCAATCCGGAAAAAGCCGGCTTCGAGGTTTCGCCCGACGGCAAATCCATCGCGTTCCTGCAACCCTGGGAAAGCCGCCTCAACATCCACGTGCAGACCCGCGGCAGCAACGAGGTGAAACGCGTCACCGAGGTCAAGGACCGCGACATCCGGCAATACCTCTGGAAGGGCAACGATTACCTCGTTTACCTCAAAGATAGCGGCGGTGACGAAAACTTCCATGTCTACGTGGTTGACCGCCAGGGCAAGGGCACGCGCGAACTCACGCCCTTCGACAAGGTGCGCGCCGGCATCATCAACCCGCTGGTCGACAGCGACGAAGAGCTGCTGGTGGGCCTCAACAAACGCAACCCCCAGCTCTTCGATGTCTATCGGCTCAATGTGCGCACGGGTGACCTCAAGCTCGAGGTGGAAAACCCCGGCGGCGTCAGCCAATGGGTGGCCGACCACGACGGCAAGGTGCGCGCGGCGATCAAGACCGACGGCGTGAACCAGACGCTGCTCTACCGCGCCACCGAGAAAGATGCCTTCAAACCGGTACTCACCACCGACTTTCGCTCCTCGATGACGCCGGCTTTCTTCACCTTCGACAATCAGCGCCTCTACGCCATGTCGAACCTCGGGCGCGATCGCCAGGCCGCGGTGGAGTTCGATCCGGCCACGGCGAAGGTAGTCAAGGTGATCTACGAACACCCCGAGGTGGATGTCTCCGCCCTGCGTTATAGCCCCAAGCGCAAAGTGCTCACCGTCGCCGGCTACATTACCGCCAAGGCCGAGCGGCATTTCTTCGACCCCGAGTTCGAAACCATTTACCACCGGGTAAAAAAGGCGCTGCCCAATTATCAAATCGACTTTGTTTCGGTGGATCGCGCCGAGCAGGTGATGACGCTCGCGGCCACCAGCGACCGCAGCCGCGGCACCTACTACCTCTATGAGCGCCAGGGCGACAAACTCACCAAGCTCGCCGATCTCTCCCCCTGGCTGGCGGAGGACAAGCTCGCGCAGATGTTGCCCATCCAGTACAAATCACGCGACGGGCTCACCATCAACGGGTATCTCACCCTGCCGCCGGGCAAGCCGGCCAAACACCTGCCGGTGGTCATCAATCCGCATGGCGGACCTTGGGCGCGAGACGTTTGGCGCTTCAACCCCGAAGTGCAGTTCCTCGCCAATCGCGGCTATGCCGTGCTGCAAATGAACTTCCGCGGGTCCACGGGTTACGGTCGCAAGTTCTGGGAAGCCTCGTTCAAGCAATGGGGCAAAACCATGCAAGACGACGTTTCCGACGGTGTGAAGCACCTCGTCGCCCAAGGCATCGCTGACCCCAAGCGGGTGTGCATCTACGGCGGTTCTTACGGTGGCTACGCCACCCTGGCGGGCCTCGCCTTCTCGCCGGAACTCTATGCTTGCGGCGTGGATTACGTCGGTGTCTCCAACCTCTTCACTTTTCTGAAGACCATCCCGCCCTACTGGAAGCCCTACCTCGACATGCTGCACGAAATGGTGGGCCACCCCGAGAAGGACAAGGCGCTCCTGGAAGCCACCTCGCCGGCAATGCACGCCGACAAGATGCGCGCCCCGCTCCTCGTCGCCCAAGGCGCCAAAGACCCGCGGGTGAACATCGACGAATCCAACCAGATCGTCGCAGCACTCAAGAAGAAAGGCGTGGATGTGCCCTACCTCGTGAAAGACAACGAAGGTCATGGCTTCTCCAATGAAGAGAACCGCTTCGAGTTCTACGAAGCGATGGAGAAGTTCCTCGCCAAACATTTGGGAAGTTAAGGAAGGCGAGGGCGCGCGGAGACTGCGCGCCCTCATCGCCTCGGTCATCGTCCCTTTCGAGACCCCGCAATGATCACCCGCATTCTCGCCGACGAATTCCGGCTGCTCAGTTTTCGCCGGCCCAGCGAAGCCATGCACAGGCAGTGGCAGGTCTACTTGACGTTTGGTCTGGCCTTCACGTGGCTGGCCGGAGTCGGGCGCTATTGGGACAATCCGCGAGCGCAGGTTTGGCAACATTGGGGTCTCGGCTCGGTGGCTTATGTCTTTTTGCTGGCCTTGCTGATCTGGGCCTTGCTCGCGCCGCTGAGGCCGCGCCAGTGGAGCTATCGCAATGTGCTGCTGTTCATCACGCTGACTGCTCCGCCAGCGCTGCTTTATGCCATTCCGGTCGAGCAGTTCCTGAGCCCGAGTGTAGCGCGCGAGGTCAACGCCTGGTTCTTGGGTGTCGTCGCCCTGTGGCGCGTCGGGTTGTTCGCGATGTTTCTTCGCCGCGTGGCGGGCTTGTCCCTGGCGGCGGTCATCGTGGCCACGCTGCTGCCGCTCACGGTCATCGTATTCGCGCTGGTGGCGCTGAATCTCGAACATGTGGTCTTCGAGTTGATGAGCGGGATTCGCGAAGAAGACCGCAGTCCGAACGACGACGCTTATTTCGTCGTTTTTCTGCTGGCGGCTGCCTCGATTTGGGCCGCGCCCATCCTGGCGGTCGTGTACCTGATTCTGGTTGCGAACGCTAGGAATGCCGCCCGATCCGCGCCGCCGGGCGATACGGCCTAAGTCCATTGTCGCCGCGAACCTGCGCTATTCAAGCGTAAGTTAAACTTCCCGATCCGCACGCCACCCTCATGAGCCATGCATGTCTTTTCTGACCTTTCTTCTTGCCGCCATTGTGCTCGCCATTACCCCCGGTCCGGGGATCGCCTATGTGGTCGCCCGCAGCGTCGCGGGTGGGCGTTCGGAGGGGCTGGCTTCGTGTCTGGGCACCGGCTTGGGTGGCTTGCTGCATGTGCTGGCGGCCGCTTTCGGGTTGTCGCTGCTGGTGGCGCAGTCGGCGCTGGCCTTTGACCTGATCAAGTACCTTGGTGCGGCTTACCTCATCTACCTGGGCATTCGTTTGCTCCTGCGCCGCGAGGCGGGACTCGTGGCGAAGCCAGTGACTTCGCTGGGGGCGTGGCGCGCGCTGGTGGAGGGCATCGTGGTCGAGGCTCTCAACGTCAAGACGGCGCTTTTTTTCCTCGCCTTTTTGCCGCAGTTCGTTTCGCCCGGCGAACCCCTGGTGCCGCAACTCGCACTGTTGGGGAGCATTTGTGTCGCGCTCAACACCTTGGTGGATGTTCTGGTGGTGTTCGGGTCGGTCCGGCTGCTGCAATCCGGCACCACGCGCCGCGCCCGGGAGCGGCTCTTGACGCGTGTTTCAGGCTTCACCTTGATCGGCCTGGGCGCCTACCTCGCGCTGGCGCGGCGACAGTTGTAAGGCGCTGCCGCTGCGGCGCTGGTGCTTGTTGCATCGGAGTTGCCGGTGCCGCCGCCGCGGCCAGCAGTGGGTAACGGTTCGCGCTTGCCGCCCGCGACTTGGCCGCACTGCTTCGCCTGGGGTAGATGGCGAGCTGCCCACGCCAAGCCGCGGGTCACTCGCGCAGAACGCTTCCGGTGTTGGCGGCGAGTGTGAAATAGAAAGTCGCGCCCTGGCCGGGTTCCGACTCGGCCCAGATGCGCCCGCCGTGACGCTCGATCAGGCGTTTGACGATGGCCAGCCCAACGCCGGTGCCGGGAAACTCGCTTTCGTGATGCATGCGCTGAAACATGCCGAAGAGTTTGCCGGCGTACTTCATGTCGAAACCCGCCCCGTTGTCGTGCACGAAGAACACCCGCGCATCGGCGCGCTGGATGAACCCGATGGTCACGCGCGGGGTGGTGTTGTTGGCGCTGAACTTGAGCGCGTTGCCGAGCAGGTTTTGCAGCACCTGGGTGAGCATGGTCGGATCGCCGTGGACCAAAGGTAGTGGTCCGATGTCGATGACGACCGCCGGACGAGCGGGCAGCAGCTCCGCGGCGACCTCTTCGGCGAGCTTGCGCAAATCGACCTGGCGCGGGGTCATTTCCTGCCGGCTACTGCGCGAGTATTCCAGGATGTCGTCGATCAGCTGACCCATGCGTTCGGCGCTGCGCGCGATACGATCGAGCAAAGACTTGCCTGCATCGGTCAAAACGCTGTGCTGGCTTTGCAGCAAAACGGCGGCGAACCCATTGATCGCTCGCAGGGGAGCGCGCAAGTCGTGGGAGACGGAGTAGGAGAACGCCTCTTGCTCGTCCAGCGCTTGCTTCAGCGCCGTGGTGCGGGCGGCGACGAGCTCTTCGAGGTGGCTGCGATGACCCACCAGCTCGTCCTCGGCATGCTTGCGCTCGGTGATGTCCTCGGCAATGGCGGCAAAGTGATTGACGTTTCCTTTGGCATCGCGCACGGGATAGGCGCGCGCCGCGATCCATCGCAGCGCGCCATCGGGGCGAACGATCGGAAAATTGGGGAATTGAATCGCTTCGCATTCACCGAGCGCTTCGGGCGCCGGGATCGCCGCACGCAGCGCGGCATGGTATTCCTCCGGAACCGCTTTGAGCCAGCCCATGCCGTCCTGATAAAGCGTTTCGCCCGGTTCGCCCCAAATGCGCGCATAGGCGGGATTGACATACCTCGCTTGGCGCCAGTCGGGCGACATGATGCAGAAGGCTTCGCGTATCGATTCGGTGACCTCGCGAAAAAGCGCTTCGCTCTTGAGCCGTGCATCGACCATGGCATTAAACGCGGCCGCGACCTCGCGCAACTCGGTGGGGCCCGACGGTTGGGCGCGCACTTGAACATCGCCAGCGCCGACGGCATGAACCGCATCGGCCAAAGACTGAATCGGGCGGCCGATGCGCCGCGCCAGGGCCAGCATCAGCAGCACCATGGCGACCAGTGCGGCGAGGCTGACCACGGAGCCGATGAGCGCCTTTTCCTTGGCCTTGGCGTAGATCGTGGGGGCGGGCACCCCGACAAAAGCCACCCACCCGGTGTTGGCCACCGGCACAACCGAAAAGAAGCGCACCACGCCGTCGACGGCGAGCGATTCGAATTCCCCGTCGCGCACCTCGGCGATGCGGCGTGCCGCTTCGGCGTTAGGCCGGGTGCCGATGACCTTTTCGGGGTCGGCATTGCGCCAGAGCATCACGCCGTCCGCATCGAACAGGCCATAGCGGCTGTCGGGCGGGAGCAGTTGGTCGGGGATGCCCGGATCGAAGGCGTTGAGATCGAGGGGCGTATTGATGGTCCCGACCATCTGGCCCTGGTCGTCAAGGACCGGCAAGCTGAGGACGGACACCCATTTACCGGTGATCGGCCCGATGTGCGGCGGGCCGACGGTGAAGCGCTTCTGCGCCATGACCTTCCTGAACCAGGCGGTGTCGCTGACATTGACCGGCCTGCCGCCCGGCTGGGGCAGCGCGGAGCAAATCGCACGGCCTTGGAGGTTGGTGTAGACGATGTTTGAGAAGCCGGGATTGAGCGTGTGCAGGTCTTTCAGTACCGCGTCACAGCGCAACTCGTCGACCGCGCGCACCAAAGGGCGCTGGGCGAGGCGCTGCAAGGTCTCCCGCGCCGCGTCCACCTTGCGACTGGTGTTGGTGGCCATGGTCGTCGCCAGGATGCGCAATGAGGATTTAGCCTGGTCGACCGCGTCCAAGGTGTCGCGGTAGATGTTGTATCCGACCAAGGCTGTCAGGGGCACCGCCAGGGCGACCACGAGCACGGTGAGGTGGGAGCGGATCGAGGCAGGCATCGAGACGATCGGCGCGCCGAATCAGTCCCAAGATGTTGCGGCAAAGGCCACGCGATGTCTTGCGCGCAGACGAGCAGCGCCACGCTTCGGCGGCGGTGTCGCCGCAGCCCGCGCTTCGGTCTGCCTCGTCATCGTGTCTCCTTTCGGCCGAAATCGATCACGGTAGGATCATACACTTTCGATGCCCGGGGTTCGGTCGACGCCGCCCCGTCGAACTTGGCGGTCGCAGCCAGGGGACTGCTCGCGGGCAAGCTGCTAGAATCTTTCCGCCATGCGCCGCTACGTCCTCATTCCCGCCGCGGGCACGGGTTCGCGCGTTGCCGCGACCTTGCCCAAGCAGTATCTGCCGCTTGCCGGCAAGCCGCTGTTGGCGCGCACCCTCGCCGTGTTCTGCCACCGTGCCGACATCGCCGGCATTTGGGTGGTCCTGGCGCCTGATGACATTCACTACAGCCGCCACGTGGGCTTGCTCGATCGTGTCGAAGTACGCCGCTGCGGCGGCAGCACGCGCGCCGAGTCGGTGCGGAACGGCCTGGAGGCGATGAGCACCGTGGCCATGGTGGACGATTGGGTTCTGGTGCACGATGCCGCGCGCCCCTGCCTCGCGCAGGCCGACCTCGACCGGCTGCTGCGCGAAATCGGCGACGATCCGGTGGGCGGGCTCCTGGCGCTGCCGGTGGCCGACACGCTCAAGCGCGCCGACACTGCCGCGCGGGTGCAGCAGACCGTGCCGCGCGAAGGTTTGTGGGCGGCGCAGACCCCGCAGATGTTCCGCTTCGGCCTGTTACGCCAAGCCTTGGCGGCGCCCGAGGCGATCGCCGCCACTGACGAAGCTCAGGCGATCGAAGCCCTGGGCCTCTCGCCGCGCCTGGTGCGGGGCAGCGCGCGTAATCTCAAGGTCACCTACGCCGAAGATCTGGTGCTCGCCGACCGCCTGCTCGAAGGCCGTGATCCATGCGCATAGGCACCGGCTTCGATGTTCACGCCCTGGTCGAAGGGCGCAAGCTCATCCTTGGCGGCGTGGACATTCCCTACCAACGCGGCCTCGCCGGGCATTCCGACGCCGACGTGCTGCTTCATGCCATCTGCGACGCGCTGCTGGGCGCCGCGGCGCTGGGCGACATCGGCCGGCATTTCCCCGACACCGAGGCGCGCTGGAAAGGCGTCGACAGCCGTTTGCTCTTGCGCGAAGTCGTTGTCCGGGTGGCGGCACGAGGCTTTCGGCCAAGCAATGTCGATGCCACCGTGATCGCCCAGGCGCCCCGACTCGCGCCGCACCTCCCCAGCATGGTGGCCAACATCGCCGCCGACCTTGGCTTGCCGCTCGACGCCGTCAACGTCAAAGCCACCACCACCGAAAAGCTCGGTTTCACCGGGCGAGGCGAGGGCATCGCCGCGGAAGCGGTGGCCCTGCTGCTGGCCCGCGACGACACCGCCCCCGGCTGATTCCCGCGGCGCTTGGTCGCGAAACGGGCCAGGAAAGACGGCCCAGTTCGCCCGAATCGCTGACCCCGGAGAGCTCGCTCCCTATCGGCTCTGGCCGCGAAAGCTCCTGTGACCGCGGCCTCCACCATGGACGAATGAGCCTGCTCACATCCAAGCGCGGGGGGAGCGAGGATTCCTGACACGAGCTGGGCCACGAAAGTGCACCCCTTGACAACTGACTTCTGGTCACTTAGCATGCCCGACAAGTGACCAAGAGTCAGTTAGCGAGGTGGGCAAAGTGGTGATTCGACAGCGTGCAAGGCTCGCGGAAGACAAGGAAGTGCGCCGCAATGCCATTCTGGATGCGGCGGAAAAGGTGTATCTCGGGGAGGGCGGGCGGGAGCTCAACATGGCGGAAGTGGCCGTCGTGGCGGGCTTGGCCAAGGGCACGCTCTACCTCTACTTTCCTGGCAAGGAAGAGTTGCTGCTGGCCTTGCACGAGCGCCACGCGGAAGGCTATTTCAAAGCGCTGGGGGCGCTCCTGGCCAACCCGGCGCCGGTGAACATCGACCAGATTCTCGCCTTGGTGCAAAAGCACATGGTCGAGCCGCCGGCCTTTTTGCCGCTGGCGAGCCGCTGCTTGGGCCTCATGGACCAATGCCTTCCGGAAGAAACCGCGGTCACCCACGCCGCCCATGTCGGCATGGCCCTCGAGCAGCTCGGGGCGGCGCTGGAGCGGCGCTTTCCCGCGCTGATCCGCGGTGCCGGGACCACGCTGCTGATGCAAAGTTATGTGCTCATCGTCGGCCTCTGGCAACTGCTGCAAAAGCCGAAGAACTACCCCAATTGCCAGGACCGCATCGAAGTGCGCTTTCTGCGCCGCGATTACCCCAGCGAACTCGACCAGGCGCTGCGTGCGCTCTGGCTGGGTTATACCGAACCGCGCGGCGGCGTCCCCGTCGCCACGCCGCAATCTGCCACCCCCGTGGAGCTGCCATGAACACTGCGATATCTTCCCTTGCCGCCACGGCCTTCGCCCTGGCTCTGGCCGCCTGTTCCCAGCCGCCGCAGCAGACCGCCGCCCCTCGCCCCGTGGAAGTCATGACCGTGGGCGCCCCAGCAAGCTACGAGCGCCAGGTGTTCTCCGGTGAAGTGCGTGCCCGCCACGAAGCGGACCTCGGCTTCCGGGTCGCGGGCAAGCTCCTGAAGCGGCATGTCGACGTGGGCAGTGCGGTGAAAAAAGGCCAGGTGCTCGCCGAACTCGACCCCGCCGACCTCCGGCTTTCGGCCGAGGCTTCTCGCGCTCAGGTCGCGGCGGCGCAAACCGAGTTCAATTTCGCCAAGGCGGAGCTGGAGCGTTATCGCTCGCTCTTGCAGCAAAAGTTCATCAGCCAGGCGGCCTTCGACGCCCGCCAGAACGCCTACAACGCCACCGCCGCGCGTCTTGAGCAGGCCCGCTCGCAACATGCGGTCACCCGCAACCAAGCGGGCTACGCCACGCTCGTTGCCGACGCCGAGGGCGTCATCACCGCCGCCGCCGCCGAACCCGGTCAGGTGCTGGCGGCAGGTCAACCGGTGCTGCGCCTGGCGCGCCTGGGAGAAAAGGAGGTGCTCATCGCCGTGCCGGAAAACCGCCTGCCCGAATTCCGCGCCGCCCAAGGCATCGCCGTGGCCACCTGGAGCCAGCCCGGCAAAGTCTACCGTGGCGTCCTGCGCGAACTGGCGCCGGCGGCCGACCCCGCCACCCGCACCTACGCCGCCAAGATCAGCATTGTCGATGCCGATGCCGAGGTGCTCTGGGGCATGACCGCCAACGTGCTGCTGCAAAGCGCCCACGCCGGCGGGGTCGCCCGTCTGCCGCTGGGCGCGGTTGCGCAACGCGAGCAACAGTCGGTGGTCTGGGTGGCCGATGCGCATAGCGGGACCGTCAATCCGCGGCCAGTACGCGTGGGGCAATACGGCGAAGACGGGGTCAGCATCCTCGAGGGCCTGCGCGCTGGGGAACTGGTGGTTACCGCCGGAGTGCACAAGCTCCTGCCCGGCCAGCAAGTGCGCCTGCCGCAAGCAGCGGCGCCGGCGGCAAAGGTGGCGGCCGCCAGGGTGACGCTGTGAACTTCAACCTCTCCGAATGGGCCTTGAAGCACCAGGCCTTGGTGCGTTATCTGATGATCGCGCTGGCCATCATCGGTGCCTTGTCCTACGAGCGCCTGGGCCAGTCGGAAGACCCGCCGTTCACCTTCAAGGTCATGGTGGTGCGCACGCTTTGGCCCGGCGCCACGGCGCGCGAAGTGGAAGAGCAGATCACCGATCGCATCGAGAAGAAATTGCAGGAAGTGCCCTTCATCGATTTTCTAAGGAGCTATTCGCGCCCCGGCGAATCGCAGATCTTTTTCATGATCAAGGATTCGGCTCCGGCCAGCGAAGTGCCCAACACTTGGTATCAGGTCAGAAAGCGCGTCGGGGACATGCGCCACACCCTGCCCGCCGGGGCGCAGGGGCCGTTCTTCAACGATGAATTCGGCGACACCTACGGCAACATCTACGCCCTCACCGGCGAAGGGTTCAGCTACGCCCAGATGAAGACTCACGCCGACCGCGTGCGCGCCGCGCTCTTGCGCCTGCCCAACGTCGCCAAGGTCGAGTACTTCGGCGAGCAGGAAGAAAAGATTTTTGTCGAAATCTCCAACACCCGGCTCGCCACCCTGGGGCTGGACCCGCAGCTCATTTTCAACACCCTGCAACAACAAAACGCCATGGCGCCTTCGGGCGTGTTCGACACCACGAGCGAGCGCATCTACTTGCGCGCCACGGGCGACTTCGAATCCGTGGAGGCCATCGCCGAGATGTCGATTCGCGCCAACGGGCGGCTCTTCCGGCTGGGGGATATTGCCCGGGTTTATCGCGGTTACGCCGATCCGCCGGCGCAGAAAATGCGCTTCATGGGCAAAGAGGCGTTCGGCGTCGGCGTGTCGATGAAAAAAGGCGGCGACATCATCGAGCTGGGACGCGATCTCGACCGCGCCGTGGAGCGAATCAAGAACGACTTGCCCCTGGGCCTCGAAATCAGCGAAGTGACCAGCCAGCCCAGGGCGGTGAAGCGCAGCATCAACGAATTCATTCGGGTGCTCAGCGAAGCGGTGGTGATCGTGCTCGCGGTGAGTTTCTTCAGTCTGGGCCTGCGCACCGGCCTGGTGGTGGCATTGTCCATTCCGCTGGTGCTGGCGGTGACCTTTCTGTTCATGAGTCTCTTTGGTATCGGCCTGCACAAGATCTCCCTGGGCGCACTCATCCTGGCGCTGGGCCTCTTGGTCGACGACGCCATCATCGCCGTGGAAATGATGGCGGTAAAAATGGAGCAGGGCTGGGACCGGGTGCGCGCCGCCGCCTTCGCCTACACCAGCACCGCCATGCCTATGCTCACCGGCACCCTGGTGACCGCCGCGGGTTTTCTGCCCATCGCCACGGCGCAAAGCGCCACCGGTGAATATACCCGCTCGCTTTTCCAGGTGAGCGTGATTGCGCTGCTCGTCTCCTGGGTGGCGGCGGTGGTGGCCATTCCGTACCTTGGCTACAAGCTGCTGCCCGATTTTCATAAGGCCCAACCCACGCGCCTGACGCGCTGGCTGGCGGCCCGCCTGCCGTTCCTGGCGCAGGCGCTCAAGCTCGACGCCCAGGGCACCCCTATGGTCGCGGCGCAGGAGCACGAGGTCTATCAGCGGCCCTTCTACCGGCGTTTTCGCGCCCTGGTGGACTGGTGCGTGGAATATCGCAAAACCGTCATCCTCATCACCGTGGGTCTATTTGCTCTGGCCATCTACGGCTTTGGCAAGGTACCGCAGCAGTTCTTTCCCGCCTCGAATCGGCCGGAGCTATTGATCGAACTGCGTCTGGCCGAGGGCTCGTCCTTCGCCGCCACCGAGCAGCAGGTGAAAAAGCTCGAAGCTCTGCTCGCAAAGGAGGCCGGAGTCGAAAACTATGTGAGCTACGTCGGCACCGGCAGCCCGCGTTTCTATTTGCCCCTGGACCAGCAACTGCCCAGCCTGAGCTTCGCGCAGTTCGTCATCCTCACCCAATCGGACAAGGCGCGCGAAGCCCTGCGCGCGCGCCTTATTCAGCGTTTCGAAGAGGATTTCACCCACTTGCGCGCGAACATCACCCGCTTGGAAAACGGCCCGCCGGTCGGTTTTCCGGTGCAGTTCCGGGTGTCGGGCGCGGATCTGCCCACCTTGCGTGCCTATGCCCAGAAAATGGCCGAAGTGATGCGCGCCAATCCGCATCTGTCAAACGTGCAGTTCGACTGGGACGAAGCCTCCAAGGTCATCAGGGTCGAGATCGACCAGAACAAGGCGCGCGTGCTGGGTTTGTCTTCGCAGGAGCTTTCCGCCTTTCTCAACAACTCGCTCTCCGGCTTCTCGGTGACCTATTACCGGGAGCGCGACAAGCTGGTGGAAGTGCTGCTGCGCGGCGCCAAGGACGAACGCGTGCAGCTCTCGCTCCTGCGCGACCTGGCCGTGCCCACACGTTCCGGGAAAAGCGTGCCGCTATCGCAGTTCGGCCGCATCAGCTACGACTTCGAGCCCGGTATCATCTGGCGCCGCGACCGCCTGCCCACCATCACCGTGCGTGCCAACATCTACGGCAACATTCAGGCTCCGGCGGTGACGGCGCAGCTTGCACCCCAGATGGACGAACTGCGCGCCACCCTGCCGCCGGGATATCGGCTGGAAGCGGGCGGTGTGGTGGAAGACAGCGCCAAAGGCCAAAAGTCGATCATGGCAGGCATCCCCTTGTTCATCTTCAGCGTGCTCACCCTGCTGATGATTCAATTGCACAGTTTCCAGCGCGTGGTTTTGGTGGTGCTCACCGCGCCCCTGGGCCTCATCGGCGTGGCGCTGGCGCTCTTGGTGTTCGGTCAGCCTTTCGGTTTTGTGGCGATGTTGGGCACCATCGCGCTCTCGGGCATGATCATGAGGAACTCGGTCATTCTGGTCGATCAGATCGAGCAGGACATCGCCGCCGGCCATCCGCGCTGGGAAGCCATCGTCGAAGCCACGGTGCGGCGCTTCCGGCCGATCGTTTTGACTGCCCTTGCGGCCGTGCTCGCCATGGTGCCCCTGTCGCGCAGCGCCTTCTTCGGGCCGATGGCGGTGGCCATCATGGGCGGCCTGGTGGTGGCCACGGCGCTCACCCTGCTGTTCCTGCCCGCGCTCTACGCTGCCTGGTTCCGCGTGCGGCGCGAGGAGGTGCCGGCCGCGCATACGGCGGAGCTGGTGCCAGTGTGAGGGGCATCGTCTCCGGTCGCTTCGGTAGAGTGAATTCGGCGCTTCGGGCCTAAATTCACCCTACATCACCGCAAACGAGTCGGGCTTGGCAATCATCAGCCAGAAGATCACCAAGCCCATGAAGAACGCCGGGTAGCCCAGCAGTTCCCAGCGCCGCGCATAGCGCCAGTAAAGCACTGGAAGCTCCTGACCCTGGGCGACGGCCGCCACGGCCAGGTCGCGCATACGAAGCTGCAACCACACCACCGGCAGCCAACAGGCGCCGATCAGCAAGTAGAGCACGAGCGATGCCGCAATCCAGAAGCTGGTAAGCGGCCAGCCATACAGCAGCGCCAGGGCGATGCCGGTTACCGGTTGCACGATCACCGCCGGTGTGGTGAACAGCCAATCGGCGGTGACCACGTTGCGCGCCACCAGGGCGATGCCGCGTGCATCCCCATGCCGATGTGCAGCCCACATGGCGAAAGCGGTACCCATGCCGGTGCCGAAAAGCACCGTGGCGGAAAGAATGTGCAACCACTTGAGGGTGAGCAGCAGGGTCACTGGTGCGCCTTTCCCCTATGCCCTTCCAAGGGAAAGGGGCGACTGCGGTGCGCGGGCTGCGCCCGCTCCGGTGATTGGCTTGCACCCCCTTCGGGCGGCCGGGCGGGCCTCGACCAACCATCCCCCCGGCCCTCTTCCCGAGGAAGGGGGTGAGTGCGGTTCGCGGGCTGCGCCCGCTCCGGTGATTGGCATGCACCCCCTTCGGGCGGCCGGGAGGGGGTGCTCATGCGCGGCGTGCCGGCGTGTTGGCCCAGAGCCAGAGCAAGAGCACGAGTATGGGCAGGTTCTTGAGCAGCGGCCCAAAAGGATGGACCCAGGCCTCCGGAGCGGCGTAGCTTGCCAGTGGTGTATAGACCAGGACCAACAGGAGCTGTGCCAGCCACAAGGTCCTGCTGGGCAAGCAAAGCGTCAGCAGGCCAAGCACGAGGTCGAGCATCGAGGCGCCGAGGAGCACCCCCGTCGCCGAAGCGGCGTCGAGACCCAGACGGGCGAGCCATGCTGCGACCTTATCATCGGCGAAGAACCAGCCGATCAGCCCCGAAAAAATCCACAACAACGCCAGGCTCAAGCGCGCCAGGGGGACGAGCCACTGCGCATTGGCCAGATGTCGGGCGGCGTCGCGATCGGCGGGCGCGACGAAATCCTCGGGCGCGCGCGGTGGCCGACCGAGCAGATCGAGCATAGGCTGCACGGCGCCGGTGTTGCCGCGTTCGAGCATGGCCAAGGTCTCGCGGGCGACCACCCGCTGTGGCAGCCATTCTGCCACGCGCGTAATGCACCGCACCCAGGGCACGGGCAAGTGTAGCGCCGCGGCGGGAGGCAGGCCCAGGTTGCGCCGATATACGGCTAGCATTTCAGCGAAGTCCAACACCCTCGGTCCGACCGCTTCTACGAGGCGCGGCGGGGCTGTCTGGGCGCATACCAGCCGGGCCACCAAGGCGCCAAGATCGTCAATGTGGATCGGTTGTATCGGTTGCGCACCGGCGCCCGGCAAGACGTGCAGGGGCAGGCTGGCGGCCGCCAGCAGCGCTCTGCTGCTGACTCCGTCCAGGCCGAAAACCAGCGACGGCCGGATCACCACGACCTCGAGTGGCGAGGCCAGAAACGCTTGGTCGGCCGCGGCTTTTGAGGCGAAGTAGGCGAGCGCTTCCTCCCTTGCCTGGTCGTCGATGCCCAGCGCGGAAATTTGAATCAAACGCTTTACACCCGCCTGTTCACAGGCATGGAGCAGAGCGATGGGAGTGTCGCGATGGATGGGCGCGAAAGTTGCCTTGGTGTTCTCGCGCAAGATCCCCACGGCGTTGATCACCACCTCGATGCCGCCCAGGCGCGGCAGCCACACCGCCGTATCGGTGTCGCGCGCGAAATCGACGGCGATCTCGCTGCTCGTGGCCGGGCGGCGAACGCCTTCGCGCAGCACGCAACCAGCCTCGCGCAGACTGCTGGCGAGGTGCCGACCAAGAAAACCGCGGGCGCCGAGAAGCAGCACTCGCGGTGACGATGTCACTCGATTCGACGCGGAGCTCATGTCCGAAGAGGCAAGCGCGTGTGGCTTGGCGCAGTTTGGGGAACCGGAGTATCGTAACGCAAATGGACCCAAGTTCGCCGGACTTCTCTACCGCAAACCTTCCTCTGAGCCTTGACCTCGCCCAGCAAGAGATCCGCGAGCTGCGGGCCCGACTCGCCGCGGCGGAGGCGCAACGCCAAGCGACCGAGGCGCGGCTGGAGAAGGAACATTACGACCTCGATCTCTGGCGCACTGGGCGGTCCGACTTGCGTCACCTGGTGATGGCGGCCGAGTTCAAGGACCACGATACCGGGGCGCATCTGGTGCGCATCGGCTACTTCGCCTCGGTGCTGGCGCCTGCTTGCGGCTGCGACCGGGAGATCAGTCAACTCATGCTCATGGCCGCGCCCATGCACGATATTGGCAAGATCGGCATTCCCGACCACATTCTCAAGAAGGCCGGCGCGCTCACTCCCGACGAGCGAGCGGTGATGGAGCGGCATACGGTCCTGGGTGCGCACATCCTGGCCGGTGGCGCCTCGCCGCTGCTGCGCATGGCGGCCGACATCGCGCTCACGCACCACGAGCATTTCGATGGTAGCGGTTATCCCAAAGGGCTGCGCGCCGACGAAATTCCCTTGGCTGGGCGCATCGTCAGCGTGCTCGACGTCTTCGACGCCCTGGCCATGGAGCGTGCCTACCGCGATGCGGTGCCGGTGGAGATCGCCCTCGAGGTGCTCGCCCAAGGGCGCGGGCGGCTGTTCGACCCGGACGTGGTGGACGCTTTCTTTGGAGTCAAGGACGACGTTCTGGCCATGCGCGATCGAATCAACAACGGCCAGAACCCCGATGGTCTTGCGGAGATCCTGGGCGACGACAGCAGCCACCCGCTCGAATTCTACGACCTACCCCTCAGGGCGAGCCCCTGATCGTCCCGACACTCCAGTCTCTTGCCTCCCACCCGTTTGGGCGCGGTACGGGCGGCATTGTAGAATAGCCCCCCCTGCCCGAAAGTCCAGTCATGCCCCTTTCCCCCATTCCTGAAATCATCGCCGAGCTCAAGGCCGGGCGCATGGTTGTGCTGGTTGATGAAGAAGATCGCGAGAACGAGGGTGATCTCGTTTTGGCGGCGGACTTCGTCACCCCCGAGGCGATCAACTTCATGGCCCGCTATGGGCGCGGTCTGATTTGTCTGACCCTCACCGAAGAGCGCTGCCGCCAACTGCGCCTTCCGCCCATGGTGCAGCAGAATCGCGCCGCGCACGGCACCGCGTTTACGGTCTCGATCGAGGCCGCCGAGGGCGTGAGCACTGGCATCTCCGCGGCCGATCGCGCCCGGACCATTCAAGCCGCGGTGGCGCGCAACGCGCAAGCCGAAGACATTGTGCAGCCCGGGCACATCTTTCCGCTCACCGCACAAAACGGCGGCGTCTTGATGCGTGCCGGGCACACCGAGGCGGGCTGTGATCTCGCCGCGGCGGCGGGCTTGACCCCGGCAGCGGTGATTTGTGAAATCCTCAAGGACGACGGCAGCATGGCGCGGCTGCCCGATCTGGTCGAGTTCGCCCGCGAACATGGGCTCAAAGTGGGTGCCATCGCCGACCTCATTCACCACCGCAGCCGTCACGAAAACCTGGTGGAGCGCGCGGGTGAGCGCACGCTGCAAACCGCGCAAGGCGAATTTCAGATTTACATCTATCGCGAGAAGCTCTCCGGTGCCACCCACCTCGCCCTGGTCAAGGGCGAGCCGCAGCCGGACCGCGAGACTCTGGTGCGCGTGCACGAGCCGGTGTCGGTGGTCGATTGCCTCGATTGGGATTTGCCCTCGCACGCTTGGAGCGTGCCCGCGGCACTGGCCACGATCGCCGCCGCCTCCGCCGGGGTGCTGGTGCTTTTGCACCGGCCAGAATCCGCCGAGGAACTGGCCATTCGTGCCCTGGGGCACGCCAAACCGGTGGCCTCCAAGAGCCAGTTGCGTGACTACGGCATCGGTGCGCAAATCCTGCGCGACCTCAAGGTCGGCAAGATGCGGCTGATGTCGCGGCCGCGCAAAATGCCCAGCATGGCTGGCTTCGACCTCGAAGTTACCGGTTATCTCGAACGCCCTGGAGTCACCCGCTCATGAAACCGCAAATGATCGAACGCAGTCTCACCGGGGCCGGTCGCTCAGTGGGCATCGTGCTGTCGCGCTTCAACCCGGAAATCGGCGAGGGCTTGCTGGCCGGCTGCCTCGATGCGCTTTCAGTGCAGGGCGTGGCCGATGAGGCGGTGACCTTGGTGACCGTACCTGGGGCGCTGGAAATCCCGCTGGCCCTGCAAGCCATGGCGCAATCCCGGCGCTATGCCGCCCTGGTCGCCTTGGGGGCGGTGATTCGCGGCGAGACCTATCACTTCGAAATCGTCTCCAACGAGTCCGCTTCGGGCGTGAGCAGCGTGCAACTCGAATTCGGCATTCCCATCGGCAATGGCATTCTGACCACCGAGAACGATGCTCAAGCGGAGGCGCGCATGCGCCAGAAGGGCTATGAAGCGGCGCTCACGGCTCTGGAGATGGCCAACCTCCTGCAGGCTCTGGCATGAGATCAGCGCGGCACCGCGCCCGCGCCGCGGCGATGCAGGGTTTGTACGAGTGGCTGGTGGCGGAGGGCGACCCCGAACTCATCGGTCACGAAATTCGAACCGGCAGTCACTGGAGCAAAATCGACCAGGAGTATTTCAGCACCCTCTGGCAAGGTGTTATGGAACACGCCGCGGCCCTGCAAATCGCGATCGAACCGCAACTCGACCGCGCTTGGCCGGAAGTGAGCCCGGTGGAGCGGGCGATTCTGCTCTTGGGCGCTTTCGAACTGCAACATCGGGTTGAGATTCCCTATCGCGTGGTTCTCAACGAAGCCGTGGAACTGGCCAAGACCTACGGCGGCACCGATGGTCACAAGTTCATCAACGGCGTTCTGGACCAGTTGGCCAAGGGTGTGCGCGCCGCGGAACGGGCGTGAGGGAGCCGCTGATCAGGCCAGGATGCGTCAATCCCGCAAAGGCGGGTATCCAGGAGGTTGCGCGAGCCGGACACCGGCCTGGACCGATGTGAAGGACCGGGTTCATCATTTCGGCAAGGGCCGGTATCAGAACGTCTAACCAACCGGACGTCGGCCTGGGCCGGTGTGACGGATCGGTTCAGTGCCTACCAGGGGATCAGGGGTGGTGCCGGGCCAGCGAGTCTTGCGCCAGACCCGGCGGTCACCCCGAACGGGCGGGGTCTTCATGAGCATGCAGGAATTCGAACTCATCCAACGGTTTTTCACCCAAGCCGCGCGCCACGCCGTCCTGGGGGTGGGCGACGATTGTGCGTTGCTGGCGCCCACGCCGGGCCAGCAATGGGCGATCAGCACCGACATGCTGGTGGCGGGCACGCACTTCCTTGCCGATACCGAACCCGAGGCGCTGGGGCACAAGGCCTTGGCGGTGAATTTGTCCGACCTCGCAGCGTGCGGCGCCCAGCCCCGTTTCGCGCTCCTGGCGCTGGCGCTGCCCGTGGTCGATGAGGCTTGGCTCGCATCCTTTGCCCAAGGACTGTTCGCGCTGGCGCAGCGGCATGAGGTCGAACTTGTTGGTGGAGATACCACCCGCGGGCCGCTCAATATCTGCATCACGGTGCTGGGCGAGGTGCCCGCGGGGGAGGCGCTGTTGCGCAGTGGGGCGGTGCCGGATGACGAGATCTGGGTCTCCGGTACTCTGGGGGATGCCGCGCTGGGGCTGGCCGCCTTGCAGGGGCAGGTGAACCTCGAAGCGACGGCGCGCGCCGCGTGTGTGGCGCGGCTCTGCCGGCCGACGCCGCGCCTTGCGCTGGGTCTGGCTTTGCGCGGTCTGGCCCATGCCGCGATCGACATTTCCGACGGCTTGGTGGCCGACCTCGGGCATATTCTCGAGCGTTCGCAGTGCGCCGCGGCCATCGATTTCGTCGCCCTGCCGCGCTCCGCGGCGCTGGCCAGTTGCACCGACGAGGATCGGCGGGCGCAATGTGTGCTTGCCGGCGGAGATGACTACGAGTTGTGCTTCACCGCCGCGCCCGCGCAGGCTCCCGCCATCGAGGACTTGGCCGTGCGTCTGGGTGTGCCGCTCACGCGGGTGGGGCGCATCGTCGCGGGGCCGGCCGGGGCACTCAGCGTCGGCGATGCGGCGGGGCGGCCGATGGCAATTTCGTCCCGCGGTTTCGATCACTTCGCCGCGCGACCATGAACCAAGTGCCGAGCCCCGGATTCCTGGTGCGCCACCCGGCGCATTTCATCGCCTTGGGTTTTGGCGCGGGACTGGCGCCGGTCGCGCCCGGTACCTTCGGCACCTTGGTCGCTTTTCCGCTGGCCGCCTGGGCCTTGCCGATTTTCGGCAATCTGGGCTATGTGTTGCTTTGCGCAGCGCTTTTCGCCCTGGGCTGCTGGGCGAGCGGAGTCACCGGCAAGGCGCTGGGGCTGCCCGATCACGGGGCCATCGTCTGGGACGAAGTGGTCGCCTTCATGCTGGTGCTCTGGGTGATACCGGCGGGAGACGCCTGGGCGATCGCCGCCTTCCTGCTGTTTCGATTTTTCGACATCGTCAAACCGCCGCCAGCGCGCGTCATCGATCTGCATTGGAAGACCGGCTTCGGGGTGATGGCCGACGACCTCGTGGCGGCCTTCTACACCGCACTCGCATTGGCGCTCTGGCAGCGCTTTTTTGGCTAGGGCGGCGCGCGGGCCATGAACGGAGAACTCGCGACGCTTTGCGCCAAACTCGCCGCCCTCGCCCAAGCGCAAGGCCTGAGACTGGCGACCGCGGAGTCCTGCACCGGAGGATTGGTGGCCGCGGCGCTCACCAGCCGCGCCGGCAGTTCGGATTGGTTTGAGCGCGGTTGGGTCACGTACAGCAATGCCGCCAAGATCGCCGAGTTGGGCGTGCCGGCCGGCCTGATCGCCCACCACGGCGCGGTGAGCGAGGAGGTCGCAGGCGCCATGGCTTTGGGCACGCGGTGTCGCAGCGGTGCCGAGTGGGCGGTGGCCCTCACCGGCATCGCCGGACCCGGCGGCGGCGGCGCCGAAAAGCCGGTGGGAACGGTATGGATCGCCTGGGCCGGTCCATCGGGGCAGTTACGGGCACGTCGGTACCACTTTGCCGGTGACCGCGGGGCGGTGCGCGAGCAGGCTGTCGGGGCGGCCTTGCGGGGATGGATCGCCGCGCTGGAGGGCGTTACGCCCTGAGCGCAAGCGCCCGGCTGGGCCCCTTCGGCGCTGCCGAAGCGCGGCGCCGCGCTTTGCCCCGAGGGGAATCGCGGGGTGGCCAGCGCTGGCGCGCCAGGTCGAGAAGCACTGTTCGAGGCGGTCACACCGGCGCCGGTGTCCAGGTCGCGCCGGTGTCCACGTCCTTCAGGTCCGGGGATTTCGGCGCTCCCCGGAATCACGAAACCGGATTTGGCCAGCGTCCCCCTGGCGCCTCGTGCCGGACGATCGCCCGGAGTGGGGCTGCCTTTTGGTCTCCGGCGGCTTCGCCGGCCTCCCTTGCGGAATACTGCGCTGCGCGCATGCCGAAAATTCCGCATCGAACGATTGTTCTTTTTTTCCGATTCGTGCCATAATCAAAACGACCCCGATCGCCGGGTATAGGAGCGCGCAAAGCCGCAATTTTTGCTTTGCGCTTCGAACGAATTCGAGTCAAGGGAAAGCACTCATGGACGACAACAAATCACGCGCGCTGGCCGCCGCGCTGGCGCAAATCGAAAAGCAGTTCGGCAAGGGCTCGATCATGAAAATGGGCGAGGCGCAGGTGGCGGGCGACTTGCAGGTGGTCTCCACCGGCTCCCTGGGGCTCGACATCGCGCTGGGCGTGGGCGGTTTGCCGCGCGGCCGGGTGGTGGAGGTGTTTGGTCCGGAATCTTCCGGCAAGACCACGCTGTGTTTGCAAGTGGTTGCCGAAGTGCAGAAGCAGGGCGGGGTAGCCGCTTACATCGACGCCGAAAACGCGCTCGATCCGGTGTACGCGCAAAAGCTCGGCGTCACGGTTTCGGACCTGCTGATCTCCCAGCCCGACACCGGCGAACAAGCCCTCGAAATCGCCGACATGCTGGTGCGCTCCGGTTCGGTCGATATCATCGTGGTCGATTCGGTCGCAGCGCTCACCCCCAAGGCTGAAATCGAAGGTGAAATGGGCGACTCGCACGTCGGCCTGCAAGCGCGCCTCATGAGCCAGGCTTTGCGCAAACTCACCGCCAACATCAAGCGCACCAACACCCTGGTGGTTTTTATCAACCAGATCCGCATGAAAATCGGCGTCATGTTCGGCAACCCCGAAACCACCACCGGCGGCAATGCGCTCAAGTTCTACGCTTCCATTCGCCTCGACATCCGACGTATCGGCGCCATCAAAAAAGGCGAGGAAATGGTGGGCAACGAAACTCGGGTCAAGGTGGTCAAGAACAAAGTGGCGCCCCCTTTCCGCGAAGCTTTGTTCGACATTCTGTACGGCGAGGGCATCTCGCGCCAGGGCGAAATCATCGAACTGGGCGTTACCCATCGCATCGTCGACAAGTCCGGTGCCTGGTATGCCTACAACGGTGAAAAAATCGGCCAGGGCAAAGACAACGCCCGCGAATTCCTGCGCGAGCACCCCGATACCGCGGCGGAAATCGAAGCCAAAATCCGCGCCGCGGTGGGCGTGAATGCGCCGGGAGGCGGCAGCGGAGCCGCTGCCGGTGCCGCAGAAGACTGAGAAGAGCCCGCGCGAGCGGGCGCTGCGCCTCTTGGGCCGGCGCGAATACGCTCGCGCCGAGCTCGACCAAAGGCTACGCGCCTGGGGCCTGAGCCCGCAAGACGCCGCCGCCTTGCTCGCTGAATTCGAAGCCGCGGGCTACCTTTCCGATGCGCGTTATGCCGCCGCCACCGCGCGGCATCGCGCCACCGGCTTCGCCAAGCGGCGCATTCTCGGCGAGTTGCGCGCCCGCGGTGTCGACGCCGAAGTCGCCCAAGCCGCGCTCACCGAAACCGGCACCGACGACGCCACCACCGCCCGCGCCTTGTGGCAGCGTCGCTTTGGCCAGGCCCCCGCCAACGAAAAAGAAAAAGCGCGCCAAGTGCGCTTCTTGCAAGCCCGCGGCTTCAGCCCCGCGCTCATCTTTCAAATTTTGAGAGAGGCGGGGGTGAAGGCGGATGAGGAGGGGTGAGGTCAGTGCGCGGGGAAAAAACTAAGCGGCGAACTGAAGGTGCGGCCGAGCGAGGTTTGAGTGCTTGAGCCCGAAAAGCCTATGCCGCAGCTAGCGCGTCACGGCCGAACTGCCTAGAATGAAACCTGCCCTGCAGGCCAAGGAACCCACCATGGAAGAAACCGCCTTGCTCAAGCGTATCACCGTCAATCCAGACATACTTGGCGGGAAACCTATCATTCGCGGTCGGCGGCTCGCGGTGGAGCACGTCCTCGCCATGCTGGCGGCGGGGGACACGACCGAAGTCATCCTTGATTGCTACGATTGGCTGGAGCGCGAAGATGTGCTGGCTTGCCTCGCCTTTGCCCGGCGTCTGGTCGGCCGCGAGCGCTATGAGCCGCTCCAGCTCAACGAGGCCGCGTGAGGTTACTGCTTGATTCCTGCGTTTGGAAAGGCGCCCTGGTAGCGCTCGTAGCGGCCGGACACGATGTCGTCTGGACCGGAGCCTGGGCAGCCGATCCGGGGGACGAAGAAATACTTGCATTTGCCTTGAAAGAGGCGCGCATTGTCGTCACGCTCGACAAGGATTTCGGCGAACTTGCCGTTGCCTTCGGTCGGGAACATGCCGGCATTGTCAGGCTAGTAGGATTTCCCGTGCGGCGACAGGCAGAAGCCTGTCTTGCCGCCATTGCAGCGCATGGCGATGTCTTGCCCCGCGGCGCTATCGTGACCGTGGAGCCCGGGCGGCTGCGCTTTCGGCCACCGACCGACGATTGCGGCTAGCGGTTCGCAGCAGCGTAAGGCTGTGGCGTCTCCCGCGTCTTGCGCGACAGTGCCGCGATGTGTTTGGTTGCACACCGCGCTGCTTGTGAGACGCAAGGTTAGATTGACGGGGTACTGTGCCTCGGGGATAGGGCGTTTTTGCGTGAAAGGCCCCTTATCCTCGATTTGCTGGCCCGCTTGATTCCAGAAAAACCCACCACGGACCATTTTTGTGATCGACGCGCCGGGGGTCGATTGTTGCAGGCAATATTCCCGGAGCAGCCGATCCGCGAAGCTCTCAACCCGCTCACGCTGATGCTTCGTGGCGGCGTTCGCGGCCTGAAAGCCACACGGCGCTGCGACCGCTAATCACGTCCTCGGGCGGGGCCCCGCGCCGCGCGCGTAAGAACCCGCAAGGCGCACCCAGGCGCCAAGCCCACGCGTGGCGCGACCCGCCAGTCGGACAGCGGCCGAAAGCGCCGCGCGACTTCCAGGCCGCGAGCGCGGGGTCGGCGTGCGCGGGGTGAACGGGAAACCCCCGGCGCTGATTGCCCGCCTGCGCGCGTGTTGCTGGACCGCTTGAGTGACGATATCGATTGGGGCATCATTTACGGCAACGGTTTCGCCGAAGAACTGGCGGATCAAACCTCAAGTCGATGGTGAGGCTATGAAGTCCAAGGCACACAACGCGAGCGGCTGGGCGGAATAGATCTGGCGATGCTCGTGAAATAGGCCAGCCTGGAACCACTAGTACCAAGAACAGATCGGGAGATAAGCGATGATGCGCGCAATCATTTTTGCAGTGGTTCTCGCGGTAGTCAGCTTCAACGTGGTCGCGGATTTCTCCACAGGGCAGGCCGCATTCGAAAAAGGCGATTACACCACGGCGTTGAAGTACTGGAAGCCGCTGGCTGAGAAGGGGGATGCAAGAGCGCAATTTTACCTTGGCCAGATGTATGACCTAGGCAAAGGCGTTCCGGAGGACCGCAAGCAGGCGGTTCACTGGTACCGCAAAGCTGCCGAGCAGGGGCATTCCGGAGCGCAATACAATCTCGGCTTTAGGTATATGCTAGGCAAAGGCGTTCCGGAGGACCGCAAGCAGGCGGTTTACTGGTACCGCAAAGCCGCCGAGCAAGGGGATGGCGATGGGCAAAGCATTCTCGGCTGGATGTATATCCTAGGCCATGGCGT
Organism: Betaproteobacteria bacterium; assembly: GCA_016192065.1. Taxonomy (GTDB): domain Bacteria; phylum Pseudomonadota; class Gammaproteobacteria; order Burkholderiales; family Casimicrobiaceae; genus JACPUX01. Next base: position 48,303 of record JACPUX010000068.1, read on the forward strand.
TCCGAAGGACTACAAGCAGGCGGTTCACTGGTACCGCAAAGCGGCCGAGACGGGAAATGCCGGAGCGCAATCCAAGCTCGGCGAGATGTATACCACCGGCGTGCATGTACCAGTGGACTATCGGCAGGCGGTGAGTTGGTACCGCAAAGCGGCCGAGCAGGGGTATGCCGAAGCGCAATCCAAGCTCGGCGAGATGTATGCCAAGGGCGAGGGCGTTCCGCAGGACTATGTGCTTGCCTATATGTATTTCAATCTCGCCGCGGCGAGCAGAAACGAAATGGCCGCCGCCCGAAACCGCGACGAAATCGCGAGTCGTATGTCGTCCGGCCAGATTGCCGAAGCGCAAGCCTTAAGCTCGCAATGGAAGCCGGGCACTCCGTTGCCGGTGCGGTAGTCGTGACTAGACGAGGACCAAAAGGGGGACCAAAGGCGCTAGAATCGCGCATTGATTTGGATACGACTCCCGCCCCCGTGTTCGACCTGGATACGACTCCCGACCCCGTTTCCACCCGTTCACCGATTGTCGCGATGCCAAGGACAACAAGTTTCTGGAAGTGGCCCTTGCCGCCCCGGTGGACTTGATCGTGTCGAGCGATAGGCACCTCATCGAAATGCACCCTTACCGGGGCATTGCCATTCTCAGCCTGGAACAGTTCAAGACGCAATATGCCACGCCGCACAAGCGGTAGCGTTCGGAGGCACAGGACGGCCGCGCGGCAAGTGCCCCATTAAGCGAACGGCGCGCGATGGTTGATTGTCGCAATTCGGCTCAACGCGAGCAATGCAACCTGGTCACCTTCCCGATGAACCAGAGTCGATTGTTGCGGGCATCATTCGCGCGGCAGTCGAACGGAGACACTTGATTTCGCTGAAGCACCTGGGTGCGGGATCGACGCTACACGGGCTGGACATTTTGACCTGGCGAGCAGCGCGCCGCCGCCTTGGTCGGTCGCAAAGTGCAAATCGGGTTGGTTTAAGCCTGGCATTCGCGGCACCGCCGGGATAAGAACTTCCCGACCCGCATTCGATGGTCGATCTCGTGCCCTATTCGAACACCGCCCCTTTTTCGCGCTCGACAACGCCGGCGACCACGGCTGCTAAGCCGAAGAACCCGGCAGTCGCAAGGCGCCACGCGCCAGCGAGCGCCCATCGATGAGCGAGGCAGCGGCCCTGCCCGTGGCGTGCATCGCCCAGGCCATAGTCGTTGTGCGCGGCCAGAAAGTACTGCTCGATAGCGATCTGGCCGCACTCTACGGCGTCCAAACGCGCCGCCTCAACGAACAGGTGCGGCGCAACCTGGAACGCTTCCCGGAAGATTTCATGTTCCAGTTGAATGACATCGAGTATGCGGCTTTGATATCGCAACTTGCGACATCAAAGCCAGGGCGCGGCGGCCGGCGCAAACTCCCGCTCGCTTTTACCGAGCACGGCGCGATCATGGCCGCCACGGTGTTGAACAGCCCCCGCGCCGTCGAGGTCTCGGTCTATGTGGTGCGTGCTTTCGTGCGCCTGCGCGAGGCGCTCGCTTCCAATCAGGAACTCGCCGCCAAGCTCGATGCCCTGGAGCAGAACACAGAGCGCCTTTCCTTGCAGCACGAAACCTCCAGCCACAACACGCGAGTACAGTTGAAGCAGGTCTTCGAGGCGCTGCGCCAACTCATGGCACCCCCCACCGAACCTTCCAAGCGCTCCATCGGCTTCGTGACCGGCGACGAGAAGCCCAAGGGCAAAGGTCGAGTCAGAAGCAAGACCGGGCTCTCTCCAAGACAGTTCGGGGCGCGCCCTCAGCGGCACCGCCGTCGGCAACATCGGCAGCGGCGGGGCGGTGATTGAACATTCAACCAAGGCCCTATATCGCGGCCCCCTATCGCCGAGTGACCAACTGCTGAATTTCGACCTCGATCACTTGCCCAAAAACTTCTTCGGGGCGAGAAACATGGTTGGTTGCGGTCTGCGCCATTTTGGCGTACCGTCAGCCGGGTTGAGGCACGCGCATGGGCAGCACCCGGGCTTGCGCAGTTCATTGAGCCCACCAGTTGGCTGCCCGAGGTGTCGCAGCGCTTCGTGATGAGATAGTGAGGGTCGCGCTCGACCAGGCGAGCCACTAGGAAGTGAGTAGGAACTTGACGACCTTAGAACTGACCTTGCCCGATCAGCTTGCGCGGGAAGCGCAGGCAGCCGGCCTGCTCACCCCGCAGGCGCTGGAAGCGATGGTCCGCGAGAATCTACGCAAGCAGCGTGTCGATGAACTGTTCGCCGCCATGCAGCGCATGCACGCCGTCAACACGCCACCGCTGACGGAAGAGGAAATTCAAGCCGAGATCGACGCTGCCCGGGCCGAGCGCCGTGCGCGTCGTTCTTGACACCAATACCGTCATTTCGGGTTTGCTCTGGGACGGACCGGCAAGCCGGCTTTTGGTGGCCGCGCGTGAGCGGCGCATCGAACTCTTCACCAGTGCGGCGCTGCTCGCTGAATTGGCCGATGTGCTGCCGCGCGTCAAATTCGCGAAGAAGCGCGCCGCCGCACAGCTAACGCCAGAACAACTGGCGCATCGCTACGCGCTCCTTGCCGCAACAATCATCCCGGCAGACGTAGCGCCCCGCGTTGAAGACGATCCGGCCGATGATGCGGTGCTGGCCTGTGCGCTTGCGGCCTACGCTGATTTGATCGTGTCGGGCGATGCGCACCTATTGAACCTCGCGCGCTTTCATGGCATCCCAATCGTCAAATCGGCCGCGGCCATCGACATCGTTAGTGCCTAGGCCTGCGGGGAAAAACATTCGGCCCCTCATCGCGCGCACCACGGACTTTGGTCGCGATCGACGCGCCGGGATCGATTGTTGCAGGCAATATTCCCGGAGCAGCCGATCCGCGAAGCTCTCAACCCGCTCACGCCGATGCGTCGTGGCGGCGCCCGCGGCCTGAAAGCCACACCGCGCTGCGACCGCTAATCACGTCCTCGGGCGGGGCCCCGCGCCTCGCGCGTAAGAACCCGCAAGGCGCACCCAGGCGCCAAGCCCACGCGTGGCGCGACCCGCCAGTCGGACAGCGGCCGAAAGCGCCGCGCGGCTTCCAGGCCACGAGCGCGGGGTCGGCGTGCGCGGGGTGAACGGAAAAACCCCAGCGCGGATTGGCCGCCTGCGGGAGCCCTGGTGGCAGGCTTGAGTAACGATGTCGATTGGGGCATCATTTGCGGCAACGGTGGCGCCGAAGAGCGGGCGGGTCAAGCGTCAAGGCGATGGTGCGGCGACCAAGTCCAACTCGCATACCGGGAGCGGATGGCCCGCGTGTTTTTTGCGAGGTTCGAGAAATAGTCGAGCCTGGAACCTTTGACACGCCCATGGCATCCCGATCGTCAACCCGGTTGGGGCCATAGGCATCCTTAGTGGCTAGGCTTGCGGGGCGGAAAATATTCGAAGATCGGCCCCTTATCGCTCCGTTTGGTGGCAGTCTTGCTGAACTTGGCATGCCGGGATAGTATGCCCATACAAAGAGCATCCGAGGTATGCGTGCGTATCAATCGTTGGCCAATTGGGGTTGTACTGTCTATTGCAACCAGTACCGTCGCCATTGCCTACGAGCAGTGGGATACGGCAATGAAAACCGGCGAATCGCCAACTGGCGATCCCATGTTGACCAAGTGCCACTACCAAACCACAATGGGTTACAAGTTTTCCATTATGGTACGAGGGACGTGCCCCTACATCGTCAAGATCAACCCCGAGACCGGCAAGGTGAAGCCTCAATGATCTTGCGTGCCTCTAATGTGTTTTGCGCAGCCGCCTTTTTTTCTTTCTCCCCTACGGCATTGGGCGAAACTGCTTGCCGGAATTTTACTGGCGGTTACGCCGCGTCGAAGCACTGGCTGGCAACCGCGGAAAAAGGAGAACCGCTCGCGCAGGCAAACGTCGGTGACATGTATCGGCGTGGCGATGGTGTTGACATGGATTTCAGCAAGGCACGTATTTGGATCCAGAAGTCAGTCGATCAAGGATGTGAGCAGGGGGAGTACTGGCTGGCAAAGCTATATTTCGATGGACAAGGGGTCGATCGGGATTGGACAAAGTACGCTTACTGGGTGCGCAAGGCCGCCGAAAAAGGACTCCCAGAGGCCCAATATGCGGTGGGGTGGCTACTCGAAGATGGTTCAGGCATGGCAGGCATTCAAAAGAATGAGGACGAAGCGTTTCTTTGGTATCAGAAAGCCGCTGAGCAAGGCTACTCGTATGCCCAGTGGGCGATGGGTAGGATATTCATAGAGGGCCGGGGCGTCGAAAAGAATCTGACTGACGGTTATTACTGGTGGTCGATTGCGAAAATGCCAGATGAAGAGTATGCAAAATCCGAACGCGAAAGAGTTCGCCACCAAATGACCGACGCGCAGATTCAAATTGCCGAATCGAGGGTCCAAGACTGGCGAGACAAGATGGATTTTCTAGAGACCAAGCTACTTGCCGAAATCTCCTCTTTGCCAGAGTTTCAAACCCAACTTGCCGCGAAATACCTCAAAGGGGAGGGTACGCCTCGTAGTGAAGAACTTGCTTTCATGTGGCTCTCGAAAGCCGCCGAGCTTGGGTACCCGCCAGCGCAATGGGGCGCTGCGCTCTTACTCAATGAAGGAAAAGGCGTCAAGAAAGATAGCCGGAAAGCATTTGAGTGGTTGAAAAAGGCGGCCGAGCAAGGCAATGCCAATGCGCAATTTAGTCTGGGTTCGATGTATGCGAATGGCGATGGTATCCCAAAGAATGACCAGTTGGCCGTGATGTGGTATCAAAGTGCCGCCAATAGAGGCAACGTGCTTGCCCAGAACAACCTTGGCGTTGCCTACCAGCATGGTTATGGCGTGGCCAAGGACGCACAGTCAGCATATTCTTGGTACCTGCTGGCAGCCGCAAGCGGCAATGAGAAAGCGGCAAACAACCGTGACCAAATCGAAAGAAGTCTGACACCTGATGAGCGCGCGAGGGCGCAGGCGGCCGCCCGAGATTGGAAACCCAGTTCGGTGAGTACCACGCCATCGCTGCCCGATATGTCGATGGCATCCAAAGCCAAGCCGAAGGCAACGGGTAGTGGCTTCTTCGTTTCACGCAGCCACGTTGTTACCAATTTCCACGTAATCGACGGCTGTGCACGAATAGCTATCAATGGAAAAAGTGCGGCACGCGTTCAGTCCAGCGATGCTAGAAATGACCTGGCGCTTCTTGATGCAGAGGGCGGAAATGACGTGAGTGCAACAGTTCGAGATGGCAAGCTCCGTGCCGGTGAGTCGATCGCTGTCATCGGCTACCCACTGTCTGGCTTGCTCGCACAGGGCGCGCATGTCACAACCGGAAATGTCAGTGCGTTGGCAGGCCCACGGAACGATGTTAGGCTTGTTCAGATTACCGCTCCGGTGCAGTCCGGGAACAGCGGTGGGCCATTGATTGACGCTAGCGGTAATGTTGCTGGCGTGGTGGTTAGCAAGCTCGATACGTTGAAGAGCCTGTCCGGAATTTTGTGTGCGAGGCATATCATGAAGCCTGAAAGGAGCATGTATGCCAAGCAAGACGAGCAAGAAGAAGGCGGCGGTGGAGCTGCCACGTATCCCCAAAGAGGTCATTGACCAGCTGGTGAGCGG
>JACPUX010000061.1 GCA_016192065.1 Betaproteobacteria bacterium
CCAAGGCCAAATTGAAACTCGCAGCCACCGAGCACATGCTCAAACTCGAACAGTCACCCGAGCGGGTCAAGAGCTTCTTCCAAGATCCGCGCGTCAAATATGCCGCTTGAAACTTCAAACTTCATCTGGCCGGATCAATAGGAGTGGGCGGGCGACCTGCGGCGCTGCTGCGCTCGGCGCACTGGTGTATCGATTTCCCGCCGCTCGCGGACGGAAGGAAGTGCCAGCGGTTCCTGGTCTTCGCCCGCTTCGGCGGGTCGCTCGCGCGACCTTCCGGTGACTGGGGGGGGCTCAGGCGTGGACCACCCTTTGCCCATGTTCGCGCGTGGTATGGAAACCCACTGCTGGCCAGCGCTCCATCACCACTTGCAGGTTGTATTTGCTGGCCGCGAGGAACACCGGGTTCTGGTCCACGTCGCTGGCGAGCGCGCCCAATTGCTGACGCTCGAAGTCTCGCCGCAGGTTATCGTCCGGGAAGGTCAGCCAGCGGGCGGTGGCGATGCTGGCGGCGTCGTAGAGCGCATCCACTTTGTATTCGGTGGCCAGCCGCTGCGCCACGATTTCGAACTGCAAAGGCCCCACCGCACCCAGCAACATGTCGTTGCTGGCCAAACTGCGGAACACCTGGATGGCGCCTTCTTCGCCCAGCTCCTGCAAGCCCTTCTCCAATTGCTTGGCCTTGAAAGGGTCGCGGGGCCGAGCGGTGCGAAACAGCTCCGGCGCGAAGTAAGGAATGCCCTTGTAGCCCAAGGCTTCGCCGCTGCTGAGCGTGTCACCGATCTGCAATTGGCCGTGGTTGTGGATGCCGATGATGTCGCCCGCCACAGCGTCCTCGCTGGCCACCCTCTCGTTGGCCATGAAGGTGAGGGCGTTGGCCAACTTCATTTCCCGTCCGGCTCGTTGGTGCTGCACTTTCATGCCGGGGGTGTAGCGACCGGAGCACACGCGAAAGAAGGCGATGCGATCGCGGTGCTTGGGGTCCATGTTGGCCTGGATCTTGAACACGAAGCCGGAGAACGGGCTCTCCGCCGGTTGCACCAGCCGGGCGCCGCCATCACGCGGCTGTGGTGGTGGGGCCCATTCAACCAGGGCCTGCAAAATCTCGCGCACACCAAAGTTGTTGATGCCCGATCCAAAGAACACCGGGGTCTGCGTGCCGGCCAGAAACGCGGTGATGTCGAAGGGGTGGCTCGCCGCCTCGATGAGTTCCACGTCTTCGCGCAACTGCCCGACCTCCAGCGGAAAGAGCTGGTCGAGCTTGGCGTTCCTGATGCCGGCCAGCAGCTCGGTTTCGCCGCCCGCGCGCTCCTCGCCCGGCGTGAAGCGCAGCAGTTGCTCGTGCAGCAGATGGAACACGCCGCGGAAGGTCTTGCCCATGCCCAATGGCCAGGTGATCGGCGCGCAGTCGATCTTCAGCACGGCCTCGATTTCGCTCAGCAGTTCCAGCGGTGGGCGCACCTCGCGGTCGAGCTTGTTGACGAAGGTAATGATCGGCGTGTTGCGCAGTCGGCAGACTTCCAGGAGTTTGACGGTCTGCACCTCGACGCCCTTGGCGGCATCGATGACCATGACCGCGGCATCTACGGCAGTGAGCACTCGGTAGGTGTCCTCCGAGAAGTCCTCGTGCCCCGGGGTATCAAGCAGATTGATGGTGTGGCCACCATACTCGAACTGCATTACCGAACTGGTGACGGAAATGCCGCGCTGCTTTTCCACCTCCATCCAGTCCGAGGTGGCATGGCGCGCGCTCTTTCTGGCCTTGACCGTGCCAGCCATCTGGATGGCGCCGCCGAACAGCAGGAGTTTCTCCGTGAGCGTGGTCTTGCCCGCGTCCGGGTGAGAGATGATGGCGAAGGTACGCCGCCGCGCGACGTCGCGCAGCAGGTCAGGGGCAAAGGCAGAAGCATTCATGCTCGGGCTCGATGGTCCGCCATCGCGAAGCAGGCCGGTTGCGCAAAAGCGCGGATTATACGCGTTTGCTCCCGCCGACTTTCGTCGGGACGCCCCCGTTTCGCTGGACGCGCTATTCCAATGTCCTTAAAGCTACGCTTTTGTTGCTCGCCGCCGGGATTTCCGACCAGCCTCCGCGCGAGCTTGGGCAAGCCCGCGACCGGGCAACCTGGAAAGGCTTGCCAGGCCGAAATGATCGGCCGATAATACCTTCCCCGGCTTTCCGCCCCGACCTCATGGCCTTTTCGATCTTCTCCAAGCCCGCGCCCAAACCCAAGGGCTCCGCGCCTCGTGATGCCGGTCCGCCGAAGGATGCCGACATACCTGCGGATAACCACACGCGGGAGGGGAAGTCGACCATCTGGAAGCCCCTGGCTGAGGATATCGAAGTCACCGAAAGCCAGCCCGGTTTGTGTCCCGCCCTGGAGAATGCGGCACTGCTTTTTGCCAATAACCAGGCCGACGCGGCGCGCAAGCTGCTTGCCGAGTCAGTGCAGCGCGAGGCCGAAACCAAGCGCTCCTCGCTTGCCTGGGCGGCGTTGTTCGACTTGCTGCACCGTGCCGGCGAGCGCCAGGCCTACGAGGACTTCTCGCTCAAGTACGTGGTGGTGTTCGAGCGCTCTGCGCCGGTTTGGGACGAACGCCGCGAAGCGAAGACCGCCAAGCCGCAACGACCGACCGGCAAGGGTTTTGTGGCCTTCACCGGAAGGCTGACCCTGGACGAGCCGAATCAGCTCCCTGCGCTCAAGAAGGTCACCGACAATCAGCCCCAGGCGCAGTTGGACGTGACCGGTATGCTCGCCGCTGATGATGACGCCTGCCGGGCGTTCGCCGATTTGCTGCGCCAGTTGCGGCGCCGCCCCTATCCCTTGCAGTGGGCCACCTTGGAACACCTGCACCGACTGATTTCTGAAGCCACCGCTGTGGGCGAGCAGCAGAACGAAGGGCATTGGCTGCTCCTGCTCGAAATCTGGCAATGGCTCAATGACCCCAGTGCTTTCGACGAATGCGCGATCAACTACGCGGTAACGTTCGAAGTTTCGCCGCCTTCTTGGGAGCCCTTGACCAAGGCCCAGATCAAGGCCGTGGAAGAAACGCAGCCGGCGCCGCCGGCGGCGGCCGCGGAAGACCAATACGTTTGTCTGGGCAACATGCTCGGCCCCGCGGATTCGCAAGTTTCGGGGCTTTTCGACTACATCGAAAGACACCCGGCGCTGAATATCGACATGAGCGGAGTGGATCGCATGGACTTTGTCTGCGCTGGCGCCCTGTTCAACGCGCTGACACACAAACATGCCCAGGGCAAGCCCTTGCGCATCGTCGGCGTATCGCCGATCATTCAGGCCCTGCTCATGTTGATTGGCATCAACACAGCCTGTTTCCAAAGCCCCAAACGCTGATCCCGCAGGCATGCGCAGGGCGCTGGCGCCTTGCCGGCGCACAGGTTTAGCAAAGTCTTGCTCATGACCGACTCCAGTTTTCACGGCACTACCATATTATCTGTACGCCGCGGCAACGCTGTGGCCTTGGGCGGCGACGGCCAGGTCACCTTGGGCAACATCGTGGTCAAAGCCACCGCGCGCAAGGTTCGGCGCCTCTACCACGAACGGGTTCTGGCTGGTTTCGCCGGTGCCACGGCGGATGCCTTTACCCTGTTCGAGCGCTTCGAAGCCAAGCTCGAAAAGCACCAGGGTCATCTACAGCGCGCCGCCGTGGAATTGGCCAAGGACTGGCGCTCCGACCGCATCTTGCGCCGCCTTGAGGCGATGCTGGCGGTGAGCGACAAGCAGAGTTCACTGATCATCACCGGTAACGGCGACGTGCTGGAACCGGAGTTGGGCATCGTCGCGATCGGTTCAGGTGGTCCCTATGCCCAGGCCGCGGCAAGGGCGCTCCTGGAGAACACCGAGATCCCGGCCGCCGAAGTGGTGCAAAAGGCACTGTCCATCGCCGGGGACTTGTGTATTTACACCAACCAACAGTTGACCATCGAGACCCTCGCATGGACCTGAACGAACGTGCCTGAGACTCTTGGGCTTTGTTGCCGGCGCGCGGTGGGTGGCGTGTCGGGGCGGGTTCGGCGCCGGTGCGCGAAGTCGATGCGCGCCTGGCGCGAGGCTGGGGCGCCTGGATCGCTGGCGGTGCTCTGATCGTGGCCGCGAGTGACGTTCTCATAGTTGGGGCTGGTCTAGTAGGTTCGGCGCTCGCGCTCGCGCTCCAAGGCGCGGGTCTACGAGTGGTGCTGCTCGATCGTGCGCCCATCGCCGAGCCAGGACCCGCCGAAACCTGGGATGAGCGGATCTTCGCCATCAGCCCTGGCAGCGCCGAATTCCTCCACGCTTTGGGGGTTTGGGGGGCGCTGCCGGTCGAGCGCCTCCAGGCGGTGGAAGCCATGCGCATCCGGGGTGACCGGCCCGGTCGGCCACTGGAATTTGATGCTTATGAATTGGCCATCCGGGCCCTGGCCTGGATCCTCGAGCAGCGCAGCCTGCATACTGCTTTGGTGGCGCGCCTGCGGGAAACCGAAGGGGCGGGCGATGGGCTGAGCTTGCGCGGTGGCGAGGGTTTGCAGGCACTGCACATTGACCAGGACGGGGTCAAGCTCCGGCTCGATTCAGGCGAGATCCTGGAGGCCCGCCTGCTGGTTGGTGCCGATGGCTTGCACTCTTGGGTTCGCCGAGCCACCGCCATCGCTGGCCCGCCACAGGCCTATGGCCACAGCGCGGTGGTCGCCAATTTCGAATGTGAGCGCCCGCACCTAGGGAGGGCCTGGCAATGGTTCTTGCCGAACGGCGCGGTGCTGGCACTGTTGCCCTTGCCGGGGCGAGCGGTTTCCATGGTCTGGTCGGCCCCGGCAGCCGAAGCCTCAGCGCTGACCCGCGCCGAACCGCAGGAGCTCGCGGCCCGCGTGGCCCAGACCAGCGGGCAAGAACTGGGCGCGTTGCGCGCCCTCAATCGGTCGGCATGCTATCCGTTGTACTTCCTGCGTCTCAATGAGCCCATCGGACAGCGCCTCGCGCTGGTCGGAGACGCCGCGCATGGCATGCATCCCTTGGCCGGGCAAGGCGTGAACCTTGGCTTCGGTGATGCCGCGTGCCTGGCAGAAGTTCTGCATGCGCGAGGCGATTCGGGGGATTGCGGCGCTTCGTGGCTGCTGGCCCGATATGCGCGCGCCCGAGCAGTTCCGGTACAGGGCATGCAGTTCCTCACCCACAATTTGTGGCGCCTGTTCCAGCAAAACGACGGGATTACTCGTGCCCTGCGCAACCTTGGCTTGACCGCCGTGGCGGGCCTGCCGCTCGTGCGCCGAATGCTGGCGCAACCCGCCCTGCGCTAAACTGTCCAATCGGCCTCATGCCACCTTCTGAAAGCAATCCATGAATGCAACGAGTCGTGCCCTAAGTCTCATCGTCGCCTGCTGGTGCCTTGCCGGAACCGCTCTGGCTACCGGGGACGAAACCCGAATCAAAAAGCTGATCGAAACCAAGTTCCCCAAGGCGGAGGTCAGCCATGTCACCAAGAGCAACATACTCGGACTCTACGAGGCGATGGTTGGAGATCGCCTGATTTACACCGACCCAGCGGTCAAGTTTCTGTTTCTGGGCGAGATCATCGACATCGAGCGCATGGTGAGCTTGACCGGCGAACGCATGCAAAAGCTGCGGGTCCTGCCCTGGAACGAGCTGCCGCTGGATTTGGCGATCAAGCTGGTCAGGGGCGACGGATCGAGGGAAATCGCCATTTTTTCCGATGCCGACTGTCCCTTCTGCAAACGGTTGGAGAACGAGCTCAAGGAAGTGAACAACATCACCATGTACACCTTCCTGCTACCGATCGAATCCTTGCATCCGGATGCCGGGCGCAAGTCGAAAATGATCTGGTGCTCGGCCGATCGCACCAAGGCTTACTACGATTTCATGCTGCAAGACGTGATGCCTGCCACCGACGGCAATTGCGACAATCCGGTCGAAAAAGTGATCGCACTGGGCCAGAAATATCGCATCAACGCCACCCCCACCATGGTCTTCCGCGATGGCCGTATCGTCGCCGGAGCCTTGCCGCGCGAGGCTTTGGAAAAGGAGTTCGCCAGGGTCGCGGAAACCGGCGGCGCGGCCAATGGGGTCAAGGCGAGCACCGCAGCCAAAGCCGCGCCCAACAAGCCTTGATTTTCACAAGCACAGTGAGGAGATCGACATGGCCATCCTGGACTTCCTGACCAAGCAGTTCATAGACATCATCGAGTGGGTCGACGATTCGCGCGACACACTCTCTTTCCGCTTTCCGGATGAAGACAAGGAGATCAAGCGCGGCGCGCAGCTCATCGTGCGCGAAAGCCAGATCGCGCAATTCGTCTATTTGGGCCAGTTTGGCGATACCTTCGGCCCGGGCAAGCACGAACTGGTCACCGACAACATTCCGATCCTGTCCGACCTCAAGGGTTGGAAATACGGGTTCGAATCCCCCTTCAAAGCCGATGTCTATTTCGTCAACACTCGGCTGTTCACCGGCAATAAGTGGGGCACCGCCAACCCGGTGATGATGCGCGACCAGGATTTCGGCATCGTGCGACTGCGGGCCTACGGTACCTATGACTTCCGCATCGTTGATCCGCAACTGTTTCTCAAGGAGGTGGCTGGCACGGACCATCAGTTCCGCCTCGATGAATTCAACGAGACCATGCGTTCGCGCATCGTCAGTGTGTTCAGCGAGGCTTTGGCGCAGGCACATATTCCCGCGCTCGACGTGGCGGCGCGCTACAGCGAAATGGGTGGCGCCTTGCTGCCCTTGATCAACCCGGCCACCACCAGCAAGTATGGCCTGGAGATCACCAGTTTTATCGTCGAGAACGTGTCTGTTCCGCCCGAAGTCGAACAGGCGATAGACAAGCGCTCCAGCATGGCGGCGGTGGGCAATCTCAATGACTATGTGAAATTCCAGATGGCCCAGGGCATGGAGAAGGGCGCCGGCGCCGGCGGCATCGGCGCGGAGATGGCCGTGGGGCTGGCCATGGCGCAACAGATGATGAACCAGCCGGGGGGCATCATGAATCAGGGCACAGCGCCCGCCGCCGCCACCCCAGCAGTGGCCGCGCCGGAGTTCTTCTCTCCGGTGCAGGTCGCGCAAATGCTGGGCGTGAGCGAGTCCGATGTGGTTGCCACCCTGGAAGCGGGTGAGCTCAAGGGCAAGCGTATTGGTTCACAATGGCGAATCGCCAGGGCCGCGGTCGATTCATTCATGGCGTCGTGAGGGAAATTGCGATGATTGGAACTAGGATCTGGCAGCGCGCGCTCCTGATTGCGCTGGTGGTTTTCGCAACGGCGGCGGCAGCGTTGGCGAACTCGGGCGGTGATCCGCGTGTCGCCGAAGCCAAGGACCGAGCACTGGCATGGCTGGCCTTGACTGACGCGGGCAAAGGGGTGGAGAGTTGGCGCCTGGCGGCGAATGCTTTTCGCATTCAGGCCACCAACGAGAAATGGAGCGATGTGTTGCGCAGCGTGCGCGCACCTTTGGGAGAGACCAAGTCGCGTCGGCCGCGTATGGCGCAATACACGACGCAGCTCGCCGGCGCGCCGGATGGCGAGTATGTGGTCCTGGGTTTCTTTTCCAGTTTCGAAAACAAGCTCGAAGCCGAAGAGACCGTGATTCTGACGCGCGAGGCGGGATCCTGGAAGCCGCTGGGCTACTTCATCAAATAGCACATGGGTACCGAACTCGGCGGCGAGGCGCTCGCCCAGGACAAATTTGCGTGCCCTGCCTGCGGCGGTGACGCGCATTGGAACCCCGCCAGGCAGGCGCTAGTTTGCCCGTTTTGCGGAACCAGCGCGCCGGTCGCCGGAGATCCCACCCAGCTTGGGGCGATGGAACACGACCTGGTTACGGCATTGAGGGGTGTGCCGGACGAAGCGCGGGGCTGGCAAGCCGACAAAGCGTCGGTCAAATGCCAAAGCTGCCAAGCGATTTCGGTCCTCGACCGCGCGCACCAAGCGCAACGCTGCGATTTCTGCGGCTCCGCCCAGATCGTTCCCTACGAGCAGACCAAGGCCGCTTTTCGTCCGGAAAGCCTCCTGCCCTTTAAGGTCGGCGAGGGGCAGGCAAGGGAGGCCATTAGGGCCTGGTATGGCAAGGTCTGGTTCGCGCCCAACGCGCTCAAGAAGCGGGCGCTGACCGATACCGTTCATGGCATCTATCTTCCCTATTGGACCTTTGATGCCAAAGTGGACGCGCAATGGCGCGCCGAGGCTGGGTACCACCACTACACCACGGAGACCGGTACCAATTCCGCGGGCGAGACACGGACACGGCGGGTGCAGCACACGCGCTGGGAGGCCGTCCAAGGCCGGTTGAGCCACTTCTTTGACGATGACCTGGTCTGCGCTTCGGTGGGTGTCAATGGTGATCTGTTGCGGGGCGTAGAGCCATTTCCGACCAAACAGGGACTGGTGCCCTATGACCCCAAGTTCGTTGCCGGGTGGGTCGTTGAAAGGTATCAAATCGACCTCATAGCGGCTGCGCAGCGCGCCCGCGAAGCCATGGAAGTGAAAACGCGCGAGCTCTGCCGCGCGCAGGTGCCAGGCGACACCTGTCGCAACCTGGAGGTAGACGCGCGGTATTCGGCGCAGACCTTCAAGCACATCCTTGTGCCGGCCTGGTTGGTCACCTACCAATACGGCAGCAAGACCTACCAGGTGGTGCAGAACGGCGCCACCGGTAAGATCGCTGGCCACTATCCCAAGAGTTGGATCAAGATCATGCTTGCGGTACTGGCGGGTTTGGCCATCGTGCTTTTTATCGTTTCGATCGACGGACGGGCTTGAGCGACTCGACAGAGGGCTAATCGTCATGGAGCCTAAACTCTGTTGACGTGTTTTTCAGGTGCTGTATAATTCACCCTCTTTGCTGCTTTTTAAGCGGTACGCTCTTTAACAAGTAACAGCCGATAAGTGTGGGCACTGGTATGTGGGGGTGCTGAGGGCTTTGGGATTTTGGTCCTGGGG
>JACPUX010000065.1 GCA_016192065.1 Betaproteobacteria bacterium
GCCCAAGGGCGCGGATGTGCTGAGCGATTAACGCCTCCACCCCTTGAGCAGGGGAAGCCGGGAGGGGTTTCGTATTATCATTGCCAAATCATGTCCCAGCCCCAGAACAGCCTGTTTGACTCGCCATCCCCAGCCGCGCCGCTGGCTGAACGCCTGCGCCCCAAACATATTGACGAGGTCATCGGCCAATCTCATCTGTTGGGCGAGGGCAGGCCGCTGCGTCTGGCGTTCCAGTCCGGCAAGCTGCATTCGATGATCCTGTGGGGGCCGCCGGGGGTGGGCAAGACCACGCTGGCGCGGCTCATGGCGCAGGCCTTCGATGCCGAGTTTGTGCCGCTGTCCGCGGTGCTGTCTGGCGTGAAGGACATCCGCGAAGCCATCGCGCAGGCGCAGCAGGTGCTGCAGCAGCGCGGCCGCCACACCATCCTGTTCGTCGACGAAGTGCACCGCTTCAACAAGTCGCAGCAGGATGCCTTCCTGCCGTTCGTCGAACAGGGGCTGGTGACCTTCATCGGTGCGACCACCGAAAATCCGTCCTTCGAGGTGAACAACGCGCTGCTGTCGCGCGCCCAGGTGTACGTGCTGCACGCGCTGTCGGCGGAGGAATTGGCTGCTTTGTTCGAGCGTGCGCGGCAGGTTGCCCTGACGGATTTGCAGTTTGCCGACGACGCACGCGAGCGCCTCATCGGCTACGCCGACGGCGACGCGCGCCGTTTGCTGAACGTGCTGGAGCAGGTACAGACCGCGGCGCAGACCGCCGGCGTGGGCAGCATCGACAGCGCATTCCTCGACAACACCCTGGCGCAGAACCTGCGCCGCTTCGACAAGGGCGGCGAAGCGTTCTACGACCAGATTTCCGCGCTGCACAAATCGGTGCGCGGCTCCAACCCAGATGCCGCGCTGTACTGGCTGGTGCGCATGCTGGATGGCGGCGCCGATCCGCGCTACCTCGCGCGGCGCATCGTGCGCATGGCGTGGGAGGACATCGGCCTGGCCGACCCTCGCGCGATCCAGCTCACGCAGGACGCCGCGCTGACCTACGAGCGGCTCGGCTCGCCGGAAGGCGAACTGGCGCTGGCGCAGGCGGTGATCTATCTCGCGGTCGCGGCGAAATCGAACGCGGGCTACGTCGCGTATAATGCGGCGCGCGCCTTCGTGGCACAGGACGGCTCGCGCGAGGTACCGCTGCACCTGCGCAACGCGCCGACCAAATTGATGAAGCAGCTCGATTACGGCAAGGACTACCGCTATGCGCACGATGAAGAAGGCGGTTATGCGGCGGGCGAGAATTATTTCCCGGA